>JBCQVS010000006.1:0-86150 GCA_047172885.1 Rikenellaceae bacterium | reverse complement strand
GTCGAGAAGGCATACGACGAGGTTATCGCGAAATTCGGCAAGGTCGACGTAATCGTGAACCTAGCGGGAGGAAATCAAGGTGGAGCAACTATTCCAGACGACAAAACTCTTTACGACGTTGACCTCGAGGCGATCCGCTCGGTAGTTGATCTTAACCTTTTCGGAACACTTATCCCAACTCTAGTTTTTTCGAAATCTATGGCTGAGCGCAAAGAGGGTTCGATTATCAATATCGCATCGCTTTCGGCTATTCGTCCTTTGACTCGCGTTATGGGTTATGGAGTTGCTAAGGCGGCAATCGTGAACCTTACTCAATACCTTTGTGGTGAGATGGCAGCGAAATTCTCGCCAAACATCCGCGTGAATGCTATCGCTCCAGGATTCTTCTTAACTGAGCAAAATCGTACGCTGCTTACCAACCCTGATGGCAGCTACACGGACCGCGCGAATAAGATCATCGCTCACACACCATTCAAACGCTTCGGAACTCCCGAGGAGCTGATCGGAGCTGTTCACTATCTATGTAGTGACGCCTCATCGTTTATGAGCGGTGAGATGATGGTAATTGATGGAGGTTTCAACGCTTATTCAATCTAAAGATGGAAAAGACAATTAAATCGTGGAGATGGTTTGGCCCTAGTGACCCCATCTCGCTGCAACATATCAAGCAGACTGGCGTAACCGACGTTGTGACAGCTCTCCACCATATCCCTAACGGTGAGGTGTGGAGCGTCGAGCAGATCAAGAAGCGCCAAGCGGAGGTCGCTGCGGCAGGCCTCGAGTGGAGCATCGTGGAGAGCGTTCCCGTGAGCGAGGCGATCAAGACCCAAACGGGTGATTTCGAGGCTCATATCGACGCTTATTGCCAATCGGTTCGCAATTTGGCAGAGTGCGGAATCTATATCGTAACTTATAACTTTATGCCCGTTCTCGACTGGACACGCACCAATTTGGAGTATGAGCTTCCCGATGGCTCGAAAGCACTGCGATTCGAAAAAGATGCCTTTATGGCCTTTGATCTCCACATCTTGGCTCGCAAAGGTGCCGAAGCGGAGTACACCGACTCGGAGAAACTACGCGCTAAAACTCGCTTTGAGACTATGAGCGATGAGGAGCGAGAGAAGCTAACTCGCACAATTATCGCAGGTCTACCAGGATCGGAGGAGAGCTTTACAATTGAGCAATTCCAAGAGGCGCTCGACACCTATAAAGATATTGACCATGAGAAGCTAAAGGGCAATATGCTCTACTTCCTCTCGAAAGTTGTTCCTGTGGCCGAAGAGTGCGGCTCGGTGATGGTGATTCACCCCGATGATCCTCCATATCAGATCTTTGGACTTCCTCGCATCATGAGCTCGGCAGACGATTTTCGCTTTGTCCGTGCTCAGCTTCCTTCGCCAGCCAATGGCCTCTGCCTCTGCACAGGTTCGTTCGGTGTTGCATCGACAAATCAGCTCACCGAGATGATGCGCGAGTTTGGCCCATGGGTCGGCTTTGTTCACCTACGCAGCACAAAGCGTAACGAGAATGGCGACTTCTACGAGGCGAACCACCTCGAGGGAGATGTTGATATGTATAACGTACTCAAGACTCTGCTCGAGGTGCAACAAGAGCGCGGTTGTCGCATTCCGATCCGACCTGACCATGGTCACTTGATGGGTGACGACATCAACAAGCGTTCGAACCCAGGCTACTCTTACGTGGGTCGCCTACGTGGAATCTCGGAGCTCTGCGGCTTAGAGATGGGTATTATTCGCTCTATGGAGTAATATAATTTTAGACCCAACCCAACTTAACCTAAAATAAAGTAATGATGAAAAGAATTCTAACAACACTCTCGAGCCTTGTTCTGCTCACCTCGATTGTAACGCCTCAGGCTACCTTTGCGGCACCACCAACACCCCAAGAGGTGATGGAGATTTCGCGCAGAGTAGCCGACTGGCAGATAGCAACCTTTGAAGATCAAGGCAAGTATCGAGCTTCGTACACATTCACCGACAAGACAACCTTCGAGAATCACCACGACCTCTCATGGCCTGTGGCGGCTCTCTACACTGGAATGTTCGAATTGGTGAAACTTACCGATGATCCGAAATATGCCAAGTGGCTCAAGGGAATTGGCGATGAGCACAAGTGGCAGCTTCATAAGCGCGAATTTCACGCTGATGACCACGCCGTAGGTTTAATGTTCCTCGAGATGTACGAGAAGTATGGCAAGAAGAAGATGGTCAAGCCAACGCAAGAGCGCTTCGACGGTATTATGACAGGTGAGAAGCGTGATACATGGCACTGGACATGGTCCGATGCTCTCTTTATGGCACCTCCCGTATGGGCGAAACTCGCAGAGGTGACTGGCGAGCAGAAGTACCTCGACTATATGCACGAGCAATATATGATGACCTACGACAAGCTCTGGTCACCCGAAAACAAGCTCTTCTTCCGTGACTTGAAGTACCTTACTCGCCACGAGGAGAATGGCAAAGGTGTATTCTGGTCGCGTGGCAATGGCTGGGTCTATGGTGGCTTGGCGCTGATGATCCCTACCTTCCCTGAGGGTTGGGAGCATGCTCCCTTCTACATCGAGCTTTTCCGCGATCTCTCGGAGGCTCTCAAAGCTACGCAGCGTGAGGATGGCTCATGGTCGGGTGGCTTGCTTGGCGATATCAAAGATTACCCAATTATGGAGACTAGCGGCACAGCATTCTTCGCCTATGGCCTAGCGTGGGGAATAAATAATGGAATTATCGACCGCGAAACTTACGAGCCAACGCTCCTGGCAGCATGGGAGTCACTCGTCTCGGCAGTGCACGAAGATGGCTTGCTTGGTTACGTCCAAGGAATCGGCGAGGCTCCAGGATTTAGCACCTACGAGACTACTGAGACTTATGGCACTGGCGCTTTTATCGCTGCTGGCTGTGAGATGTATAAGTTTGTCTCTGAATAGTTTTTTCCTGAGGTCGGCTTGAGGTTGGCTTGGGACTGTCCTGCGCGGACGGCGGCGGGGTGCTCCCCGCGGAGCTGATCTTTCTTGCGTCTTGGGGCGCTGATCCTTTGGATCATCGAAATAAAAAATGTCTATTGTTACTCTTTTGAGCTCGCTCAACGATTAACAATAGACATTTTTTATTTTTTTTGCTTCGCAAAAACTTCCCCAAGCCGTGTAGCAGCTTCTGTAAGGAAAACGAAGTTTTCCGTATCCAAACTTGTTTGGTGCCCGCGCGGCATTAGCGCAGTCCTATTGCATCGCAGAGGGCGAGCAGATCGCAGATCTGCAATATGTTAATAACAAACCCGATCCTCCTTCTCGCCCCACATCTCGAATGCTTTTATTGCCTCGCGGCTCATCATCTGCACTGCGGGGATCGTCCGTTTTGCGGGAGAGAGCGGAATCTGATCATAGATAAACGAGTCGCTGAAGTCGATCTTCTGCGCATCCTGGCGCGAGTTGCCGTAATAGATGCACTTCACCCCAGCCCAATAGGCGGCACTCAGACACATCGGGCAGGGCTCACATGACGAGTATAGCTCGCACCCCTCGAGCGAGAAACTACCCAAGGAGCTACAAGCTGCACGAATAGCATTCACCTCGGCGTGTGCCGTGGGGTCACAATTTAGTGTGACCGAGTTCGAAGCCCCAGCTACGATCTGATCATCTTTGACTACCACAGCCCCGAAAGGGCCGCCACCACTCTTTACGCTCTCGATTGATAGGTCGATCGCTGCCTGCATAAATCTCTGCTTTTCCATCTTTGAATTTCTTTTTTGTTACACTTCTGGACTCCTTACAAATATAATGCTTTTTAATGACAAATAGACGTAAAATTTATGGCGTGAATCATTGTTATAGCAGAAAAAAAGAGTTATCTTTGTGTGAATATATTTTTTTGAGAATAATATTTAAAGTGTTGTTGCGAATTTATTGCCATATCTTAATTCGTGACGCACGAATTGTTGTCAATTTATTCGAACTCAACCAAACCAACATAACCTAAACCTAAAACTATGAAAGAGAGTTTTACTAAACTATTTGCAGCATTAGCAATCTTGCTTTTTGCCCTTAGCTGCTCCACTCCTACACCTGCCGAGAAGCTAGACATCAAGGCATTCCTAGCTGCAGGAGATGAAGGGGCGATCTACCCAACTCAGGCTCAGCTTGATATGCTCAAAGGAATCGTTCCCGAAGAGACCTACATCCCGATGGCAACAATCGACGAGCGCCCATATTGGGATAGCCTAGCGAGAACCGCAGAAGGTCAACGATACCTTGCCGCAGCTCGTGAATTGGTGGTGAAAGAGCCTGAAATTCCAATCACCGACGAGATCTACCGCCGAGCTAACAAGGAGGGGAATCGTGCAATCTACAAACCACGCTACTACCGCACGATGGATTGCCTGGAACACTTTATCATCGCCGAGTGTATCGAAAACAAAGGTGCATTCCTGGATCAAATCGAGGTCTATTCGCGTGCGATAATGTCGATGAAATCGTGGTTGCACCCAAATCATGATGATGCCCAGAATAGTGTCCTTGAGGGAAAACGTGTAGCGATCGACCTTGGAGCTCGTAAATTTGGTCTAGTCTTAGCCTTGGCCGATGTTGTCCTTGGTGATCGCCTCTCGGAGGAGCTTAGCACAGAGATCAATAAGCAGTTGCGTTATAGAATTACCGACTCATACCTACAAAGTTGTGGTGAGCAGAAGCCTCGCAGCAACACCTGGATCCGATTGACAAACAACTGGAACTCGGTCTGCACAAGTGGCTCGCTCTTTACCATAATGGTCACCTCGGATAGCCTCGAGGAGCGCACCGCAGCTATCGGATGTGCTATCAACAGCATGAAAATCTACCTCTCTGGCTTTGGCGAGGATGGCTACTGCTCGGAGGGTCCAGGCTACTGGAACTACGGCTTTGGTCACTATCTCTACCTTGCTGAGATCTTCTACGACTACACAGATGGCCTTATCGACCTATTCGAATATGACAACCCAGAGAAGCTCAAGCGAGTTGCGGCATTCCCTAAGGAGTTTCAAATCCACACTGGCTTCTACGCTCCATTCTCGGATGGTGTAACTTCAGTTTCGTCTGACTCGGACAACTTCGCATACCTTATGGCTGCAAAATATTACGGAGCCGACAAACCACGCTACTTTATCCCCGATGAGTCTGTCTCTCAAGTTATTGGCTGGCGTGAGACTCCCGAATTTGTTGATCCAGATGCTGAAATCTCGCCACTTCCATCAGTGACATTCTTCGACGATTACGGAATCATAATTTCGCGCGGTGCTGCCTCTACGCCATTCTCAATTGCGATGAAGGCGGGTCACAATGCTGAAAATCACAACCATAGCGACGTTGGTAGCTACTATATCCTTATGGGTGAGGAGAGTGTTGCGGGTGATATCGGAGCTCCATCATATATCGCAGGTGCTTTCGACAAAGATAATCCAGTACGTAGCTCATGGGGTCACCCAGTGCCACGTATCGCAGGCAAGCTCCAAAGCAATGGACTCGAATTCTGTGGTGAGGTTACATCGACCGACTTCTCGGAGGGTAAAGATGTCGCAGTGCTTAATATCTTGCCAGCATACGAGATCGAGGGTCTCGAACTCTTGGAGCGTACGATGACCAACACCAAAGCCGATAAGGGTCAAATCACAATCTCGGATAGCTTCAAATCAGCCACTCCAATGGAGTTTGGCACAGCGGTAATGGTCAATGTCGATTATAAGATCCAAGGCAACAAGATTATCCTCAACACCGGCAGCCACAAAGTTTGTGTTGAAGTGGAGGCCACAGGTGGTGAGGTTAAGATCACCGACGAGTGGGTACCAGTTGAAAAACTACGCACAGGTAGAAAATCGTATCGCATTGGTATAGACTTTACCGAGCCACTTACCGAAGGAACTATCTCAGTTAAATATACTCCAATAGAATAAGGATGAAAAACTTTATCAAAAAAACAATCTCGGCACTCTGTGTAGTGTCGAGTATTGCAATGTTATCATGTTCGAGTGATGACCCGAAATTAAAAATCTACTCGTCACTCACAAAGAGCGAGGTCGAGAGCAGAATCGAGAATATCGACTGGGCTGGTGCAACCCTTGAGAGTGCTCACCAGAGTGTCGATGAGTATGTTGAGCGCCACCAAAGTGACTCAACGTGGATCCTCTCGCGTATGCAGATGTATTGGAAGAACTGCTACAAAACTCCATATATTAATGGTGCACACTACTCTCGCGCTGATGGCTCGGCTCCAGTTCCGACGGTTCGTTTCACTGGAGGAAGAGATTGGGCAACCGATTGGGAGACTCCCGCTTTGGAGGATATCAAGCCTTACATGGAGTACAACGACGAGCAGATCTATCTTCAAAATCGCACGAAAGAGGGAAAACCTTGGGAGTGGGTCGACAACTCGAAAACAGCTCACCAGATCGAGTCGATCAACGTTAACATTATGCAGAAGGCTCAAAATAGCGCCTTTATCTATTGGTTGACGGGTGATGAGAAGTATGCAAAATTTGCCTACGACATCTTGGCAACTTACGTCGATGGTATCTATTACCGCGATGCGCCAGTCTCGGAGATCGACCACAGGAGCATCGGCATCGTTGGATTAACCTCGTTCGAGGTGATTCACGAGAAGGTGGTTACCCCGATGACACTTTGCTACGATTTCTTGTTCGAGTACCTCAAAAAGCAAAATGCAGATTTCGAGAAGATGCACACCGTATTCCAAAAGTTTGCCGACCAGATCATCAAGAATGGTGTTGCGACCAACAACTGGAATATCTTCCAAGCGCGATTTATCACCTACCTTGCGCTGCTCTTGGACTCTGACGAGAGTTACGAGAATGGCCACGGACAACAATACTACATCAATTTTATCTTCAACGAGAATGTCGAGCGACAAAAGGCACTTCGTGACGTTTGCCAAATCTACGACCAAAACACTGGTATGTGGAACGAATCTCCAGGCTACTCGATGAGCGTTACTAAGGATCTTTTGGAGGTGCTGTTGTTGGTTGACGGAATTGATAACACCAACATTCTCAATGACTTCCCAATTGTTGAGAAGGCTGCCGTTGCAACTTTCGAGTACTTGCAACCTAACAAGCGCACAACGGCTATCGGAGATAATGGCTACGGATTGTTGGACTACTCAACCTACGAGTCGCTGTTGGCATTTTATAGAAAGTATGAGCTGAAAGAGAAGGAGAACACCTTAGTGGCAATCCTCAATGCTCACGCCTCTGAGGGGCTTTATGACCGCGATAAGGGGTCGTCGCTCTATAAACTTTTCAACTACGTTGACTCGATCGACCCTCAAACCACCAGCGATAAGAGCGTTTACTCGGCAGCCTACTACGCACCGAACGTAAATATGTTTATTATGCGCACAAGCATGGATGCCGCAACGGGATTGATGTGTGTAAACGCAGGAACTGGATTCAACCACGCGCACAACAACGGAGTCAATATGGAGCTCTACGGCGCAGGCTTCCCAATGGGCGTGGACAAGGGCCGCGGATCTAGCTACTGGGTGCCTAACCATGGTCAATATTACAAGAATGCAATTAGCCACAACACGGTGCTAATCGACGGCATTTCGGAGAATACTAGCAAGGAGATGAAGCCAGGTGAGGTGTCGCAGTGGCACAAGATGATCTCATGCTATCCAGCTGCCAATCAAGTGGATGTGCTTAACGCTCCCGAGATCCTTTACGTCGATAACCAATTTATCGAGCAAAAGACCTCTTCGATGCAACGTCGCCTAAATAGCATTATCAAAACCTCGCCAACAACGGGATACTTCGTCGATATCTTCCGCTCTCGCAAAGTGGATGGAGGCGATAAGATGCATGAATATTTCTATCACAACTCGGGGCAAAGTCTCGAACTTCTAAGCAGCACGGATCAACCTTTGGCGCTCAAAGTGAGTCGTGATTTGACCTCTGATGGTGGCAAGCTCAAGGGTTACGACTATATCACCGACAAATATGAAATTGCGAGCAGCGAGGATTTCAAAGGTCGCTTCACAATTGACGTCAACGATGCGCTCAGCAACGCCACAATGGATGTCTGGATGCGAGGGTATGAGGGTCGCAAGCTCTTCTCGGTGAAGACCCCGCACCTGCTCAAAGGCTTTAGCGGATCGCTGCCAAGCTCACTCGACGAGTTGCCAATCCCCGCACTTATCGTTCGCCAAAGCGGTGAGGCGTGGAGTAAGCCATTTGTTGCTATTTACGAGCCTTACAAAACTCAAGTGGGTAGCTCGGTTAAATCGGTCGCATACTTCGATGCTGAGGTTGACGATTTCGTAGGCATCGAGGTGACAACAGTGGATGGTAGGGTAGATTACATCCTTAGCAACACCGAGTCATCGGCGAGCGTTAGCACCAAAGATATCGACTTCACAGGTAGCTACGCGGTGGTATCGACCACAAAAGAGGGAGTTGCAACCATGCTCCTAGGTTGTGGCGAGAGCCTAAGCTACCATGGCTACGCCGTTGAAGCTGCAAATAGCAAAGCTACCGTTGCGATAACTTTCGCTGGCGCGGTGTCGGTCGAGAGCAACAGCCCACTAACGCTAATTATCCCAGGCGATTCGGTGAAGCAAGTCGAGTACAATGGCGCAACCATTGAGGGTGTTGCCGAGGCTGGCGCTGTGACATTTAAACTAAACTAATTTAAATCAAACAATAATCATGAAACAACAACTCTCACTTTCGCTCTGTGCTGTGGCGCTTGTTGGATGTACTACAACACCCAAAGGTCAATTGCCGATCACGCGAATTGATGGCGCTAAGCCTCGCAACGTAATTTTCATCCTTAGTGATGACCACCGTTACGACTACATGGGTTTCCTTGGCACAGTTCCTGATCTTCAAACCCCAACCTTGGACCGTATCGCCTCTGAGGGTGCATATGTGAAAAATGCCTTTGTGACAACGTCACTCTCGTCACCGAGCCGTGCTTCGATCCTCACGAGTCTCTTCTCGCATGAGCATACGGTGGTTGATAATCAAGCTCCAACGCCCGAGGGTCTTACATACTTCCCTGCTTATCTCCAAGAGGCTGGCTACAAAACCGCATTCTTGGGTAAATGGCACATGGGAAGCACAGGTTGGGATCCTCAGCCAGGCTTCGACCACTGGGAGAGCTTCAAGGGTCAAGGAACATATTATAGCACCGAGATGAATGTAAATGGCGAGATCAAGCAATTCGGTGAGGATGAGTATATTACCGACCTTTTGACTGCGCACGCCATAGAGTTTATCGAGGAGAATAAGGAGAATCCATTCTTCGTATATTTGTCGCACAAAGCGGTGCACGATCCTTTTGAGGCCAGTGACGAGAATCGCGATATGTATGTCGGTGCTGATATTCCTTATCCTCAGTCGTTCAATTCACCAAAATATGGCTCTGAGAACTCTGCTCCATCGAAGGATAAGGATGGAGAGCCAGCAAAGGGTGAAGATTGGTATGGCGAAGGCCGCTTGCCTGATTGGGTGAAGTCGCAACGCGAAAGTTGGCACGGTGTGGAGTATGCTTACCACGGCAGAACCACATTCGAGGAGGAGAGACGCAAATATTGCGAGGCTCTAACATCGCTCGACGATAGTATCGCGGAGCTTTTGGCATACCTCAAGGAGAATAACTTGGAGGAGGATACACTTATCATCTACATGGGAGACAACGGTTTCTGCTGGGGTGAGCATGGACTTATCGACAAGCGTACATTCTACGAGGCATCAGTTCGTGTACCAATGCTAGCCTATTGCCCGGCCATTATCGAGCCAGGAATTGTGATCGACAACATGGTTCAAAATATCGACATTGCCCCAACTGTGATGGAGGCGTGCGGAATCGAGAAGGCTTCTCAAATGCAAGGTTCATCATTCTTGCCACTGCTTCAAGGTCAGGAGGTTGACTCATGGCGCGAGAGAATCTATTACGAGTATTATTGGGAGAATAACTTCCCTCAAACTCCAACGACCTTTGGTGTGAGAACCGACAAGTATAAATATATCCGCTACCACGGTATTTGGGATACTAACGAGCTTTATGACTTGGAGAATGATCCATACGAGACTCGCAACCTTATCGCTGAGCCTGAGCACCAGGAGATGATCAAGACCCTCGCAGGCGATCTATACACATGGCTCGAGTCGACTAATGGTATGTCGATCCCAATGAAGCGCTCGGTGAGTCACAGAACAGGTGATCATAGGAATGCTAATATCTATTAAGCTATAATTGCGTAACCATAAAAAAGGAGGCTAGAAATTTCTAGCCTCCTTTTTTTGTGTGGTTTGGAGGGAGTCGAATAACGAGGTTAGTTTTGGGGCTTCGTGAGCATTTTTAACCGCAGCGTCCTAAAGTACGTGAGGATTAAAAAGCGGAGGGAAGTGCCGAAAAAGACCTTGTTAGTCGGCTTCCTTGGTTCTTACCAAACTGGTAAAGAAGCATTGAACGCACCCTCGAAAGGTCCAACAAATGGAGCCGATGAGTTGCGAGCCTTGCCAAAGAAATCGGTTGTAAGGAAGAACTCAGTACCATCAGGATTCTCGTATAAAAGCTCTGGAATGATAACCTCGCCAAGCATCTCTGTGTTGACAGCCAAGCTCTTAAGCTCCTTCAAATCAGCTGCATCGAGATTTGTCGAAAGGTAATAGTGACCATCCTCGCGCTTCTCTAAAGTCGCAGTAACCTCCTTGTCAGCGTAGCGAGTATACCCCACCTCAGCGCGGTGAGGTACTGAAGCTGCTCCGAAGTAAACATTTGCATCCATAAGAATAGGGAACTTAGCGGTCAAAACACCCATCGCCTCATGTCCCGAGCTCAAATTAGCCTTATACTCCGCAACCGAAGCAGGGAATGCGCTGCAAGCATCCAAACCAAATGAGCCATCAATCTCGCCATCAGCTTGCGCCAAGAAGATATTGTTGTAGAAGTGCCAATCGCCACCAGGGTTGTTGTGGAATCCCTTGATAGCCGTTGAGTGAGGTTGGTGATATGGAGTGTAACGACCCGAAGCCGATGAGCTACCATTCACACCACCACCGATGATATTGTTGAAGAATGCAGTTCCTTGAGCACGAAGCAGAAGCGCACGATCCGAAAGCATAATATTGTTGTAGACCAAAGTTGGACCATGTGTCACCTCGACAAATACATCCTCCGAGATATTGTGCTCCAGGACGTTGTTCCTTACGTGCATACCTTGCGCCTGCCAATCAATCCAGATTCCGCGACGTGTGTTGGTGATAACGTTACCCTCGATGATAACGTCGATACCGCCGTGAAGTTTGATTCCGCCAGTCTCGTGACCTCCGATTGGAGTGTCGGTGTTGATATTGTAGATCTCGTTGCCGCGGATGATAGAGAACGAGCAACCTAGGTGGCCTACGATTCCTGCTTGGTTACAATCGTGAATCACATTATTTTGGATCAAGTGAGAACCGATATTATCGTAAGTCCAACCCAACTCATATGCTTTGAAAATCGCCTCGATCTCGCGAGTGAATCCCATCTTCGAGTGGTCGGTCTCTCTGTACAATGAGCTGAAATTGTGGCCACTAGAGCGATCTTTTCCGATGCAAACGCCAACGCATTTCGACTGCATAATCTCGCAATCCTCGATCACCCAACCTTTGCTCCAGTTTGGCCCAATGATACCCACTTGCTCACCTGTTGGAGGCGACCATTGAGTGGCAGCTTGCGCGATCTTTAGACCCTTGACTGTGATATAGCTAATTCCTGTTGTCGCAGGGAAGAAGCAAGTTGGACGAACATTCACCTCGACCATCGCTGCGCTTGGGTCAACCTCGCCAAAGTTCGCTTTGACGGTTGTAACCGCGTCACCAACCGAAGCGAACCAGCTCATTTGAGTTGTCGCAATGTCACCCTCCTCTAAATACTCTTGCAGGGTCTCGCCATTGATATAGACCTCACCCAAGTGCAGTCCCTTGCCCTCGAGCAACCAGTCGCCATAGACCTCGACAGAGAATGGATTGAAATCTCCAAAGAGTGAATTTGGAATCTCCGCCACCCAGACATTCGATTTTTTCGACTCGCGTTTCCATCCCGTAACAACCTCGGAGCCTTTCAACCACACCTCCTCGCCAGGAGCTGCCATATAGGTCACACGTCTGCGATCGTTGAATCCTGTGTTTGCAGGTGATACTCGCTCACGATAGACTCCCTCGGAGATCAAAACTGTGTCGCCAGCTATAGCGTAAAATGCTGCCTTTGAGATTGTTCTAACTGGTGCTGCTGCCGAGCCATCGTTGGTGTCCGATCCACTCGGGCTAACGTGCCAAATGCGTGCTGAGACCGACGAGCAGAGAATCAGCGCTGAAAATAATAGTGTTAATTTTTTCATTTAGGTTTATAATTAGGTTTGATATTATTTTTTAGGTTTTAGCAAGATAGGGAGTTTTGGTGGATTTTCAAACTTTAAGTCAAAAAATACACTAACTATTTTACCCAAAATTTCATTTTTTAGCTATTAATGTCTACCTTTACTAAAATATTTTTTCGCGAAATTAACCTAACTTACAATACCTATGTTTAAAAAGAGTTTAACACTTTTACTCCTCACGCTTCTTGCCTTGCCGTTTTTGGCATCGGCGCAGCAGACGACACCAGACGAGATTATAACCTTTAAGCAGACCGCTCAGCGCGATTTGACTTTGCATGTTTTCTATCCTAATGACCAAAAAGAGGGTAAGGATAGAGCTGTGATAATCAGCTTCTTCGGAGGCGGATGGGTCTCGGGATCGCCAGTTCAATTTTATGGTCAAAGCGAATATTTCGCCTCGCTCGGAATGGTGGCAATAGCGGCAGATTATCGCTTGATTGGCACCGATAAGACCACTCCATTTGAGGCGGTGATGGACGCGAAATCGGCCGTAAAATGGGTTCGCGAGAATTATGAGCTACTCGGCATCGACCCCAATAAGGTTGTAACTTCGGGAGGCTCGGCAGGTGGTCACGTGGCAGTCTGCACAGCGCTTATCCCAGGGTGCGAAGATGACGCGGAGCTAACCACATCGGCTACTCCAAACGCGATGATCCTATTCAACCCAGTGATCAAAACCACCGCGGATGGCTACGGCGCGAATAAGTTAGTTGGTCAAGAGACCGAACTTTCGCCAGTTCACCACGTAAGAGAGAATCTACCTCCAACGCTCATTATGCACGGAACGCAGGATACAACCGTGCCATTCCAAAATGCCGTTGAGTTCACCGAGAAGATGAATGAGTGCGGCAACCAATGCACTTTGATCCCTGCCTTTGGCGAGAGTCATGGCTTCTCCAACGGCACTTTCCGCCCAACGTTCGGAATGCGTAATTATAATAAGTGCATGACCTCTTCGGCGAAGTTCCTCGCGGAGCTTGGGTTTATCGAAGCGGGTGAGTTTGCCTCGGAGCCAGTGCGCATTGCCTGCGTTGGTAACAGCATAACTTTTGGTAGCACCATCGAGAATATCGAGGAGGATTCTTACCCTGCTCAATTGCAAAAGTTGGTGGGAGATAATTACGAGGTTCGCAACTTCGGAAAGTCTGGCGCTACTCTCCTCTATGACGGAAATCTGCCCTACGCGGAGTCGCAACAATACAAAGATTTGGTGGAGTATGCACCAGATGTTATCATCATCAAATTGGGCACTAACGACTCGAAAGCGAAGAATTGGATCTATAAAGATAAGTTCGAGGAGGATTACGCAAAGCTAATTACGTCGCTTAAAAAGATCAGCTATCGAGTGCCTCAAATCTTCGTCTGCTCTCCCGTTCCAGCATTCACCCCTGCCGACTCGGAGTGGATCAATGCTGCGCTTATCCGCGACGAGATTATCCCTGCTGTGGAGCGTGTAGCCCAGCAAAATCGTGTTAAATATATCAATCTCTACACCCCATTCGAGGGGATGGGATCACTATTCCCCGATCAAGTTCACCCCAAAGCCGATGGCGCGAAGCGACTAGCGAAGATTATCTATGGTGAGATCTCGCAAACGACTGCAGCTATCGAGTCGAACGACCCCGCTAAGATGGTCTCACTCGAGGGTGTTCTTCCCGCTTCTGCGTACCATACCATGCGCTCGGGATTGAAGAATTCACAAGCTATTTTTAGCGATACCAAAAAGGGAACTATCGCCTTTTTGGGCGGTTCAATCACCGCAAATCCAGGTTGGCGAGATATGCTAAAGGAGTATTTCATTGCGAAATTCCCTGAGACAGAATTCACCTTTATCGACGCGGGAATCCCTTCTGAGGGTAGTACTTCGGGCTCGATGAGAATTCAAGGCGATATTCTCGCGAAAGGGAGAGTTGATCTGCTTTTCGAGGAGGCTGCCGTAAATGATCGAAGCGCAGAGCTGCGTTGCGATAGCGATGACAGAGTTCGCGGAATGGAGGGCATCATCCGCCAAGCACGCGAGGCGAATGAGAAGATGGATATTGTGATTATGAACTTTGTGGCTCCCAATAAGATTGAGGATTACAACAATGGTATCACCCCTCAGGAGTTGTTAGATTTCGATCGCATAGCCAATGCCTACGATATTCCGACCATTAACCTCGCCAAGGAAGTAACCGATAGAATCAACGCGGGTGAATTTACTTGGAAATCTGATTTTATTAATCTCCATCCATCTCCATTTGGGCAGAAGGTATATTTCCGATCTATGTATCACTTCTTGGAGTCGGCATATGCTCAGAGTGCAACTTCGGGTGAGGCGACTCCCTATCCAGTGCCGACCGAATTAGTCGATCCATTTGCCTATAACAGAGGTGGATATATCGATATCTCGGAGGCGAAGTTGGGTAAAGGCTGGATCCTTGATGAGGCGTGGAAACCAAAAAATGATGAGAAGTATCGTGGTGAATATATCGAAATTCCTCGCCCTGCTTTGGTTGCCGAGGATTCTTCGCGTGATTTGACTCTAAAGTTCAAAGGCCGCGCCATTGGAATCATGGTGATGTCGGGTCCCGACGCTGGAACGGTTGAGTATACCATCGACGGAAAGGAGTACGACGAGCTAGATCTTTTCACCTCGAATAGCCCTCACCAACACCTGGCTCGCTACTTTATGATGGATAATGAGTTGGATGGTGATAAAACGCATACGCTGAAAGTTCGCCTTGCCGATGAGGCCAACGAGAAAAGTACGGGCAACGCCTGCCGAATTATTTCATTCGTAATTAATAGATAAATCTACCTAGCCTGAACTTTAAGCAAAACAAAATAATTTGCCCTCGCTTCAAAAGTAATTTTGAGAAGCGAGGGCAATTTGCGTAGAACCCATAAAAAACGCCTAAAAGAGATATATACAAAACTTTTTTGTATATTTGTATCTTCGGTGGCGGTTGCGAGTGATTCCGGAAGGAATCGAACCTTCATCGTAAGAACCGGAATCTTATATTCTATCCATTGAACTACGGAACCGTAGGACAAAGGTGCGAAAAAAAATGGGAATTTACAAATATGCAGCAGAAGCTCAGCGACTGGCAACGTTTAGAATCGGTAATCGAGTGGGCCAATATGACCACAAATTACTTCGCGCGACACATAGGTCTTGCGCGAGGTGAAAACCTATATCAGATCAAGCGAGGCAACAACGGCATATCGCAAAAGACCGCAGCGATGATCACCGACAAATTCCCCGAGGTAAATCTCATGTGGTTGTTGACTGGCCAAGGCGAGATGCTCTCGGGTGAGGAGTATCGAAGTGGGGCTAAGCCGTTGTACAATGTTGGGGTCGAGGAGTCGATCCGCTCGCTCGATGCGCTTCTCTGCGATGAGCAGCTTGTTTTGCCCTCGTCGATTGATTTCGATTTTGCGATGCCCTACCTTGGAAAAGCGATGGGCAGAGTAACGCCACAAAATACAATGCTGCTGCTCAAAAAGATTACGCAGGAGATGATTATTCCTGGTGACGAGTGTGTGATAGTTGCCAAAAAAATCGTACTTTTGCGTATTGTAAACTTCCTGAGTGAGGCGGATGAAAAAGATAAACTTCGATTGGTTGCTGCGGCAGGTGAGCCCTATGGCGATGTTGTGGTAGCTCAAAATGATGTGGAGGCAGTTTACAGAGTAAATGGTAAAGTATTAATTAACAAATAAATAGATATGTTTTCAGGAATAGTCGAGAGCCTAGCCGAAGTGGTGGCAATACGTCAAGATCAACAAAATAAACACTTCACCCTGAAGTGCTCGTTCTGCGATGAGCTCAAAATCGATCAGAGCATAGCTCACAATGGAGTATGCCTAACGGTAGTCGAACTCACAGATGAGACCTACACAGTAACGGCAATGCAGGAGACGTTGAACAAAACCAACTTAGGCTTGTGGAAAGTAGGCGACGAGGTGAACCTAGAACGTTCGATGCGTCCAGATGCATTGCTTGATGGTCACATCGTGCAAGGTCACGTCGATCAAACAGCTCTCTGCACCGCCAAGGAGGATGCCGAGGGTAGCTGGTGCTTCACCTTCGAATACACCCCAACGATCGAGGGTCACTGCACAGTGGAAAAGGGCTCGGTGACGGTCAATGGCGTGAGCCTTACGGTGTGCGACTCTGAGGCGAGTAGCTTCCGTGTGGCGATTATTCCCTACACATTCGAGCACACCAACTTCCATAACTTCGAGGTTGGCACAGTTGTGAACTTGGAGTTCGATATCATCGGAAAATATATCGCACGTTTGATGAAAAATTACCAAAAATAGATAAATCATGGTAAACTTACTCTACATAGATTGGGATTTCAACCCAACGCTAATCTCGCTTTTTGGCTTCGAGATCCGCTATTATAGCCTTATGTGGGTGGCTGCAATCTTGATCGGTGCCGAATATTTCAAACTCTATTGTCGTCGCGAGGGGCTTAAAGAGGAGGTTGCCGAGTCGATCTTCTTGTTCGGAACTCTTGGAACGATCCTTGGAGCCAGAATCGGCCACTGCTTGTTCTACGAGCCTGAGTATTACTTGTCGCAACCCTGGACAATTATCACCGAGTTCCGCAACGGAGGTTTGGCAAGTCACGGAGCGGCAATAGGTATCTTGGTGGGTATCTGGTTGTTTTCGCGTCGCAATAAACTCCCTTACCTCTGGGCTTTGGATCGCTTTATGATCCCTACGGGTCTGGGTGGCGCTTTGGTTCGATTGGGCAATCTGTTTAATTCTGAGATCTTCGGAACTGAGACAACTCTGCCTTGGGGCTTCCGCTTCCATCGCTCTTACGAGTGGATCAATGAATATGCCCCTGCGGCGTGTCACCCAACGCAGATCTATGAGGCGATATGCTACTTGATCACCTTCGCAGTGACTTGGGTGATGTACTTCCGCTACGACCTGGGTCGCAGACGTCCAGGAACGATGTTTGGAGTGGGTATCATCGGAATTTTCCTAAGTCGAATGATGATCGAGATGATCAAAAATGCGCAAGTTGGATTCGAGGAGAGTATGACACTCAATATGGGTCAATACTTAAGCATCCCATTTGTTCTGGCTGGAATCTATATGATCTATCGCGGATTTTCGCGACCAGCCCTCGAGGTGACAGAGTTGAAAGGTAAAAAGTAAAAATCAAAAAAGCGTTAAGATATGGAAAGAATTTCTCGTATGGCTGCCGAGGTTAACAAATTGATTGGAAGCTCATTGCTCGCAAGCAAGGATATCTATATTCCCCAAAGTGGATCACTTGTCATCTCGGAAAATGAGCAGGGTGTAAAGAGTGTTACCCTTATCGCAGAGCAGCAGGGGGAGTCGCTAATTGAGATTATTCGCGCTCGCGCTAGCTGCACCGAGGAGCAAGCTACCGAGATCTTCCGACGTTGGAAGGAGGAGCTTAGTGGCGCAAGCCTAATTGTCGGTGGAGTAGGCGAGATAACCTCCGATGCTTTTATTATCGATGAGCGTTTCGCAGCGAGACTAAATCCTAAGGAGAATGCTGCTGCTATTGCCGCCGCTGCCGCTGCTGCAACTACTACTGCAACTGCGACTACTGCAACTGCGACTGTTGCAACGCCTGAGCCAACGCCAACACCAGAGCCAACACCAGAGCCAACACCTGCTCCAGTGCCAGTTCCTGCACCCGTTGCAGCTCAAAAACCAAAACCAACTTCAACCCCTAAAAAACCATCTAAGCAAATGAGTTCACAAAAGAAAAAGAGCAACAAAGGCATCATCATTATCATACTTCTACTTTTGCTAGCGGTAGTAGGATATTTCGCATACACATACATCTCGAAGGCCAATGCCGAGAAGGCTAAGATCGAGGCGATAGCTCAGCAAAAAGCCGATGAGCAACGTCGTGAGGCCGATAGCATTGCAAGAGCGCAAGCCGAGGCGAAACGTCAAGCTGAAGCCGAGGCGGCAGCTGCGGCAGCAATTCCACCTCGATACAGATTGGTATACGGAATCTACGAGCTCCGTTCGAATGTCGATGTGGCAATCGCTCTAATCAACAAGCGCCACGGTGAGGGTTCAGCCAAAGAGTATCCATTCGGAGCACTTACGATGGTCTCGATCATCGAATCGGAAGATCGCAACGCATGCCAAAAGTTCTTGATGGACAACTACGATATGTACCACGACAGTTGGGTCTATGACTCTCAACAATAGAATCGCTGGGGCGGTTATCGCTCTAATCGACCTCTTTTATCCTCGATGGATAGAGAAAATTATTCCTCGCCACACATTCCGCTATGGGGTGTGTGGCGTAGGCAATAGTATCATCCTCGATACTATTTTCTATTTTTTGATCTATAACTATATCCTCTGTCAGCGACCAATCGAGTTGGGATTCTACACCCTTTCGCCTCAGGTGGCAGCCTTCGTTTTAGTCTTCCCGATCACCTTTCTCATAGGCTTTTGGCTCAATCGCAATGTGGCATTCCAAGCGATCGAGGAGGCCGAGAAGCGCCAAATTTCGAAGTATGCCCTCACGGTCTGTGGTTCGATTTTGTTGAGCTACTCTACGCTGCGGTTTCTAGTCGAGGTGTGCGGCCTATGGGCAACTCCTGCCAAGAGCCTCTCGTCGATTATTGTCGCACTTTATAGCTATCTTGCAGCTCGCTATTTCACCTTTAGAAAGAAGTAAATTTTTACTTAAAAAATTATCTATTTTTGTTGTAAAATCTCAAAAATAATAACTATCTTTGATCTATAAATCATAACCTGAAATAAAAACCTAAAATTTAAACATTATGAAATTAAAGCAAACAACACTGTTTACAGCGATGTTGCTGATGGCTTCAATGACGCTTCAAGCTCAGAAGATCAATCAAGTAACCACTACCGCATCGAGCCGATGGAAGGAGTCGAAGACGGTAACAATGAAGGATCAAGCGGGTCAAGCAGTCGATATCGAGATCTATGCTGACCAACCACTTCAAACCATGGATGGCTTCGGAGGAACTTTCAACGAGCATGGTTGGGATGTGCTTCAAGTACTTCCAGCAGCGGAGCAGGATATGATTATGGAGGCTTTCTTCGGCACCGATGGTGCAAACTTCTCTTACGCACGTACCCCAGTTGGAGCTAGCGACTATGCTCTAAGCTACTACTCATATTGCGATGTGAAAGAGGATTTCACAATGCGTGACTTCAACATCGACCGTGATAAGTATATCTTGATCCCTTACATCAAGGCAGCGTTGAAATATCGTCCAGACCTAGTGATCTGGTCATCACCTTGGTCTCCTCCAGCATGGATGAAGATCAACGAGCACTACACTCTTCGTGGTGGTAATATGGGTGACCGTGAGGGTGGTAACGAGATGGATCCAGGAAAGAACGTTTTGAGCAACTCAACAACTTTCAACATGCAGGATCGTTACCTTAAGGCTTACGCTCTTTACTTCTCGAAGTATGTTCAAGCTTATGGCGAGCAAGGAATCAATATCTCAGCTATCATGCCACAAAACGAGATCGCTTGGTCTCCAAACTGGCCATGTTGTACTTGGAAGCCAGACGATATGGCTTACTTCATCGCTAACTACCTAGGACCTCAATTCGAGGCTGATAACCTTGATACAGATATCTGGTTGGGTACTATCAACTTCAACAAGCCAGAGTACGTGAGAACAGTTCTTGACAACAAGAAGGCTGCAGATTATATCACTGGCGTTGGTTTCCAATGGACAGGAGTTCAATCTTTGCCTTACATCGCTAAGGAGTATCCTCAATACAAATATATGCAAACCGAGAATATCTGCGGTGAGAGCGAGAACGATTGGACCTCATTCGAGCGTAGCTGGGATGCAGTTTGCACATACCTTAGCCACAACACTAGCAGCTACCTATATTGGAATATGATCCTCGATGAGACTGGTAAGAGTGCTTGGGGATGGCCACAAAACTCAATGGTTATCATCAACCGTGAGACTAAGGCGGTTACCTACACCGACGAGTATTACTTGATGAAGCACCTTTCTCACTACATGACCACTGGCGCAAAACTGCTTTCAACTAACGTCGAGAAAGATTGCCTAGCATTCGACCTTGGTGATGGCCGTATCTTGGTTCACCTAGTGAACAAAGAGGAGGCAGCGAGATCTACTTCATTCTCAGTAAATGGCAAGAGCTGCGATGTGACTCTAGAGCCTAAATCTATCACAACTTACGTATTGTAATAGAATTGTATAAACATAAAAAAGTGACTAATAAGCCTCAAAACTTATTAGTCACTTTTTTTGTTCGATTCTCTCGATCTATGTTACTCTAGATCCAATCCAAGTATTCTTTGAGTGATGGTCTCAACCACTAGCTCAACTCCGTTGTTCAGTGCTGTGAGAAGCTCCTCTTGACCCTTCACGATTCTACAAATTGATAGATCCTCTGCGATCACCTCGTCGCAACGCAAGCGACCAATCTCGATAAGAGTGTTTCTTCCTGCGATCTGTTTTGCCTGCATCACCTTTGCTTGTTGACCTTTGGCTACTCCGTGGTCACTGCCAAGATCGACGTAGCAAGTTATCAGTTTATTCTTCTTGATCTCGTTAGCCTCGACAATAGTTCCTCGAAGTGGGAAGTATTCATCTATAACTCGCTTCAATTTGCCCGAGATAGCTGAAATTGCGCCGCTAATGGCCTTTTTCTCGGTCGATCCAGCTCCGAATAGCGATCCTCTTCCTACGGTTGTGAGCGACTTAGATGCAAAGATCTCACCCGTTGTTGCGTCAATAAATTTAAGAGTCACCTTAACCTCAGCGTTGAAGTGTACAGATCCGCCTTCGTTTTGTTTGCGCTCGAGGTTTACATTGTCAATATTTCCAATTAGGATATAACTTGCGCCTAAGTTTTGGATCAATTTCAGACGAGTGTCGCTCTGATCGTCAACTTGTAGGCTCAAGTCGCTGTATGCGTCAATTAGATTGAGTCGGTTTGTAGCTTGGATTCCGATTACTACTTGATTGCGAATCTCTTCTATGTGGTGAACATCTCGCTCTTCTGATTCAAAATAATCTATAACTAATAATTTTTTTTGGGCGTATAAATTAGAGATGCCAATTGTGGTGCAGAGTGCTAGGAGCACAAAAATTTTCTTCATTCCTTTGTGTTTTTTAGTTTGTAATGTTTGGTCAGGTAAAACAAATGTAAAATATAGAATGTAACTCAGAGGCAAAAATAAGCAAAATATATTTAAAAAGGTATTTGAGTTGTAAAAAAAGAGTTAGTAGTAGCTGTTTTTAGTTTTTTTTCTCTATCTTTATGCTCATTATGCTTGTCACTTTTCGTTTTCTCGACCAAAGTATATAGAAATTCACTTGATACGTTAAATATTTATTAAAAATTAAAGCTATTTATGGAATCAAATTTTCTATTTTTTAACTCCAGGGATGAACTTTTGCGCATGGATATATCTAAAATCGTCTATTTCGAAGCCGATGGAAATTACACCAATATTATTCTAGCCAACAAACTTTGTGGAGTGATCTGTATGAATCTAGCGCAGACCGAAAAGGTGCTGTCGGCTCAGCTGAAAGAGAGAGCTCAGATTTTTGCCAGGATCGGCAAGAGCTATATTATCAACATGAGATACATCTATCAAATCAACTCGATCAAAAAACGATTGGTGCTGAGCGACTATGTCACATTTAGCTACCAATTAGAGGTGTCGAAAGAGGCTCTGAAGAAGCTCAAGGATATGATGACAGCATCGCTAGTCAAGAAATAATAAATAACACAATAACAGATAAATGGAACTTTTAATAGGAAGAGACGCAACATCATCTCGGCTATCTATCACCATTGATGGTGGTCGAAAAGCAATGTATGGCAATATAGATAGTGTTCCCAGGAGCGTTAGTCGCGAACATTGTCGTGTAATAATAAATGGAGATAGCTACGAAATATTTAACTGCAACTTAGAGAATTCAACCTTTGTCAAGGGGCTCGAGGTCGACAAAATTCTATTTGACCCAACAAAGGATAGCATCGAATTGGGAGCCGAGAAGTACAAGCTAAATATTTTGGAGATCATAAGAGCCATCACCCCTAAAAGACCACCCCAAGGAGCTCAAAGGGAGGTGGAGAGCTTCCCAATCGACCAACTCGAAGAGGTGTGGAACGACTACCAAGGCGAAAAGATGGCTCTGCAAATCAAAGCGCGTAAGACCTCTGCTCTGCGCTCGATCACAGGTATCTTCTCGATGTCGGCCGTAGCGTGTGGATTTATCCCTGGTATCGCCGATGTTATCGCCGTGAGGGTTATATTATATGGTCTCGGTTTTGGCCTGATGATCTACTTCTTTATCACCTCATACCTCTCATCGGCCAAAGAGCCGCAGATCTTAGCCGATCTTGATGATAGGTTTCACGCACACTATATCTGTCCCAATCCAAAGTGCAAACGTTTTTTGGGCTATCAACCATACCGTGATATAAAACGTGCACTTCACAGCTGTCCAGGGTGTCGTTGCGAATATACTCACGAGGATAGCGAGCAGGAAACCACCTAAAAATGGAAGTTTGTACATTAAACTGGGGTGTTGGTGTAGAGCCCCTCTAAATGTTTGGTTTTGCATAATTTGCGCTATATCTTTGCAGTACAAACAACAACAACAAACAGAAAAACTTATAAATTATGAAAACAAAATCTAACTCAAAGAGTCAATTAAACGAGGGTTTACAAATCGGAGCAGGTGCCGTAGCAGGTGTAGCAGTTGGAGCAGCAGGAACAATCGCAGCGCAACCATTATTCGCAGCTGAGGCTAGTGGAACATCGGAGCTCTCATCGGCACTAGAAGATGCAGCAGCTGCAGCAGCTCTATCAGAGCAAGAACAAGTTGACGAGCCAATCGAGGCGGCAACTCAAGAGAGCGGTGTCGAGTGTGTCGAGGTTATCGTAAATGGAACTTCATACAACGTAGCTGACGTGAATGGTGATGGCAGCGTATCGGTAGGTGTAAATGTAGTTGAGGTGCAAAGTACAGTTGCGGCAGAGACTCTAACCGAGGATCAAACGCTAGCCTCTTCGGCAGTCGATGTATTGGCACAAGGCGAGGTTGTCGTAGACCCAGCTACTGTCGATGTTCAAATCGAAGGCGAGACTTTCCACTTCGCAGATATCAACCACGATGGCATCGCCGATCTAGCAGCTGTTGACCTCAATCAAGATGGTCAAATTAGCAATGACGAGGTGATCGACGTTCGCGGCGAAGATTTCAATATGTCGGATCTTGCAGCGATGCAACCTGACACCTACACCAACGATTTAGCATACAACCAGGAGGCTGCTATGCCGGACTACGTTAACGATGCAAATGTAAATGATTTTATGGCTTAATAAAAAATAAAACGATGAAACTTACTAAAAAACTCCTTTTCGCACTAGCTTGCACACTTTTTTCATCAATAGCTTTTGCTCACGATTTTTCAACTGTAACTAACGACGGTAAAATCTTTTTCTTCAATGTCACAAACGCAAAGAACCTTCAAGTTGAGGTAACCTACGAAGGCAGCATCACCTCGCCAGTGGCTTCGCAATATATCGGTGAGCTAACGATCCCTCGCACAGTACGCCACAACGGTAAAGTCTACACAGTGACGGGTATCGGTTCAAAGGCCTTCTACAACGCAACTCGCCTCACAGGCGTTACTCTCCCTTCTGAGATCAGCACAATCGGCAACTTTGCATTTGAGAAGTGTGTAAATCTTCAAAGAGTAGTCTTCTCGGGAAGCATCTCAACTCTTGGTGAGGGAATCTTCTTCGGTTGCACATCAATTAGCCACGTGAGCTTGGGTAGCGACTGGGTTGCAGTAAATTTAAAGATGTTTATGTGGAGCGAGAGATTAGAGGAGATCAATATCCCAGCTAAGATCGCTAAGTTGCAAAACCTTAAGTCGTTGAAGTCGCTTAAGCGTATCAATGTCGATGCAAACAACGCATACTACACCTCTATCCGCGGAGTCCTTTACAACAAAGATAACTCACTATTGTTGGGTTGCCCAAGAGCATACAGCGGAGCGTTGAGAGTTGCCGAAGGTTGTCGTTCAATCTACTACGGAGCGCTTATCGACTGTGCAGATGTCAACAGCGTAGAGCTTCCAGTGTCACTTCAAAAGCTATCGTACCAAGAGTTTTCACGCATGAAAGAGTTGGATTATGTTGTAGTGAACAACCCAACGCCAATCGCAACAGCAACAATTGGCAACAAGTCGGTCTTTGCACTTCAAGTGACAAGCCGAGCTCCATTCAAACTTGTTGTACCTCGCAAGTCAATGTCGCAATACAAAAAGAGCATCACATCAATGGGTGGCGAGTACACAGCAATTGCCGATATCTCATCGAATGTAACAAACCTACCTAAGGTAGCTAAAAAAGGCGAACTTGTTGAGAAAGATCAAATTGTAAATTCTGTTCCAACTGTCAAACGTCGTTAATTTTACAAACATACCAAAAAAACTTAAAAATCATGAAAACTATATATACACTCCTCGTAACTTTCGCGTGTGCTAGCGCCTTTGCAGCAGCTCCTGCGCCACAACAAAAACAAGACAACTCAATGTCGAATGTAAGAATCGAGATGTTGGAGGTCAGAAAGTCGAAGTTGCAAAAGCAAATCACAGTTGAGGATAGCAAACGCAACGCAGTTCACAATGGTGTCTCGCCTGAGACCATGGAGATGCTCAATATCCAACAAGACTCTCTCTGCTTGGAGCTACGTTCAGAACTTGCGGATATCAATCTCGAGATCTCGGAGCTAAAGAAGAAGAAGGTTACGGATTTGATTAACTCAACGAAGTAGATAAATATTAGAAAGGTAAGTTATGCAGTTACAAGAAGGGGCCCTCTTATTGGGAGGAAAATATCAGATCGAGAAGGTCTTAGGGCAAGGAGGTTTCGGAATAACTTACCTGGCTAAACAAAAAATAACCATCAAGGGTGATCTTGGCGAGATAGAGTCGGTTATCAATGTGGCGATCAAGGAGTTCTTTATGAAGGATCTTTGTAACCGCGACACAGACTCGTCAGCTATCTCAATCCCCTCGGTTGGAAGCCAAGATTTTGTCAAGAGATTTCGCGACAAATTTATGAAGGAGGCCGAGAACATCTCGAGACTTAAACATAGCAATATCGTTAAAGTCTTGGAGATATTCGAGGAAAATGGCACCGCATACTACGTTATGGAGTTTGTGAAGGGTGGCTCGCTAAGTGGATATGTCGATAAGAATGGAGCGTTGAGTGAGTCCACTGCGGTCTATTTCACTCGCCAAATTGCTCAAGCTCTAGATTATATCCACCAGCAGCGAATCAACCACCTCGACGTCAAACCAGCCAACATCTTAATGCGAGACGATAACAGCATTGTGCTAATCGACTTCGGTTTGGCCAAACGATACGACAACTCTGGCGAGCAGACTAGCTCAACTCCCGTTGGTATAAGTGCGGGATATGCCCCCTTGGAGCAGTATCAAACTGGTGGGGTAACATCATTCTCGCCAACTACCGACATCTATGCCCTAGGTGCAACCCTCTTTAAGATGGTCACTGGCAACAATCCTCCCGATGCCTCGTATGTCAACAACGAAGGTCTGCCTGAGATTGAGGGTGTTTCCCAGGAGTTGGTCAATGTGATAAATATGGCGATGCAACCTCGTTATAAGAGTCGACCTCAAAGCATAGCAGAGTTTGTCGCTCTGCTCCCTACGGACTCTATGGCTGGCGATGGAGATGAGACCGTTATTATGACTCCAACTGCGGCAAGCACTCCTAAGCCGACAAATGCGTATCAACCACAAGTTGTTGTCACCTCAAGCCAAGAGAGTGATGAGGGTGAGCAGAGGAAAAAACCGAAGATGGGTGTTATCGTTGCCGCGGCCTTCGCAGCGATATTGGTTCTCTTTGCGGGTTATATGCTAGCGATGAATTATCAAGTTAAGGCGGAGTTGAAGGCTCAGCAGGCCGAGCAAGCTAGGATCGAAGCCCAAGCAGAGGCTCAAAGATTAGAAGCCGAGCAAGCCGCTCGCGATAAAGCCGCAGTGAATAAAAAAGCCGAAGCCGAGAAACGTGCAGCAGCCGAGAGACGCAGACAAGAGGAGTTGCGCAAGAAAGCAGCCGAGCAGAGTAGCGAAGCAGCTACCACAACCACAACCCCTACCACAACTCCCGCCGCTGTCCAAACACCTACCGCGGTAACCACCACTCCAACAACTGTCACTCCAGTTAGTGAGCCGAAAACTCAGTCAGCTTCGCAAGCCGATAAGGCTGTCTACGAAAGTGCTAGAGGAGCAGGTGGCGCTAGACCAAGCAGCGGCAGCGGTCAAGGTGGTCGTCCTCAGGGCGGTAGCCAAGGTCGCAATAGCAGTAGTAATAGCGGTAATAGCCAAGCTCGCTCGTCTAGCAACTCATACAACAACAGTAGCGCAAACAGCTCGTCGCGAAACTCAAGCTCGTCGTCAGCAAGACCCTCGAGATCCGAAGGCACTTCATCATCGTCGACAAGATCTATAAATAGAGCAGATTCCACATCTCGCCGAGGTCGCTAGATTTGAGAAAAAGCAGAAACTTAACCTTTCATACATTAAACCTAGGTGTTGGTGTAACGGGCTAAATTTTATGCAGATATAAGAAAAATATCACTTATCTTTGCTACTGTAATAATAAAACAAACAATAAAAAAACTATAAGATTATGAAAACTGAAGAGACTATCTACCAAAACGAGGGAACACAAGTAGTAAGCAAACCAACTGCACAAACAACAAAGAAGGTTGCAACTCCACAGGCAGCAACAGCCAAGGAGCAGAGCATCCCAACATGGCAAAAAGTTGTTATCGGAGGCGTAGCAGGTATCGCACTAGGTACAGGCGCAGTATTTGCAGCTGACAAAGCAGGTATGATCGACCCACTACTCGACAAGCTAGGTCTAGGCAAAGAGCCAACCATCGACCCAGCAGCAGAGGGTGAAGGAGTTGATGAGGCTGGTGTAGATTACACTGACGAGGCATCGGCTGAGGCTTACGTAGGTGCAACATTCACAGTCGATAGCGAGCTTCAAGTAGCTGATCTAGACGACGATCTAACATTCTCTGAGGCATTCGCAGCGGCTCGTAGCCAAGTAGGTGCAGGTGGAGTATTCGAGTGGAATGGTGGCGTATATGGTACTTACTACGCTGACGAGTGGGACGAGATGAGCGCTGAGGAGAAGGCCGAGTTCGGTAGCCACATTTCGTACACAGCTTCGACTGTTGAGCCTGAGATCTATGCAGACAATCTAGAGGTTGACATTCAAATCGAGCACGAAGTAGTTGTAGCTGAGGCAGACGTTGAGGCAGACGTCGAGGCTTACAACGATGTGGATAGCGAGGTTCAAGTTTTAGGCGTTACCGAGGAGGTTTTGGCAGACGGATCTGTTGTAACAGTTGGTCAAGTTGAGATTGATGGTCAAGAGGTATTCCTAATCGACACAGATCAAGATGGTCACTTCGATGCAGCCTTCACCGATGCAAACCAAGATGGTACTATCGCCGAGAGTGAGTATGTTAGACTCGACGAGGATACTTTGTCTGTCGAGTCGATTGATACTACATCGGATGATTATCTAGCAAGTAGTGGTCCAGATTATACAAATGATGACTTTACATTGGTTTAATGGTGAGAAGATGGTGAGGCAGATTATACTTATTGTAGCTTTTACATTTGTATCGTTTGCCTCATTGGCTTCGCAGAAGATCTACTTAGTATCGGTTGGTGTCACAGATTACCCTGGTACTAAGTATGATCTTCGTTTGACTGTAAAGGATGCCCAGGTTGTAAAATGGGTCTACGACAAGAATAATAGAGCCGAAACGGTAGTCTTAACCAATCAAGCAGCCACAAGAAGCTCGATTCTTCAGAACCTCAATAGGCTCTATTCCAAGGCTAAGAGTCAAGATATCATCATCTTCTTCTTTAGTGGCCACGGTTACCCAGGAGGCTTCAACCTCAGTGGTGAGAAGATCAGCTACGAGGATATTATATCGGTAATGGCCAGGAGCAAGGCCAAAAACAAGATGATATTTGCCGATGCCTGCTACTCGGGCAGCATCCGCGAGCAGAGTAGCAGCTCGGTGAGTGGATCGAACTACAAAGATCTAAATGTTCTGCTCTTCCTCTCATCGCGAAGCAACGAAAGCTCTATCGAGTCGCCAAGCATGGAGAATGGATTCTTCACAACCTACCTCCAAAAGGCTCTGCGCGGTAATGCCGATGTGAATCGAGATCGCAAGGTCACTGCCAAGGAGCTCTATAACTTTGTGAGTCAAGGCGTTGTTAAAATCTCGAGCGGTAGGCAACATCCAGTTATGTGGGGTAACTTCGATGATTCTATGCCAGTGATAGTGTGGTAAATTAACTAGCTGAATTTGGTTTGACCAAACGCAAACTTGATTTGGCATAAATAATAAAAAAGGTGGATACACTAAGAATAAAATGTCCGAATTGCGGAGCGGTGCTAGTGGTGCGAAATATGGAGAATATTGAGACCAAGAGCATCGCTTGTCCTATATGTAAAGTAACCTCGAAATTTGTTGATTACAAGCCATATACCCCAGAACCAAAGGCCGAAGGTGACGACCCCAAAACCAAGATAGCCTGCACCACAGACTATAATGGTCGTAAGAATAAAACCATCGGTAAGCTGCTCCTTGTAGCCTCCGATACTCTCTATGCTCTCCAGGTCGGCACCAACACCATTGGTCGCAAAGCAACCACATCGTCGAGCAGTGTGCAGATCGACACCGAAGATAAGACGATGAGTCGCCAACACGCAAAAATCGAAGTTGTGGAGTTAGCCTCGGGAGGGTATAAACACTACTTTTCTAATGCGAGCAACAAAAATGTGACGCTGATTAATGACCACAGAGTTGAAGATGGCGATAAGCTAGTTCTCAATGGCGGTGAGCAGATCAAGATGGCAAATGTTGTTCTGAAATTTATCTTAGCGCCAAAAGAGCCAGAGGAGACTCCAAAGGAAGATGGCGAGCAAGGAGGTCAAGATCCAGCAACAAAATTATAGGCTTAGAATAAAAAAACTGCAATATGAAAGATATAGTAGTAGCCATAGAGTCGATGTATGAGTTAGGTCAACGCGCTAACCAAGAGGATTTTATCTATCCATCGTTGGGGTGTGCTCTCTGCAAGGATACTCTCTTTATTGTGTGTGATGGCATGGGAGGACACGAGTCTGGTGAGGTCGCTAGCGCTACGGTTTGTGGTGCGATGAGCGGTTTCCTCAGTTCGCAACTTCATGGCGAGGAGTTTAGCGAGGAGCTTTTTAAGGGAGCACTTAGTGCTGCCTATGATGCTCTGGATCAAAAGGATAGCGGAGCTCAGAAGAAGATGGGGACGACAATGACACTTTTGAAGTTGCACCCTGCTGGCGCCTTTATGGCTCATATCGGCGATAGTCGCATATACCATATCCGTCCCGCTACGCGTGAGATACTCTACAAATCGCGTGATCACTCGCTGGTCAACGATCTCTACGACATTGGTGAGATCACTCTCGAGCAGATGAAGACCTCGTCGCAGAGAAATATTATCACTAGAGTTATGCAGCCGCACCAGAAGTATCGCTCCAAAGCGGAGATTCACGCGGCAAGTGATGTGCGCGTGGGAGATTACTTCCTACTCTGCACCGATGGCGTATTGGAGAGCTTAGAGGATGATAACTTGGTCAATATCCTCAGCATGGATGTCTCGCACCACGAGAAGATGAATATTTTACACCAACTAACTCAAAACAATAAGGATAACCACTCGGCTTATCTTGTTTATGTTCAGGGTTGTTAGGTGTAACTATTGGTGTCTGATAAAAATAATCTTGCTATATTCAGCATTTGTTAAACCTTGATCCGACGCACTAAAAAAGGCAACCAATAAGTTCTTAAGAACTTATTGGTTGCCTTTTTTTATTTTAAATTCCCTCAGTATTACTCCTCTGTCCGCCCTGGGTAAGCCTCTAGGGCTTTACTTAGCACAAATAGCGCTCGTGTAAGATCCTCCTTCTTAAGCACATATGCGATACGCACCTCGTTGTGTCCAGCGCCAGGAGTGGTGTAGAATCCCGATGCTGGGGCCATCATCACTGTCTGACCCTCGTAGTCGAACTCCGAGAGGCACCATGCGCAGAACTTGTCGCTATCATCCACGGGCAACTTGGCCACAGTGTAGAACGCACCCATCGGAATTGGCGAGTAGACGCCGCGAATACGGTTCAAACCATCGATCAAGCACTTGCGCCTCTCGACATACTCGTCGTAATTTTCGCGCATATACTCCTCGGGAGTGTCCAACGAAGCTTCGGCCGCAATCTGCCCAATAAGTGGTGGGCTGAGTCGAGCTTGGCAGAATTTCATTACCGCTTCACGCACCTCAACATTCTTTGTTATCAGTGCACCTATGCGGATTCCACACTCCGAATATCTCTTTGATACTGAGTCAATTAGCACCACATTTTGCTCGATACCCTCCAAGTGGCAAGCCGAAATATAGGGCGAACCCGTGTAGATAAACTCGCGATAAACTTCATCCGAGAAAAGGTAGAGATCGTAACGCTGCACAAGATCGCGGATCTGATTCATCTCGCGACGTGAATACAAATACCCAGTCGGATTGTTCGGATTACAGATCAAAATCGCCTTCGTGCGCTCATTTATCAGCTCCTCGAAACGCTCCACCTTAGGCAGCGAGAATCCCTCCTCGATGGTTGTGGTAACGGTGCGGATCACAGCACCAGCCGAGATCGCAAAGGCCATATAGTTGGCATAGGCAGGCTCGGGAACGATAATCTCGTCACCAGGATTTAGGCAACTTAGGAATGCGAAAAGCACCGCCTCCGAGCCTCCCGTGGTGATGATAATATCATCGGCCGAGAGCTTGATATCATACTTATCGTAATATTTAACCAGCTTCTCGCGATACGAGCGATTACCCTGCGAGGGGCTATACTCCAACACGCTGCGGTCGATATTTTTGATTGCATCTAGTGCCGCTTGTGGTGTCGGAAGATCGGGCTGACCAATATTTAGGTGGAACACGTGTGTACCACGTCGCTTAGCAGCTTCGGCAAGCGGAGCTAGTTTACGAATTGGTGATGCGGGCATCTCGACACCTCTCACTGATATTTTAGGCATAACGTTGATCTTTAATTGTTTACCCCTACTTCATCCACGACTCGTCAGAGGGGTTATTACGGAATTTGATTAGGCGCTCTTGATCCTCTGGGCGGATATACCCCTCAGCGGCAGCAACCTCAGCAAGCGAGTCAAGGTTCGAAAGTGAGTAGTTTACAACCTCGGCAGCTGCCATACGGTCGATACCCTTCTGCATGCCGTAAGTGAAGATGCTCGCAACACCCAGCACATCGGCGCCAGCTGCACGTAGAGCCTCGACAACCTCGATGCACGATCCACCAGTCGAGATCAAATCCTCGATCACAACGACCTTTTGACCTGCCTCCAACTTACCCTCGATCTGGTTTCCGCGTCCGTGATCCTTCGACCCACTACGCACGTAACCCATTGGCATATTGAGGATTGTAGCGGTGATTGCCGCGTGAGCGATACCCGCAGTAGATGTTCCCATCAGCACCTCAGCCTCAGGGAATTTCGTGCGAACGATCTCAGCCAAACCCTCCTCCACGTGCTCGCGAACTGCGGGAGCAGAAAGAGTTAGGCGGTTGTCGCAATAAATTGGACTTTTGATTCCGCTAGCCCATGTGAACGGTTGCTCAGGGCGTAAAAATACCGCGCCTATCGAAAGTAGGTCTTTTGCTATCTTCTTTTCCATTATCTTCTTTTTTTTATTTTACAAATTCAGCTACGCAACGGCGGTATGCCGCTACTGGATCCTCGGCCGCTGTGATTGGACGACCCACAACGATGTAGTCGGAACCGATCTCGCGAGCACGAGCAGGAGTTGTTACACGCACCTGATCGGCAAGCTCACCATCGGCAAAACGAACGCCTGGGGTTACGGTCATAAACCCTTCGCCACACGCCTCATGCACCATACCTGCCTCCAATGGAGAGCAAACCACACCATCTAATCCTGCCTCCTTGGCGTTGCGAGCGTAGTGGATAATGGTGTCGTTGATCGGTGTCTCGATCAAGAGATCCTTGCGTAGGCGCTCCTCGCTAGTCGATGTGAGTTGCGTAACGGCGATCAAAAGTGGACGAGTGCCATCCTCGCGAGTTAACCCCTCGAGTGCCGCCTTCATCATCTCGATTGTTCCCGCTGCGTGGAGGTTACACATATCGACATCTAGGCGCGAAAGAACGCTCATCGACTTCTTCACTGTGTTAGGAATATCGTGCAGCTTGAGGTCGAGGAAGATTTGGTGACCACGAGCTTTGATCTCGCGAACGATCGCTGGACCCTCGGCATAGAATAGCTCCATTCCGATCTTCACAAATGGCTTCTCCTCGCAGAACTTATCCAAAAATGCGAAAGTCTGCTCGGCACTTGCAAAGTCGCAAGCTATAATTACATCTCTTTTCATGAGTATAGTGTTATAAATTAAAATCTTAAAATTGCGGATCGCCTCCGCTATGGAATGCAAAGATAATATAAAAATGTTAATTTTCACATAATTATAAGGTGAATTGCTTGGGAAGTTGCTTTCTTGACTTGGGACTGCGCCTAATGCCAGCGCGGGCACCAAACAAGTTTGGATACGGAAAACTGTCGTTTTCCTTTGCTTTTGCGTTGGTTTGGGGAGCGCTTGTAAGCGCTAACGGTACATGAAATATATTGCTCTTATGAAAGTGAACTTTCAACGATCAATATGTTTCATATACCTATGCCAACCTGCGGTTGACATCCCCAAATCATCGAGGTTTAACTTTTGGTTGGGAGTTTCTTCCACTGATATATTCTCACATCATCCCAGACTTGATCTGGGATCTACAAAAGAAGGCGGTTTTCAAAGAATCAACCTGCAAAGTTGCGTTAGATCCACTCGCTCTTGTAGATCCCAGATCGAGTCTGGGATGACGGGAATATATTTATTTTGCAGATCTGCGATCTGCTCGCCCTCGGCGCACTTTTGTTCCAAAAGTGCTTTTTTGTGAGGGAGGGCGAATTAGCTTGCGTTAGTTGGGGACTGCGCCTAATGCCGGCGCGGGCACCAAGCAAGCTTGGATACGGAAAACGAAGTTTTCCTTTCCTATAGTTCAGTAATCAAAACACACTCCCAAGGAGTAAGCTCGCGGCTAATCGAAAGCACACCATTCTCGTCAGCCTGCATAGAGATCTTCTGAGTGTTCCAAGAAGATTGCTTCAACATCTCGATCTGCTCACGTGTTGGGCTGTGTGGTTTGCCCATGCCGCGGAAGGTAGACATCACATTACCATTCTCGTTGTTGAGCACCTCGACGAATACAGCTGCATTTGGAGCCATACCCTCGACCTTAAGATCTAGTTGCTTGCTCGATGCCTCCATATAGTGTTTCACATCCTTACCCGCTGGTACAGCTTGGATATACTCCTCAGGGTAGTTGTAGGCCAAGGCTACAATCTTATCATTCTTGCTGTTGCGCGTAACGCACACGGGATCAGCATTGTAGATCATCTTGTCACCCAATTGGTTCAACATACGATATGCGTGGTAGCTAGGCTTAGCGATACCTTGTAAATTGAACATTCCAAAGCCACCGTGGAATACTGTCGAGCCGCCACCTTGCTCCTCGAATACATCGGTGAATGTCCAGTACATTAGCGAGTTAGTCTTGCCAATGTTCTCCAAGTTCACCTTCATGATAAATGCTGCTGGAGGAAGCTCATCGTGCATCGCATCTCGGCTACTAGGGCTTGTGCTCCACTCTGTTAGGTGGATCTCAGCATCTGGGTATTTGCTCTCCGCCAGGCGGTCGTTGAGCCATTGGATATCGTCACGAGTAGAGTGGATGTAGCGGGTAGCACTACGTCCACGCTTGAGGTCTGGATCCAAAGCATAATCGGTCGGGTAGGGGTGAGTCGAGATAAAGTCAACTGGCAAATCCTCAGCCTCGCAATACTCCAAGAAGTCTACAATCCATGAACCCTCCCATTGTTGCTCATTGATAATATCATCGTTATAGAAGATCGACTTGTTAAGGTCAACAATCTCACCATGGTAGCGAGTGTCGGCCGTGAAGTTACTTGTCGATGGACCACCCACCTTAAGTGCTGGATCAACGCTCTTGATAGCTGTCACAGCCTCTTTGTATAGGCGGAAGTAATCCGATTTCGTACCGTCCAAGAATCCAGGGTTAAGGTTTGGCTCGTTCCACACCTCGAAGTACCATGTTTTGATCTCGTCGATGCCGTAGCGATCAACCACGTGTTGAGTGAAGTTAAGCACCAAATCATGCCACATATCGAATGTCTTTGGGACAACCGTTACGTTTGCCTTCCACCAGAATTGCTTCTTGCTCTCGGGGATAGTGAGCTCCTCGGGGAAGAATCCAAGCTCTACGAATGGGCGAACACCGATCTTGAGCATATTGTCGAAAAGAACATCGACATATTGCCAGCTGTAGGTCATATTGCCGTTGCGGTCGAGGTGGCAAATATGCATATCATCGTGGAAGAGTCCATGCATACGAACGGTTTGGAATCCGCAATCTTTATGCGCTTGAGCCAAGTGCTCCATCCAGTCGATTCTAAGACCCTCGTTTGCGCGTCCTGCGCCGCAACCTACGCTCCAGAAGTGCTCGAAAGAGGCCTCGGGAAGTGTTGTGAGGTCTATGGTTTGTGCCGAAGCGAAATTAGCCGAGGCAAGTAGAGCCATAAAGGCGATTAGGTTTTTTTTCATTTTTTTGGTTTTTGGTTAAGGTTTAGCTACTACAAAATTATAAAAAAATATTGACTATTCAAAGCGCGTGTGATTGTTGTAACATAAATTTTTATATCTTTGTAGCTGTTAACCCTTGCTCGGGAAGGAGGATTGAGGTTCTGCTGAAGAGTGCGAGGCAAGAGAAAGTGTGTAAATTTCAGATTTTAAAACTAAAATATTCTAAACTTATGTTCGCAATTGATTCTTATGACTTTAGTGGCAAACGCGCCATTATCCGTGTAGATTTTAATGTACCTTTGAAAGAGGGTGTTGTAACTGACGATACTCGTATCCGTGCTGCAATCCCTACAATCAAGAAAGTTTTGGCTGGCGGTGGTTCAGCTATCCTTATGTCTCACTTGGGTCGTCCAAAGAAGAACGAGGATATGAAGTTCTCTTTGTCTCAAATCGTTTCGGCTATCGAGGCTAAATTGGGTTGCACAGTGAAATTCGCTGGTGACTGCATCGGTGATGCGGCTGCTGCAATGGCTGCTGAGTTGAAGCCAGGTGAGGTTATGCTTCTCGAGAATCTTCGTTTCTACGGCGAGGAAGAGGGTAAGGCTCGTGGCTTGGCTGACGACGCAACAGACGAGCAAAAGGCTGAGGCTAAAAAGGCAATCAAGGAGAGCCAAAAAGGTTTCGTAAAGCGCCTAGCTTCATACGCGGATTGCTATATCAACGATGCGTTCGGTACTGCTCACCGTGCACACGCTTCGACAGCTATTATCGCCGAGTACTTCCCAACTGACAAGATGTTCGGTTACGTTATGGAGAACGAGCTTAAGGCTATCGACTCGATGTTGGAGGCTCCACAACGTCCATTCTGCGCTATCGTAGGTGGTGCTAAGGTATCGTCTAAGATCACAATCATCGAGAAGTTGATGGAGAAAGTTGACTCGATCGTTATCGGTGGTGGTATGACATACACTTTCGAGGCTGCTTTGGGTGGCACAATCGGAAACTCACTTTGTGAGCCTGATATGTTCCCAGTGGCGCTTGATATCATCGAGAAGGCTAAGGCTAAGGGTATCGAGATCGTTCTTACTCCAGATTCACTTGTTGCTGACAAATTCGACAACGAGGCTGCAACTCAAACTACTCCATCTAATGCAATCCCTGATGGATGGATGGGTCTTGACCTTGGTGCAGGTGGTATCGAGTCATTCACTAAGCATGTACTCTCGTGCAAGACTATCCTTTGGAATGGTCCAGTAGGTGTATTCGAGTTGGAGAACTTCGCTGCTGGTTCTAAGGCTATCGCTCTTGCTATCGCTGAGGCTACTGCTGGTGGCGCATTCTCACTTATCGGTGGTGGTGACTCGGTTGCTTGTATCAACAAGTTCGGTTTGGCTGACAAGGTCTCTTATGTATCTACTGGTGGTGGTGCACTGCTTGAGTACATGGAGGGTAAAGAGCTTCCAGGTGTAGCTGCAATCCGCAAGTAAGAAAAACGACATATCGTATTAGAGGTGATAAGAGTGGTAGCCCCATTTTATCACCTTTTTTTATTCCTTTTGCAATCTTAATTCACCCCAAAATGAAACGAATAACCCTCTTAACCCTCTCGCTGCTCCTAGTCACCACACTTAGAGCCGAGGTGACCCTTTCGCAACTCTTCTCCGACAATATGATCTTGCAGCAACTCACCGATGCAAAGATCTGGGGGGCGACAACCAATAAAGGAGCGACCATCACCATCACCCCCTCGTGGAGCGGAGCCAGCCCAATTATCACTGAGGCAAACAAAAACGGAGAGTGGCGAACCACAATTCCGACACCCTCTTACGGAGGGCCCTACTCGATTGTCGTCAGCGATGGCGATGAGTTAACCATTAACAACGTCTTGATCGGAGAGGTGTGGATCGCTTCAGGCCAATCCAATATGGCACGTACCCTCTCGGGCACACGCGATCAATATATCGAGAACTCGATAATCGACATCGCCAAGAGCCGAGACCCGCAGCTTCGCATAATGTCGGTCGGTACAGCGGTAGCCGAGGAGCCTCAAACTGCGTTCCGCAGTCAAGGGTGGCGTGAAGCATCGAGTGGAGTTGCCAGCGGCACAAGCGCTACGGCTTACTACTTTGCGCGTATGTTGCGCGAATGTTTGGACATCCCCGTTGGAATTATTACAGCAGCCGTGGGTGGAACGTCGATCAACTGCTGGCTAAGCGAGGAGATGACGGATAAATACGATGATGTGGCAGCAGGCGATGCGATCTATCCATATCCTAGTAACCGCCACTCGAATGTGCTCTACAATGCTATGATTCACCCAATTGCGGGCTATACGGCCAAAGGATTTATCTGGTATCAAGGCGAGAGCGACATAATTAATTATAAGTCGTACCCCTATAAAATGGTCGACCTTGTGGAGCTATGGCGTACGATTTGGGGTGACGATTCTATGGCGTTCTACTATGCGCAGATTGCACCATACGAGTACTCGAAGATGATCGCTCCAGGTTGGGATGGTCGCTATATTCGTGAGGCGCAGTTGAAGGCAGTTGATATGATTCCGAATTCGGGAATGGCGGTGTTGTCGGATGTGGGGGATGATAAAAATATTCACCCTGCCGATAAGCGGACACCAGGCGAGAGACTAGCGCTGCAAGCCTTAGCGAAGAGCTACCATTTCGAGGCTATTGAGCCAGATGGGCCAACGCTCAAGGAGGTTGTGATCGAGGGCAATGAGATGACGCTGACATTCAACAACAGCCGCTTTTCGGTGATCACTCGCTGTCATGGACCACTGCGTGATTTCGAGGTGGCTGGCGAGGATGGTAACTTTGTTGAGGCTGAGGCTCGTATCGAGGCAGGTGGCGTTGTGCTTAGTGCCAAGACTGTCAAGGAGCCGAAATATGTCCGTTACGGGTTCAAGGATTGGTTTGTCGGAACGCTGTTCAATGTCGAGGGTATGCCTGCTTCTTCGTTCCGCACGGATGATTTTTAAGGGCTCGTTTTAAATAAAAAATGGGGGTGACTAACAAGTCTCCCTCAACGCAGAGAGTGACTAACAAGGATGAGTTTTGGGGCTTCGTGAAGGCTCACAAATCGCAGCGTACTTACGTACGTGAGGATTTGAGAGTCGAGGGAAGTGCCGAAAATCGCCTTGTTAGTCACTTTCATTTTTTTTATTGCAACAAAGCAGCCACTCTACAACTCCTTAACAATCACCGTACTATTCGGCATATCAGGAATATAAAGCACCCCCTTGTGAAGCGTAATATCGGCTGGGCCATCAAACGGAGTCTCAACATCCAAAGGAGTAATTTCGCCCGAAGCGATGTCGATAGAGGCAATCTCGAGTGGATTCCACGAACTTGTGTATAATGTTTTCTTATCTTCCGAGATCGCAAGGCCATCCCAACGTCCAGCCTCCGAGGTTATAGCGGTGAGCTTTGGCGACTCCAAATCAGAGATCTTGTAGATCACATTCTCGGGGATGATCACACCATCGGCAGGGTACGAGGCGACGTAAAGCGTAGCATCGCTATAAACAATTCCATTAGCTCCCACAACGTTAAACCAAGGCTCGCTTACGTCAGTATCGGCGAATTGAGCAAGATTCTCAGCGCAAAATTTGTAGATATTTCCGCTGTTGGTAACCGTAAGATAGATATTTGTGCCATCCGAGGCTAAGTCATTGGCAAAGAACTCACCCTCGGGAAGCGAAAGGGTCTGAGGCGCAGCGCTCAAATCATTCAGGTCGAAAGCCACCACTCGATTTACATCGCACACCAAAAGATAATTGCTCTGAACAACCATGCCCTTTGGAGCTGAAAGGTAGCCACCAGCGGGGATAAATGTCGAAATTGCGCCATCCTTGAGATAGGCAATATAGCCCTTACCCTCAGCATTTAGAGGGGCTAATTCCTCTGTTCCAAAGTTTGCGATAAGTATTCCACCATCGTAAGGCAGAGTACTTTCGTTGAATCGTAGTCCGTCGCTGTAACTCTGCTCGGTGCTCTTAATTGGCTCTGAACAGCTCCCTAGAGTGGCTAAGCAGAGGGTTGCAGCGATTAATTTTATTACATTTTTCATATTATACAAGAAGATTAAAAAGGTTAAACATTATCCACAAAGATAAAGATTTTTACTCTATTTCTTTTAATTTAATAATATTTTAATCAATTAATTTAGTACATTTGCGGTTCGATATTCGGAATTCTAACGACTATAGATTTTTACACCCAACTAAACAAGCCTAGATATGCTATACTCCATCTTGCTTTTTCCTATTATTATCTCCACAGGAATTGTGCTCTATTTCCTGCCAAAGATTATGTTCTTGTCTTTGAAGAATAGGCTGCTCGATAGAATAGATAATCGAAAGGTGCACTCGACAGCAGCCTCGAGATTGGGTGGCGCAAGTTTCTTGCCAGCGATAGCAGTGGCGTTGATCCTCACAAGTGTCTTCTTTGATGGTGTTATCCAAGGGGTCAACCTGCAACTTAGCAGCAACTCTCTGCTGATCCTCTGTTCGATGATAATCCTATACTTCGTAGGCCTTTATGACGATATCGTCGGGATAAGGTACAAGAAGAAGTTCCTGTTTCAATTCCTTACCGCCACTCTGGTTGTCTACTCGGGAGGATATATCGATAATTTCAATGGACTCTTTGGTATTGAGGCAGTTAACATCTATCTGGGTATTCCACTCTCGATCATTCTCATTGTCTTTATTACCAATGCGATAAATCTAATTGATGGAATCGACGGCTTGGCTTCGATGTTGTCGATTATGGCCTTTATTGTCTACGCCATAATGTTCGTCTTGCAGCGAGATTATGTCGATGCCCTGTTCTGCTTGTCGGCCGTTGGCGCATTGACACCATTCTGGTACCACAATGTTTTTGGTGTTCGCAAGGGGCTAGCCGCTAAGATCTTTATGGGCGATAGTGGCGCCTTGGTTGTCGGATTCCTTCTTTCGGTAATGGCTTTAAAGCTCTGGGGAAGCTCTACTTTCGATAGCGATAGCGGCAGTCGCCTCTCCGAGAATTCGTGGATTCTTGGCTACACGATGCTCATTATCCCATGCTTCGATGTTGTGAGGGTTTTTGTCTATAGGCTTGTGCACCATAAATCTCCGTTTTTGCCCGACAAAAATCACTTCCATCACAGACTAATGGCGCTAGGGTATACCTCTCGCCAATCGCTCTATCTGATCATCCTTTTTAATGCAGTTTTTGTGACGGTCAATTGGCTCACAGCACTCTACGGTGTGCACTTAATGACAATCATACTCCTAGATATCATCCTCTGGCTGGCAATCCACCGCACCATATCATACAAGATCAAGCGGCTGGGTATCGAGATTGAGGAGTAGTAGCGGTAAGAGATATAGACAAAAAAAAGAGGTCAGAAGCATCTGCTTACTGACCTCTTTTTGTGCCCAGGACGATTTTTGAAATATGCAATATCGGCAGTTTAGCTAAGTCGTTTGTAATTCGCAAATTACGACTATATATTATTGGTTATAAGGTTATTAGATTGTATTATTGTCGTTGAGGTGAATTTCACTAAATTGCAAGCAATTGTAAAATTACTGACAAAAGTTACTGTTTTTGTCAGCGGTTTTGTTATCTTTGTGGTGTGTTTAATTCAAATCATATATTACGATGGCAAAGATTACAAAGTCGCTATCTGCTAAAGTCGATAAACAGACTGGACGAGTAGAGATACTATTTCGGTTCGTGGGGTCGAGTTCTATAATCCTACGTGCAAAGAGTGGTATTTTCATAGATCCAAAGAGTTGGAACGCCAAAAAGTCTGAGTTGAAAAGTGCGTTCGGTAATGAACAGGCGCAAACGAAGCTCAAACTCGATGCGCTTTGCAACACTATCATCACCTCCTTTACAGATACCGACAGAGAGCAAATAACAAAAGAGTGGTTGAATACCACTATCGACAAATTTCATTATCCTGAAAAGTACAACGTTGTTGAGGTTGAGCAAAAGCCGACATTCTTCGATGTATTCGAAGAGTTCTTGCAGGTGCGTAAATTCTCAGAGGCTAGGCGCAACAGCTTTAAAGTTGTTTTGCGTTCGCTTAAACGTTTCGAGCTATACAAAGGTATCACCCTGGATCTGGAGACTACCACCAACGACACAATCCGAGAGTTCGAAACATTCCTCAGAGACGAACACACCCTCTGCAAAACCAAGCGTTACGGCAAGATCTTGGAGCAAGTCCCAGAGAGCCGAACACCTCAACCCCGAGGACAAAATGCAATCAATAATATTTTAGTGCGTCTCCGTACCTTTTGGATATGGTGCGCAGGTGATGGGCAGAAGTGCAAGAACCTCCCAAAGATCAAGATTAACGAGTGTGTATATGGCACACCGTTTTACATCAGCGTTGAGGAGCGCAAGCAGATTGAGAGCGCAGACCTAAGCGCACACCCATCGTTAGAGATCCAACGAGATATTTTCGTATTCCAATGCTGCATCGGCTGCCGAGTGGGTGATCTCTATAAGTTCACACCCCAAAACGTTGTAGATGGTGCAATTCAATATGTGCCACGTAAGACCAAGGAGGGTCGACCCGTTACGGTCACCGTTCCGCTCAATTCGGTGGCCTTGGAGATCATCAAGCGCTACGCATATAGCGACCCAAAGAGGCTGCTGCCCTACATATCGGAGCAGAGGTATAACGACGCTATCAAGCGGATCTTCGAGCTATCGGGAATAGATAGAATAGTCCAGGTGCGCAACCCCTTAACGGGCGAGAGTGATCCGAGACCAATATATGAGGTGGCATCGTCCCACTTAGCTCGCAGAACCTTTGTTGGCAACCTCTACAAGAGGGTCAAGGATCCAAACTTGGTGGGTGCACTCAGTGGCCACAAGGAGGGATCGAAAGCCTTTGCGAGGTATCGAGATATTGATAATGAGATGAAAGTTGAATTGGTTAAATTGTTGGAATAATGGAGGAACATATAGCGTTAAAGCATATTATAAATATGAGACATACAATAATACTCATAAGCGAGATTATTGATAATATAAATGATAATATTTACACTTTTGAATGTGTTGAAAACAAATTGATTGGATTGTATAAAGATCTGTTGGAATCATCGTATAATATAGAGGCATACATTAACACGTATGATCTAAACGATGGAAAAAATAGAGTATATGATAATTTGTTGGATGTTGTTACACTCTACCAAAGACGTACAAGTAATTTTATCACACATACTAATAAGGCAATATTTCCAGAGCAGATAATTATACCACCAAGTAGTGAACTGTATTGGCTAATTAGAAAATTCATAACATCTAAAATTGCATTACATAATTGGGGTACAGTCAATAAATTTCGCAAATATATCAATACAAAATAAAATGAAATAATGACAAACGAAAGAGAAAAGTATCTTTGTGAAATAGTTGAGGCTATTAACAATGGCAACCAAATTGATGATGTTGTTGAGTTAATTCGCAATCAAATATCTCGATACCGCACTATTATAGGCGATGTCGGATACATTGAGTATATCGAGACCAATTTATTGGATAGACTTAGTATTTGGGGGCGAGGCAACGCAATAATGTTTCGTGACCGAGCAGGTAACATATATGACAATCTACGTGTATTGAAAGAGGAGTATCGAGCGGAAAGGTTATCAAATCTAAAGGAAGTGCAGCCAATAAAAAAGATTGAAGGCTCACAATCAAAATCAGACTCCTGCACCTTCGCTACTGTTCTCACAACGTTATCCGATAGCGAGAAAGAGAGTATCATCGAACGGATAAAAGAGATAATAAACCCTAATATCAAACCCAAAAATATTGCGATTATACTAGTTGCATTAAAGCAAATGCAATTGTTAACACTAAGCAATATAAGTTTGCTAGCTAGAGTGTGGTATAATGAATTTGGTTATCAATCAGCATTAAAATCGCTAGAAACAGGATTAAGCAACCACATATCGGGCGATCGCACAAAGTTTGAAAGAGACAACAAAGATGATATTGAGTTTTATAAAAACCAATTACAGCAATAAAAATCGGGGAAAATCGGGAATAATCGGGAGGGTAAGAAATCCCCGAATTTCACGCAATACATTTGTAGCATCAACCAAGCAAACCGATGCAGTACGTACCATCGGTGGAGAGGTTGAACATTTCAAATGTATTTATTATGTTACAACAAACAGCAATTTATCAAGTCAGTGGAGCGGATCTAATGAATTTCGCAAATCACATCATGGAACAAAGTCGCAAAGATGTTGAGGCGACACTTAAAGCACAGCAGATAGAGCAATATCTATCACCAGAACAGGTTTCAGAGATGTTATCGGTTGATCTATCAACACTATGGAGATGGAACAAACGAGGGTATCTAACACATTCGAAAGTAGGTGCTCACAATCGCTACAAACTTAGTGATGTCAAGAAACTTTTAGAGGGGGAGGCATAAACTATGGAATATCCAACAACCGCCCCCGAGAGCCTAAGAGGTTCAACAGGGGCAAGATCATCAGTGCAGTACAAAGGTAGGCAAATTTCACTATCTAAGCTACAATTCTCGCTATTTAATCTACTCTCCAACGGAAATAGATACTCTTCACACAAGATCATGCAAATTATCCACACCTCCGACCCCCGCAAAGAGGTGCAATACTTAAGGCGCAAGGGCATCAACGTTCAAGATGAGTGGATAGCCCAAACGGCAAAGATTCCAAGACACAAGCGCTATTGGATCGACCCCAAGGAGTGTGAGTAGCAATGTACGACAAAATAACTGCTTGGATAGATAGAGCGGTTATAGGTGAGGAGCGTTTCGAGGCGTTGAGTTGGCATGCAAACGAGCGAGGATGGTTTTCGCTAGGTAGCTTTAATTTCAAATGCCTACCAAATACCATCAAATGCACAGGAAGTGTGAATAAATACCATTTAGGGCATAATCTTAAGGCGTTAACTTTTGTTGAGGTGTGCGAGGTTATAGATGATCTATGTAATTGGATTCAAGTTGACCCCTCCGAGATCAGAGTTACAACTATAGAGTTTGGGGCTACTTTTGCGATCAATAACCCACCGAGTCGATACTTAGAGTTGTTAGGTGAATTATCCCGAACAAAACGACTACCAATAGCCAAAGGGCAGACACTACAAACTATTGTATATCAAACGAGCTATTATAAGCATATCTTTTATGATAAGGGAGAAGAAGCAGGTATTGATGAGAATCTTTTACGCTTCGAGCTTCGCTATTACAAAAATATTCACACACAGTTACTGGGTAAGGGAGGTTCTATTTGGCTCTCAACGCTTCGAGATGCAGACTTTTACCGCAAATTGCAATCTATCTACATTAAGACATTTACAATGATTAAGAAACTAGGAGAGTTAAACGCCTCAACATTCACCAAGGTAAAAGGAGTTAAAGATGCTAAAGATATGTTATTGGCTCAGCTCTTAGAGAGCGATCCCACAATAATAGGGCGTTTTGTAGAGGACTTGAAGCGCAAAAGAATATATAATGATCCAAAGTATTACAGCCGATTAAAAAAGGAGCTTAACGATGCTTTAAAACTTTATGGAGGTACTACCAACGAGAACCCCGATTTGATAGCAGAACTAACCCACTTAGTCGAGCAGGAAATTAAGCGATGTTCACCCCTTGAATAACAATAGAGAGTTTATACCAAATTTTGGTAAATGGTATTAGGTTATCTAAAGTAGACAAAAGTAGAAAAGTTTGTGTGAGGGTTTAAGCACACTTTTCAACCCAGCGAACGAGTGTAATTGCTATTATATTATCTAAAGTAGACGAAAGTAGAGAAGTTTTAGAGTTGACATAAGTACAATTATAGGGGGCATTACGACCCCCTATTTTCTTTGTGCGGAATTGGATATCACAATTTGTGACTTCAAGTAGCCATCCCCAACAACCCACAAACTCAGCAAAGTAAGGTGCTACAACCCTCTATCTCGATTTCAATAACTTTCGAGGTAACAATCTGTGACCACAAATATCTACTCCCGACCAGGCACCTTATACCCAATAGGATTGCGAGAGTGAGCGCCACCCCTTTTGCCCGATTGCAACTCGGCCAATGTCTCATTGATAAGCTCCAACTGCATACGTGTATCGTCGTTGATATCGTTGTAGTCGGTGAAAACCTCCTCGATGTAGGCCTTTAGATCCTTGATTTCGGTTTGCAGCTCTGATATTTGACCCGTAGCCGTTGAGGTTGGCAGTGAGTGGCGGATGGCTACAAAGGCTCGCATAATGGCAATATTTACATTGATTGCAATATCACTATTCAAGATCCCCGACAACATAGCCAACCCCTGCTCAGTAAAAGCATAAGGTAGTCGACGAGTACCACCCCAACTTGATATTCCATTTTGGAACATCAAGAACTCAGCCTCTGTGAGCTGAAACATAAAATCGGCAGGAAACCGCTTTATATTGCGCTTTACAGCCTTGTTGAGGTTGCTCGTAGTTACCCCATACATCTCGGCAAGGTCTCGATCAATCATCACCTTTTGCCCTCGGATCTCGTAGATCTTGCTTTGGATTAGTTCGATTTGCTCCATTTGTTACTCCTCCTTAACTTTTAGTTCTAATGTTGCTCCGCAGTTGGGGCAATGCAATTGGCTATTTTTTGGAGGATTAAACAACTCCACAACCTCAACGCCCAATGCCTCCGCCAACTTCTCCATAGTTTGATATGATGGCTTACCATTGATGATTTGGGATAGTCCAACTCTCGACATACCCAACTTATCCGCAAACTCTTGCTGTGTATAACCTTTCTCTTTTATTAGCTCCTTTATTCTCATAAGTATTGAATTTTCTGCAAATATACTCATTTTTCGTAAAGTAAAGTATAAAGTTTACATAAAAGTAAAAATAAATAGAAAAAACTTTACATTTTATTTGGTGGTGTAAAGAATTTACTTTACATTTGCAGTATAGAAATAACAATTAACTATACAACTACGATGAACACACAACTATCAAACACAGCCTACTCGACAATAGTAAACAATATTTTGTCGAATCTACCAGACGAGAATATGAGCTACGAGGTTGAGATAGAGATGGGAAACTTGATCTACTTTGTAGATGTTGAGTATAGCGCAGATTACAGAGATTGCGAGTGTAGCACCGACAGAGGTACACAGCATTTCAGCGAGCTTGATTCTGAGCAGATAGATGTTACAGCGGTGGTAGTCTACAACAATGACACAGACAACGAGTATTTCGCTAATGATGCAGAGATTGACGAACTAATGAAGTATATCAACTAATAATAATTACAGCAATGGGAAATTTCAGAACAAAGGTATTTAAGAGGGCACACAGCCTCGTAAAGAGTACAGGCAAGGCGTTTGCCGTATGTTTGGCAAAGGCGTGGAGTCTTTACCGCCTCACTCGCAGAATGGCAACAGAGGTCGTAAAATTCAGCTACGAAAAGGTAGACGGCTCGTTGAGAACCGCAAAGGGTACACTAAGCAACGTAAGTAGCCTAATCAAGGGCAACGGCTCAGATACCCCCTCAACACTCAGGTACTTTGATGTAGATGCTCAGGCGTTCCGCTCGTTCCGTATCGAGAACCTTATCACAGTTTACTAAATCATTAACAGCCCTCAGCAATGGGGGCATAAAACCACAATACAATGACACAGAAAGAAGCAATCCAAACCTCAACAATCCCAATGCCGACAACAATAGTCGAAAGCCTAGAGCTATTGGCTCAGATCAACAAGAATATGCAAGCCTACGAAAAGAGCGTAGAGCAAAACTTTCTTTGTTGCGTACAAGATCCGATCAACAAGATAGATAATGAACTTTCGGTTGTCGCTTTAGAGCTTGCCGAAATAGTAAAGCAAGAGGCAGCAAACAACCAATATTTTTACGTAACCGAATAACATCCCTCAACAATGACACAGAAAACCCAACAATGCAAGCAAGAGACCGCCAAAACCCAACGCACCATCTCCACTTCAACCGAGGCACTAATCACTGCCAAATGCGCCCTTTCTGATCTGTATAGCGATATAATCGATGCAATAGAATTGATCTACGGAGAGCAGCAAAGCGACAGGTACTACAACGCAGTAGGCGATGCACTAACGCCAATCAGAGATCTAGTAGACAAATACATCATCGAGTCGATAGATGTGAATATAGGCGACTTGGAGAGCAGAGAATTTTAAAACCGAAAGGAGCCAAGCAATAGGAGGCGATCAGACAGCACAAAGCAGTCGATCGCCTCAACTATGTAACCACCTCAGAAACTGCCCACAAAAAAAAGAACAAGGTGAAAAATATCACCCAAAATTTGACAGCTCCGAAATAATCCCTATCTTTGCTCTATCAATGCCACTAATATGGTGATTTGATAAACACACACGAGCACCCGCAGAATAGTAATATTTTGTCGGGTGCTTTTCTATTTCCTCGCAAATACTGACGTTTTGCTGACAAAAACAGAAAAGCAAAAACGCCAATAACCTATCAATCAGATTACTAGCGTTTCATACTGTGCCCAGGACGAGACTCGAACTCACACGAACTAATGTTCACTACCCCCTCAAAGTAGCGTGTCTACCAATTTCACCACCTGGGCTAACTCTTTTAGCGACTGCAAATATAGGTGAAAAAATTTAATATGCAAAACTTTTTTTGGATATTTGTGAGGATAATTATGTAAACCAAGCGAGATGAACCTCACTGATGTATGATGCCAGCCGCAGGTTGGCATAGATATATTAATAGCACTGAGCGTTGAAATCCATTTCAAAAGCCCAGTGCTATTAATATATCGTCAGGGCAAAGCCCCACACATCAGTGCAATAAAAAGGTCAAAAACGAAGTTTTTGGATCCAAGCTTGCTTGGTGCCCGCGCCGGCATTAGGCGCAGTAAGCACGTTTACTCCTGAGAATCAGAATCAAATCGAACACCATACACCAAGCTCTCGAGAGCGTGGAGATAGTTGCGCTTGCCATATTTTGGTGAGTAGACGTAGCAGTCGATGGTGAAAACGCGATTTGTCTCTTCATCAATTGTCGAGTAGCTCACATATGGTCCACCCATAAAATCATTCATTACATCCCACCAGCCACGCATTTCGATCCATAGGCGACCCTCGATACGGATTGGCTTATAGATCTGAGGCACTTCGGTGTAGGTGGTCATATACGATCCGTTGGATGGTCCAGGAATGCGCGAAGTGAAGAGGTTGCGAGCCTCGACAAGACTCTCCTCCGAGAGTGCCGACATACCGAACTCGGCAGGGTAGCTATATATTGCAATTCCCTGACTAGCAATAGGATACTCGAATGAGATCCACAACATATCCTCGCTATCTTGGCGCACCGAATAGCCCGTAGGGATATTCATCTCTACATCGAACTTCTCCTTGATAAGCTTCTCGATGTGCACTGCTCCATAGAGATCTGCAAACTCGATAGCGCGATCTCGCTCAGCGATTTGGAATCCGCGGATCAAGCTTTCGCGATGCTCCGAAACATACTCGGCAGCCGACTCAACGTTAGGTGCTTGGAGTGTCATAACAATCTGTGGCGCTGCCTCCAAGTCATAGCGAACGGCAATCGAAGGCTTCGAGATCGAAGGTTGGATGTTAACCTCAAGGATATTGCGGTGACGCGCAATCAGCCCCGAGTAGCTATTGTTGGTAACGCGCAGAACATCGAAATAGGTCTCCTCTTGATTAAGGTAGGGAATATACCCCGAGAGCACCGTGCGAAGCGTATCACCCAACTGAGAATCCCACTCAGGTTGATTACAAATCACAACAAGCTCATAGGCCGAACCCTGCGAGGTTACTTTGTGTGTGGCTGCTGAGCGAAGAGCATCACACGCACTTAAAGAGATGAGCAGCAGCAGCGCCGCTACAATTTGATTGAAATTTTTCATAACATCTTTAATTTTTCGTTTGACCCTACCACAAGTCTACTTAGTGCAAATATAGGCAATATTTTGCAATAATTTGCATATAAATAGATTATTTCCTACTTTTGCTCATCAATTAGGCACGAGCATGAGGATCACAGCACCAAAGTTAATTCGACGAATAATGCCCAATTTAATTTGGGAGATCGAGGACCACGAAGGGGTATTTTTAACCTTCGACGATGGCCCAACCCCAGGTGTGACCGAGTGGATCTTATCGACACTGGACAAGTACAATGCCAAAGCTACTTTTTTCGTCTTGGGAAAGAATGTTGAGATGTATCCTGACCTCTATCAGCGCATTGTGGATGCTGGGCATAAAGTCGGTAACCACACCTACTCGCACCAGAAAGGGTGGAATATGTCGCTCGAGCGTTATGTCGAGGATGTCGACTTTGCCAACGATCTGATCCATAGCGAGCTGTTTCGACCTCCATACGCTCAAATAACTCCCTCGCAGGTGAGGATGCTTAGCGAGCGATATAGACTTATTATGTGGAATGTCCTCTCTCGCGATTACAACCGTAAACTATCCCCCGCGAAGTGCCTGGAGAATGTGACCAAATACCTTGATCCGGGAGCGATAATTGTATTTCACGATAGCGATAAGGCGTTCAAAAACCTTAGCTACGCTCTGCCTCGTACGCTCAGCAAGATCAAAGCTTTGGGGCTGAAGTGCAAGGTGATTGAGTAATTTTTAAGGAGTATATAGATGAAAATTATAGTTGCACAAACGGCCGCCAGTGGTGCGATATACACTCGGCAGATTCTCTCGCTGCTGCTCGAAAGTGCGCAGGTCGACCAGGTGGCTTTGATTCGGAGCCGCTCAGCTGCGGATGTTGCAAAATATGAGTGTGTTGAATTGCCTCAAGATAAGCGGATTGTGGAGTATGGAGCCGACGATATGTTTGCCCCCACAGCAAGTGGTTCGGCTCGCTTCGATGCAATGATCATCGCCCCATCGAGCGTGGGAACCCTTGGCAGAATCGCCTCGGGAGTCTCCGATTCTCTGATCACTCGCTCGGCGGATGTGATGCTCAAGGAGCGTAGGCGATTGGTGATCTTGGTGCGAGAAACCCCTCTTTCGCTCGTTCACCTGCGAAATATGACCCTGCTTACTGAAGCTGGCGCTGTCATTATGCCAGCCTCACCCTCGTTTTACAATGGCGAGTCGACCATAGAAGAGCTAACGATGAATCTCTCGCGCAGAGTGGTCGATATGGCAGGCGTTGAGTGCCCTAGAAAAGAGTGGGTTGGCAAAAAAATGTGAGAAATATTTTATTTTTCACCAAAAAGTTTTACCTTTGTCTAACGTTCAACGAAATAATAACTTAAAAATCAATAATAGAATGGCTACTACAGCTGATATCAAAAATGGTTTGTGCATCGAGCTAGATAAAAAAACCTACCAAATTGTAGAATTTCAACACGTAAAACCAGGAAAGGGTCCAGCTTTCGTTCGCACGAAGCTCAAGAACTTGGAGAATGGTCGTGTAGTAGATAACACCTTCTCGTCTGGTGTAAAGATCGAGATCGTTCGCATCGAGCGTCGTCCATACCAATTCACTTACGAGGATGATTTGGGTGCTCACTTTATGCACACTGAGACTTTCGAGGAGATCAACATTGACAAGGATCTTATCACAAACTACGACCTTATGGCCGATGGTCAAATCGTTGAGGTTATGTTCCACACCGAGAAGGAGCAGGTACTTTCTGCTGAGCTTCCTCCGATTGTGGATATGGAGGTTACCTACACTGAGCCAGGTGTGAAGGGTGATACCGCTTCGACAAACTCATTGAAACCAGCTACGGTTAATACTGGCGCTACGGTTCGCGTACCACTTTTCATCGGTACTGGCGACAAGATCCGCGTCGATACTCGCACCCGTGAGTACTACGAGCGCATCAAGTAGAACCAACCAACCTAAATAATACCACTTTGAGTGGCTAGGTCGATCTTTTTGTGAAGGTCGACCTATTTTTTTTGTAGGTTCAAAAACGAAGTTTTGGATCCAAACTTGTTTGGTGCCCGCGCCGGCATTAGGCGCAGTCCTCAACGTAAGCGAGTTGTTTTCGCCCTCCCTGAATAAAAAAGCATTTTTGGAACAAAAATGCGCAGAGGGCGAGCAGCTCAAAGAGCTGCAATAACAAAAAAACCACCCAGTGAATCTCACCGAGTGGTTTTTATTTGAGTAACCTCGATCCTAGATCGAAATATCGAGAATCTCCAACTTGATAGTTCCCGCAGGTACAGTCACTTCAACCTTGTCACCCTTCTTCTTACCCAAAAGAGCCTTAGCGATTGGAGTGCCGATCGCCAACTTACCCTCGCGAAGATTCGCCTCGTTCTCCGAAACGATGGTGTATACAACTTGCTTATTGTTATTATGGTTGAGCAGAGTCACCTTGTTGAGGATCTGCACTTTATCGGTGTTTACTTTGCTCTCGTCGATAATTCGAGCATTGGTTATGACCGCTTCGGCCTTAGCTATGCGAAGTTCGAGCAAGCCTTGAGCCTCACGCGCAGCATCATACTCCGCATTCTCCGAAAGGTCGCCTTTGTCGCGAGCCTCAGCGATTGCCGCAGAGCTTGCAGGACGCTCCACCGAGCGCATATGATCGAGTTCGTCTTTGAGTCTTTTATATCCCTCAGCGGTGAGGTAGATAATTTCGTTTGCCATAACTTTACTTTAACATTATTAGGGTTCAATAAAGCAATAAAAATAAAGAATCCCAACCCTCTTACAGGCCAGAACCCCCTCTTGCTAATGACAAAGGTAGAAATGAAAAATTTAAATTCCAAATTTTTTCAACATCTTTATCTCAAATAAATCTCTTTCCTAGATATTTTGGCCTAAAATTAGATCAACTATTTTTTATTTGCCAAAAAAATAATAAATTTGTAAGTAGAATCGTTATATAAATTAGGTATAACCACTAAAAAGTGCAAAATTTAAAACAATAAAATAGTAATTCAATGAGCGAAGTAATTAACATTAAAGAGCTTAACGAGCGTATCGAACGCGAAAGCCTTTTTGTAGACACACTACGTAACGAGATGGGTAAAGTGATCATCGGCCAAGGTCACCTAGTTGATACTCTTCTAATTGGCCTTCTTTCAAACGGACACATCCTCTTGGAGGGAGTTCCAGGATTGGCAAAGACTCTTGCGATCACAACCCTTGCTAAAGCTGTCGATGCCGACTTCTCGCGTATCCAATTCACTCCCGACCTTTTGCCAGCTGACCTTATCGGTACGCTAATCTATTCGCAAAAGAGCGAGGAGTTTGTTGTGAAAAAAGGACCAGTTTTCGCCAACTTCGTTTTGGCCGATGAGATCAACCGTTCTCCAGCTAAGGTGCAATCGGCACTCTTGGAGGCGATGCAGGAGCGCCAAGTGACTTTAGGCGATCAAACCTACAAACTTCCACAACCATTCTTGGTGCTAGCAACTCAAAACCCGCTGGAGCAAGAGGGTACCTATCCGCTTCCCGAGGCGCAAGTTGACCGTTTTATGCTCAAAGCGCGTATCACATACCCTAAAAAGCAAGAGGAGAGAGATATCATGCGCATGAACCTCAATGGCGGAGGCTTCCCCGAAGTGAGCAAAGTAATCTCGCCAGAGGATATTGTCAAGGCTCGTAGAGTTGTCGAGGATGTCTATATGGACGAGAAGATCGAGAAGTATATCGTCGATATTATCTTCGCAACGCGTGAGCCAGCTGAATACAACTTGGAGAATCTTCGCAGCTTGATCTCATATGGTGGATCACCTCGTGCAAGTATCTCGCTAGCTAAGGCGGCAAGAGCCTACGCATTTATCCGTCGCCGCGGATATGTAATTCCCGAGGATGTACGCGCTGTATGCCATGATGTTTTGCGTCACCGTATCGGTCTAAGCTACGAGGCTGAGGCCGAAAACATCACATCGGAGGATATTATCACCGAAATTCTTAACAACGTAATTGTACCATAATGGCAATCATAGAGGCTGAAACAGATATCCTCCGCAGAGTCCGCAAAATCGAGATTAAGACTCGAGGGCTCTCCAACGAGATCTTCGCTGGAAAGTATCACACTGCTTTCCGTGGGCGAGGTATGTCGTTTTCCGAGGTGCGAGAGTATCGCGCAGGCGACGATGTACGTGACATCGACTGGAACGTTACAGCCCGCTCCGAGAAGCCATATATCAAGGTCTACGAAGAAGAACGCGAGCTAACGATGATGCTTATGGTCGACGTAAGTGGTTCGCGAATGTTCGGTTCTGGCGAGAGACTCAAGAAAAATGTTATCACCGAGATCGCAGCTGTGTTGGCCTTTTCGGCGGCGCAAAATAGCGATAAGGTGGGTTGTATACTCTTTTCCGACAAGGTCGAGAAGTTTATCCCTGCCAAGAAGGGCAAGAGCCACATCTTGATGATCATCCGCGAGCTTATTAGCTTCACCCCCGAGTCGAAGGGTACGGCAATTTCTGAGGCCGTTAGATTCCTCTCGAATGTGAACAAGAAGCGCTGCACAACCTTTATCCTCTCGGATTTCTTAAGCTCAAATGCCGATAAGAAGGTGTTGAACGATGCTCTGAAGATCGCTCGCTCGAAACACGATTTGGTAGGTATTAGAGTCTATGATCCTCGTGAGGCGGAGCTTCCAAACGTTGGAATCGTCGAGCTCAAAGATGCCGAGAGTGGCAAGAAAGTTTGGGTCGACACCTCGTCAAAGGCCGTTAGAGAGCACTACGCGAAGAATTGGCAAGTCATTAGCGATGATATTGTTGGAACATTGAGCCACAATAGAATCGACACGGCGACCATCTCGACCGAGAGTGACTATGTAGTTGAACTAATAAAATTGTTTAAACAACGATGAATGTAAAAAGAGTTAGATCTGCGATCTTTGCCCTATGTGCAGTGCTGGCAGTTGGCAGTGCGTGGGCACAAAGACCAACTATCGAGGCGCGTATAGAGCAAGATAGCGTAGGTATCGGTGATAGATTTACATACTCGATTATCGTGGAGCGAGATATGGTTCAAGTGGTCGAGTTCCCCGAATTTTCATCAAACGAGGGAGATGTAATCGAATTTATCGAGTCGCTGCCAATTGATACTTTGGAGCAGGATGGTCGGCGCTTGAAACTGCGTAAACGCTACACGCTCACCACCTTCGAGGATGGTGAGATAAATTTAGGTGTGGCCCAAGCGCTCTATCTCGACAAAAATATCGTGGACACCCTAAAGTCGGACTCAATAAGAATGGTGGTGCACACCTTCCAAATCGACTCCACTTCGCAGTCGATCTACGATCTGAAGGGTCAACGCGCAATGCCGTTCCGCTTTGTCGAGGTCAAGGGATATTTGAAATGGACTCTCTTGGCTTTGATTCTCATTGCGGTGATTATCTACTTTGTGAATCGTGCATTGGTGGCTCGAGGCAAACGCTTACGTGATATCTTTAAACCTACTCCGCCACCTCCACCTCACATAGAGGCGATCAACGCTTTGGAGGAGCTGCACAATCAAAAGTTGTGGCAAAACGAGAAGTTCAAGGAGTACTACTCATCGCTTTCGGATATCCTGCGTCACTATATCGTGCGCCGCTTTGGTGTGGCAGCGATGGAGATGACCTCCGAGGAGATTATCTCGGCGATGAAAAGTGAGGAGATCTCGAAAAAGAGCAACATGGATCTTACAGCGCTGCTTCGCGAAGCCGACTTTGTGAAATTTGCCAAGGCAACCCCCGAAAGTGAGGCCAACGAGGCTCACTACCTCAGAGCATACTACTTTGTCGAGGAGACCAAAATCCAAGAGGAGGTTGATCCCAATGCCGAGGAGGAGTTGTTCGATGTCAATGGTGGTAAAACTAAGTTAAAATAGAGTCTATGAGATACATATTAACGATCGTTGTAACCCTTTTCACCCTAAGCCTTTCGGCTCAGGAGCTTCCCGAACGCGGTTTGGTGCGCAAAGGAAACAGGGCATACAACAAAAATGAGTTTAAAAAAGCTATCGAGAGTTACGACAAAGCATATAGCGTAGCTCCCGAGTCGTTCGAAGTGCTCTATAACTACGCCAATGCTCTGCATAAAGATGAGCAGTATGCCAAAGCCGAGGAGCTGTATGCAAGTATGCCCGTGGATAGCCTAGCTACCGATGCGGACCGCGCCGATCTCTTCTACAACCTTGGTAACAGCCAATTTATGCAGCAGAAGTACCAAGAGGCTCTCGAGAGTTACAAATCATCAATCCGTCTGAATCACGAAGATCAAGAGGCTAAATACAACTACGCCTACACCAAGAAACTCCTAGAGGATCAAGAGAATGAAGGCGGTGGCGGTGGCGACGACCAGAACCAAGATCAAAACCAGGATCAAGACCAAGACCAAAACCAAAACGGTGAGGGCGATCAAAACCAAGATCAAAACGACGGGGGCGATCAGGAGCAAGATCCAGGTGACGGGGAGCAAGATCAAAACCAAGGTGATGGCGAAGATGAGCAAGAGCAACCCCAACAACCTCAAAGCTCGGAAGGCAAAATTTCACCTCAAGAGCAGCAACAGATGCTGGATGCCATCCAAGCTCAGGAGGATAAGACCCAAGAGAAGTTAGAGGAGAAGGGCAAAGGCGTTGTGGTTAGAGGTCGTAAAAATTGGTAAACAGAATTATTATGAACAGTTATATGCACTTTGCATCCCCCCATATTTTGTGGCTTCTGCTGCTTATACTACCGATGGTAGGCTACTACATCTATCGCACTTTGCAGGGTGGAGCGACCATCACCGTATCGACCGTCAAGAGCCTTTACAAAGCTCCACGCACTATTCGCTACTACCTGCGACACGTGCCCTTCGTGCTGCGAATGATAGCCTTTGCGCTGCTCACCGTGGCGCTGGCTCGACCTCAAGATATCGAGGAGCACCAAAACGTCTCGAGCGAGGGTATCGACATTATGATGGCCATCGACATCTCGGGTTCGATGCTTGCTCGCGACTTCGAGCCTAATCGTATCACTGCGGCCAAGGAGGTTGCAGCATCGTTTATCGGAGATCGCACAGGCGACCGCATTGGTCTGGTGGTCTTCGCTGGTGAGGCCTTTACTCAATCGCCTCTTACAACCGACAAGGCAACTCTGCAAACGCTCCTTTCGCGAATTCGCAGTGGAGTGATCGAGGATGGAACCGCAATCGGTAATGGCTTGGCTACGGCACTCAACCGCCTACGCGAGAGCGAGTCTAAGAGTAAAGTTATCATCCTGCTTACCGATGGTGTGAACAACCGAGGTGAGATCGCCCCTTTGACCGCCGCAGCTATCGCCAAGGAGATGGATGTTAAGGTCTACACCATTGGAGTCGGCTCGATGGGCACTGCGCCCTATCCTCGCGTGGATATGTATGGAAATATCGTCGACTATGTGCAGATGCCCGTGGAGATCGACGAAGAGACTCTTACCTCAATTGCCGAGAGCACTGGAGGTGAGTATTTCCGTGCAACAAACATGAATAAGCTCAAGGATGTATATGATCAGATTAACCAAATGGAGCGTAGCAAAGTGGAGGTTTCTGACTTCACTACATATCACGAGAAGTTCCTTATGTGGTTGCTTATAGCCTTGGGAGTGCTCATAGTAGAGGCTCTACTTAATTCACTAATCCTTAAAAGATTACCCTAATGTTTCGTTTCGCAAATCCACAATTTCTATATCTCCTGCTGCTTATTCCAGCACTTATGCTGCTCTTTATGGTGGCAACTTTGCAACGACGTCGCCGCTTGGCTCGCTTCGCAAATCCGGAGATCATTTCGTTTTTAACTCCCGATGTTTCGCGCTGGCGCCCTCGATTCAAGGGGCTGCTACTGCTATGTGCATTCTCATCGCTGGTCTTTGCTGCTGCACGTCCGCAACTGGGCTCGAAGCTGCGTGAGGAGACTGCGCAAGGTGTCGAGATGATGTTCGTGGTCGATGTCTCGAACTCGATGATGGCCGAGGATTTCGAGCCTAACCGACTCGAGCGCACCAAGTATGCCATAAATCGCCTCTTCGAGGGGATGAAGCAGGACCGTGCGGGACTTATCGCCTTCGCGGGAGATGCCTCGGTGCAACTTCCGATCACCTCGGACTTCCGCATGGCCGCAGCATTTGTCAACCGCCTCTCGCCAAACTTGGTGGGTGAGCAGGGTACATCTATCGCTACGGCGCTCGACCTCGCGCTACTCTCCTTCTCGGAGCAGAGCAAAGCAAGTAAGGTGATTATCCTGATCACCGACGGTGAGAGCCATGAGGATAATGCCATAGCTACTGCCGAGCGAGCTAAGGCTCAGGGTGTTAAGATCTTCACCATCGGTATCGGAACCCCCGAGGGAGCTCCCATTAGAATCAATGGCGAATATATCAATGACCAGGATGGCAACATGGTTGTCACAAAGCTCAACGAGGAGATGCTCGACCAAATCGCCTCAATCAGCGAAGGCGGATATGTGAAAGCTACTAAGCAGGATATCGGCCTCCAGGAGGTGATCCGCACCATCAATGATCTGGAAAAAGGCGAACTCTCGACCGTGAAGTTCGAGGAGTATAACGAGCTATTTCAATATCTTATCGCCTTGGCACTGCTGCTGCTGTCGATGGAGTTCTATATCTTGGAGCGAAAATCTAAGGTGCTGGCTCGATTTAATATCTTTGGCATGGAGTAGAGTGCTTTTGGGGCGCTTGGGTGCTTGAGGACTCTTATACCTGTTTGTTATAGGCGATTATCGCCATTGTAAATTCCTTGATCAGATTTTTTCTCACGTCATCCCAGACTTGATCTGGGATCTACAAACCCTGCTACTCTGCTGGCATACGTTGTTGACAACCACTCGCTCTTGTAGATCCCAGATCAAGTCTGGGATGACGCGAAATAAGATCGGGTCAAGGAGTCTGGGATGACGTGAAAAGGAGTCGCATCAAGGTTTTTGATAGAGAGAGTGGTACAACCTCGATTTGGGTTCAAACGCTCCCAAGCGTTTGAAAAATTTTACCCCTCTAATAGTTGGTCAAATTCATTTGAACCAACTACTAGAGGGGTAAAACTTAGAGCAAAGCTCTAAGCCAAAATCGCAAGAAAAAACTGCCCGTGCGGCTCGCACCGCCCGCCCGGCGTTAGGGCAGTAAGAAACGTCTTAAACGTAAGAAATTACAAAAGAACCTTAACCACAGCCTTCTTAACTCGTCCAGAGCCAATAAGTGGAGCGTGAGCGTCCTCAGGTAGAAGAAGAGTAAACTGTCCAGGGCGGATATAGTAGATAGTCTGAGGTGCATCCTTAAAGAATTGAATATCCTTCTCGGTGTTGAACTCGCCGGCAGGCTCTTGGAGTTTGCAGCGCTCGATATATCCGAATCCCTCGTCGTCGCCCGAAACAACGATCTGAATATCAGCATAGAGGTTGTGCACCTCAAGCTTAGCCTCCTCGGTGGTTTTAAGGTCTCGCTCAACGATATTTACAAAGATGTCGCTGCCTTCGATCTCGTAGCGACCCTCGGCCAATGCCTCAAGATCAGTTGATTGAATGTACTCGAATGCCTTTTTCAAGCGTGGTGATACAGAGTAGTATAGCTCTGCATTTTTGATAGAATCTAAGATCATAATAGTTATAGTTTAAGGGTTGTTGTTATTGGCAAGTGATCTGAGAGTCTCAGAGAGTCGGTAACCTCGTATGAGAGTACTTGAGTTGGTTTCTCGACCAAGATATAATCTATACGCAGCAGATTCATAAAGCCGCGGAAGGTGTAAGAGTAACCTGTGCCAGCCTCCTGGAATGAATCTTGAAGTCCATGGGCGATCTTGCGATAGGTGTACGAATTGGGGGTATCGTTGAAATCGCCGCAGACGATAACGCGGTGAGGTGACTCCTTAATGCTGAGCGCCACAGTGTCGGCCTGCGATGAGCGACCTATCGCACTTTGGCGGAATCGCGAGAGCATACTCATAAAGCGATCGTCGCTGAGCGAGTCGCTGATAAACTCCATATTGCTGATGTAGTCGTTGTCGTATACGGTGATCGCTGTAGATTGTAAGTGTATGTTATAGAGGCGAATAGTATCTGTGCCAATTTGTAGGTCGGCCCACATGGCGCAGCCGCTATCATCCTCCTCAGAGATTAGATTCTCGCTCGAGTCAAGGATATTGTATCGAGTAAATATCGCGAGCTCCTTGAGCTTTACGCGATTATATTTTTTGAATATTTCGGGCTCATCCTCCTCGCTCATACGTTTTGGGACAAACTCCTGAAGGCAGATGACCTCGGGTTTCAGCTCATCGAAATATTCGGCCATCTCGCGCGTTGATAGCTGCTGATCATCGTTGACAAACTCGCGGATGTTGTAGCTGGTGAGGCGAATAGTGCCTCTGCGTGAAGGCTCTGCGTAGACTTTCGAGGTCTCGATTTTGTAGTATCGTGAGATGCCTGGAATGCCAACGAGTAGCGGTAAGATCAACAGCGAGGCGTAGAGCAGTCGCCAACGGATAACCCAATAGAGCGCCAGAAGCAGCGTTGCGATATATACAGCAGGGGTAATCAGCCCCATCACTGGAAAGAGCCAACTCTTCGCGGGATCGTAATACGAGGTGACGAGTGTAAGCGATATTGCCACAAAGCAGAGCAAGCTAACCACTAGCATCACTACGTCGAGTATAATGCCAATGAGAGAGCGTTTTTTCTGCTTCCTGTCGAAGCTATCGTAATAAACCTCTGCCATTATCTGCGCGAATTATTAATATGTTTCCAATACATAAGTAGAATATATCCACCAATCATACCGCCCAAGTGAGCGAAGTGAGCCACACCAATTTGTCGACCACTAACCCCAAGGAACAATTCGATAACACCGTAGATCATCACAAACCATTTGGCCTTGATGGGGATAGGTGGGATAAGCAGCATAATAACTGTGTTTGGGAACATCACACCAAAAGCGAGCAGAAGTCCAAAGACCGAACCCGAAGCACCGACCGTAGGAGCTAAGTCGTGGGTTACGGCACTCACGGCAAGTTGAATTAGTCCAGCTGTAATTCCGCAGACCATGTAATATGTCAAAAATCGCTTCTGACCCATCACCTGCTCCAAGGTTCTACCAAACATCCAGAGTGAGAACATGTTGAAAAACAAGTGGTTAAGATTTGCATGCATAAACATATATGTCACCACCTGATAGAGTTTAAAGAGTGGCGACTCGAGGCCCCAAAGGGCAAAGAATCTATATAAAATATCGAACCCCAAGAGGTTGGTTGCCATCAATACCAAGCAATTTACGATAATTAGGTTCAGCACCACGGGAGGCGCAAACGAACGAAGTGATCTCATAATATTTCTACGTTACTTAAATTTCTGTTTCTTTTTTTTAGCGGAGTTTATCCATTATCTCGGCTTGTGAAATCTGCCACACCAGAGGTTTTCCACTTGGTGAGTGAGCTATATTTCCGCTTTGGAAGAGCTGCTCGGCAAGCAGTTTGACCTGCTCGATGCTCAATCCTCGGTGAGCCACTGCCGCACCGTTTTTGGCCATTATCCTCGCCATCTTATCTCGCCTAAGGTCGAGGAATTCTTCGGGAGTTGCTGCCGCCTCGATAAGTTCGTATAGCAGCTTGTCGATCTCGTCTCGCTTAATCTCGGGCGGAATTCCCTTTACCTCCACCGAGTCGCCTCCGAGGAAATCCAGGTCGAAACCGACCACCACAAAATCCATCACTCGCTCCTCGATAGTCGAGTATTCATCGTGCGAGAGGATCAACCTCTCGGGGAACAGAAGTTGCTGACTTACAGCAGCTCCGCCCGTTGCAGCGCGTAGATATTGATCATACAACACCCGCTCCTTAGCACGAGCCACATCCATAATCACAGCACCACCATCGGCAATCATAAAGGCATATCCGCCACCTAGGGCTGTCACCGAGTGGATCTCAACTTGCTGCATCGGCTCCACGATTTTTATCTGCGTAGGAGCTGCTGAGGACTCGACAAATTCGAACGATGAGCTGTCGAAACCGCTGCTCTCGATCATCTCCGATTCATTCGTCTGAGACTCAATGTTTGCCTCCGACTCGAAAGATTCGAAATCTGACGAGCTAAACGATGAGCTGGCTACGTGTTGCGAGGCGATATCAGCTCCGAAGCTGCCGATCATCGAGGCGTAGGCGCCATCCTTCAACTCGCTCTGTTTTCTCTTGGGTTGGCTATTTAGCTCATCACCAATATTATACGGCACATCGAAGCCAGTGAAATCAACATTCGGATCTGGTGCCGTTGGATCAACATACCCCTCATCGAATGGATTATATCCTCCCGACGAAAATGCCGCGGGAGCTTTAACAACTTCATGCTTCTGCATAATGGGAATCTCAATTGGTGAATCATTGTCGAAATCCATCATCGGCACAGCGCCAGTTTTGGCCAATGTCTCGCGAACGGCCGCCACTATAATCTGCCAAATATCGTCGTTGTCGGCAAACTTCACCTCGATCTTTTGAGGGTGAACGTTGACATCAATGCGTTCTGGATCGACTTCGATATAGATAAAATATGAAGGTGTCGAGCCCACAGGGATCAACTTGTCGTAACCCTTGAGGATCGCCTTAGTGAAGTATGGAGAGCGGAAAAATCGACCATTGACAAAGAAATATTGATCGTTGTTGGTCTTCTTGGCAGCTGCTGGTCGACCGATATATCCTCGCAGCTTGGCTATCGAGGTGTCGGTGTGAATCTCCAAAAGATTTTGTTTGATCGAGCGGCCTACAACGTCGACAATTCTACCCGCTAGCGAGGCTCGAGGCAGGTTGAAAACTGGCGAGTCGTTGGAATAGAGCTCGAAGTGAATATCGGGATTGCAGAGCGCAATGCGCTTAAAATCAGCCTTAATCTGGTTTGTCGAGGTGGTTACTCGATCCATAAAACGACGCCGAGCGGGCACATTATAGAAAAGGTTGCGCACAAAGAATTGCGATCCTGTTTCGCACATTATCGGCTCCTGACCCTGATACTCTCCGCCATTGACCGTGGTCGAAGTGCCCACACCATCGTTCTCCTGACGTGTGCGAAGCTCGATCTGCGAGACAGCGGCAATTGATGCCAACGCCTCACCGCGGAAGCCAAAGGTGTGGAGGTTGTATATATCATCGGCCGACGAGATTTTGCTTGTCGCGTGTCTCTCGAATGCCATCCGAGCATCGTTAGGCGACATTCCGCAACCATCATCTACAATTTGGATCAGATCGCCACCACCCTCTCTAAAGTTCACAATGATGCAACTCGCACCGGCGTCGATCGAGTTCTCCATCATCTCTTTAATCACCGACGAGGGGCGGTTAACCACCTCACCAGCAGCAATCTGATTGGCTATCAGATCGGGTAGTAGCTTAATTCTGTCCGACATAATTTTCTCTATTCGCCGTTATAGTCGTTCGGCACAATTCTAATTGGTGCGTATGGGTCGAACTCCTCATAGACATTCGTGTCGACCCTTGGTTCCGAGCCAACAAAGGCTGCCACCAAGCGAGGCATAATCATATATGCCAAGAGGAAGATTACCGCAACGGCCATAATCATCACCCACAAGGATTTACCACTCGAGCGCTTGCTCTCTCTGCGACTTTGACGAGCCTCGCGCTGTCGCATAAGATACTCGCCTGCGACATACTCATCATCCTCCGCACCCTCGGGGCGAGAACCTCTGAGCTCCGCACGTCTAAGGTCTCGAGCCTCCTTCTCGGGATCGTAGAAGCGTGGGGTATACTTAAATTGATTCGGCTTGCGCTTAAATGGTTTAAATCCGTTCATGGTTTTTTTGTTTTTTATCTAAAGAAATTCTTCATTCTCTCGAAAATATTCTGCGTATCGACGCTTGCGGCCTTTTTGAACGATGGCATCTCGGCAAGTTTCTCGACTGCACGACGCTCCTCGCGATTCAAAGAATCTGGGATCGTAATGTCGACAACCACCAAAATATCGCCTCGTCCGTAGCCGTTCACCTCAGGAAGTCCCTTGCCACCTAGGCGCAAAACTTTTCCTGCGTGAGTTCCAGCGGCAACCTTGATCTTTGCGCGACCATCAATTGTCGGAACCTCCACTGTGCCACCCAATAGAGCCGTAGTAACGGTGATATTGAGGTTGTGGATCAAGTCATTTCCATCGCGAATAAGCTCTGGATGTGCCTCCTCGGTCACTACAACGTGCAAATCTCCACTAGGGCCGCCTTGGCGGGCTGCATTACCCTTACCGGCAACCTTGAGCATCATACCCTCGGCAACGCCCGCAGGGATACGTACCTCTACAACCTCCTCGCCCTTGATAGCGCCAGCACCACCGCACTTCTCGCACTTCTCGGTGATCTCCTTACCCGAACCGTTACAGGTTGGGCAGACTCCTTGTGTTTGGATTCGTCCGAAGAACGAATTTTCGATTCTCGAAACAACACCCGAACCGTGGCAAGTGTGACAAGTGGTGTAGGCCGAACCGTTCTTAGCACCTGTGCCATTACAACGATCGCAACCAACCATCTTGCTGATCTTGAGCTTCTTGGTCACTCCCTCGGCAATCTCCTCCAACGTGAGTTTTACTCTTACCCTAATGTCGCTTCCGCGGTTAGGTTGCTGACGAGCACTTCGCGAGCCACCGCCCGAGAAATGTCCTCCGAAGATATCTCCAAATTGTGAGAAAATATCATCCATCGAGAATCCGCCACCGCCAAATCCGCCATAGCCACCGCCGCCACCAGCTGCACCACCCATTCCTGCATGGCCAAATTGATCGTAGCGAGCGCGTTTTTGCTCGTCGGAAAGTACATCGTAGGCCTCGGCAGCCTCCTTGAATTTCTCTTCTGCCTCCTTGTTATCGGGATTTTTGTCGGGGTGAAATTGGATCGCCGCCTTGCGGTAAGCCTTCTTTATTTCGTCGGCATTGGCGCTTTTACTCACGCCAAGTACCTCGTAGTAGTCTCTCTTTTCTGCCATCGTTTACTCTCCTACAACAACTTTTGCAAAACGTAACACCTTGTCGCCCATAAGGTAACCCTTTTGAACAACGTCAATAATTTTGCCCTTTTGATCCTCTCCCGCAGCAAAGCGAGCGATAGCCTCATGGTGGTCTGTGTCGAGCTCCAAACCGATAGCCTCTATCTCAACAACACCGCGTTGCTTAAGGATCTCGCTGATCTTGGCAGCGATCAGATCAACACCTTGGCGCATAGCCTCCACATCGTCGCTCTTGGCCATTGCAGCTACTGCGCGGTCGATATCGTCGATAATTGGAAGGAATGCTTTTAGAGTGTCGGCACCACCATTTTGCACCAAATCCATCTTCTCGCGCAGTGTGCGTTTGCGGTAGTTATCGAACTCTGCTTGGAGGCGCAAAAATTTATCTCGCCAATCTTGACCCTCTGCCTCTTTTGCCTCTTGAGGTGCCTCGGCAGTAGTCTCATTATCTGACACTGTGTCAGTTGCTTCCTCTTCTGCAGGTTCATCACCTGCCATATTGTCACAAGGTGTGCCATCACATGATGGATAACCCTCACCTGGAATAAAACCTTCGTCTCCGTTAATCTCTTGATTATAAACCTTTTCCTCTGTCATATATAATAAATTTATTGTCGTTATACCTATACTAGCACAAAATGTAGACCAAAAATGCTATCCAATAATAAAGATTGCTGGTCGCTTGTTAAGCTCAGGCAGTTTTGTACGTCGCCACTTCTCAACCTCCTGGGTCAAGATGTACTCCTCTGGCGCTGTAATATCCATCGCAATTGTCAATTTTGTCTTTGGTGCAAGGGTCGAAAGAAGCTGCTCTACTAGCTTTACATTGCGGTATGGCGCTTCGATAAATAGTTGAGATTGACCCTCTTGCTGAGCTCTCCGCTCGAAGTTGCGTATCGCCTTGCCTCGCTCAGGTGGTTTGATTGGCAAGTAGCCGTTGAATGCGAACGACTGCCCATTAAGTCCCGATGCCATCACCGCCATAATGATCGACGATGGACCAACTAGCGGCACAACCTTAATTCCTCGTCTGTGGCAAGCCTCGACAACCAACGCTCCAGGATCGGCAACACCTGGTACACCCGCTTCCGAGATCACACCTGCCGAGCGACCCTCCGAGATTGGATCGACCATCTTCTCGATCTCGATTCCCGAGTGCGAGTGTTCGTTGAGCTCGGTGAATTCTAGGCTCTCGATCGGTTTGCCGATTTTGCACTTCGAGAGGAACCTACGTGCCGAGCGAGTGTTCTCGACAATAAAGTAGTCTAGTTCTTCGATTATCGCCTTATTGGCTGCTGGCAGTACGCTCCACACATCGCCCTGGTCTGCTATGGGGCAGGGGATTAGGTATAATATTCCGTTCATAGTTCGTTATTCTTTTAAATAAACTCGCTTCACTCTTTTAGAGACAGAAGTGAGTATTTCATATGGGATTGTTCCCAAAATTTTGGCCATATCGCTGGCTCTATTTCCTTTTCTCTGTGAGAAGATTGTAACGTCGTCACCCTCCTTAGCACCTTCGACATCCGTAATGTCGATCATTACGCTATCCATGCAGACTCGGCCAATGATCGGTGCAGGTTGTCCGTTAACCCTCATCGACCAATTTCCGCAACTGAGTTCTCTGCGGAGCCCATCGGCATAGCCGATTGGGATTGTCGCAACGAGAGTTTCGCGCTGAGTCGTCTGTGCTGCTCCGTAGCCAATTGCCGCTCCTGCTGCGTGGCGCTTGATCTGCACAATGCGGCTTTTGAGCGTCGAGATGGGTGTTAACTGCTTCTCGCTGAGTCCAAAACCGTAGAGGCCGATTCCTAGGCGGCAGCAATCTGCGTGAGCCTCTTCGAACTTTTCGATCGCTGCGCTGTTGGCTATGTGTCGCATGGGTCGGTGGTCAAGCGACTCGGTTAACTGCTCGTACATGTCGTTGAAAAGCTCGATCTGCTTGCGAGTAAACTCCTCGCCTTGAGGCTCATCGGCGCAACTTAGGTGGGTGAAAATTGATGAGACTCTTACTCTTTGACCAGCCTCTTTTAATCGCTCGCAAAGCTCCTCGATCTCCTCGATTTCGAAGCCTAGGCGGTGCATCCCCGTGTCGAGTTTTAGATGAATAGGGTAGTGGCTCTCGCCATTGAGTTCCAATGCCTCGATCAATTGGCTGAGCGAACGTAGAGAGTAGATTTCTGGCTCCAAACGCTGCTGGATCATCGGGTTGAAGCTATCATCATCGGCATTGAGCACAATGATGGGCATCGAAATTCCCCTCTCGCGAAGCGTAACCCCCTCATCGACAAAGGCCACAGCGAGGTAGTCGACTCCTTGATCTTGGAGAGTCTTGGCAACCTCGTAATCTCCTGCACCATAGCTACTAGCCTTGACCATCGCAACTAGCTTGGTCTTCGAGGCGAGTCGCTGACGAAAGTAGTTCAAATTCGCGATCATTGCGTCGAGATTCACCTCCAAACGCGTTGTGTGGCTTCTTCGCTCCAACGCATGGCTAACCCTCTCGAAGCGACTCGAGCGGTTGCCTTTCAAAAGGATTGCCCTTTGTGCGTAATCTGCGTGAGTGATCTTTGCCAATAGTTCATCGGTCGAGCTAAAGTAGCTGCAATCGAGATAGCGGTTTATTCCTCCTCCCACGCCAATCACTCTGTCGACCTTTGCCGCTGCGATCACCTTGGCAACCTCTGCGTAAAGCGCCTCGGGAGCAACTCCGCTTTGGAGAATCTCCGAGAGGATCAAGGTTGTAGGTCTCGAAGCTGCCACAGAGTTGAGTGTGTCTAAAGCAATCGAGAGCGAGTTGATGCAAGAATTGTAACTGTCGTTGACAATCACCGAGTCGTTCAAACCCTCCTTGACCTCCAATCGCATGGCAACTGGGGTGAAGTTATCGAGCGAATACGCAGTGCATCCGCACTCTTTGAGCATCGCTTCAACGACCTGCGAATTTCTTTGTGACATTATATCTGTTTGGTTGCCTCCGTGCTCGCGGGCGGCATCAATCAATGAGAATGGAAGTGACTCGAATGAGTTAAAATATTGAGCGAGTGGGGTGTATGCGCTGTGATAAATCACTCGTTTCGCTCTCGAGGCAATTTTCATCTTCTCCTCGATCTTCTCCTCCAAACTCGCAAATCCCTCTTGGTGAGCATCGCCAATCGAGGTGAGCACTACAACATCGGGCTGGATCATCTCCTCGAGCAGCTCCATCTCACCTCGTTGCGAGATTCCCGCTTCGATAAGTGCAACCTCCTCGTCACCCTCGCACATCAAAATCGAGAGGGCAACACCCAATTGAGAATTATAGCTGCGAGGCGATCGGAATAACTTCCCGCCACCTGTATAGCTCTGCGCAAACCACTCCTTGACCACCGTTTTGCCATTCGAACCTGCCAAAGCGATCACCTTGCCCGAGAATTGAGCTCGGTGGTAGGCTGCCAAGCGTTGAAGCGATGCGAGGCTATATTCAACCAAAATATAGCTTGCTTCGCTTGATGCAGCCGCCTCACGCCTCTCGACCATAAAGGCCTTAGTTCCACGGCGCTGCATCTCTGTGATAAAATTATGAGAGTCATGATTTTGCCCACTCATAGCCACAAAAAGAGTCTGCTCACCTCCACCCGAGCGGCGTGAATCGGTCAGCAGATCTTCGACGATGCCATCCGAGCCAATTAGCTCACCAAGGCATATCTCAGCTATTTTCGACAATTTGTATCTCATAATATTATATTATTTAAAAGCTCGTTACATCTGTTCAAACTCCACAACGGTAATTCCCGAGCCACCTCTATCGGCATGAGCATCCGTTGCGCGAGCCACATCGGGCACCGTTCTTAAATATCTTCGTATCTCCTCTTTCAAAGCTCCAGTACCCTTACCATGCAGGATCGAAACGGTGCCGACTCCAACCATCAAGGCATCGTCAATAAAGTTCTGCACACTATCTAAAGCATCGGAAGCTCGCTGACCTCTAACATCAATATTATCCTTGAAGTTGAGCTTGCGAGATGAAATATCGACCGAGACAATCGAGCGTGGGGTAGATAATCGAGTCACCTTTTTAAACTCGCTGTTCGACACAACCTCCAACTTCGCGATCTCGACCGTAGTTAGGATATGACCAAAAGCGACCTGCGCCTTTTTGCCCTTAATGCTCTTTACCTCGCCCAACATATCTTGGCCCGTGATGCGCACCTTAGAGCCAACGGTTGCCTCAGCGGGTTTGGCCTTGATCTCGATAGCCTCCTTTTGTGCCTGCTCCTCGCGTTTGCCTTTGCGCTCCTCACGGCGTTCGCGTCGGCGGCGTAGGCGCTCCATTTCGCGAGCTATATCGTCGCTTGCGCCTTTCGAGTCAGCGTCATCTACTTTCGTTTTGAACTCCTCGAAATCTTTGCGCACCAAGCGAGTCATCTCCTTCTCGGCTTGCGCCTCGCGGATTGTGCGGATTGTATTCTCGATCTGCTTGTTCGCCTCGGCAATCAATGCTTGCGCTTCGGCCTTAGCACTGCGGATGATCTCCGCGCGTTGCTCCTTTATTTTGGCTAACTGCTCCGAATAGCTCTGCTCCAACTCCTCGACTTTGCGGTCGGTGTGGCGGATTCTATCGCGTTTCTGCTCCCAATAGCGTTTGTCTCGCGCAATCTCGCGCAGCTGCTTTTCGATATTTACATGGTCGCTACCCACCTTGTCGCTTGCCGAGCGGATAATATCCTCGGGCAGTCCAATCTTGCGGGCGATCTCCACAGCAAACGAGCTACCTGGTTTTCCCATCTCGAGGCGGAACAGAGGACGGATATTTTGAACATCGAAGGTCATCGCTCCGTTGGCTATCCCTTGGGTCGATGAAGCGTAATATTTGATATTCGAATAGTGGGTTGTGATAACTCCATAGCACCCCTTCGAGAGCAACCTGTCGAGAATCGCCTCGGCAATAGCTCCACCAATCACAGGCTCGGTTCCCGAACCAAACTCGTCGATTAGAACAAGCGAAGTGGCGGAGGCCGACGACAACATATTTCGCATATTTAATAGGTGCGATGAGTAGGTCGAAAGATCGTTGTCAATCGACTGCTCATCACCAATATCTATCGAAATCGAACTGAAAATTGGCAATTCGGAGTTCTCACCAACGGGGACCAAAAATCCACATTGGAACATATATTGGATAATGCCGGTGGTCTTCAAACAGACCGATTTTCCTCCCGCATTAGGTCCTGAGATAACCAAAATATGTTTCGTGCGATCCAACTCCAAGTTCAGCGGCACAATCTCGCGCTTCTGCTCCTTGAGGCTTTGCGCCAAGAGTGGATGGCGAGCATTGCGCAGCACTAGGCGATCATCCACAGAGAGGATCGGCATAACGCTCTCGTTGGCAATTGCCCAACGAGCCTTGGCTCTTAAGAGATCAATATCGCTTAGGTAATCCCCAGCGGCTGCAATCTCAGAGGCCTCGGGGCGAATAGACTCGGTAAATTGAGTCAAAATCCTGATGATCTCGCGGCGCTCGGAATATCGCAACTCCTTAAGCTCGTTGTTGATCTCGACAATCTCCACAGGTTCGATATAGACAGTCTTTCCCGTAGCCGACTCATCGTGGATAAATCCATGCAGCTTGCGCTTATTTCCCGCAGCAACTGGGATCACTGCACGACCTTCACGGATCGAGATTAGCGCATCTGCATCGACTACGCCACTGCTCTTTGCTGCGGCCAAGATCTGTTGCAGACGCTTCGATGCTTGACCCTCGCGCTGGCGAATTTGGCTGCGTATATCGTGCAATTCTGGCGAAGCAGAATCTTTTACTTTATTGAATTTGTCGATTATCGAGTCGATCATTCGCACCACATCTGGCAGGGCGCTAACCCCCGCAGTGCGCTGAGTGATAGATGGATATAATCCCGACTCCTCCTTGGAGCGGACAAATCGAACAACATCACCCACCATCGAGAGTGAGCGACGCAAAAGGGCAACCTCATCGGTGTCGAGAAAAGTTCCCTCGATTGAAATTTTCGCTACGATACTCCCCGCATCGGCATAGTCGCCTGTCGGGAAATCTTGCTCCATAAGCAACATAGAGCGCATCTCCGAGGCTTGTGTGAGGCGTCGGAGAATGATTTTGCGAGATGTAGAGAAGCCCATCTGAGATAATTTTTCGACTGCCGAGGCCATTGTGCACAGCTGTGAAACTTGACCACGAACCCGATCGAAACCTATCTTAGATTCGAAATTTTTGGGGTATATCATTGTGTTTATTTGTAAATACTACTGCTCTTTTGCTCCAAAAAGTGAGAAGTGAACGTAACGTTTTGGATTAGATTGCATATCAATGAGTAGCTCGTTGAGACTGCCACTCACATTCGAAAGGTTTTGGTAGAGCTGTTCATCGTAGATAAGTTTGCCCACTGAACCCTCGGCAGAGTTGATTGCTCCAAGTGTTGAATTAAGCTCAGAGAGTGTTCCGCCAAGCGATGAGGCGATATCTGCCTCTTTCAACTCCTCGGAGATCGAGCTTAGGTTTGCAATAAGCGTCTCGATACTCTCTGAACTTTCGCCAAGTGAGCTCGAGAATTGAGCGAAGCCTTCAACTGCGCTCTCGATATTGTCGCTTTGGCTCTTAAGCATCGAGGCCAATTCGCCCGAAACGGTGTTAAGGTTCGAAAGCATCGCATCAATATTACCTCCGTTATTCTCCAAAAGTGAGTTGATCGAGGTGATGGTTACGCTCAACTCAGCACCAAGCGTTGAGAGTAGATCGGTCACCTCGGTAAGTTTATCGGCCGCCATCGACATCAAATCAGCTTCGACATTTGCTTGAATAGTATCCCCTTTTTTGAGCATTGTAGAGCTCTTTCCCATCTCGACTCCGATTGCCATCGACGACATCAAACCAGGGCTGAAGATAGTTGCTTTAGAATCCTCAGGGATCTGGAAACGTCGCTTGATCGAGAGCTTAAGGGTCACCTTGTCGCTCTTTTCGGGCTCGAGAATAATGTCGGTCACCTTACCAACCTTTACGCCTTGGATCATAATCGAACTTGCGCTGCTGATTCCTGTAATCTCATCATAATGAACGTAATAATCGACATTGCGACTAAAGATATCAATTCCGCTCAAAAAGCGGATACCTGCCCACGAACAACAAAGAATCACAATTGCGAAAATTCCAATTTTTACCTCTCTTTTCATTTTATTTTAAGTCTAGTTTTTATTTTACATTTAGTATTCAACGACAAAAGCGTCGGAAAAGTATTTTTTAACCTCCGTTAGCTTCTCTTTTGCCTGAGCTTGAGTTGAGTATCGACCAACGCAATATTTGTATTTATAGCTTCCCGAACCCTCGAAATACCACACCGCATTGCGATATGCCTTGAATTGTGAGTCGTTCTCTTTTAGCACTTTACCCGACGAGAGGATCTGGATTGTATATTTCCCTGCCTCTTGCTCAGCGCTCTGAACTTGCTGCGACGAAGGTGCATCGGCCACTATCGTCTCAACTCTTGGGGTGGCGTTGGCGGCAAGCGTTCCATTGATCATCTCTACATAGTCGCGAATGCCACCGTAGATTGATTGTGCAATCTCCTCTTGACCTTTTTTCGATGTCATATAAGCGAACTCTGTTGCGTTCGACATAAAGCCAATTTCGGTGAGTACCGAGGGCATATCAACGCCATACAACACCATCAAAAGTTGCTGGCGCTCCTTGCGAAGTGTGCGGTTGTAATTGCCATAATTTTTCTGGATCAGACGCGCTAGGGCTTGGCTATACTCGCCATATGTGAATTGCAGGTTTTGGATATAAGCCCTTACGATTGCCGCAGTCTTTTCGTCCGACATATCGACCAGATCTTCGCGGTTGTTGGCATAAATCACCGCATCGCTACGTTGCTGCTCCACTGAGCTTTCACCCATGGTGATCGTCTCGACTCCCTTAGCCGAGCTATTAGCTGCAGCGTTGGCGTGGATCGAGACAAAAAGATCTCCTTTGGCCTTGTTTGCCAGTGCGGTACGGTTTCTAAGATCCTCGACCACCGTTTTGCCCAAAGCCTTGTCGGTTGTGCGGGTGTAAACCACTTTGATGCCAGGGAGATTTTTCTCTATCAATTCACCCACCCTAAGCCCAATAGGCAAAACCAAATTCTTCTCCATGACACCCTTATAGGTAGCGCCAGGAGAGATCGAACCACCATGCCCGGGGTCGATTACGATAACTTTCACCCCTTGTGCAATAAGCTCACTGCGCGAAGCGTTTGCTACAAAGATAAGTAGGAGTAAAGCGATAGAGCGTAAAAAAATATTGGTTTTCACTATTTAAAACAGGGGTTTATGCTTTTTTTTATCTATATTTGTCGGTTGTTATTTACGCTTGGAGTATAGATATTGTAACCCTCCTTGCTGTTTTGCCGACTTGTCGGCAAAGGTATAATTTTTTTTTGATATTTTGGGAACAAAAAAGGTAAAATATATAATCTCATTGATGCTTTTAGCGCTGTCGATGCAGTTGGTTTTTGGAGTTGATCGTAAAATTGAGCTCCTTGACTCGTCGATCGCTAGAGCCAGCGACACTATTCGTGACTCTGTTTTTGTGCGAGATCGTGTAGTTCGACCTATGATGGCGGGCGATTCTCTTCGTGCTCCTGCTCTGCTGCGCGACTCTCTACGACGAGATACTATCCCTTCGGATACGCTTCAACAATCTAAGCCTAAGAGCTCAAGTAGTTCATTTTTGGACGATATCCTTGTAGGAAAAAATACCGATTCACTCTTCTACGATGTGCGAGAAAAGAAGGTTTATATCTACGATAAAGGCGATGTGACCTATCAAAATAAAAATCTTACGGCCGACTTTATGCGAATTGACATGAATACGCGTGAGGTCTTTGCCCATGGTGTGCCGCCCGATTCAACCGTAGTTGGTGCAACGGTCGAAAAGCCAGTCTTCTCGGATAATGGTTCGTCGTTCACAATGGATACGATCACCTACAACCTCAAATCGGGCAAGGCGAAGATCCAAGGTGTAGCAACCCAAGAGGGTGATGGCTGGTTGGTGGGAAGCCAAGTCAAGAAGATGCCCGACAATGCGATCAATATCCTAGGTGGAAAGTACACAACCTGCGATTGTACCGACCACCCTCACTTCTATTTGGCGATGACTCAAGCTAAAATGATCCCTGGTAAGAAGATTATCATGGGACCTTCGTATTTGGTATTGGAGGATGTGCCACTCTTTCCGTTGGTGCTTCCCGAGGCCTTTTTTCCAATTACTCAGGGTGCTCAATCGGGAATCTTGATGCCGACCTATGGTGAGGATGGAACTAAGGGTTTCTTCCTTCGCGATATGGGTTACTACTTCACCTTTGGCGATTATTTCGACCTTACGCTTCTTGGAAGTCTCTACTCTTACGGCTCGTGGGATCTATCGGCTTCGTCGACCTACGTTAAGCGTTACAAGTACAAAGGTAGTTTTTCGGGAACCTATTCGAGCGTTGTACTCAATGAGAAGGATGATGATGATTACTCGAAGCAAAATGCGGTAAAGATCACATGGTCTCACTCACAAGATGCTAAGGCTAACCCCAATGCAACCTTCTCGGCCTCGGTGAACTTCACAACGAGTGGATATAGCAAATACTCGGCAACCTCGATGTCCGATATCTTGGCTACGCAGACCAACTCGTCGATCTCATACTCGCGAAATTGGAACTCGATCTCTCTCTCTTCGAGTGCATCAGTGTCGCAGAACTCGCAAACCGAGGCTATCTCGGTGAGTCTGCCAACCGTGGTGCTTAGTATTCCGCGCTTCTACCCCTTCAAATTCGGTGAGTCGATCGGTAGCGAGAAGTGGTACGAGAAGATCTCGATGACCTACTCGGGTAAAATGACCAACTCGGTTACAACCACCGAGGATGAGTTCTTTACCAAGCAGACGCTCCAAGATATGACCAATGGTATCCAACACTCGATCCCTGTTTCGGCATCGTTCAAACTCTTCGACTATATCGATCTTTCGCCATCGTTAAGCTACACGGAGCGTTGGTATTTTACCGAGGAGAATCGCCAGTGGAATCCAGTGACTAACGAAGTGGAGTACCTAGATCCGAAATATGGCTTCTTTAGACTCTACAATTATAGCGCCTCGGCAAGTGCCTCGACAACGGTCTACGGAACTATGCAAAACAAAAATACGAAGGCTAAGTTGCAGGCGATCCGCCACACTTTGACCCCATCGTTGGGAGTCTCATATGCGCCAGATTTCAGCGACCAAAAGTATGGATATTATAAAGTTGTCCAGAGTGACTCTCTGGGTAACTACACCACCTACTCACCATACTCTAACAACTCGTATGGTGTGCCAAGTAGCGGACGATCAATGTCTTTGACCTTTGGGTTGAATCAAAGTCTGGAGGCTAAAGTTGCCTCGAAACGTGATACTTCGGGAGTGAAGAAGGTGAAGATCATCGACCAACTAAGTCTTAGTGGTTCGTATAACTTCTTGGCCGATTCGATGAAATTCTCGCTTAATACTGTCAAGCTTACCACAACCATTAAGAATTATGGTGTGAACTTAAGTTTGGGTATCGACCCTTATCGCGTTAGTCCCGAGGGTGTTCGTTACGACCAATTATTCTTCCCAGGTCGACTCACCTCGACAAGTTGGTCGTTTAGTTACACCTTTAGATCGGGTCAAAGAAGCTCATCTGGACAAGGTGCGGTGAACGATATTAACCAAACACCGCCCGAGTACCAAAACCCATTCTATGACCCTTACGGTAGGCTAGACCCCACGCTGCGACGGCAATATATGACCAATACCTATTATGACTTCTCGCTGCCGTGGAACTTTGGATTTAATTATAGCGTCAACTATGGAATATCCTACACCAATAACGGAACAACGGGATATACGCCAAATATAACGCAGACGCTGGGCTTCAACGGCTCGGCAACCCTGACCGATAAGCTGGGAGTCACCTTTAGCGGAAGTTACGACTTTGTAAATAATAAGATCTCCGCCACGCAGGTCTCCATGAATCGAGATTTGCACTGTTGGCAGATGAGCTTCTCGTGGATTCCGTTTGGATATTATAAGAGTTGGAGCTTCAATATCGGAGTGAAAGCATCGTCACTTTCGGACTTGAAGTATGACAAGAGTCAGAGTATGTATGAGTATATGTACTAGCGAGAGCGTTGCAAGGCGGCGAAAATTCAAAGATGCCGCAGAGCCCTCCTCAGTCACATACTTTAGTATGCTCCTTCAGAGAGCCTTACGCCATCTTTAAATTTTCATCCACCTATCAACACTCTCTGGGTTGGAGCAAAACTTGTGTTTTGCAGTGGTCTTATAAAACAATTAAAAAGGCTTGTCACACTTTCGTGGCAAGCCTTTTTTTGTCTCATAGCTTTTCGATTTATGCTCGCAAAATTCGGATTTTAGGATTAATTTTCCTAATTTTGTCTTAATCTACCGAATTTTAACAACCTAAAACCATAATCTATGAGAAACAGAGTTTTACTAACCCCACTCTTGGCTCTCCCAGTTGTTGCGGCACTTCCATCGTGTGGCACTCCTTCAAAGCGAGCAGCGTTAGTCGAGAAACCAAACATCCTTTTTATTTTCGCCGATGACTTTTGCTACAACTGTCTAGGCTCGTCTGGTTTGGACAATATCTCGACCCCGAACCTCGATCGCTTGATGGCAAGCGGAACCCACTTCACACACACCTTTAACCAAGGAGGTTGGAATGGAGCGATATCGGCTGCAAGTCGCGCGATGATCGTAACGGGTGAAAATCTTTGGACAGCAGCTCGTCACTCGAATTATATCCCAGAGCTTCAGCAACCAAGAAACTGGCCTACTGATGTCGCTCAATTGGAGTCGGCCGAGAAGGTAGCCTTCAACACTGTATGGCCTGAATATATGAGCCAAGCAGGATATGAAACATATATCACCGGTAAGTGGCACGTAGATGTTCCAGCGGATCAAGTTTTCGATCATGCAAAGAATATCCGCGGTGGTATGCCTAATCAAGCAGCAGATTGCTATAACCGTCTCTTCTTGGAGGATGAGGAGGATAAGTGGCAACCTTACGACACTTCGTATGGAGGCTTCTGGGAAGGAGGAAAGCACTGGAGCGAGGTGACTAAGGATGACGCTGTGGAGTATCTTGATATGGCCTCACAATCGGAGAATCCATTCTTTATGTATGTGGCATTCAACGCTCCACACGACCCTCGTCAAGCGCCAAAGGAGTATATTGATATGTACCCGTTGGATGAGATCTCGATGCCCGACAACTTCTTGCCTCTGTACCCTTACAAAGACTCTATCGGCTGTTGGACTTCGCTGCGTGATGAGCGCCTAGCTCCATTCCCACGTACCGAGAGATCTGTTAAGGTGAACCGTCAGGAGTACTACGCCCTGATCTCGCACCTTGATACGCAGATTGGTGATATCTTGGATGCCTTGGAGAGATCTGGCAAGATGGAGAACACCTATATTATGTTCACTGCCGACCACGGAATCGCAATCGGTGACCACGGATTTATCGGAAAGCAGAATATGTACGATGCAAGTATGCGTGTGCCTTTGTTCCTCGCTGGTCCTGGAATCCCTAAAGGGCAAAAGGTTGACGAGCTAGTCTATCTTCAAGATGTGATGGCGACCGCTTTGGATCTTGCAGGAAGCGAGGGGCTTAGCGCCGTAGATTTCCAATCACTCATTCCACTTGCCCTAGGCGAAGCGGATGCTGAGCCTCGTGAGGTGGTATATGGAGCATACACTGGTCAACAACGCTCGGTTCGCGACAAGGAGTTCAAGATGTTGATCTATCCTAAATATAACCTAGTGCGTCTGTTCAACGTCGTAGAAGATCCACACGAGATGAACGACTTGGCTAGCGACCCAGCTTATCGCGCAAAATTAGACGAGATGTTCGCCAAATTCCGCACACTGCAAGTTGAGATGGAGGATCCACTCGATGTGACACCTCACTTCAATAACTTCGTCTCAGCACTCTAAGGCTTATGATTCAGAATTCAAAAAGATTGATTTTTGGTGCTCTACCTCTAACTGTCGTATCCGCTTCTTTTGTCAGCTGCCAAGGCCCGCAAGGTAAGCAGATTGCGCAAAAGCCAAATGTGATTTTGGTGATGTGTGACGACCTGGGGTGGGGTGATGTTGGTTTCAATGGCAACACGGTGATCCAAACACCTAATATTGATAAAATGGCTGCCGAGGGTGTGATTTTCAATCGCTTCTACTCGGCTTGTGCCGTTAGCTCTCCCACGCGAGCGAGTGTTCTAACTGGTCGCAACCCCTATCGTACTGGTGTTTTCGATGCCAATGCGGGAATCTTGAGAACAGAGGAGATTACACTTCCCGAGCTTCTAAAGGCCGAAGGCTACACCACGGGACACTTCGGAAAGTGGCACCTGGGAACTCTAACAGCCTCGGAACATGATGCAAATCGTGGTCGCGAGGGAAATACCAAGGAGCTTAATCCTCCATCGCTGCATGGTTACGATGATGCCTTTGTCACGGAGTCGAAAGTGCCTACTTGGGATCCAATGAAAAAGCCTAAGGTAAAAGTATCCTCTACGGGGTGGAATGCCCTTAAGGAGGGTGAGCCATTTGCTGATTATCGCACCTACTATTGGGATATTAATGGAGATAAAGTGACCGACAACCTCGAAGGTGATGACTCGCGCGTGATTATGGATCGCGTGATTCCATTTATCGAGCGCAGTATCCGTTCTGACCAATCTTTCCTCTCGGTGGTGTGGTTTCATACGCCACATAAGCCTTGCGTGGCGGGAGAGGAGTATGCTAAGATCTATAGTGATTACAACCAAGATTTCCAAAATTATGCTGGTTGCGTAACGGCGATGGATGATCAAATGGGAAGGCTTCGCGCTTATCTCGAGCAGAGTGGTATTGCCGATAACACAATCATCATGTTTTGCAGCGACAATGGTCCCGAGAACTGCTCTGCAGAGGGTGGTGGCGTAACGGGAGGATTCCGCGAGCGCAAGCGTAGCCTCTATGAGGGTGGTGTGCGAGTGCCTAGCTTTGTCTATTGGGGTTCGAACGTCGAGAAGCCTCGACGTACTGATTTCCCGGCGGTGACCTGCGACTATCTACCTACTATCGTCTCGCTTGTGGGTATCGACCCTGCGGAGTGTAAGCATGAATTAGATGGAGTTGACTTGATGCCTGTGATTCGAGGAGAAGATCGCGAGCGTGAAAAACCTATTGTACTCGCCTATAAAGGGCAATTGAGCCTCTCGGATAATCAATATAAGCTCTACACCAAACGAGGAGTTGAGGAGTATTACGATATCATAGCCGATCCTTTAGAGACAACTCCACTCACCTCATGTCCCGGCGCTGAGCAGATAAAGAGCCTAATGCTCGAGACGCTAGAGAGCTACAAGATGAGCTTCGAAGGCGGAGAGTACGGTCGCAGTTCATACGATAGATTAGAGCAGAGTTGGAAGAGCAATTCCAACGTTGTTGCAGAGTAGAAGATCATAATTACAATGCAAAAAAAAAGGCTAGCACGCATGTGCTAGCCTTTTTTAATATAGCGAGACCCCTTGGGGAATCATCTTCAAATTAGTTGAAGTAGTAACGAAGACCTACTTGTACTGACCAGCACTCGTAGTATGCTTTGTTGTAAGAGTAAGTAGAAGCACCAGCATCAACGTTAGTAGAGTAAGTTGGGTAACCCTCAGAGTCTTGACCCTCATACTTAAGTACTGCACCGTAGTTAGCACCAGCGTTAGTTTGAGTTACACCCCACTTAGAGTTCAACATATTACCGATGTTAGAGAAGCTAGCCTCAAGTTGTAGCTTGTTAGTGTTCTTGCCCTTAGTGATGTAGAAGTCTTGAGCTACGCGCAAGTCGAAGATGTGTACCCATGGAGCACGAGCAGCGTAAGAACCAGCGTACTCACCAGCGTGCTTAGTAAGATACTTATCTTGAGAGGCGAATGACCAGTAAGCATTCTCATCGTCAGTTGATACGAAACGAATATCGTTCTTGTCAGCTGGGATGTACATTAAGTCGTAAGATACACCATCACCGTTCATATCGTTTGAGTAAACGTATGTGTTACCATATGGAGAGTAACCAGAGTAGAACATGCTAAGGTGAGTAGCAGTGAAGTTAGACTTGTAAGGAAGAGTGTAAGTTGCAGAAGCGATTACACGATCAGGAATAACATATTGTGAACGTTGAAGGTCAGCGTTGTTAGCACCATTGATCGAGTAAAGGTTTTGCCATGAAGAAAGCGCTTGAGAACCTGGCATACCACTGATCTCTTGAGACTCTGTGCGAGTGTAAGCAGCCATCAAGCTAAGGTTTGTAGCTGGACGAGCGTTCAAAGTGATGTTAGCTGTGTAACCGTAACCCTTAGAAGTGTTAGTAAGAACACAAGCACCACCAGAAAGACCATAGTAAGAGTAAGAATCTGGGTAGATGTAACGATTGTCAGAACCAGAGAATGTATCCCAAGAGCTGTCAATATCTTTGATGTCGTAGTTAACGATAGTTGAAGCGTAGATGTTCTTAGTGTACATAAACTCAGCAGTAGCTGTGAATGGGAACGATACTGGAAGTTGGTAGTCAACAGCAATTGAAGATTTCCAAACTTGTGGCATCTTGTAGTCTGGGTCGATACCTACGATAGTAGATGATGCAGTTGCAGTGTCAGATGAGATAGTAGTTGACATACCCATAAGAGATGCGATCTCGTTTGGATCTGTTACGATGCCACCAGCAAAGTTTTGCAAAAGCGAGTTTGATGTAGCGATAGTACCGTCAGAGTTGTAAGTAGTAGAGATGGTTTGAGTGTTTTGAACCATGTTAGAGTTAGTAGGCATATTAGTGAAGAACACCAAAGGAATACGTCCTGTGAATACACCGCTACCTCCGCGAAGCTTAACGCTACCATCACCGTTTACATCCCAAGAGAAACCTACACGTGGAGAGATTTGAAGATTTGAAGATGGCCATACACCAGTGTCGATTGATTTACCACCGAAATTGTAAGCCAATACAGCGCTGTTAGTTGCGATATCGTCCTCGTCGAAGAAGATGTTATCGAAACGGATACCGAAGTTAAGTTTGAACTTCTCGTTTACAGTGAAATCATCTTGAAGGTAAAGACCAGCTTGGTTGAAGTGAACCTCAGCAGCTGGGCTTAGCTCGCCACCGTAACCAAGTGTAAGACCTACTGTCTCAGGAGCTGCACCAGAAAGGAAATCCTCGATGCTGCTATAACGGTAGAAACCAGTACCATAACGCATATATGAGTTATTTGCCATTTGAGACTCGAAGCTGAAACCAGCTGTAAGCTTGTGAGCACCTGCGTAGTAAGTTACATCGTCCTTGATGTTAAGGATAGTGTTGTTCACACCATTGTTCCATGTAAATAGCTCGTAACCAGCTGACATCATTGGCTCCAAAGTTTGAACCTTGTTGTTGTCTGCATCGTATGAGTAACCGTCCATGATCTCGATGAATGGGAAAGGATCAGAAGTACTTCCACGCATATCAGAGATATTACTGTAAGTTACCAAAAGTTGGTTAGATACCTTGTCACCGAAACGGCTGTTAAGGTCAGCAGAGAATGAGCTAACTACGTTATCCATAGAGTACATTGTGTTAGCAAATACCATTGACTCGTAACCTACACGGTTGTAGTTTGACATACGGTAAGAAGCAGCAGTTGAACTACCGTTAGTCTCGTTCCAAGCCATGTTCTTAGTGTAGTTGTAACGAAGAGCCAACTTGTGGTTGTCGTTGATGTTCCAGTCGATACGAGCAAGAATCTTCATGTTTGACTCATCAGCAGGGAAGTCAGTGTATGAACCAGTGTCATAACCATACTCATCCTTTAGGTATTGCTTAACAAGCTCCATTTGAGCTACTGAAGTCTCAGAGATGTAGTTGTCTGGGTCAGAAACACCATTCTCAGAAGCTGACCAGTTGATAACTGTTGTTGGACGAAGCTCGTACTCGAAGTTAGTGAAGAAGAACAATTTGTCTTTTACGATTGGGCCACCGAAAGTGAAACCGTAAGTTTGTCTTCCGTCTGTTGCACGATCACCAAGGTCTGTACCATCAACTGTGTTACCACGCATGTTCTCGTTGTAGAAGTATGTGTAAGCAGAACCAGAGAATGTGTTTGTACCTGATTTAGTTACAGCGTTGATACCACCACCGATGAAGTTTGTTTGGCGAACGTCGAATGGAGAGATCACTACTTGGATCTCCTCAAGAGCGTCGATAGAGATTGGAGTACCACCTCCTGGAAGCGCTGAGCTAAGACCGAAGTTGTTGTTAAGGTTAGCACCGTCAACAGTGAAGTTCGACGAACGACCGTCACCACCAGCGAAGCTAGTACCATTTGAATAAGGAGACAAACGGATGATGTCTGTGATACTACGTGATACTGAAGGCATTGCTGCGATGTCAGTTGTAGTGATGTTTGTAGCTGCACCAGTCTTGCTGTTGTCGAAACGCTCAGCAGCTGAAGAAGTTACATAAACAGCATCAATGTTTTGGCTATCCTTAAGTTTAGCATTTTGAGAATAGTTCTCTCCAAGTGGAATGTTGACATTCTCAAAGATTTGAGTTTGGCAACCTACGTAAGATACCTCGATAGAGTATGGACCACCCGAACGTGTACCATTGATGTAGTAATAACCGTCGTTGTTAGCAACAGCTCCGTACTGAGTACCAGATGGAGTGTGAACAGCGATCACAGTTGCTCCGATCAACGCCTCACCGTTAGTGTCGGTTACTTGACCAGAGATACTCGATGTTGTAACCTGTGCAAAAGATGCAACAGAGATAATCATCGCTACCAATAAAAGAAGAGTTTTCTTCATGAAATTTGATTTAGTTAATAAAAAAAGTTATCTGTTTATTTTGTTACTTATCTTAAAACTTTTGAAAATCTCATGGGGTGAAGAGGCGAAGCGATCAAACCAGGAGATCTTCAAGAGTAAGTATTGAATCAATACTTACCGAGAAATCCCAGTGATGCAGGGCAGAAATGCTTTCGCTTATGTTTTGAAACCAATAATTCCATTTTCCTATCAATCTGAAATACGGCACAAAAGTAATAATAAGATTTGTAGTGCGAAAATTTTTTTGTTAACATTCTGTTACATCTTTCGCTTGTTTGTGCTATTTGCACTGATAATCAGCGAGTTAATATTTTAAAATTTAAGAAAAAATATCTAACCCCTCAGATTTTCAGTCAGTTATCACATACAAGGGCTTTCGCGACCAAAAATGCTATGATTTTACTATAATCGTCAAATATCCATGCTTCTTTCGCAAAGCTTAAGAAAAGAGCATGTACGAAAAAGGTCTGCATCTTAAAACGGATGCAGACCTTTGTGCAATAGTAATATTTGCTCGTTCCTATATTTGTTTAATCATCTCGGCGGAGTCTAAATCTAAAGAAGATTCTCTCGGCAGCTCCGTTGTAGAGCTTAAGATCGAAATAGGCTTGCCAATTAGTTCGGATCAATGCATCGTCATCGTAGACCAGTACCTTGAAATAGTATTGAGGAAGTATTGTTTGATCGTCTTGACTCTTTGACACAGGGGTAACCTTGAAGGCTTTCTTCACGTAGCTAACTCCGTTAGATCCACCACGCCAGTCACCTTCGGTGGGTGCTACCGACCAGCTCCAATCACCTACACCTTCGGCTCCCGATTTGTAGTGAGCGTTGTAGACCGTTGGTGAGAAAATGAATTCTCCGCTATTGTTGCCACCCAAACTTAGGTTGATATCGGCTACCAGAGGGCAATTCCAAGTATATAGATCAGTGGTTGGGTCGTATATCACCGACTCATCGCTGATATATGGCGCAGCGAATTGATCTAACCTTAAAGCGAAGCTCTTGCTCTGCCCTGCGATATTTGTAAGCGTTAACTCTACCTCATTCGAGATATGATACCTATCAGGATCATACTCACCACCAAGCTGATTGTGACCAATATCCGAAGCTCTCAGCTTTACCGTAGCACCCGACGATAATTGATCCCATCCTCCATCGAGGTTGAAACCCGAGAGTGAACCACTTACCTGAGTCGAGAACTCTCCCTGAGTCGAAAATTCGATAGGCGAAGCACCGATCCACCACTCATCCATAATCGACTCATCGTTGAGCGAGCCTCGATTCTCACCATCGACCTGATAAACTTTACCAGTCGATTGGTAGTTGATCGCAGCTGCATATCTGCTAGAGTTATCCCCAAGCTCCACGCTCGAGAAGATGTTGTTGCTGCCGCTGTTGCCACCCGTGGCCGATGCTGCGCGATTGTCGTAGAAGGTGTTCAATTCGAAGTTGCTAGCCTGCTTGCAGTAGACCTTGCGGATACCCTTCGACATATCACTTGGATATACTCGTCCTCTAAACTCGCGGTTTTTGAAGGTGCTGTTCTCCGCGATCGAGCCGCTCGAAGTGATCATCTCGCTATCGTTTGCACTTTGAGAGTCGTCGGCTACAAACTCGCTAACTTCGCTCAGTGTAGCTCCTCCCAATGTCGAGCCGCTTTGCCATACGTGAGGCGTAGGCTCGTAGTGCAGAGGAATCTCCTTTAACATATCGCCGCAACGAAGCGTAATAACTCCGCTCTTGGTTGCCGTGAAGCTGATCGCACCTGCGAAATCATCATCCGAGATCGAACTGTTGTTGTTAATGGTAATGCCCTCGGTTGCGGTGATCTGCAATGTTGGTACATCGTAGCCGCTTGGGATATTCTGATTACGCACTAGTTTAAGATCGAAGCCGCCAGTAACGCCCTCAGTGCCATATCCTTGAGCGAAAACCTCGGTGCCAATCACCTGAAGATAGAAAAATCCATTGTGCGAGGTGATCACCTCAGCGCGAGGATCATCCTGGTGATCTGCCTGGCTATCGTTTGCGCCACCTCCGATTGTGATATCGTAGGCGATATTGTTCGCTGGACCTGCCACCGCCTCGGCAAATGTTGCATATCCAGGGTTGTCGACCTTGTTGAGGTTAACTCGGTAGTGGTTGTTGCGCACGATGTCGTAGGTGAGTGGCGAATATGTGCCCGAAGGTAGGCCGTCAGGACCTATGATCTCGACTTTGTACTCTATGGCAATCTTATAGTAGCCATCAACGTCGTAACCATCGGCACGTCCTTTGACAATTAAGTAAGTTGGGTTCTTCGAGTTTATCTCATCCGAGAGCTTTGTGCCATTTGCAGGGTACTCATTCTCAGGGTCAGCGGGCTCATTGAATGGACCATCACCCTCGTTAGGAAAGAAGTAGATCGGTGTGTCGGCCGTTGTGCCACCAATAGCATTCACAGCTTTGTAAGGGGTTACGCCTCCTAAGTTTATAGGCAATGGAAGGGTATAAATCACATCTAAACCATCGTTGGTGATCACCGTACTACGTAGGCGCGAGAAGCGAGCTCCATTGAGCAGAGTCACCTGCTGAAGATCGAATTTGCACTTCGAAGTGACATCCACCTTGGAGGCAATAGGAACCATATAGGCGATTTTATTTACCGCCTCCACGGTTATCTCATCGAGCCCCGTAGGCATATTAATTCCTGGCGAGGCTAGCGGAAAAGCGAGGTTTGGTGTTAACCGCCCAGGGTCAGGAGTGTCGTTCACAGGGTCAGAAAGGTTGTAATATCCTGCCAGTGAGACACTAATGTGCTTGTAGTCGGCAAAGGTCGTCACCTCGCCACTCTCACCCTCGTTGATCTGCTTTTGAGAGATAAAACCCTCGATCTCGTCTCGAATAGGTTGTGTCATCGAGGTCATTAGGCGGATAAAGCAAGGATCTGTCTGCTTGTCCAATGTCACATAGATTGTTGGTGTCGACCCGAAATTAACCGACTTAAACGCGACCTTTTGAAGTAGCGGAGAGTCATCGCCGTAGATATTATTAGAATTTGGGTCGTTACCAAAAACCAATGCGTAGCCTGTGATCTTGGTTACGTTTTCTTTATTAGCCCATGCCGATCCTTGGGCAGCGCGAGTCTCGATTGAGTGAATATCGGCATCCTGCAGCTTTAACTCTAGGGCTAAAGTCGCAATATCTTCATTGGTTTTTTGAGCCAAGGCATCTGCATCACTCTTTATGCAACCAACAAGAAGCAGCGCCAATGAGGCTAATATGTATAAATACTTTTTCATACGTAAATTAAATCATTATAAACAGCTATATTTCAGCTATTTTGTTAATATTCTTTGTGTTTGACAAATTAAGAGATAGCCCTTGCCTTGCGAGCAATTGCACAGATGGTTATTGGAAGTAAGAATAAATAACAGCCAAGAGTAAATAAAATTTCATACACGTAGTCGACCTACAATATTGGGTGCTTAGCTGTTGAAGTCAGTTTCATACTCGGCTTTGTATCATCCGTGAATGACGATGCCAGTAAAAATCGACCTTTGTTTATGCGAGCTATACAGCTCTTGATGGATTGAGTATCACCTCACACCCTAGTTTTTCTAACTCTTTGGTTAAATAGGCTTTTCGCTTTACCTCTAGGCGAGAGTTTATATAGTCAGCACCTAGTTCGTTATACGCTACACCTTGGCTTAGTATGTGATAAACAGACTTCAGGATCGAATGTCCTACCGCTATTAAGGCTCTCTTTTTGCCTCTTCTGCCTGCTAATTTGTGATACCTCGCTGAGTAAAATGTATTCTTCGTTCTAGTTGCTGCCCATGCTATCTCGACAAGCGTAGACTTCGCTTGCTTGTTGCCGTGGGTTATTCGTCCGCTTTTTTTTTACCTGCGCTCTCATTATTACCTGGAGCAATACCAACCCATGAGCTCAAATGCTTCTCGTCGGGAAAAACACTCATATCTAAACCTATCTCGGCAACCAAATTCTCA
>JBCQVS010000005.1:49216-86820 GCA_047172885.1 Rikenellaceae bacterium | reverse complement strand
ATATTTTTCACTATTAAATCTCAATATAGAATAACTATATTTTCAATTCAATAGCAAAAAATCTCATCTCCAATAGCACTCTTAAAAACACACCAATAATTATTTTACCCTACTTAGTAGATAAAAAATAGTGCTTTAGAATTATTTTGAGTATCTTTGTGTGATGAATGGATGGAAAAATCGCAATCTTACACCAATGTGGACTTCACCACAAAAGATATCTTGGATGCACTGCCTCAAATATCAAATGCCGATTTAACCGCGGTCTTCAAACTAAAGCGCGAAACATTCCAATCTTATGTTCGCACATATCGAATCAATAAGGCGTGCAAGATGATCGACAAGAACCGAGTTGATGTCTCTCTCAATCAGATCTACACATCGGTTGGCTTTAGCCACTACTCATCGTTTTCACGCTCATTTTACGCCGTTAAAAACATGACCCCTTCGGATTATGTGCAAACGGTCAAGGGTCAATAAATCTCTGTTAAAGTTACGAAAAAATGATAACACTTATTTCCCCAGCCAAAACTATGAACTCTCGAGAGGAGTACAAGCAAAATTTCGACTCCTCGCAACCGCGCTTTTTGGAGCAGAGTGGCTATATCGTCTCGCTGATGGTGCAATACTCCTCGGCCGAGCTTTCGGAGATTTTTAAGATTAGCGCACCGATTGCTCAGCAGCTCAAGTCTCGATTTCTTTCACTCGTCTCAGCCTCGCAGCAGGATACTCTGCCCTCTGTCGAAAGTTACGATGGTGTGGTTTATAAACATTTCAAGCGAGAGTTCACTGAGGCCGAGAGTCGATATTTGCAACAACACTTAAGGATCTCATCGCTGCTCTATGGTCTGCTTCGCCCCTTCGATCAGATCAAGCCATATCGCATGGAGGGCTTCGTAAGGCTGTCAGGAAGCGACAAAAGGGTCGATCAGTTTTGGCGAGATCATCAAACGCAAACCCTTATCGAGGATGTGAAGGGTCAAGGCGGGGTGCTGTTGTATCTAGCCTCCAAGGAGGAGCAAAATAGTTTCCATTGGAAGGAGGTGAAAAAGAGTGTGAGGGTGATCGAACCTCTCTTTTTGCAATCCAAAGGTGATAAGTTGCGACAGGTTGTGATCTATACCAAAATGGCCCGAGGAGAGATGCTGCGTTATATGGTCGACAATTCGATCGAAGATGTCGACGAGCTCAAAGCCTTCGAGTGGGGTGGATATCAATATCGCGATGACCTCTCGACCGAGGGTAAGTGGGTTTGGGTGATGGAGTAGCTGAAAGGCCTAAATAGATGATACAAGTAACAGAAAAGAGGTTGCCCCAATTTTGGTGGCAACCTCTTTATATTTGTGAAGTTATTAATTACTCCTCAGCTGGTAGTGCTTGGTATTGTGCAGGACCGAATGCCAAGATAAGGAAGAAGATGAATGGCAAGAAAACAAGACCAACAGTGAAGCCAGCACCTTTACCAAAACATTTAGAAATTCCGTGAAGTGTCAGAACCAAGAAGATGATATTCACAACAGGAATTATGAATAGGATAATCCACCATAGTGGTTTTCCTGCAACTCGAAGAATTGTAATCAAGTTGTAGATAGGTACGATTGCAGCCCAACCTGGACGGCCAGCTTTAGTGAAAATTACCCAAAGAGCGATGATTGGGAGCAGCGTAAAAAGGATAGCTAATAATGTCATAATTTAAAATGTTTTAGTTAACAAATAGTGATTAAAAGTGTATTTAAAATATCAAAAAAAAAGATTGTCTCTGTGTAACTCTTGGATAAACATTGACAATCTGATATGCAAATATAGTAAAAAAAGTCTAAACCTCCAAATATCAAAACAATAAAGTCGAGTTGAATTAATAAAATAATAACAACTCGACTCTATTTATAGACTATAAAAATTAGCGACTTTTAGCTCCCTGCATCTGAGGAATGTCGATTGAGGTCTCTTGATCCCCGATCAAGTGACGGCTAAAATAGTCTCCCATCTTCCAGAAGAAATACTCGGTCATATCGCCAAATGCGTGACGTTGGCCAGGCAGGATTAACATATCGAATCGTTTATTCTCCTTGATCAAAGCTTTCACCATAGTTATCGTGTTGGCAGGGTGAACATTGTTGTCGATGTCACCATGGATCAAAAGTAGATTTCCTTTGAGATTCTTGGCAATATCGGCATTGGTGTCGATCGAGTACTCGAAAGTCGATTCACCCTCATCGTTTACAACCTCTTTTACTCCATGATGCTTCTCGCTCCACCAACGGTTGTAAATATTGTTTTGGTGGTTACCAGCACACGAAACAGCTACCTTAAAGAAATCAGGGTAGACTAGCATTGCTGCGGTACTCATAAATCCACCACCTGAGTGGCCATGGATACCAACCTTGTTGATATCGATAAAATCGTGCTGGGCGGCCAACTGCTCAACAACTCGCTTCTTATCCGCTAGGCCATAGTCACGAAGATCGCCATAACCATAGTTATGATACCACTTCGAGCGATTTGGGTGACCTCCGCGGTTACCAACCGTAACGACGATAAATCCGAATTGAGCTAGACGATCCACGCGATCCATTGATGTCGTAAACTTGGTGTTCACCGCTTCGGTTTGTGGACCTGGGTAGACATACTCAATAATAGGGTAGAGCTTCTTAGGGTCGAAGTCGAATGGCTTGTACATCACTCCATATAGGTCGGTGATGCCATCGTCAGCCTTAACTACAAATGGAGTTGGGAATTGGTACCCCGCAGCCATTAGGTTCGATAAATCGGCTGTTTCAAGGTGTGTAAGTTGGCGACCAACATTGCTGTAAAGTGCACTCTCGGGTGTTGTATCGACTCTCGAGAATGTATTTACAAAGAAGTTGTTGTTATCTCCCAAGGTGATTGTGTTGTCAACACCATTGGCAGTAAGCTGCGTTGGAGTACCTCCATCGACAGCAACTTTGAAGAGGTGAGTGTAGTATGGATTCTCCTCCTTGTCGTAACCATTGGCAATGTAATAGAGTGTGCGAGTAGCCTCGTCGACACTTAGAGTCGATTCACAGTGGTAGTCACCCTCGGTGATTTGTCGCTTAAGTTCTCCCGTTGCAGCGCTATAGAGGTAGAAGTGTCCCCAACCGCTCCGCTCCGACCACCAAATGATCTCAGAGTTGTTATTAATAAGTTCGATTCCACGACTCTCGAGCGATGTGTTCATACGCTCCTCGATTAAAGTCTTAGCGGTTAGAGTCTCGTCGCTGAGCTCCACAACACAAAGGTCAATCTTCTTCATATCGCGGCTTGTGCGTTGTAGGTAAAATTTATCAGCTCCACCTAGCCACATAGTTGGTTTTGGGTTAAGGTCAGCCCTGTCGACTAGCTTACGTTTAGCGGTGTAGACCGAGAAAACTTGATCTTGGAATGCCTCGATGTTTACCTCTTGCTGCTCCTTGCTATTAGCGTCGAATAGATAGAGGTGTGCCACAGGTGCGTTCTCCTCGCCTGGCATATGATACTTATATGTCTCGAGAGTTGGACGAGGTAACGCTGTATTGTTGATTACCCAAAGGTCATCCACCTCGGTGTAGTCGGTGCGAGAAATAAGGAATTTAGAAGAGTCAGGCGACCATACCACATAGGCACGCGAGCGCAAACCGCGATTCTTCTCTCTTTCGACGTTTGTCCCTCTCTCGGCCCCGCCCCACGAGAAATCTTGCGTGCCATCCTGGGTGAATTGGTACTCTACAACGGTTGAATCTTTGGCGTTCACTTTCGCCTTTTCGAAGTTCTCGCGATCCATCCAATAGAGGTTGTTGCTGCGAGCAAAGATGATGGTGTTGCCATCTGGTGAGATCGAAGCCCATGATGGGTCGACGTGTAGTTTGAAGTAATCGGGAAGCTCGGTTACCTTGCCTGAAGCGAGGTTATACTCCATAAAAATTGTCTTGCGAACTTTCTGCTTTTTCTTGTCGTCATCCTCTTCATCCTCCGAAATTTGGCGACGCTCGTTGAAGATCTCCAACTCCTCTTTTGTCATATCTTGCGACGAAGTGACCTCGAAGATAAAGCTCTTTCCATCTTCGGCAAAGCGAATATCGCGAAGAGGTAGGTGTTGAGCATCGCAAGGGTCTAAGGTAATCTCGCTTATCTGAGCTGCCATCTTGGCATTGTCGAAAAGCACCTCTTTGCTACCTTTCGAGCCATCGACGATATACCATGTTGTCCCTTCGGAAGTTTGGTAGCTATACCAGAATTTGTTGCCATCTTTCAAGAAGTTTGGCACTACTGAGGTCGAGTAGACCATTTTCTTCATCTTCTCGGGAGTGAATCGAGCAGGCAGTTCGTAGTTACTCTCGGTGATCGGAGTGTTTTGAGCCGAGGCAGAGAAACATAAAAATGCACTGACGGCAAAAAGTAAAAATCTCTTCATTTTGATCGAATTTGTTTATATTTTGATTGAATTTTGTTCGCTTTAAGGGCAAAGGTAGCATAAAATCTCTCGTTTTTGTAAAATCTAGACTAAAATTACGCAAAAAACTAAAAATCAGAAAAATCACGCAAAAAGGCATAATCATAAAATTTAAGTAATATATAAAGTGTTAATTGATAATTTTTAGTAAATTTGCCGTTTGAAACAAAAAATAAATTTTTATTATGCAGCAAAATATTTCAGACTCTATTTTATACGTTGGAGTTGACGACAAAGATCTAGATCTTTTCGAAAGTCAATACTTGGTCCCAGAGGGAATTTCATACAACTCATATGTTATCATCGACGAGAAAATCACGATCTTCGACACGGTGGATGCACGTAAATATGACGAGTGGTCGGCAAACGTCGATGCAGCCCTAGCGGGGCGCACTCCCGATTACTTAATCATTACCCACATGGAGCCCGACCACGCAGCGGGTATCGCTCGCACAGCCGAGAAATTCCCTGAGATGAAGCTCGTTGGCAACGCTAAGACCTTTGCGATGGTCCCAAATTTCTTTACTATCGACAACCTCGAAGAGCGACAAGTTGTTGTAAAGGAGGGTGAAACTCTTTCGCTTGGTGCTCACTCACTTACATTTACGATGGCTCCGATGATCCACTGGCCAGAGGTTATGGTGGCTTACGAGTCATCGACAAAAACCCTCTTTAGTGCCGATGCATTTGGTAAGTTCGGTGCTTCGGATGCTTCGGGCGGATGGGCTTGTGAGGCTCGTCGCTACTACTATAATATCGTTGGTAAGTATGGCGCTCAAGTGCAAGCGTTGCTTAAGAAACTCTCTGGCATTGAGGTCTCGACCATCGCACCTTTGCATGGTCCAATCCTTCGCGAGGATATCGCTTACTACATTAAGATGTATGATATGTGGAGCACCTACCAAGCCGAGGAGGATAGCATTTTGATCTGCCACGCCTCGATCCACGGAAATACTGCCGAGGTGGCTCGCGAGCTAAAAAGAATTCTTGAGTCGAAGGGCAAAGAGAATGTCGAGCTGTGCGATCTAACTCGTGACGATATGGCGCAAGCTGTCGAGGATGCATTCTACTCTGAGACTTTGGTATTAGCTGCCGCATCGTACGACGCAGGAGTTTTCCCTCCAATGTTCCACTACTTGCACCACCTACAAGACAAGAAGTTCCAAAATCGTCGAGTGGGAATTATCCAAAACGGATCGTGGGCACCATCGGCTACCAAAGTTATGAAAGCTGAGTTGGAGAAGATGTCGGGCATCACCATTTTGGAGCCAGAGGTTACAATCCGCTCAACGTATAAGCCATCGGACAAGGCTGCTTTGGAGGCGTTGGCTGATGCTTTAATTGGTTAAATTTAGTTACATTTATGGACATTCTGCAAATCGAGGGAGTTTCGAAGCAATTCACAACTCACTTAGCCTTAGACAATGTTTCACTCTCCATCCCCCGAGGCTCGGTTTATGGATTGTTGGGACCCAATGGTGCCGGAAAATCGACACTCATCAAGATCATTAATCGAATTACTGCGCCCGACTCGGGTCGAGTGCTCTTCGATGGTCGCGAGATTGCGCCCGATGATATCTACCGCATTGGCTACCTGCCCGAGGAGCGAGGTCTATACAAAAAGATGAAGGTTGGCGAGCAGGCTATTTTCTTTGCTCGCCTTAAAGGTCTTTCGCGATTAGAAGCTACAAAGCGGCTAAAGGTATGGTTCGAGAAGTTCGGAATCGAGAGTTGGTGGGACAAGCGTGTCGATGAGCTCTCGAAGGGCATGGCGCAAAAGGTTCAATTTATTACGACCATCTTGCATGAACCTGAGTTATTGATCTTCGATGAGCCATTTTCAGGCTTCGATCCGATCAATGCCAATATGTTAAAGGAGGAGATTTTAGCTCTGCGCGAAAGAGGAGCTACGGTGATCTTCTCGACTCACAATATGTCGTCGGTCGAAGAGATTTGTGACCATATCACCTTGATCAACAAGTCGCGCAATATTCTCTCGGGAAGCGTTGAGGAGATCCGTCGTCAAAACGGAGGCAATATCTTCAAGCTCTCGTATCGTGGATCGTTAGAGGCAATTCGAGGGGCGATAAACGAGGAGCGTGTGCAGATTCTCGAAGGAAGCGAGGAGTCGAGCTCGTATGCTAATATTAAGCTCCATATTCCTCAGGATTGTGATATTCGATCAGCAATTTCGGAAATTAACCAAGCAGTGGAACTACGTAGTTTCGAGGAGGTTATCCCAAGCATGAACGATATTTTCATTCGTGCCGTTAGCGCAAAATCAATTTAAACCCTTAAGCCATGTCAAATATAAAATTAGTTATCGCAAGAGAGTTTAATGAGCGCGTTCGCAAGAAGTCATTTATCATTATGACGCTGCTGATGCCTCTATTAATGGCGCTACTTACCGCAGCTCCAGTGCTGCTAATGGAGTTCAGCAAAACGGATCTCAAGGAGGTTGAGGTGATCGACGAGAGCGGTATAATATTCCCAAGTTTGGAGAGCAACGACGAGGTTGCCTTTCATCTAACTTCGCAACCTTTGGAGGAGCTTTTGGCTGAAAAGAATCACTTTGGAGTGCTTTACATCGGTGAAGATATCCTCACGAACAACTCGAATGTTCGTTTCTACACCAACTCGGCAAGCTCCATGATGTTGGAGTCGAGCATCACCTCGAGTATCGCTTCGTCGATCGAGGCGCAACGACTCAAGGAGCATAACATCGAGAACTTGGACGAAATCCTGCGAAGTGTCAAAGCGAAAGTTTCGATGCAGACCGTGCGCAACGACAAGTCGGATGGTGCAGAGTCGTCGTCGTCGTCGATGGCAGCCATGGGCATCGGATATATCCTTGGTTTTATCCTCTACCTCTTCCTTATAATCTATGGAACGATGGTTATGACCTCGGTGATCGAGGAGAAGGGTTCACGCGTTTTGGAGGTGTTGGTTTCGTCGGTTCGTCCATTCGATCTGCTTATGGGTAAGATTATTAGCATTGCGTTGGTGGCTATTACTCAAATTGCGATTTGGGCTGTTTTGATGCTCTTGTTATTGGCTGTTGCCTTGCCGATGATGATGCCTGCGGATTTGATGCAGAGTGTCGAGGCGATGCAGAGTGGTGTGATGGCTTCGGGTGATGTGATGAGTGCCGGCATGGATGCTGAGCTTGTTGGTGCCTTGGCGACGCTCACTAACTTTGGTTACATCTCGCAAATTTTGCTCTTTACGCTGCTCTTCTTGGTGGGTGGATATTTGTTGTATTCGGCTATGTTTGCAGCTGTTGGTTCGGCTGTCGACACGGTTGAAGATTCTCAGAATCTTCAGCTGCCCATTATGCTTCCAATCATGCTCGCCTTTATCGTGCAGATGATGGTAGCTAAGGATCCCAACTCGATGCTGATCCAAGTTTTTTCACTTATACCATTCACCTCGCCTGTTATTATGATGGCGCGTATTCCGCACGGTATTCCGATGTGGGAGGTTGTCCTTTCATTGGTGCTTCTATATGGCTCGTTTGTCGCAATGGTGTGGATTGCCTCGAAAATCTATCGTGTCGGAATTTTTATGCACGGAAAAAAACCATCGCTCAAGGAGATTTGGCGATGGACTCGGTATAAATATTAATTGGGTTTTACCCCTTCTGCGCAATATAAAATAGGTCGAACGAGGAGTCAGAAACCTCGCCAACATGATAATTCTCCATCTTGATTGAAGCGGTCAGCAAGTTGTTCTCTTTGAGCAGCTTGCGGCGATTCAGTCGGTTGAGAATGTCGTAAGGAATTTGAAGCATCCAACGAGGAAGTCGATATTGAAGCTTGAAAACATCGAAGCGAGTAATGCGCTCGACCCCTTGTCGATTCTTCTCATAATACTCCATAATAGTCTGATCTCCAGAGACTCCAAGCGCCTCGATAGATGAGAATTTCTTCGAAAGTAGCTCGCTAAACTGAGCATGAGTATACTCCCTCACGTGCCAAGGATTGCGCGTAAGTGACATCGAAACGTTGGGGGTCGAAACGATAAACTTTCCACCTGGTCGAAGCACTCGAGCAACCTCCTCGACAAAGCGCCCATCATCCTCGATATGCTCAATCACCTGGAACGAGATCACAAAATCGAACTCCCCATCGGCAAAAGGCAGCGGAGGCACAGTAGCCTCCTCAAACTCCACATTCTCGCCTTTGATAACCCCCGAAGGAGGTATATGCTTGTCGATAGTTACAAAGTGATCGGCATATGGCGCGATAACCTCGACACCATACCCCGATCCTGTTCCAATCTCTAGGACACGTCCCGAGATAAGTCGTGCGGCCGAGTGATAAGCCAATATTGAGCGTTGAAAAACGAAGTTGTCCGATAATTCGGTCGACACCCTTTCAGCTGTTGCCATCGTGATCTATTTATCCTTCTTAATAATACGGATTCCGTTTTCGGTTGCCTCAACCTCACCACGTTTAAGAAGCACACCCAACGAACGTTTGAAAAGTTTCTTGCTCATCTCGGTGTATTTCGTAACTGTTGCAGGCTCGCTATTGTCGTTAATCGGCAGCTCGCCACCATTCTCTACGATCAACTCCAAAAGAGTCTCGGCAGAGTTCTTAACCTCCTTATATCCTTGCTGTTGAAGCGTCAAGTCGACACGATTATCCTCGGTGATTCTACGCACGAAAGCTTTCATGCGATCACCAACTCTTACGGGTTTGAAGATCTGATTGCGGTAGATCATACCCCAGTGGCGATCGTTGATAATAACACGATAACCGATCTCGGACTCCGATGCTACCAAGATATCAACCTCTTGACGGTGGTCGATAGTAAGTGCTTCGTTCGAGATAAAACCCTTCAATTTGCTTGTCGCAACGCAGCGCCCCGTAACATTATCCTCGTAGGCGTAAACGATGCAGTAGTTACCCACAACAACGCCACCTTGCTGATTGCGATTAGGCAAGAATAGATCCTTGCCGAAAAGTCCCCAATCAAGGAATGCTCCATGTAGGTTCTTGTCGACAACCTTAAGGAATGCCACCTCACCTACCATGATCGAAGGGCTCTCGGTAGTGGCTACCAAACGATCCTCGGAGTCGTGATAGATAAAGACCTCCATTGTGTCTCCCTCCTTGTCGCTAAGCGATACGTAACGGTTTGGGAGCAAAACCTCATTTTGCTCATCATCTACTAAATATAATCCGAAGTCCGAAATACGACTTACGGTCAGAGTTTGTCTTCTACCTGCTTTAATCATCTATGAATGTGTAATTTTTTTACAAAAGTAACTATTTTTGCGGGACTTTTGCTAATTTTGTTCCATTATATTTGGTATAGTTAATGAGAGACGATAAAATAAAGATATTAGGGGCTAGAGTCCACAACCTCAAAGGTGTTGATTTAGAGATACCTAGAGACTCGCTAGTGGTTATAACAGGCCTTTCGGGTTCAGGAAAATCATCACTTGCCTTCGACACAATTTATGCCGAAGGACAGCGTAGATATATGGAGACTCTCTCTACCTACGCTCGACAATTTGTTGGAACTATGGAGCGCCCCGATGTCGACAAGATAACGGGACTTAGCCCCGTGGTGGCAATCGAGCAGAAAACCACCAACAAAAATCCACGCTCGACGGTGGGTACAGTGACAGAAATCAACGACTTTTTGCGTGTTCTTTTCGCTCGTGCATCCAGAGCCTATTCCCCTCAAACGGGCGAGATGATGATCCACTACTCCGATGAGCAGATCTTGGAGCTGATTCTTCGTGGATTTGCTGGTCAAAAGATCGCAGTTGTTTCGCCCATTATCAAGGGGCGTAAGGGTCACTATCGAGAGCTTTTCGAGTCGCTTCGCAAGAAGGGTTACCTCTATGCTCGCATTGATGGTAAGATCCGCGAATTCTCTGGCGGAATGAGGTTGGATCGCTACAAATCTCACGATATCGACCTGGTGATCGACCGCCTAAGAGTCACCGAGGATAATTCAGATAGATTGCTCAAATCACTCAAAGAGGCGATGAAGCAGGGTGAAGGAACAATGGCGGTATATGATTATGAATCAGATGCTTCGCGATACTATTCGCGCCACTTGATGTGCCCAACAACGGGTGTCGCCTTCGAAGAACCTGCACCTCATACCTTCTCGTTTAACTCGCCTAAGGGTGCTTGTCCGCGCTGCAATGGCTTGGGTGTGGAGGCTGTTTTCGAGATCGAGAAGATTATCCCTGATATGAGCAAAAGCGTGCGGGAGGGAGGCGTAGAGCCTTTGGGAAAATATCGCAATAATATGCTTTTCGCCATTCTCGAGATGTTGTCGCGACGTCACGGTTTCTCGTTGGATGATCCATTGGAGACATTCGACAAGGAGTCGCTCAACGCACTTTTGTATGGCGATTCTGACCCTCTGACAGTCGATCTTTCGGAATTTTCACACTCGCACGGAGTCCAATTTATGGCTTGGGAGGGAGTGGGTGAGTATATCACACGCACCGAGGATGATGACTCTCGGCGAGGTCAAAAGTGGCGAGAGCAGTTTCTTGTCACCAAAACCTGTACAGAGTGCGGTGGTTCGAGGTTACGCCGCGAAGCACTTCAATTTCGCATTGGCGAGAAGAATATTGCCGATCTAAGCGCAATGTCGATTGTCGATTTTTCCGCTTGGATGCAGAGTATCGACGACCACTTCAACGCAAAGGAGGCGTTGATCGCTCGCGAACTTGTCAAGGAGATCCGCGAAAGATTGAGCTTCTTAGTGGATGTTGGCTTGGGGTACCTCTCACTATCGAGAGCTTCTAAAACTTTGTCAGGTGGTGAGAGTCAGCGGATTAGATTGGCTACGCAAGTTGGTTCGAAGCTGGTTAATGTGCTCTATATCTTGGATGAGCCAAGCATTGGACTTCACCAACGCGACAACCATAAATTGATCCGATCGCTTCAAGATCTTCGCGATGCAGGCAACTCGGTAATCGTTGTGGAGCATGACGAAGATATGATGCGAGCAGCCGATTTTATTGTCGACGTAGGGCCCAAGGCGGGTCGACGAGGAGGCGAGATTATGGCCGCTGGTACGTTCGACGATATCCTTAAAAGTGGCTCGATAACCTCGGATTATCTCTCGGGACGTCGCTCGATAGCCTTGCCAAAACAACTCAGAGAGGGTAGTGGCGAGAGTATCACGCTGCGAGGTGCTCGTGGAAATAACCTCAAGGGGGTCGATGTGGAGTTTCCTCTTGGTAAATTTATTTGCGTTACGGGTGTGAGTGGATCGGGAAAATCGTCGCTTATCAATGGCACTTTGCGACCAATTATCAGTCGCGAATTGTACCGTTCGATGGATCGACCTTTGGAGTACGACTCGATCGAGGGGTTAGAAAATATCGACAAGATGGTGGTTGTAGATCAATCCCCAATTGGGCACACACCACGCAGTAATCCAGCTACTTACACCAATGTCTTTGGCGATATTCGCAAACTATTCGAGGCAACCCCCGATGCTCAGATCCGAGGCTTCAAAGCTGGTCGCTTCTCATTCAACGTCAAGGGTGGACGATGCGAGACGTGTCGAGGTGCAGGAGTGCAAACCATCGAGATGAATTTTCTGCCCGATGTCTACGTGACTTGCAAGTCGTGCGGAGGCAAGCGTTACAATCGCGAGACCTTGGAGGTGAAGTACAAAGGCAAGAATATCAACGATGTGTTGAATATGACAATCAACATCGCCGTTGAGTTTTTCGAACATATTCCTACGATCCATCAAAAGCTCAAGGCGATTCAAGATGTTGGTCTGGGTTACCTTACTTTGGGCCAACCCTGTACAACTTTGTCGGGTGGTGAGTGTCAGCGAATTAAGCTCTCGAGTGAGCTTTCGAAACGCGACACTGGGCGCACACTTTACATCTTGGATGAACCGACAACGGGACTCCATTTCGAAGATATTAGACAGCTGTTGGATGTTCTCTACAAGTTGGTTGATCGAGGCAATACGGCTATTGTGATCGAGCATAATTTGGATGTGATTAAGGTGGCGGACTACATCATCGACATCGGCCAAGAGGGTGGTGCAGGAGGCGGTGAATTGATCGTCGCTGGAGAGCCAAAAGAGGTTGCTAAGTGCAAGAAAAGCTACACAGGTGATTTCCTTCGGACTATTTTGAAGAACCGAAAAAAAGAAATTCATATTAAATAGGTATTTAATAGGCAAATTTATAAATTTTTTTTATATCTTTGCCATCACAATTTTATCACAGAAAACTATAAACATTTAAATTAATACAAGCAACATGAAAAAAGTAATTCTAGCGGCGGTTGTCGCAGGTGCGTTTTTGGTAACCTCTTGTGGAGGTAGCAGCAAAACAGCAACAACAATCACGAAAGGAAGCCTTTCTAAGTTCGACACTTTGTCATATGCAGTTGGTGTAAACCTTGCATCTGTTACTAAGAACCAATTGGGAGACCTTCCTCTAAACTACGACGTATTGGTTGCAGCACTAACTTCAGCTGCTGACGGTTCATCGAAATTAACTCACGAAGATGCAACAGCGACACTTCAAGATTACTTTATGAACAAGCGTCAAGCTCGTGCTGTGGAGGTAAACAAGAGCCGTGACGAGGCTGACAGCATTGCATTGGCTAATGGCGCAGATGCTGAGGTAGTAGCAAAAACTCGTCAAGGTTTGCCAGCGGACTCTTCTATGTTCGAGAGCGAGGAGGAGCGTAGCGCAATCTCTGAGGCTTTGGGTAACGACCTAGGTAGCAGCATCGCATCTGCTAAAGTTGCAGCTCAAACAGTATGGATCGAGCAAGCATTCAAAGATATGGCAGCTGAGGATCTTAAACTCACTGAGGAGCAATCAAATGCTGAGATCCAAAAGTTCTTCACAGTAACACTTCCAGCTCAAAACCTTGAGGCAGCTCAAGAGTGGTTGGCATCAATCGAGAAGAAGAGCGGTGTTCAAAAGACTGAGTCTGGTCTTCTTTACAAAGTTGAGTCTAAGGGTGACGAGTCACTTATGGCAACTGACGACCGTGACGTTGTAAAAGTTAAGTATACTGGTAAAACTCGCGACGGTGAGGTATTCGATTCATCTCGTTATGCTGATATGGAGGCTGAGCGTCTAGAGTACCTTCGTGGTCACGCTGAGAATGGTGAACTTACTGAAGAGGGTGAGATCGTTGAGTTCCCACTTAACCGTGTTATCACAGGTTGGACTGAGGGTATGAAGCTAGTTGGTAAAGGTGGCCGTATCTCGTTGTGGATCCCATCAGACCTTGCTTACGGTACTCGTGGTGCTGGTGCAAAGATCGGTGCTAATGAGGCTCTTTACTTCGACGTTGAGATCGTTGACGTAGTTCCATTCGAGGAGCCAGCTCCAGCTGCTGAGTCTGCTGAGTAATTTCTCAAACGGTAAGATATAAAAATAGCGTTCCTTTTCGGGAACGCTATTTTTTTTGGTACGCCCAGCATGGGTATAATCTAAAGGGTGCAAGTCCCGAACACACCCTAATAGTGGGAAGTGTCTAGCCAAGAGCAAGGGTGTCCATCGTGAGGAGGAATCTGAAGGAAGCTGGCGGCAAAAGTCTGACCTGACGCACAGAAATCAGATACAAGGCTGGTAACGAGGGTAAGGTTGCCAAAGAAACCAAAGTCCCAATAACTATTCGGAATCGTTATTAGTAAATCTGGCAGGTATAAGGCGGAAAGATTATATTCTTATCTGGGGAGGTCTCACAGACGTGTTGCGATAAATGTTTCATAAACACGGAGTAAAGCTCGTTGTGAGAAGTCAGCCGAGGTCATAGTAGCGAATCACGAGCTGATTTGCGAAGGACTGAACCTCGCAGTTTGTAAGTAAATGAATGTTACCCTTTACTGAATGATGAATGCAGAATAAAGTACCGCAGATGTACTTGCTACCTCTAAATGGATAGGACGGAATCCGAAGAGTATATAGGAGCGCATAGTTCAGAGGCATAACTGAAAACAACAACAAACACGTCAGTAATGATGTCAAAGCGAGGAACCGCCGTATGCGGAACCGCATGTACGGTGGTGTGGGAGGTCGCAGTGGGAGATAATCCCACTGCTCCTACCCGATTCTATTTTAGAGACCGTTGTAAGGCGGCAAAAAATCAACTATTTAAGCATTGCCATAACCTCGTTGTATACTGTCTGACCATTATACCCGAACTTCTCGTCCAATACCTTGAATGGAGCTGAGTAGCCGAAGTGATCGAGTCCGTGGATCATGCCATTTTCGCCAACTAGGCCAAGTAGATTCACTGGAAGACCTGAAGTCATACCGTAGCGAGCAACACCCGCAGGAAGTACGCTCTGTTGATATGCAGCATCCTGATCGCGGAAAAGACCCTCGCTTGGAACGCTCACAACGCGAACCGCAACGCCATCCTTAGCGAGCAGCTCAGCACCCTCGACAAGCGTAGCAACCTCAGAACCCGATGCAAGCATCACAACCTGTGGCTCAGGAGTGTCAAGCACCACATATCCACCTTTCGCAAGTTGTTGAGCCTCCGCGAATCTATCACCAGATGCAGCAGGAAGATCCTTGATATTTTGGCGTGAAAGGATCAAACCAACTGGACGACGCTCCTCAAGTGCTTGCTTCCAAGCGGCAGTAGTCTCGTGAGCATCACCTGGACGAAGAACAACCATCGAACGCTCACCGTGGTGGTTGTGAAGGTGCTCCATCAAGCGGATCTGTGCCTCTTGCTCGATTGGTTGGTGGGTTGGACCATCCTCACCCACTCGGAATGAATCGTGTGTCCAAATATAGATTACGTGCAGACGCATAAGAGCCGAAAGACGAACCGCAGGCTTCATATAATCCGAGAAGACGAAGAACGTTCCGCAAGCAGGAATAACACCTCCGTGAAGCGCCATACCATTCATCACGCAAGCCATAGTAAGCTCCGAAACGCCAGCGTTGAAGAATTTACCCGAGAAATCACCCTTGCTAAACGCCTTGGTCTTTTTAAGGAATCCGTCAGTCTTATCTGAGTTGCTCAAATCGGCCGAAGCAACGATCATATTTTCAACATTCTCAGCGTAGTGACCTAGAACGGTTGCCGAAGCTGCGCGAGTTGCGATGTTCGAACCCATCTTAATTGACTCGTAATCAATCGCAGGAGTCTCACCGCTTAGGAAGCTATCAAGTTTGGCTGCAAGCTCCGCGTTCTCAGCTCTCCAAGCTGCCTCAACACCCTTTTGATCCTCAGCCCAAGCTGCCAACTCAACTTTGCGAGCTGCATACAATTCAGCGCTCTCGGCGAAGATCTCGAATGGCTCCTCAGAATTACCACCAAGGTTTGCGGCAGTAGCTGCGAAATCAGCACCAGCGTCAGTGAGTGGTTGACCGTGAGTCGAAACCATATCCTCGAAGCTCGAACCATCTGCCTTGCGAGCACCCTTACCCATGATCGTCTTACCGATGATAAGCGTTGGCTTCTCAGTTTCAGCATTTGCTGCTACTAAAGCTGCCTCGATTTCTTGAGCTGAGTGACCATCAACTGAGATCACTTTCCAACCCCAAGCCAAATATTTTTGCTCTACATCCTCGCTTGTAACATCCTCAACCTTAGTTGATAGTTGGATGTTGTTCGAGTCGTAGTACATAATAAAGTTACTCAAACCCAAGTGGCCAGCGATACGGCCAACACCTTGCGAGATCTCCTCTTGAACCGCTCCATCCGAGATGTAAGCATATGTCTTGTGAGCCATCCACTCGCCAAAACGAGCAACCATAAAACGCTCAGCGATAGCAGCACCAAGAGCCATTGCGTGACCTTGACCTAGTGGTCCTGATGTATTCTCGATTCCGCGCATAAGATCAACCTCAGGGTGTCCTGGGGTGATGCTCTCCCATTGACGAAGAGCCTTAAGATCTTCTAATGAGAAGTTGCCAGCCAAAGCCAAAACCGAGTATAACATCGGTGACATATGACCTGGATCGAGGAACATACGATCGCGATAAGGGTAATCCATCTTTGTTGGATCGTAACGCAAGAACTTTGTGTACAAAACATTGATAAAGTCAGCTCCGCCCATTGCACCACCTGGGTGACCCGATTTTGAGCGCTCTACCATTGCTGCTGCCAATAGACGAATATTGTCTGCAGCGCGATTCATTTTCTGAGTGTCGAACATGGTTAAAATTTATTTAAGTTTTATTTAGTTAAAATTTCTAGCTTACTTGCTTCAGGCTTAGGCTCTTCTCGGCATCCACTTTCTCCTTGGCGTAAGGCAGTGTAACGCAGAACTCCGTAAGATCCATCGAAGGAATATCGAACATAATGTCGGTCATAATCGCCTCGCAAATCGAACGCAACCCACGAGCTCCGAGCTTATACTCAACAGCCTTGTCAACGATATAGTCCAAAACATCATCCTCGAACGAAAGAGCTACGCCATCCATCTCGAAGAGGTGCTTATATTGGCGAATAATCGCATTCTCAGGCTCGGTCAAGATCATACGAAGTGTCGCTTTGTCCAGGGGCTCCATATATGTAAGAACCGGTAGTCGACCAATGAGCTCAGGGATCAATCCATAAGTCTTAACGTCTTGGTGCGTAACATATTGCATCAAGTTATTGCGGTCAGCCTTATCTCCGCTCTTTTGGCCATAACCAATTGCGCGAGTGTTCAATCTTTGGGCAATCTTGCGCTCGATTCCGTCGAACGCTCCACCGCAGATAAATAGAATGTTTTTGGTGTTAACCTGCACAAATTTTTGATCTGGGTGTTTTCGTCCTCCTTGAGGTGGAACGTTTACAATAGCTCCCTCCAAGATCTTGAGCATTGCTTGTTGTACACCCTCACCCGACACGTCACGTGTGATGCTTGGATTGTCGCTCTTGCGTGCGATCTTGTCGATCTCGTCGATAAAGACGATTCCTCTCTCAGCTAGATCGACGTTGTAATCTGCCGCTTGAAGCAATCGAGATAGGATTCCCTCGACATCCTCACCTACGTAGCCCGCCTCGGTTAAGACCGTAGCGTCGACAATAGTGAAAGGAACTTTTAGTAGTTTGGCAATCGTGCGAGCTATAAGGGTCTTTCCTGTTCCCGTTGGACCGATAAGCAAGATATTCGACTTGTCGATCTCGATCGAGTTATCCTCCGCTCCGTAGAATGCCGTCAGGCGTTTGTAGTGGTTGTACACAGCCACCGACATATATCTCTTGGCAGCATCTTGACCAACTACGAACTTATCCAAGAACTCCTTGATCTCGCGAGGTTTGTGATTCTCGGTATACGAAAACTCCTCGTTATTTTTAGTCTGCTTAACCTTTGCGATAATCTCGTTCTCCAAGAGGATGTTATATCCATTCTCGATACACTTACCGCAAATATTTACTCCATCTTCGCCAGCAAAAAGTATCTGAGCCTCAGAGCGTGGAGTGCCGCAAAATGCGCAGCGGTCGGTGTTCTTACCACCACCTTTATTTGTTTTTTGAGCCATTTTCTTCTCTTATCTTTTTACCAAAACTTCATCAATCAAACCATACTCTTTTGCCTCCGCAGAGCTCATCCAGTAATCTCTGTCGGCATCCTTCTCGAACTTCTCGATTGGGGTTCCCGAGTGTTGCGACATAATTTGGTATAGCTCGTTGCGAGTTTTTACGATCTCACGAGCTGTGATCTCAATATCAGATGCTTGACCTTGCGCACCGCCAAGTGGTTGGTGGATCATAATGCGCGAGTGGGGTAGTGCTGTACGCTTTCCAGCAGCTCCTGCACACAACAACACAGCACCCATCGAGGCTGCCAAACCTGTACAGATAGTAGCCACATCGGGCTTTACAAGCTGCATAGTGTCGTAAATTCCCAAACCTGCGCTCACCGAACCGCCTGGTGAATTGAGGTAAATTTGTATATCTTGGTCAGGATCTGTCGACTCCAAGAATAGTAGTTGTGCTTGGATGATGTTGGCTGCATCGTCGTAGATTGGTGCGCCCAAGAAGATGATTCGATCCATCATCAAACGCGAAAAGACATCCATCGCAGCGATGTTCAACTGGCGCTCCTCGATGATTGTAGGTGAAACGTATCCAGCTGCTACCGATTGGAAATTGTGCAACTTTAGCGAGCTAATGCCGCAGTGACCTTTGGCGTACTTCTCAAATTCTGACATAATCAAATAGTTTTTTCGTTAATATTAATTCATCATGCTCAAAGTCATACTTTGTGCCATAGAACTAAAAACTCCGCAAACTTTCGCTTGCAGAGTTCAAAGTTATCATTTTTTTTCGAGAATCTAAAATTTTAAGTAGGGCAATAATTGTTTTGCACTACCGATCTCTCGAAATACACTTACTGCATGCTCTTAACTAGCTCGGTGTACTCCTCAGTTGAAACCTCTTTCTCGACGATTGTCATCTTCGCTTTGTACGAGTCGATAACTAGTTTGTCGTAAAGTGACTCGAAGATTCTCTTAGCTTGCTCCTTGTCAGATAGCATTTGTTGAGCGTAGTTCGTTAGCATATCCTCTGGTGCCGATGGCATACCATATTGAGCGAATTGCATTTGAGCTACTGCCTTAGCCTCCTCCATAGCTACCTCTTGGCTAACCTCTAGCTTCTCAGCCTCGATTACCTTGCTACGGATAAAGTTCCAAGTGTAGATCTCAAGGAATTGATCGAAATCTTTCTCGATCTCCTCAACTGAGAACTTACCCTCGTTGATAGTGTACAACCAACGTTTAAGGAACGCAACTGGCATTTGGATATTAGCCTTCTCAAGGATAAAGTTGCGAAGTTGAATCGAGAACATATTGTCGCTCTCGCGGTTAAGCTCAACTGCGATTTGAGAATCAACAAATTCAGCCAATCCCTCCTCTGAGGTAACCTCACCTGCAGGGAATGCCAACTTGAAGAACTCCTCGTTAAGCTCTGGCTCAGCAAAGCGACGGATGTTTGTGATCTCGAATGAGAATTCTGGGTTGATTCCCTCCAACTCATCCTCTTTAACTTGAAGGATTGCAGCACGTTGAGAAGCAGTCTTGTAGATCTCATTAACGTTAACTTGCATCTTGTCGCCAACCTTTTTGCCGATAAATGGAGCACGCTCCTCTTCAGACATCGAAACTAGACCTACGTAAGCCTCCTCAACGTTGATCTCCGAGTTGTCCAAAGTACCCATTACAGCCTCGTCAGAGGTTACAACATCTGTATCCTCCAATTTACCGAAACGACGAAGGAAGTTGCCACGGAAGTCTGTGCGCATCTTCTCCTCGATTGCGATTTTGTTGTATGTGATTTGGTCTTTGTCTGAAATCTCAACATTGAAGGCTGGAGCCTCACCAATCTCGAAGATAAACTCAAACTCAGTACCATTGTCAAAGTCGAAATCGCCTTGCTCCTCCGATGGAATAACATCTCCTAGGTAGTCGATCTTATTCTCCTTAAGGTAGTTAAAGGCAGCATCAGAAGCTACACGGAAAGATTGCTCAGCCAAAACACCTTTGCCAAACATCTTCTTGATAACACCCATAGGAACCATTCCAGGACGGAATCCAGGAACGTTAGCCTTGCGTTTGTACTCGCGGAGGTTTTTCTCTACAGCCTCTGCGTAATCACTTTCGCTCACAGTAATTTTGATAAGCGAGTTCAACTCTGCACGTTGTTCTCTTACAATATTCATTTTATTTATCTATAAATAGTTATTATTTTTTGCAATTTTAGCCCACAAAGGTACAAATTATTTTTATATTTCAAGCAGTTAAATTACTAAAATTAAGTGATAAAATCATTTTTATAGCTCTAAGAGGTAATATGTAAATTGAAATTCCTATCTTTGTGTGATTATACGCATACATAAACTTATGAAAAAAAGACTCCTAATATTGCCATTATGCTTGCTTGCCTTTTCGTGCATCGGTCTAAGTGGCTCCAAAACAAAAGCACAAGTGGCAACGGTGCAATATGCGCCACTGACATATTACAACTATCGAATTGAGGCGACATATCCTCACAAGACCGACAGCTATACCCAAGGCTTGATCTACCACGAAGGCCGATTGTTGGAAGGCACGGGTCAAGTAGGCGAATCCCGATTGTTAGAGGTTGATCTCAAGAGTGGCAACGCAAAGGAATTAGCAAGGCTCTCAGGCTCGCATTTTGGCGAAGGAATCACAATCCTGGGTGACACTCTCTATCAACTCACCTGGATCACCAATCGACTCTTTATGTACAACGCCAAAACAATGGAGCGCATCGACGAGAAGGTCTACACTGGCGAGGGTTGGGGTATAACCACCGATGGCGAGAAGCTTTATATGTCGGATGGAAGTTCGGTGATCTCGGTTCGCGATCCTGCGACCTTTAATGTCGAGCGGCGCATCTTGGTAAAGGTCGAGGGTGAAGCTCTGGAATATCTCAATGAGTTGGAGTGGATAGATGGCAAGATTTGGGCAAATGTATACACCCTGAGCCAAATTGTAATAATTAACCCCGAGAGCGGAGAGGTCGAAGGAGTGGTCGATTTGAGAGGAATCCTTAAGGAGGAGGATATAACCACAACAACCGACGTGCTTAATGGAATTGCCTATGACAAAGAGAGTGGGCGAATATTTGTAACAGGTAAGAATTGGAACAAACTTTTTCAGATTAAGATTTTTTAAACGATGATAGATAAATTATATAAGGCTCTCTCGGAGCGTATCTTGCTGCTCGATGGTGGCCTAGGAACGATGGTTCAGCAATATGGACTTGCCGAGGAGGATTACCGAGGTGAGCAATTCGCCGCGTGGCACTGCGACCTGAAAGGATGTAACGATATTTTGGCGATCAGCCGACCAGAGGTTATCCGCGAGATTCACTACAAATACTTGGCTGCGGGAGCCGATATTATCACAACCGACTCTTTCAACGCCAATGCCATCTCGCTTGCCGATTATGGTCTAGAGGTGTCTGCCTACGATATTTCGCGTGCAGCAGCTTCGGTTGCCTCATCGGTTGCCAAGGAGTTTACCGAAAGGAATCCTCTAAAGCCTCGCTTCGTGGCAGGTTCCGTAGGCCCAACTTCGAGACCCTCGTCAATGTCGACCGATGTTGCGAATCCAGCTGCTCGTGAGGTTACCTTCGATGATCTATTCGAGGCCTACCGCGCGCAAGTCAACGGCCTCTTGGATGGAGGAGCCGATATAATCCTAGTCGAGACAGTCTTCGACACTTTGAATGCCAAAGCGGCACTCTACGCAATCGACACAGTGGGCAGAGAGCGAAATAGAGAGATCCCAACAATGCTCTCAGGAACCCTGTCGGATGCAAGCGGCAGAACCCTTTCTGGTCAAGGAGTCGAGACGATGTATACTTCACTCTCGCACGCTTCGCTTCTGTCGGTGGGTCTCAACTGCGCCTTTGGAGCTAAGCAGCTTCTGCCTCACCTTGTGCGATTGGCTCAGGTTGCCGAATGTCACATCTCGGCCCACCCAAATGCGGGTCTGCCAAACTTGGCTGGAGGATACGATGAAACACCCGAGATGTTTGCCGATGACGTGGAAGAGTACCTGCGCCTAGGTGTGATAAATATCGTTGGAGGTTGCTGCGGAACTACCCCTCAACATATCTTCTGCTTGAACCAAATTATTGGAAAATATACCCCTCGACCTCGCCCTGCAAAGAGTCACGTAACTACACTAAGTGGTCTTGACACTCTGCGCATAACCCCAGATATCAACTTCGTGAACGTTGGCGAGAGAAGCAATGTTGCAGGCTCTGCAAAGTTCGCAAGATTGATCCGTGAGGAGCGTTTCGATGAAGCTCTCTCGGTGGTTCGTGCTCAAGTCGATGCTGGTGCTCAGATTATTGACGTCTGTATGGACGACAGCATGATCGAGGGTGAAAAGGCTATGCGTCACTTCTTGAATCTATTGGCCTCGGAGCCCGAGATTGCAAGAGTTCCGCTTATGGTCGACTCCTCATCGTGGCAAGTTCTGCAAGCTGGATTGAAAGTGGCTCAAGGCAAGAGTGTTGTGAATTCAATTTCGCTAAAGGATGGCGAGGAGAAGTTTGTGGAGCGAGCTATGGAGATCCACCGAATGGGTGCCGCAGCGGTAGTGATGCTATTCGACGAAGTGGGTCAAGCTGATGTATATGAGCGTAAAATCGAGATCGCTCAAAGGGCATATAACCTCCTAACCTCGAACGGTTTCCCAGCCGAAGATATCATCTTCGACCCAAATATCTTGGCCGTAGCCACAGGAATCGAGGAGCACGATATCTACGCAAAAGCCTTTATCGACGCTACGCGATGGATCAAGGAGAACCTCCCTTATGCCAAGGTGTCGGGTGGAGTGAGCAACCTCTCGTTTGCGTTCCGTGGAAACAACCACATCCGTGAGGCGATGCACTCGGCATTCCTCTACCACGCAATCAAAGCGGGTATGGATATGGCCATTGTCAATACGCAGATGCTTCAAATCTACGATGAGATCGACCCAGAACTGCTAACCCTAATCGAAGATGTAATCCTTTGTCGCAAAAAGGGCGCAAGCGAAAAATTGATAGAATATGCCCAAAGCCACCATGCGAGTGGCGGAAAAAGCACCACCTCGCAAAAGAGCGACGAGTGGCGAGCATTGCCCTTAAAAGAGAGAATCGAGTATGCAATGACCAAAGGTATTGCCGATCATATCGAGGCCGATGCCCAAGAGGGTTACGAGGCTCTAGGCTCACCAATGAGGGTAATCGACGAACTCTTGATGCCAGCAATGGAGCACGTAGGTGTGATGTTCGGAGAGGGAAAAATGTTCCTGCCTCAAGTGGTTAAAACCGCCAGAGTGATGAAGCAAGCAGTCTCTCAACTTACCCCATATATCGAGGAGCTAAAGAGCCAAGGTGCAAGAGAAGCGGGCAAAGTTTTGATCGCAACCGTAAAGGGCGATGTTCACGATATCGGAAAAAATATCGTTGCGGTTGTAATGGCCTGCAACGGCTATCAAATCAACGACCTTGGAGTAATGGTCGAGACAAAACGCATTGTCGATGAAGCTGTGGAGTGGGGCGCTGATGTGATCTGCATGAGTGGCCTTATCACCCCTTCGCTCGAAGAGATGATCCGTGTTGTCGAGGAGTGCGAAAAGCGAGGCGTAAGTATACCTATAATAATAGGGGGTGCTACAACCTCACCGCTGCACACCGCTGTGAAGATCGCACCATGCTACTCAGGCGTTGTTGTCCATGCACATAGTGCAAGCGACAATCCGAAAATCTTGTCGCAACTTCTGGGCGAAGATTCTGATCTCTATTGCGATCATATTTGTGCCGAGCAGCTTATGCTTCGTTCGGATTATGAGCGTGCAGTGGCTCAAAGAGAACTTATGCCACTCTCGGAGGCTCGCACTAAAGCTAGCCAAAGTCAAGTAGTTGAGCCAATTGTGCCACTTCACACAGGCCGATTAGTCTTCCCAAGTTTCGATATTGATGATGTCGAGCAGCTTATTGATTGGAACTTCTTCTTCTCTTCGTGGGGCATCAAGGGTCAATATCCAGCGGTGCTTGACGATGAAAAGTATGGCGAGCAGGCAACTAAACTCTTCGAAGATGCCTCTGCAATGTTGCAGCAGATCAAGCGCAATAACTCTCTCACGCTGGAGGGTGCTATCGGAATTTTCAAAGCTCGAAGTGAGGGTGATGATATTGTCGCTATCTCGACTCGCGGCAAGGAGATCCGTTTGCCAATGCTTCGCTCGCAACTGCGCGGAGTGGAGTCACTTTCGGTAGCTGATTTTGTCGCTGCGGCTGACGATCATATCTGCTGCTTTGCGGTCGCTTCAGGTGTGGAGCTCGAGAAACTTTGTGCTCCTTATCGCCAAGATGGAGATGAGTATAGCGCGATGATTGCCAAGCTATTGGCTGATCGCCTAGTGGAGGCATTTGCACAAAGAATTCACAGCTTCGTACGTCGCGAAATGTGGGGTTTCGAGAGTGGAGAACCACTTACTAAGGAGCAAATTTTGCGCGGAAAGTATCAAGGAGTACGCCTAGCCTTTGGCTACCCAGCAGTTCCCGATCACTCCCTCAAGCGAGAAGTTTTCGAGCTACTGAGCGCCTCACAAACCACTCGGATGAAGCTCACCGAGAACTTTATGATTACCCCTGGCGAGTCGATTTGTGGCTTGATCCTACCTCAAGGTCACCTCTTCGAAGTTGGAGTAGTGGGCTCAGATCAAGTGTCAGACTATGCCGCTCGCAGAAAAATGAGCATTGACGAAATTAAAAAATTACTACCAAAAAGTATTTAAACGATGAGAGTTTCAGAAATATTAGATAGCGCAATCAAAGAGGGTCGCACCCGTTTTGCCTTCGAGCTACTTCCTCCACTCAAGGGGGCAGGTCTCGATGGCATCTACTCGGCAATCGACCCCTTGATGCAGTTCGATCCAGCATATATCAACATCACCTTCCACCGAGAGGGAATCAAGGAGACTATAACCGAATCTGGCTCAAGCGAGTGGCACGTTGTGCGTCGTCGGCCAGGCACCGTTGGAGTCTCGGCGACCATAGAGCGTAAGTATGGCGTTCCGACCGTTCCGCACCTTATCTGTGGAGGTTTGTCGAAGTACGACACGGAAGATGCGCTAATAGATATGGAGTTCCTAGGCCTGGAAAACGTGTTGGCACTGCAAGGTGACCGTTCACAAAACGAGCGAGTATTTATGCCTCACCAACAAGGCCATACTCATGCCATCGAGCTGGTGCGCCAAATCTCGAACATGAACAACGGAATCTTTATCGACAGCGAAGCCAAGGAGACCCACAACACCAACTTCTCGATCGGTGTTGCAGGTTATCCCGAAAAGCACTTCGCAGCCAAGAGCCTGGAGAGCGACATGATGCACCTCAAAGCGAAGATCGACGCAGGAGCTCAATATATCGTAACGCAGATGTTCTTCGATAATGCAGCCTATTTCAGCTTTGTGGAGCGTTGCCGTGAGGCGGGAATCACTGTGCCGATTGTGCCAGGAATCAAGCCACTTTCGACTTTGAAGCAGCTCTCTATTCTGCCAGAAACTTTCAGCATCACCATCCCCGAAGATTTAAGAGTCGAAGTGGAGCGTTTTGCAGATAACCCCAAAGCTGTAAGGCAGATAGGTCTAGAGTGGACAATTGCCCAATCGCGCGAATTGATGGCGGCAAAAGTACCAGTGCTTCACTACTACACAATGAGTAAAACAACCAATATCGAGCAGATTGCTCGCGCGATATTTTAACGAGCCTAAACCATGGATCCAATAACCTTTCGACGTCATATCCACTCCCACCCTGAACTCTCGTTCGAGGAGTGGAAAACAGCCGAGTTTATCGAAGAATCACTCTCAAAGGTGGGGATTGAGTATCGCAGAATCGCCTCAACTGGAGTCTTGGCCAAAATCGAGGGTCGAGGTGATCTGAGTCGTGCGGTGGTTCTGCGTGCTGATATTGATGCTCTGCCAGTTGATGAGAAAACAGGTGTGGAATTCGCCTCGACAAATGATGGTGTGATGCACGCTTGTGGTCACGATATGCACGCGGCAATGCTCTTTGGAGCGCTCTGTGAGTTGAATGAGAGTCGCGATTTCGAGGGCACAATCTTTGGAATATTCCAACCTGGTGAGGAGTGTAATCCAGGTGGTGCGTCGTTGGTTTTGGCCGAGAAGCCTTTTGAGGGTTACACCGTTTTGGCAGTTGTTGGGCAACACGTCGATGCTACTTTGGAGGTTGGAGAAGTAGGTTTTCGAGCAGGCAAATTTATGGCCTCTGGCGATGAACTTCGATTTAATATCCGTGGCGTTGGAGGTCACGCAGCAATGCGCACTAAGCTAAAAGATCCAGTTGCTGCAACAGCCGAACTAATCACCTCACTGCTCGAATTCAACCACCCGCAAAGAGTTCTGTCGATCGGTCGCATTGAGGCCGATGGAGCGACAAACGTAATCCCCTCGATTGTGAAGCTGGAGGGTACACTTCGTACCTTCGACGAGGCGGAGAGAGTGGAGACAAAAGAGAGAATCGCTTCGGTGGCCTTGGCATGTGGTCAGAAACACGGAGTCGAGATCGAAGTGAATATCAACCACGGTTATCCCTGCGTTGTGTGTGACGAGCGATTAACCAAAATAGCTGCCGAGTTGGCAGCGCAAGTGTGCCAAGTAGAGTGGCTAGAGAAGAGAATGACAGCCGAGGATTTTGGCTACTATTGCACCCTCTACCCATCGCTGTTCTATCGAATAGGAGTTGGTCGAGCAGCTGGAGCCTCACACACATCAATATTTTGCCCCTCGGAAGGGGCTATTACAGTGGGCATTGAGCTAATGAAAAAGCTCGCCCTAAGATTTTTTGAAAATGAGAAAGAAGAAGAGTAACGCAAAGCACGAATTTGATCGTGCAGGTTTTATCCTTAATATGTTTAAGGAGATGCCAAACAATAAATTTTCGTTGAAACATTTAGCCTCGAGCGTAGGATGTGGTGACAGAACTGGCCGTCGCGAGGTGCTATATATATTGCAAGGACTTGTCGAGCAGGGAGTTATTGCCGAAACTGCACGCGGTAAATTCCACCTAGCTGTGGCCGAGTTGAAACACAACACAGGTAAGGTTGTAATGACCAAGAGCGGCGCAATCTTTATCGAGTGCGAGGAGTTGGACAGCGATGTTCACGTCAGCCCATACCAGACTAGACGTGCGATGCATGGCGATACCGTAGAGTTCGTGATCGTTCGCCGTTCGATGCGTGGAAGAAGCGCCGAGGGTGAAGTTGTGCGCATTGTCGAGCGAAACAAGAAAGTATATATCGGTGTTGCCGAGGTTAGTGCTCACCAAATTTTTATCCGCTCTACCTCGCGCCAAATGCCTTTCGATGTCTTTATTCCAAAGAAGCTACACCCCGAATTGGAGGATGGCACAAAGGTATCATTCAGAATCAAGGAGTGGGCTGAAGGGTCGAAAAGTCCAGTTGGTGAGCTAGTCGAAGTATTAGGCAAAGCAGGTGCAAACGACACAGAGATGCACGCAATCCTTACCGAATTCGAACTTCCGTATCACTATCCGCAGGATGTGGTTGCAGCAGCCGAGGCGATTCAAGCTCGTATCACAGAGGCGGATTATGCCGAGCGTCGCGACTTCCGCGATGTAGTGACCTTCACCGTTGACCCTGCCGATGCAAAGGATTTCGATGATGCACTCTCGGTGCGCGAAGTGAGCAAAGGGGTTTGGGAGGTAGGAGTTCATATTGCCGACGTTACACACTATGTTCGTCCAGGGTCTATTATCGAGAATGAGGCGCAGGAGCGTGCAACTTCGGTATACTTGGTGGATCGAACTATTCCGATGCTACCTGAAAGATTATCTAACGAGTTGTGTTCGCTTCGTCCTCACGAGGAGAGTCTATGCTTCTCGGCAGTCTTTACCATCAACGACGAGTTGGAGATTACCGATGAGTGGTTCGGTCGCACGGTGATCTATTCGGATCGCAGGTTCACCTATGCCGAGGCACAAGAGGTGATCGAAACTGGCAAGGGTGACTACTCTGTCGAGGTGCTAAAACTAAACGAATTAGCACAAAGATTGAGAGCCGAGAGATTCAAAAAAGGAGCTATCGCCTTCGAGCGTGACGAGATGAAATTCGAGTTGGACGAAGCAGGTCGTCCAGTAGGAGTCTACACCAAAGAGGCCAAGGAGTCGAACAAGATGATCGAGGAGTTTATGTTGCTGGCCAACCGCCGAGTTGCTGAATTCTGCGCTAAACGTCGCACGGCAAGCCGCAAGTATGAGCGTACGATGGTCTACCGTGTCCACGATCAGCCAGATGCCGAGAAACTCGACTCGTTCCGCCAATTTATCCTTCGCTTTGGACTCTACTTCAAAGCGACAAAGGGTGTGGCAGTAGCGCGTGAGATCAACAAGCTTTTGGGTTCGATCAAGGGCAATACCGAGGAGAATGTGGTTTCGATGTTGGCAATTCGCACGATGGCCAAGGCGCTATATACTACCGATAATATCGGTCACTATGGTCTTGCGTTCCCATACTACACCCACTTCACCTCGCCAATTCGTCGCTATCCAGATATGATGGTGCACCGACTGTTGGCTCACTACCTAGATGGTGGAAAGTCAGCCGATAAGGAGTCCTTGGAGAAGCTCTGCGTTCACTCCTCGGAGCGTGAGGTGGTGGCTGCAAATGCCGAAAGAGCCTCGATCAAATATAAAGCTGTCGAGTTTATGAAGGATCGCATGGGTGAGGAGTTCGAGGGACATATCTCGGGCATGAAAGAGTGGGGTATCTTCGTGGAGCTGGACGATACGCATATCGAAGGAATGATTCCAATTAGAGAGCTCGGTGATGATTACTTCCATTTCGACGAGTCGAGCTACACGATGATCGGCCGCTCAACGCGTGAAACATTTACCTTGGGTGATGCTGTGAAGGTGAGAATCAAGCGTGCCGATTTGGGTAAACGAATGTTGGATTTCTCACTTGTGAGCAAATTATAAAACTATGAATCTGTCGGCAATTTTAGATAAATGTTTACGTCGTGAGATGATCTCAAAGCAGGAGGCTTATTTCCTCTACGACTCTGCGCCACTGAGCGAATTGGCCGATGCGGCTGACTCGCTTCGCCGCTCAGTTGTGCCAGACGCGGATGTTGTGACGTGGCAGATTGACCGCAATGTCAATATCACGAACGTCTGTATCTCGGGATGCAAATTTTGCAATTTCCACTGCAAACCGCACCAGTCGGATCGCCACTTTATAACCACAATGGAGGAGTATCGACAAAAGATCGACCGCACGTTGGAGTTAGGCGGAGATCAACTTCTCTTGCAAGGAGGCCTCCATCCAAAATTGGGAGTTGAGTTTTACGAGGAGCTCTTTTCGAGCATCAAACGACTCTATCCATCTTTGAAGCTCCACGCTTTGGGTGCTCCCGAAGTCTCGCACATCGCAAAGGTGAGTGGGATTTCGACTTTGGAGACCTTGAAGCGTCTGGTAGGCGCTGGTTTGGAATCACTTCCTGGAGCAGGTGCCGAGATTTTGGTGAGCGATGTTCGCAAGCGAATTTCACCAGCTAAGCCAAGTGTCGAGGAGTGGATCGAGGTGATGCACCAGGCTCACTGCATGAACCTTGCCACCTCGGCAACGATGATGTATGGACACGTCGAAACGGCTCACCAAAGAGTCGATCACCTCCTCACTATCCGCGATCTTCAAGAGCGTTGCCCTGAAGGAAATCACGGTTTTATCGCCTTTATCCCCTGGATCTTCCACTCTGCGGGAACCGAGTTGGAGGCGCAAGGGGTTGTAACCGATTTCTCATCGTTGGAGTACTTGCGCATAATTGCGCTGAGTCGTTTGCTGTTAACCAATATCGACAATATCCAAGCCTCGTGGCTAACGGTCGGTAAGCCAACTGCGCAAATTGCACTGCATAGCGGAGCAAACGACTTCGGCTCGATAATGATCGAGGAGAATGTCGTCTCGTCGGCAGGAGCCAAAAATAGTTTCGATGCCGAAGGAATCCAAAAGGCAATCGAGGAGGCAGGATTTACCCCTCGCCTAAGAAACCAACTTTATCAATATAGGTAACCATGTACAATAGTTTACAAGAATTCGCGAGAGAGTTGGAGCGTGCCGGTGAGCTCATTAGAGTCACCACACCCGTTTCGACCGAATATGAAATAACCGAGATTGTCGATCGCGTAAGCAAAAGCGAGGACGGTGGCAAAGCCTTGTTGTTCGAGAATTGCGGATCACAATTCCCGCTGCTGATCAATATGATGGGTTCGGAGCGCCGTATGTCGATGGTGGCAGGTGTGGAGCGCCTAGAAGAGCTTACCGAAAGGATCGACTCGCTATTCAAAGATGCCACCTCGCCAAAAGATACTCTGTGGGATAAGCTCAAGATGTTGCCACTACTATCGGAAGTTTCGAAGTGGTTGCCTCGCAAAAAGAGCTCAAAAGGAGCGTGTCAAGAGGTGCAGATTTTGGGCGATGATGTTCGCCTTTCGCAGCTGCCGATCTTGAAGTGTTGGGGCTTCGATGGAGGGCGATTTATCACCCTTCCGATGGTCAATACCGTTGATCCAGACTCGGGTGCAAGAAACGTCGGAATGTATCGTATGCAGGTCATCGACGAAAAGACGACAGGTATGCATTGGCACATCCACAAAACGGGAGCTCGCCATTACGACTCGTATAAACGTCGCGGTGAGCGCATGCCTGTGAGCGTGGCTTTGGGTGGTGATCCTGCCTATACTTATGCCGCTACGGCACCTATGCCCGACAATTTGGATGAATATCTATTGGCTGGATTCCTGCGCCAAAAGAGCGTGCAGTTAGTCAAGTGCGTAACCAACGATATCTACGTGCCAGAAGATTGTGATATAGTAATCGAGGGGTATGTTGACCCCACCGAGGAGAAGATCGTCGAGGGTCCATTTGGAGATCACACAGGCTTCTACTCGCTCCAAGATCACTATCCGCTGTTCCATGTAACCGCCATCACTCACCGAAAAGGGGCGATCTATCCCGCAACCATCGTGGGTGTTCCTCCGCAAGAGGATGCTGCGATTGCGGTGGCTTCCGAGAGGATATTCGTTGCACCAATTCGCTTTGCATTGCACCCCGAGGTGTGTGACTTGTATATGCCTGCGGCCTGTACAGCGCATAATTTAATCCTAACTTCGCTCAAGAGTCGCTATGCGGGTCAAGCGCAAAAGATAATCTTGTCGATGTGGGGCTCAGGGCAGATGATGTTTAATAAATATATGATTGTCACCGACTCGGATGTTGTTCTTCGCTCCGAGGAGCAGATTGCTGAGCTATTGAGAAGCGTAGAGCTAAATGATCATAGAGTTGTCAGAGGCCGAGGAGTCCTAGACGTTTTGGACCATGCAACACCTACCTGTGGCTTGGGTGGCAAACTAGCGTTGGATCTAACCGAAGTTAAGCCTCGCGGGCCAAAGGCGAAGTGGGGTAGTGTCGAGGGTTTTCAAGTAGACGATCGCCTGGTCGACTCATGGGGAGTATTGCTGCTTTTCGGATCGCCTTCAGCACAAATTGATCTACGAGAAATTTTGAGCGAATTGGAGCCTGAGGATCTAAACTACATCGCTATTTTCGACTCTGCAGCTGCCTCAATGCGACCATACGACCTTCTGTGGCTAGGTGCCGCAAACACCGAAGTGGATCGCGATGTGATTCTGCAAGGCAGCACCCTGCTATTCGATGCGCGAAGCAAAGTGCCTGGTCGAGGAGCAAACCCTGCACGTTTCCCAAATGTAGTTGTCTCACGTCCCGAGGTTATCGACTTGGTGGATGCTCGATGGGCAGAGTATGGAATAGGTGAATTTATCGAGTCGCCATCGCGCCATTATCGCGTGTTGGAGCTCTCTGAAAAGGAGGATTGGTAGAGTATGGCACGCAGGTATGAATTCACCAAGAGGGAGTTTCGAGGTCTTATCTCGCTGCTGTCGATTATCCTAGTTTTGGTAGGGTACAAGATGGTCTATAACCAAGCGATTGATACCCGAGAGTTTAATGCAGCAATAGAGCTTCTCGATGAGCTGCATGGCAAGGATACCCCTCTTTTTGAGTTCGATCCAAATACGGCTGAGCTGCCCGAATTAATGCGCCTCGGATTGACCAAGGCGGAGGCTGTGAGCATTATTCGCTATCGCGAGTATGGCAAAACCTACCGAATTAAGGAGGATCTATTTACCTGCTATGGCATCAGCGAATCGCTCTACTACGCCCTTGAACCCTATGTCGTTATTGCCGATACTTTCCGCTTGAAACGTCGCGATGAGTACACCTCGAGCAGATCGTCGTATAGCAAAAGTAGCTACTCATTTTCGCGCCGAGAGAGGGAATTACTGCCGATTTCGGAGTTCCTGGCCGATACCGTAGGTGCAAAATATCTGTTTGCTATTGGTGCACTTTCACGTCGCCAAGCCGATGCCTTTGTGCGGTGGCGCGATTTGTCGGGCATATATAATATGAATGAGTTGCGCGATTGCTATGTTGTCTCCGACTCCGTTGCCGCCGCTTTGGAGCCATATATTATCTTTACGCCTCCTGCCTCAAAAAGCGATGGCGAGGCAAAAAATAGCTTGGTTGATCTCAATAAAGCTGACTCGGCTGAGCTACGTGGAGTCTACGGAATTGGTGAAAAGAGTGTCGAGGCGATACTAAATTTCCGCCGTGCGTTGGGTGGATTCTACTCCGTAGAGCAACTCTCGGAGCTAAAAGTGGTCACAGAAAGCAATTTTGAGAAAATAATTCAACAAATTTTGTGCGATAGTTGTGATATTTCAAAAATAGATGTTAACTTTGCATCCGCTAAAACAATAAAGGGTCACCCCTACATCACCGATAAGGCGTTGAGGAGGTTGCTCAAAATAAGAGAATTGAAAGGAGGTTGGAGTACCATAAAGGAGATGACAGATGATAAAATATTCAGTGAGGAGGAGGCAACACGTGTGCGTCCCTATCTTCTTTTCAAAGAGTTTGAATCGCGCGAAGTAAGCGGAGACGAATTTTTATAGGTGCAGACCTTTAGACAGTTTTTTCAAAAAAATAGGTGAGTGAAGTCGAAGCGACTATCCCACCGCAGCAAAAAGGTGTGACCCGCCCGAGAGGTCAAACAAACATTAAAAAACAATAAAAAATATACTATTATGATTATCATGCCAGTTAAAGAGGGTGAGAACATCGAGAGAGCCCTTAAGAAATTTAAACGTAAATACGAGCGTACAGGAGTACTTAAAGAGCTTCGTCGTCGTCAATACTTCACTAAGCCATCTATCGCTAAGCGCGTAGCTATGCAACACGCAATCTACGTGAACCACATGTACAGCGAGGAGGAGTAGAGAGTTGCCTTTGGGCGATATATATATCCCGGTCAAGAAATTGGCTGGGATTTTTTTTGGTGCTGCTGCTCGCCCTCTGCGCACTTTTGTTCCAAAAGTGCTTTTTTAGGAGAGAGGGCGAGGCAAGGGGACTGCGCCTAATGCCGGCGCGGGCACCAAGCAAGCTTGGATACGGAAAACTTTGTTTTCCTTACAATTCGGCTTGGGGGGCGAAGCAAAAAAACAGGCCGTTGCCCCTCGCCTCTACTCGAAGAACAACAGCCTTAATCATAGTGACAGAATCACTATGACGACAAATCATATATTACTCCTCGACAGCCTTAAGCGACATATCCAAGGATTTAATTTGATGTGTTAGAGCACCAACCGAGATGAAATCTACTCCTGACTCAGCATAAGTGCGTAGCGTATCGAAAGTGATTCCACCACTCGACTCAGTCTCGCAACGTCCCGCAACCTTAGCCACAGCCTCGCGCGTAAGCTCAGGTGAGAAGTTGTCGAACATAATTCTATCGGCACCGCCAGCAGCAAAGACATCGTCGATATCTTGCATGGTACGCACCTCGCACTCGATAGGAATATTCTTACCCTTAGCGGCCAAATACTCCTTAGCTCCGCGAACCGCCTTTTGAACGCCACCCGCGAAGTCGATGTGGTTATCCTTAAGAAGGATCATATCGAAAAGTCCCATGCGGTGATTCTCGCCACCACCGATCTTAACAGCCATTTTGTCCAATACACGCATTCCTGGAGTGGTTTTGCGAGTATCGAGAACCTTGGTGTGTAGGCCATCGAGCTGCTTCACGTACTTAGCAGTTTGAGTCGCCACGCCACTCATGCGCTGCATGATATTAAGCAAAACACGCTCAGCCTGCAACAAAGATTGCAAACGTCCCGAAACGTAAAAAGCAACATCCCCTGGCACAACAACAGCACCATCCGAAAGCAACTTCTCGAACTTCATCTCAGGATCCAAACGGTTGAGCACCATCTCGGCAACCTCGACACCTGCCAAAACACCCTCCTGCTTACACAATAGGCGCATCTTGCCCTGCTCCGAAGAGGGGATACAACATAGCGAAGTGTGGTCGCCATCACCAATATCTTCTTTGATACAGAGCTCGATAAGCTCCTCTACGAATGGAATATATTCTGCTTTCATTTATTTTAAGTTTTCTTGTTTATTTCTCTGCAAAGGTACGAAATATTTTTTAGCTTTGAAAGGCTAATAGTGACGAAAACCCATCATGTCGATCTCTTGCACTTCTCCATCTTTCAGCCATTCGATCTTACCACCCTCGATAATTGTTCCAATTTGATGGAGTGGTGAGTTGAATTTCTCGAGGTATGCCGCCTTAAGCTCCTCTAAAGATTCCGAAGAGGCCGTAAAGAGCAATTTATAATCCTCACCTCCACAGAGCGCCGAATGGAGATCCACTGAGGTTGGCACATCGCTAAGTTCGATCTGAGCACCCACCCCCGAGAGCTTTAATAGATGTCTAAGATCCGAAGCTACGCCATCCGAAACATCCATCATCGCATGAACCTCTGAGCGCGATCCGAGCCACTCACCCTCATCGACCTGCGGCTCTGGTCGTTTATGAGTCGAGGCAAGCGGTGAATCACACTGGCCACGGAAAATATCGTTCAATCCCGCGGCAGACTCTCCTAAGAGCCCATTTACAAGAACCGCATCGCCAAGCTGAGCCGAACAGCGACGCTTAATGCTTTTGAGCTCCCCTCGACCAATAGCCGTAACATTGATCCCAAGCGAACCCTTCGAAGCAGTTGTGTCACCACCAATAAGTGCCACGCCATACTTTTTCGAAAGAGCGTGATACCCCTCCATAAACTCCTCGACGAACTCACCCATCAGCTCCTTAGGTACCGACAGTGACAACAAAGAGGCCACAGGCCGAACCCCCATAGAGGCCACATCGCTAAGATTTACAGCAAGAGATTTATACCCCAAATCGTAGGCTGAGGTCGAAGAGCGAAGGAAATGAATATCTTCGATAAGCATATCAGAGGTGAAAACTAGAGCCTCATCACCTAAAGGCAACACGGCACAATCATCGCCAATCCCTTCGAAATTATGCGTAGGTAGCGACGAAAAAAGTGCTTTAATTTGATCTATTAATCCAAATTCAGTCATTAATATTGTGTAATATGTTCAACAAAGGTATTAAATATTTTTTTATTATCACTGGTTTTTACTATCTTTGTACCGCAATTAAGAGCATTCAAAAATATGAAGATACTAATACTCAATGGCCCAAACTTAAATTTACAGGGTAAACGCAATGTGGAAATCTACGGATCGACTACATTCGAAGAGTATATCGATGGTCTCCAAAAGAGCTATCCATCGGTACAATTTAGCTATTTCCAATCAAATGTTGAGGGCGAGCTAATCAATCAAATCCACGCTTCAGTGGGCTCGGTTGATGGTGTGGTGATCAATGCAGGAGGTTATACTCACACCTCGGTGGCGTTGCGTGATGCGATTTCGGCAGTCTCGACTCCCACAGTTGAGGTTCACATCTCATCTATTCTCTCACGCGAGGAGTTCCGACACACCTCGATGATAGCACCAGTTGTTGTTGGATCAATCATGGGTTTTGGGCTCGACTCTTATAGGTTAGGAGTGGAGGCACTTATTGCAAAATAAATATTATTTAGACGAGATTATATGTTAAGAATGAAAAAGACAAAGGTTGTTGCGACAATCTCAGACTTTAGATGTGGTGAAGAGTATATCAAAAGCCTTTACGATGCAGGAATGGATGTTGTGCGTGTTAACTCAGCGCACGTTTCAGAGGAGAGTGCCTCACAAATTGTTCAAAATGTTCACCGAGTGAACCCAGGAATCCCAGTTATGATCGACACCAAAGGTCCTGAGATTCGTGTGACCACTGTTGCACCTGAGTACGATGGTGAGATTGAATTCCAAGTTGGAGACACAGTCACAGTTCGCGGAACTAGCACTGCGGAGCTTTGCCGTCGTGATATGATCTATATGAACGTTCCTTCGATCGTTGAGGATATCCCTGTGGGTAGCCGTATGCTTATTGCTGATGGAGCTTTGGAGATTGAGGTAACTGCAAAAACTGATGAGGAGCTTACCTGCGTCTTTACCCTTGGTGGAAAGTTCAAATCTCGCAAGAGTGTCAACGTTCCAGGTGTAAGCATCTCGCTTCCATCTATCACCGAGAAGGATCGTCGCTTTATCCTTTGGGCGATTGGTAACGATGTTGATTTTATCGCACATTCGTTTGTTCGTAGCGCAGCCGATGTTAAAGCGGTTCAAGATATTTTGGATGAGCACAATAGCCCTATCAAGATCATCTCGAAGATCGAGAATCAAGAGGGACTCGACAACCTCGACGAGATTATCGAGGCTTCGTATGGTATCATGGTTGCTCGTGGTGACCTAGGTGTTGAGCTTCCAGCCGAAAAGATTCCAGGAATCCAACGCATGATCGTTGAGCGTTGTACAGCTGCTAAGCGTCCTGTGATCATCGCAACTCAAATGCTTTACTCGATGGTTAACTCTCCACGTCCAACACGTGCCGAGGTGAGTGACGTAGCTAGCGCAATCTACGAGCGTGTAGATGCAATCATGCTTAGCGACGAGACAGCGATGGGTTCATACCCAGTTGAGTCAGTAGCAACAATGTCGCGTATCGCTCGCGAGATCGAGAGTGATGAGCAACACTTCGCTCCAATGATCGACATTGATATGGTTTCGGTAAACCACGAGATCACAGCTCAGTTGGCTCGTTCGGCAGTTCGCGCATGTAGCAACCTAAATATCCGTTACGTGCTTATCGGCACTCAAACAGGTCGTACAGGTCGTTATTTGGCAGCTTTCCGTGGTCGTAAGACTGTTATGGCTGTCTGCTTCACACGTCACGCACAACGTATCCTAGCCCTTTCATATGGTGTCGTTTCGATTTTGCGTACCGAGCAAGACGATATCTACTACTATATCACCGATGCGCTCGATTTCGTTGGCAAGTATGTTAAATTGAACGATACGGACCTTATGGTTGTAGTAGGCGGTAGCTTCGGACCAGGTCGTGGTGGTTCATATGTTGAGATTGCAAATGTTGAGGAGTTGCGTTCGCGTAACGAACTTCAAGGTAAGTAAGATTTATTACATACTATATATAAAGTGAAGGATGGCCATTTAGAGGTCATCCTTTCTCTTTTTATCCCGTCGCCAATTCACCGAGTCCAAAGAGTAGAATCCGCCGCCAGAAATGACTAAAAGCAGGTAAAGGAGAATATATATCGAATGGAGC
>JBCQVS010000005.1:0-49206 GCA_047172885.1 Rikenellaceae bacterium | reverse complement strand
TGGAGCTCGATGATAAGCGCAGAATTTCCCCCGAAGTAGATAATCATTCCAGCCAAAGTTCCCAAAATTAAAACCACTGCAGCCGAACGAACCCAACGACCCATGATCAAAAGGAATGCGCAAACCACCTCGACGAAGGAAAAAGCGACATACCAAGTCGCGCCGCCAACTCCCCACATTTCGCGGTAAGCGTCGATGACAATGTTGTAATCTTGCATTTTTAGAACATTATGTAGCAACAATGCTCCTCCGAGCAAAATTCGAATGTATAATACTGCCCAATCGTTGGTGCAAAATGGTGATTCTGTGTTATTTTGGTCTGATTTCATAGCGGTGATTTTAGCTCTCAGATAGTCGCAAAAAGGGTGCCAGGGGCGCTGAGAGAGGGAAAATTTTGAGATTTTTTTGAAAAAAGTTTGCAAAAAACTTGCAGGATAAAAAAACTTGCCTTATCTTTGCATCGCTTTAGAGCACCGGATTGAGCTATGGTGTAATGGTAACACAGCTGATTTTGGTTCAGTCGTTCTAGGTTCGAATCCTGGTAGCTCAACACCAAAGAGAGAAATTTGGAGTTGGGAAGGGAAGCAAAGGAAGTCGCGAAAGTGACGGACGATGTGGAAACGAAAACTCAAATGTCGGTCTCGCAAGGAAGTAGGAGGTATACGAATATAAATCCTCCGAAAACACTCAAGTGGATGTTCAACAAACATTGAACATCCATTTTTTTTGATTAAACGCAAAGTATAAAATAAATTCAGCGGAATCTCCGCACCAGTTCTGTATTATGTTAAGTAGAAGATTGCTTCGCATTAAGGCCTTGAAGGCACTTTATGCTCACCTCCAAACCGAGAGTGATAATATGCTCGCATCAGAAAAGAGCATGCTAGGTTCAATTGATAAGGCCTATGACCTCTATTTCCAAATGTTGCTCCTTCCAGTGGAGGTTGCTCGTTTTGCAGAGGCACGCCAAGCGTTGGCCAAAGAGAAGAAGCTACCTACTTACGAAGATCTCAACCCAAATCGTAAATTTGTTGACAACGCAGTCATCCGCCTAATCGAGAACAGCGACTTGGTGAACGACTATGCCGCAAAACGCAATTTAACATGGTCTCAGGACACCGATCTTATCAAGAGTATCTACACCTCACTTCTAGAAAAAGAGAGCTATAAGAGCTATATGACCAGCGGTGAGAGTTCACTTAAGGAGGATATCGCCTTTATCGAGAATTTCTTCATTAAAGATATGCAAGAGTGCGAAGCCTTGGACGAGGCTTTGGAGGATCTTTCGCTAATGTGGGACAACGACCTAAGTTTCGTGTTGCCGTTGGTTATTCGTACTATCTCATCTATCCGCCCATCTCACACCGAGCTTAAGATCATGAGCAAGTATAAAAGCTCTGAGGAGGCCGATTTCGTGCGCACACTTTTCCAAAAGGCGATTATCAACTACAACAAGAACCAGGAGTACATCGAGCGATTCACCAGCAACTGGGATTTGGAGCGCATCGTTTTCATGGACAACATGATCATGAACATGGCGATGACCGAGCTAATCTCGTTCCCATCAGTACCCGTAAAAGTAACGATGGACGAATACATCGAGATCGCAAAATCATACTCAACACCCGGCAGCAGCACCTTTATCAACGGCGTGCTGGATCGCATTGTCAACAGCCTCACTGCAGAGGAGAGAATCAATAAAGTTGGTAGAGGGTTGATCTAATCGTACTCTTTTGTACTCACCCGCTCGTGCGTCATCCCAGACTTGATCTGGGATCTACAACTTCTGCTACTATGCTGGCATAAGTCGCTGAGAACCACTTTCTTTTGTAGATCCCAGATCAAGTCTGGGATGACGTGAGAAGGAGCGGATCAAGGATTTGAGAGTCTGAATATTGCAATATTATTTTTATCGGACACCAATAGATCAAGTCTGTGATGACGCTCGCGTGGGCGAACGCATTAAAATAAAACAGGTTGCCAAACTAAAAATGGCAACCTGTTTTTGTGTTGTAAAGCGTGGTGGTTATTGAAGAGTGATTGATTTGAAAGTAACACTTTTTCCACCAACAGTAAGCGTATTACCGCTAACATACCCGCTATTCGCAGAACCAAGCGTGAGGTCTATATTTGTAGATGTTCCGAAAGAATTGGAACTAATAGCTGATAATGTTACTCCGCTATTTGTAGCTATTGATATCGAGGAAATGTTATCACTCCAAGTGAAGGCATAGTCTCCAACTGTGGTGACATTTGGTAGTTGAACAGTTGTTAGATTTGTTAATCCTGTTAAAGCCTGCTCTGCAATTGTTGTAACTGAATCTAAAGATATGCTACTTGGATTAGTTGTTATTGAGATAATGGTTGTTCCAGTACTATCGTAAATAACGTTATCTACAATCTTATAGCTTGGACTTTCGCAATTTATTGTTAGATTTTCGCAGTTATTGAAAGCGCCACCGCAAATTGTAGTCACAGTAGATGCAATTGTTAAACTTTCAAGCTGCGTACAACTATAAAATGCTCCTAGTCCAATGTATGTAGCTTTGGGTATGCTAAGTTCTTCTATTGAAAGGCAGCTAGAGAATGCAAAATGGTTTATAGTTTCAACATTAGGAAGTGTAACCGATGTTAGTTTAGGACAATTATTAAAAGCATACATTCCGATTGAAGTAGCTTTGGGGAGGCTAACGGAAGATAAGTCTGGGCAGTTGCCAAAAGCATATGTTCCGAATGAAGTAGCTTGGGGTAGGTTAATAGCGTTTAGCGACGCGCATCCATTAAAGGCATACCTCTCAATTTCAGTTGCTATATCTGCCTTGACTGAGATAAGGGCATCAGTAGAAAAATTACTTTTATTATCTGCTCCTCCACATTTAGCATACTCAGGAAAACTTGTCAAGTTGGGGAATTCTAACGAAATCTCACGACCACTTTCTGCCAATGCGTCAATCGCTGCGGCTAGTCCTTCGAAGTCTGCACTTTCGGCAGTCGTGTCAGAGATCACCCAAGTGTCTCCATCTGGGATATTGTCAACCGAGATATCAGCAAGTGCAAGGTATGCGGTAAGTGAACCCGAGCCATTGTCGTAATATACCATGCAACCCTCGCCGTAGCTGCCTAGGTATCCGCCTGGGTAGATTGTGACTTTGGTTACCTCGTCATCGTTGTCCGCTGAGCGAACCAAGTTGTTGACCGAGCCGTAGATCTCGACGTTACCCTCTTCTACGGTTAGGGTGTCGGTGATTGTTGCGTCGGCTGCGATGATTAGGGTGTCGGCCGCGGTTGTCGATGTGACGTTGGCCACCGTTACGCCATTCAGAGTTACGGTTGCATTGGGTAGATTGATGATGATAGCGTCGGTGTCGGCATCGTCTGGTAGGATGATGTTTACTGTTCCTGTGTATGTATCGGTTGACACAGAGTCGCTACTTGTGCTTGGATCCTCGATGATTAACTCCGTTCCACTCTCGACTCCTGCGGTCGATAGGTCTATGGTTAAATCACCATTTTCGGCCGCTGGAAGAGTGATAATATTATCATCGCTTGTGATCGCCTCAGTGATCGAGATAGTAACTGGGGTGTTGTCCAAGTCTGTGTTGCTCTCGAGAGCTACAGTCGCCTCGCTAGCTGATGTAACAGTCTCGGTTGCGCTAAAGTATAGCATCACAACAACAGTCGATTCGCTGCCATCTTTGCACAAAACGGTCGCTTTCAATACCGCATTCTCACCTGCTCCAGGGGTAACCACGATAGTTGCGATATTCTCTATGGTGGTAGTCTTGATTGTCCAAGATACTGAACCATCGTTGCGAGAGGTAATCGCAGAAGATGTCTCAACGTCGCCACTAGCGCTGTAAAGATCAGCGGTAATAACAGCAAAATTAGTTGGAAGCACCATCGAGAATGTGATGCTGTTTTCTGCCCCATACTCAGTGAAATAGTATTTACCATCTAAAACCTCACCGTCAACAGAAATAGAAAGAGTGGTCATAATTGGAAGATAGAACTCCTCGCCATCGGTAAGTTTGATGTAAACGTAGCCAGACTCAACCGAAACTGTTTCAAACATCGAGTCGCCATCCTCGCCATCTTTACCATTAGTGCCGTTGGTGCCATTGGTTCCGTTGGTGCCATCTTGGCCATCTTCTCCATCCTCACCATCTTGGCCGTCGATGCCATCCTTGCCATCTTGGCCGTCAGCACCATCAGCACCATCAGCACCATCTTCGCCGTCCTGGCCGTCAGCACCATCCTGACCGTGATAGATCTCAATTGTGCCACTATTGGCAAATGTAATTTGGTAACCAACGACTTCGCCGTCGCTGTTTGTGATCTCCTCGACTCCAGAGACATAATCTTGAGCCTCGAGAGCCGCAGTAATAACCTGCAAAGCAGCAAGTTCCTCCTCGATACTCATGCTCCAATCCTCGAGCTCATCAAGGCGATTCTCGACCTCCTCGAGACTGCTCACAATCTCAGAATCATCATAGCTATCACATCCAGTCATGATAGCCGCAGCAATAAAACATGCCGCACAGAATAGTTTTTAGTATTAAATTAAAAAAAGTTTTAAAACAATACCACGACAGCTTAAATATACACCGATGCGTGGGTAATACCTAATAGATTCAGAGGTACGACCAAATACCCACACCCCATATAAGTAAAGCCCACGCAAAACGTGAGCATTTCACTTAATTGTTGGCGAGGTGTAAAAAAATTGGTCGTTTTCTGAATCCTCATACAATAGCAAAACGCTAGAAATATGTAAAATAGCGCATATTTTGCGCTAACGTACAAAGATATAAAAAAATATTTGTTTTTATAAGCTGTGAAAAATAATTTTGATTTTACTTGTAGTAATTATCAAAAAGTGTACGCAGTCGTTCGACCTCCTCTCGCGAGTGAGGTGCAGCTCCTTTAAGTGGATATTCTAGCCCGAGGGCTTCGTATTTGGCCATTGCCATGTCGTGGTAGGGTAGTAGCTCCACTTTTTCGACGATGCTGTATTTTTTGACCTTTTGGGCTAACTTTTGGAGGGCCTCCTCGCTATCGGTGTGTGATGGCACTATAACGTGGCGGATCCAACATTTTATCCCCTGCTCTTGCAGGTAATCTAGGAACTCCAAAACTTGAGACAACCTACCACCTCCTGCAATGCGAGAAAACTGCTCCTCGTCGATCGACTTGATATCGAGCAACACCAAATCGGTCTGCTCCAAGGCTCGTTTTACCGCCTCGTTGAATATCACACCTGAAGTGTCGAGTGCCGTGTGAATCCCCTCTTTACGGCAAAGTGCAAAGAGCTCGGCGACCTCCTCGGCCTGCATCAATGGCTCACCTCCCGAGAGGGTGACACCACCACTCTTGATAAAGTTGCGATACTTCAAAACCTCCGCCAACACCTCCGCAGGCGTTTTCTCGATCGGTGCATCTTTCAAAAGCCACGTATCTGGATTATGGCAATATAAACAGCGCAGTGGACACCCCTGGGTAAACACTACAAAGCGTATCCCTGGGCCGTCCACTGTGCCGAAACTCTCGAATGAGTGAATCTTCATATTTCGAGAGTATTTTTAGATTCTGTCGCTCACCGTGCGCGAAATCACATCCAACTGCTGCTCACGAGTCAAGCGAACAAAGTTTACAGCGTATCCCGAAACGCGGATGGTTAGCTGAGGGTAATTCTCAGGGTGCTCCATCGCGTCGATCAACAACTCGCGATTAAAGACATTGACGTTAAGGTGCTGACCTCCGTTTGGAGTGAAGTAACCATCCATCATATTCACTAGATTCGCAACACGAGCCTGCTCGTCACGACCAAGTGCATCTGGCGCAATAGCAAAAGTGTACGAAATACCATCGTGAGCGTGGTGGAATGGAAGCTTAGCAACCGATGCCAACGATGCCAAAGCACCATTAGTATCGCGACCATTCATTGGGTTTGCACCTGGTGCGAATGGAGTACCGCCCTTGCGACCACATGGAGTCGAGCCAGTCTTCTTACCATACACAACGTTCGAGGTGATGGTCAAGATCGACTGCGTTGGCTTAGCATTGCGATATGTCTCGTGCTGACGTAGGTAATCCATAAACTCCTCGGTAAGTTCAACGGCAATCTTATCTGTATCATCGCAATTATTTCCAAATGGAACATAGTCGCCCTCACGCTCGAAATCGACTGCCAAACCACGCTCATCGCGGATAATGCGCACCTTAGTGTCGCGAATAGCTACAAGCGAGTCGGTTACGATCGAAAGACCAGCGATGCCCGTAGCGCGAATACGCTCAACATCCAAATCGTGAAGTGCCATCTCGTAAGCCTCGTATGAGTACTTATCGTGCATATAGTGAATGATCTTGAGTGCGTTAACGTAGACCTTAGCCAACCAACGCATCATAGACGAGAACTTCGCCTTAACATCCTCATACTCCAAATAGTCACCCGTAACTGGTGCAAATGCTGGTCCTACCTGAGCGCCGCTCTTTTCGTCGCGACCACCATTAATAGCATACAACAGACACTTTGCAAGGTTAGCGCGAGCACCAAACAGCTGCATCTGCTTTCCGATCTTCATCGGTGAAACGCAACACGCGATACCGTAATCGTCACCATAATCTGGGCGCATCATATCGTCATTCTCGTATTGGATCGACGAAGTATCAACCGAAACCTTTGCGCAGAACTCCTTCCATGGTTGTGGTGAAGAGGCTGACCAAAGAACCGTAAGGTTTGGCTCTGGTGCAGCACCTAAGTTGTATAACGTGTGAAGGTAACGGAACGATGTGCGAGTAACAAGCGTACGGCCGTCAATTCCCTGACCTCCAAGGCTCTCTGTTACCCAAACTGGATCACCCGAGAATAGATCGTTGTACTCTGGTGTGCGTAGGAAGCGGATGATTCTCAATTTGATAATGAACTGATCTATAAGCTCTTGAGCCTCCTCCTCAGTTAGCTTGCCCTCTGCCAAATCCTTCTCGATAAAGATATCAAGGAAGGTCGAAGTGCGACCAATCGACATCGCTGCACCATCTTGATCTTTGGTGGCTGCAAGGTACGAAAGGTAGACAAATTGAACCGCCTCGCGAGCATCCTTAGCTGGTTTAGTAACGTCGAAACCATACGCAGCACACATCTTTACGAAACTTTTCAAAGCTGCAATCTGCTCGCTGATCTCCTCGCGTTGTTGGATGATCTCAACGGTAATCTCTTGGATATCGAGGCGCAAGAGTTGGCGCTTCTTATCTTCGATCAAGATGTCGGTTCCGTAGAGCGCCACACGACGATAATCGCCGATGATACGTCCACGACCATAAGCGTCAGGAAGTCCTGTGATAATAGCCGATTTACGTGCAGCAACCATCTCGTCAGTATAAGCCGAGAAAACACCCTCGTTGTGAGTCTTGCGGTAGCGAGTGAAGATCTCCTTGGTCATTGGATCCATCTCGTAGCCGTAAGCCTTGAGTGCATTCTCAACCATGCGCCAACCTCCACGTGGGTAGATTCCGCGCTTAAGTGGTGCATCGGTTTGCAATCCTACGATTACCTCATTCTCTTTGTCGATGTAACCAGCACCGTAAGCATCAATTCCTGATGGAATCTTGGTCTCGGTGTCATATATTCCCTTCTCTCGCTCAACTTTGAACATCTCGGTGAGTTTACTCCACACGGCTTGCGTGCGTGAAGTCGATGGTGCGAGGAACTTGTCGTCGCCTGTGTATGGTGTGTAATTTGTTTGGATAAAGTTGCGCACGTTTACTTCGTGCTTCCATTCTGTGCCTTTGAACTGTGACCAGTTCTCGTTGTAAAAATTCATAAAGTAAATATTTTAACTATCTCTTGCCTTTGTTAAGGCTTTACCATTTATATTATATATAAGTTTCGGCTACAAAGATAACATATTTTTTGTCATTGTTATTGCGTTCACACCAAAAACAGTCAGTGAAAATAGTAATATAACTATAAGTAATTATTATAGTTTATCGAAATAGCTAAAAGTAGGTATGTTTTTTGTAACTAAAAAGTGATAAAAAACAACAAATTAAAATTATGACTAAAAGATTTTCTATCCCTGAATTGAAGTATAATCTCGATTCCTTAGAGCCAATTATCTCTCGGCAGACTCTCGAGCTGCATTATGGCAAACATCTGCAAGCGTATTTAAATAATTTGAATAATTTGGTCGAGCAGAGTGATTTTGATAGTGGTATTTTGGATGATATTGTCTACTCGGCAAGTGGTTCGCTCTTTAATAATGGTGCGCAGGTATGGAACCATATATTCTATTTTAACTCGTTTACCCCTGAAAGAGGGCTTGAACCGAGTGGGTCGCTGCTCAAAGCAATCGAGTTTTCGTATGGCACTTTTGAGGATTTCAAGGCCGAGTTCGAAGGTCAAGGGGGCTCGCTCTTTGGTTCGGGTTGGGTTTGGTTGTCGAAGGATAGTAACGATGAGTTGCGCATAACCCAAGAGGGTAATGCGGGCAATCCTCTGCGCGATGGGTTGACTCCGCTACTTACTTTCGATGTGTGGGAGCACGCCTATTATGTCGATTGTCAGAATCGGCGTGCCGAGCATCTGTCGCGATTGTGGGAGATTGTCGATTGGGAGATGGTAGAGAGGCGGTATGTGGGTGTTTGATTGACGCTTACGTGTAAAAAGAGGGTGGATAATAAACTTTTAAACTTATTATCCACCCTTATCATTTGAATTGCATTTAATCGCAACCCCCTTTATAGACCCCTAGATCAAATTAAGCTCTTTCTTAATCGCCTCGATCTTGTCGTTTAGCTGAGTGTAAACCTCATCATATTGCTCAACTGATGCCAATGGAGCTTTGATTCCGAAGTAGAACTTGATCTTAGGCTCAGTACCTGATGGGCGAACCGAGATAGTTGTGCCGTCAGCTGTGAACCATTGAAGAACGTTCGAAGAGTCCTCGTTGATCTTGGTTACCTCGCCACTCTCGACCATCTTGCTCTCTAAAGTTAGGTAGTCATTGATCTTAATAATAGGTGAGCCTTGGATCGACTTAGGAGGATTAGCTCGGTAATCAACCATAAGTTGTTGGATCTCCTCAGCACCTTGCTTACCCTTGCGAACAAGAGAAACCAATCCCTCGAGGAAGAAACCATACTTCACGTACAGCTCTTGCAACCACTCAAAAAGAGTAACGCCCATAGTATCCTTAGCCCAAGCAGCAGCCTCAGCCGCCATCGAACAAGCCGAAACAGCATCCTTATCGCGAACGAAATCACCAGCTAGGTAACCGAAGCTCTCCTCACCACCACCGATGTAGGTCGCCTTACCCTCATTCTCGCGGATGATACGAGCGATATATTTAAATCCTGTAAGACAGTCGTAGCACTTCACGCCAAAGTGAGCAGCAACAGCGTTAGCCATTTGAGAAGTCACGATAGTCTTAACTACATATTGATTACCATCTAGCTTACCGAGCTCAGCCCAACGAGTAAGTTGGTAGCTTAGAATAAGCGCCAAAGTTTGGTTACCATTCAAAAGCACATACTCACCAGCACCATTGCGAAGAGCAACACCGATGCGGTCAGCATCAGGGTCAGTTGCCAAAACTAGGTCAGCACCCTCGCGAGCAGCAGCCTCAATTGCGATCTCCATTGTCTTGCGTTCCTCAGGGTTTGGAGAGTCAACCGTTGGGAAGTTTCCATCAACTGTCGATTGCTCCTTAACAACGGTCACGTTGGTAAAGCCAAACTTGCGAAGTGAAGCAGGAACCAATCTCACACCTGCACCGTGGATAGGAGTGTAGACGATGTTCATGTCGTGGTGACGAGCGACTGCATCTGGCGAAAGCGAAAGCGAATGAACCTTGTTAAGATAGATCTCATCGAAATCCTCACCCAAGATTGTGATGTTCTCTTGATTCATGTTAGTTTTGATCATCGAGATGTCGGTGATCTTGTTAACTTCGGCGATAATATTCTTGTCGTGAGGCGCTGTTACTTGCGATCCATCGGTCCAATATGCCTTATATCCGTTGTACTCTTTTGGGTTGTGAGATGCGGTTACAGCTACTCCAGAGTGGCATTTTAATTCGCGAATTGTGAAGCTCAATTCAGGCACTGGACGAAGCGCATCGAATAGGAAAACTTCGAAGCCATTTGATGCGAAAATATTGGCTGTATGCTCGGCAAAAAGACGTGAATTATTGCGGCTATCGTGAGCCACTGCAACACGGATTTTCTCACCCGAGAAATTACTCTTCAAATAGGTCGCCAAACCTTGTGTAGCGGCTCCTACGGTGTATATATTCATGCGGTTCGAACCAACTCCCATAATTCCACGAAGTCCGCCTGTACCGAACTCTAGATCTTTATAAAAGCTCTCGATAAGCTCACTCATGTTGTTGTCTATCAAGTCTTTAATCTGAGCTTTTGTCTGTTCGTCGTACGCGCCATCAAGCCATGTTTGGGCTTTAGCTAATACCATTTGGTTAAGGTCTGTTGTCATTTTTGTTATGTTTTTAGATTTAAAGTGTTATCTTTGCATAGGCATAAGCGCCTTAGACAAAAGTAATAAAAAAAAATAAAAAATGCTAACATCTCACAAGAAAAGATGTTAAATAAATTAGATCATATAACCTATACAAAAATATTCTAAAAAAAAAAGGTAAAATATAAGAAATTTTTACTTTTTTTTCATCACCTTTGCAGTGTCAATAGATAACAAATACCAGCAACAAAACAGCAGCAATGTTTCAACCAATACAGACATACACTAAGGTATGGCAGGAATGTCTTAGCCTCATAGCTTCGCAAACTACTGAAGAGGAGTTTGTTAAGTGGTTTAAGCCAATCGTGCCCTTAGAGTTCAATGGCGATATTCTCCGTTTGGGTGTACCAAATAAGAACTATGTCTACCAATTGGAAGGCAAGTATATTCCTGTTTTGCGCCCAATCATCGAGAAGTATTATGGTCACCAGACTCGACTTTTTTATGCAGTGCCTAAAGAAGCTGAGCCAGTGTCGACTAATGCCGACCTTACGGCGATCCGCCAATTCAATAACCAATCGAGCACCGATAATATCAAGAATCCATTTGTGATTCCTGGTATCAAGAAGATTAATATTGATCCGAACCTAAGCCCAATTTACACATTTGAGAACTTTGTGGAGGGCGAGTGTAATCGTCTGTCTCGTTCGGTGAGTATGGCCGTTGCGGTGAATCCAGGTGGTAACTCGTTCAATCCTCTCTATATATATGGAGACTCAGGATTGGGTAAGACTCACGTTGTGCAGGCTATTGGTCATGAGGTTCGTTCACGTCACCCAGAACTTACAGTTCTCTACGTGTCGATGAACAAATTTCAAGCTCAGTTCCAAACAGCTTTTAAGAATGGTGAGATTCCAGATTTCATCCACTTCTACCAAACAATCGACGTGTTGATCATTGACGACATTCAAGAGCTAACGGGTAAAACTGGTACTCAGAATGCCTTCTTTAACATCTTCAGCCAACTGCATATGTCAGGAAAACAGATTATTCTAACTTCCGACAAAGCACCAGTTGAGCTAAAAGATATCGAGCAGAGATTGCTTACTCGCTTCAAGTGGGGCTTTGCAACTCAAGTGAACCTGCCTGACTACGAGACTAAAGTGAAGATCATTCACTCGAAGGCTAAGCGTCAAAATGTCACTATCCCAGCCGATGTAGTTGATTTCTTGGCAAATAACATTACGGCCAACGTTCGTGAGATCGAGGGTGCACTCTCGTCGCTTATCGCCAATGCGTCGTTCTTAAATCGCAAGATTACGATTTCGCTCGCCAAGGAGATCTTGAAGATCTACGTAAGGATCAACAAGCGCGAAGTTTCGATTGATTCAATCGTGCAGGTGGTTTGCGAGATGATGAACGTGACGGTCGATGCGATTAACTCTAAGGCTCGTACACGCGAAGTGGCTCAAGCTCGTCAAATTGCGATGTACTTCGCCAAGAAGCACACTAAGTCGCCTTTGGCAGCGATCGGCTCGGCAATCGGAGGTCGTAACCACGCAACGGTGCTTCACGCATGCAAAGCGGTCAACAACCTAATGGAGACCGACAAGATGTTCTCGAGAAAAATTTCAGATATCGAAAAGATACTTTTAGGATAAGTTAAAGGTTGGGGCAGTGTGCTTCAACCTTTTTTGTACCTATATATTACCGATCAGCCAAAAATATTATGGATCAGCCCAAAATAGAGCGCCTATTACGCCTAATGAAGTTGTTGACTGCCAACAACTCCTACTCGGTCGACGAGTTAGCCGATCGGTTGGATATGTCGCGTCGGACGGTCTACCGCTATATCGACACTTTCCGTCAAGCGGGCTTTGTAATCAAGCGACGTGGCGAGTATATTCGTCTCGACAAGGAGTCTCCATACTTCAAAGATATCTCGCAATTGGTGCACTTCACCGAGGAGGAGGCGATTATCCTGCGCCGAGCAATCGAGAATATTGACGATACTAACCTGCTGAAACACAATCTAAAAAGCAAACTCTACTCGGTCTACGACAGCGGAGTCTTGGCCGACACTGTGGTCAAAGGCAAAAACTCGAGCAACGTCCATACGCTAATCGAGGCCATCGAGCAACGTCAACGAGTCCACCTGCGTGGCTACCAATCGGCTCATGGTGGGGTAGTGCGCGATAGGTGGGTCGAACCCTTCGCCTTCACAACCAACTACGTGCAAGTGTGGTGCTACGACCTGGACGATGGAGTGAATAAACTCTTTAAACTCTCGCGAATTGGCTCTGTGGAGCTGTCAAGTGAAGAGTGGGAGTTTGCCGCGGAGCATCGCGAAGGTTTTATCGACATCTTTCGAATCAATTCTGATAGGCCTCAAAGGGTGAAGCTTGAACTAGGAATCTTGGCCTATAACCTGCTGCTGGAGGAGTATCCACTCTCGGAACGTGACCTTTCGCCTCTGGGTGACGATCGCTATCTGCTCGACACGCTAGTCTCTGGTTATCGAGGTGTTGGACGCTTTGTTGTAGGTCTTCTGGACGATATCGAGGTGGTAGACTCCCCCGAATTTGTCGAATATCTCAAAAATTACATAAAAAAGTTGAAATAATTTTACTTGTGTCATAACCTGTCACAAATAAGCTGTTCCTTTGTAGTGTCAAATTAAAGTTGAACTAATTTAAAACAGCAAAGTTATGGGAACAGCGTACAAAATGAAGTGCAAGTATTGCGGTACACGCTTCGACTACTCAGCCGATCAAAGTTATGGAGTGATGCAACAGTGTGTTGGATGTGGCGATTATGTTGAATTGGATTCTCCGATTCGATGTCCTGCGTGTCAAAAGAGGTTAAACACTTCGCAGCGAGAATTTAACGAACAGGTCGAGATCGTAACGATGTGGGATTAATCTAGAAAAAAAGCGACCGAGGTATATGAACTTTAAGAATAAATTACTATCTTTGAGGTTAAAGTTTATGAAACGCGTGAATTAAGGGTTGAGAAAACTTGATTCGCATAAAACACGATTGATATGGCAAAGCTACAAGTGGGCGATATGGTTCCAGCATTTGAGGTAACCACCCAAGATGGAGAGAAATTTGGTTTGGAGGAACTAAAAGGTGAACGTACGATTTTGTACTTCTACCCCAAGGACAACACCTCAGGTTGCACGATCGAGGCAAAGAACTTGCGCGATGGTAAGGCCAAGCTGTTAGAGCATGGCTTTAGAATCATTGGCGTTAGCCCCGATAGCGAGAAGAGTCACCAAAATTTCTGCGCTAAGCATGAGTTGAACTTTACTTTGCTCTCGGATCCTGACAAGCAACTCTGCGAGGCGTTTGGAGTGTGGGCCGAAAAGTCGATGTATGGTCGCAAATATATGGGTGTCGTGAGAACAACATTTGTGGTGGATGCTACGGGCTGCGTGGAGCGAGTATTCGAGAAGGTAGTGACGAAGAATCACTACGAACAAATTCTCAAGGCCTATAACATAGATTAGCCTCTAAGTATCAAGTGTTTATAAAAATAAGAAAAAAATAAAATAGAAATATGGCAACAAAAGTAGAAGCAAACAGCGACAAGCTCAAAGTGTTGAGCGCTGTTATGGACAAAATAGAAAAAGATTTCGGTAAAGGGTCGATCATGCGCATGAACTCGAAAGAGGTAGCCACAGTGCCAGTTATCCCAACAGGATCGGTAACCTTGGATATCGCGCTGGGAGTAGGTGGCTATCCAAAAGGTCGCGTTATCGAGATCTACGGACCAGAGTCGTCAGGTAAGACAACTTTGGCAATTCACGCAATTGCCGAAGCGCAGAAGTTGGGTGGTATCGCTGCCTTTATCGATGCTGAGCACGCTTTCGACAGCTACTATGCTCAAAAGTTGGGTGTGGATGTCGACAACCTGCTAATTTCGCAACCAGACAATGGTGAGCAAGCTTTAGAGATCGCCGACTCTCTGATTCGCTCGAGCGCAATCGACATCATCGTAATCGACTCCGTTGCGGCACTTACGCCAAAGGCTGAGATCGAGGGCGAGATGGGTGACTCGAAGATGGGTCTGCAAGCTCGTTTGATGTCTCAAGCGCTTCGTAAACTTACCTCGAGCATCGCTAAGACCAAGACTGTCTGCATCTTTATCAACCAATTGCGCGATAAGATCGGTGTAGTTTATGGCAATCCTGAGACAACAACGGGTGGTAACGCTTTGAAATTCTACTCGAGTGTACGTATCGACATCCGCCGTGTATCGGTGATCAAAGATGGTGAGAATCAATTGGGTACACGCACTAGAGTCAAGGTTGTGAAGAACAAGGTTGCACCTCCATTCAAGCGTGCCGAGTTTGATATTATGTTCGGCGAGGGAATCTCTAAAATCGGTGAGATCATTGATCTTGGTGTAGATTTTGGAGTGATCAAAAAGGCTGGATCGTGGTTCTCGTATGGCGAGCGCAAGATTGGTCAAGGTCGTGACTCGGTGAAAGAGTTGCTTACCAATGACGAGGCTGTAAGGGATGAGATCGAAGCAAAAGTTCGAGAATTAATGAATCAAGAAAAGATGTAGTTTATGGAATATGCTGCTGAGGATGAGATAATTATCGCTAAAGAATGGAACAAACTCCAGCAATCATGTCAAAAGATATGTAAAGGCGAGGAGGATTGGGATCTTATAAAGCGAGCGATGTTTCTTGCAAAAGAGGCACATAAGGGGGTACGGCGCCGTTCAGGAGAGCCGTATCTTCTGCATCCTATTGCGGTAGCCAAAATTACAGTCGATGAGATAGGGCTGGGCGTGAAGAGCGTTGCAGCCTCTTTGCTCCATGATGTGGTCGAAGATACCGACTACACAGTGGAGGATATGGAGCGTATTTTTGGAGTGAAGATAGCCTCGATGGTCGATGGATTGACCAAAATGTCGGGGGTTTTCAATGCCGATGCCTCGGAGCAAGCTGAATATTTCCGCAAGGTTCTGCTCACTTTGTCCGACGATGTGAGGGTGATTCTTATCAAACTTGCTGATCGACTGCACAATATGCGCACCCTGGGTTCAATGCCTCAGAATAAGCAGATTAAGATCACCAGCGAGACCTTCTACCTATTTGCGCCGTTGGCTCACAGATTGGGCCTCTATGCGATGAAAAGCGAGTTGGAGGATCTCTGCATGAAGTACCGATTCCCAACGCAATACACGGAGCTGCAAGCCAAACTCGTTGAGACGGAGGGTAGTCGTAAGGAGCTGATCGACAAGTTTATAGCGCCGATTGTCAGTGCACTCGACCGCAACGGCTTCGATTACGAGATCGAGGGTCGCGTGAAGAGCGTCTATTCGATCTGGTCGAAGATGCAACGCAAGCAGATTCCCTTTGAGGAGATCTACGATCTTTTTGCCATTAGGGTAGTGTTCAAATCGTCACCATTCCCCTCGGAAAAAACGCAGTGTTGGCAAATATACTCCTCAATCACAGATATTTACACGCCTAAGCCCGACCGCCTGCGCGATTGGATTAGTGTGCCCAAAGATAATGGTTATGAGGCGCTTCACTCAACGGTGATGGGTCCTGGTGGAGTTTGGGTCGAGGTGCAAATCCGCACGCAGCGGATGGATGACATCGCTGAGCGAGGCTTTGCAGCTCACTGGAAATATAAAAAAGCGGCTCTTACTAGCGATGATTCTGAGTTCGATAATTGGCTCAAGAAGATTCGCGAGGCGTTGAGTTTGCCTACCGAGAGCGCCATCGACTTCTTGGATAATTTCAAGTTGTCGTTGTACACATCCGAGATTTTGGTCTTTACTCCAAAGGGCGAATCACGCAGTATGCCTAATGGCTCGACCGCGCTCGACTTCGCATATGACATCCATACGAAGATTGGAAATAGCGCTATTGCGGCCAAAATTAACCATCGAATTCAACCTATTTCGACCCCGATTCACAGCGGTGATCAGATCGAAATTGTCACGTCGGATAACGTGCGACCAGATGCCGAGTGGTTGAATTTTGTCACCACTTCGAAGGCTGTTCAGTCGATTAATTACTTCCTAAAACGCGAGCACCAGAACAATATGGAGCGAGGAATGAAGCTCTTTGAGGAGGAGCTCGCGAAGTTGAAAATTCCATTGGCAGCGGGTCTAATTCGCAAGATTTTACCTGCGTATGAGTCGGCAACTAAGGATGAATTTTATAGCAAAGTTGGTGCTGAGATCATCAAACTCGACCAGCTTGAGAAAATAATTAAAGCGACTTCGCGCAACAGAATTTCAAAGTTCTGGAGCCTATTTATTAATGAAAAATCTAAGGAGATCACCTCGGAGGATGCCGAAGAATCTGCTAGCGTTCCAACGCCGCAAACGGATGCTAAATTTATAATTGCGGAGTGTTGTAAGCCGATTCCTGGCGATGCCGTGGTTGGATATAAAGATCCACTTTCGGGCAATATTTATGTGCATAAATCGACTTGCGACGAGTTAACTCGTCTCGGTGCGCAGTTCGGAAAACATATTATCAAGGATGAGATCAAATGGTCGCAACATAAGCGAATGTCGTATGTTTGTACGGTGGTCGTGTGTGGAATAGACCGCTTGGGTTTGATGCTCGATCTAACGAAAGTTATCACGGCCGACTTCAACACCAATATGAGCGAGATTAATATTAAGAGTAGTGATGGCGTCTTCGAGGGGGCAATCACCCTTATGGTTAAGAATGCCGAGGCTCTGAGAGTGTTGATGGAAAAGATGCAGCAGATCGAGGGAATCGAAAGTGTTAAACGAAAGGTAAAGTAGGGTATGGAACAAGGTTTTGATTTCTCGATTTTGAGATGGATATTTATAATTGGTGCAGTTGTATTAATTAATTTTTTTAATAAGAAGCCAAAGGTGACTGCGCAAGAGGGTGATCAAGATGGTTCAGCAGATGGAGGCAAAGTTGGTGATGAGCCGACAATGAAGAAGTTCGAAGAGCTCTTTGGTGAACTTTTCGAGAAGCCTCAGGGTGGGGTAGAACCACAAGTAGAACCGGTGAAAGAGGCTCGACAAAGAGTCACACCAACGCCAACAACTCACCCCGCAAAGAGGCTAACTTCGCCGACTGAGAGTAGAGTGAATCAAGACGATTTATCGCTCAGTGAGATTGGATCTGAGAGCGGTGACTCGGAGGCGATAGTCGAGAATTTCGACCTGCGAGAAGCGGTAATAATGTCGGAGATTTTAAAGAGAAAATATGAGGAGTAGAGTGGTCAATGATCACTCTATTTTTCGATAAAATAATAGAGAATTATGGCAACGATTTTTACTAGAATTATTCAGGGTGAGATACCCTGTTACAAGGTCGCTGAGGATGACCAATTTTTCGCATTCCTAGACATCAATCCACTCCAAGCTGGGCACACTTTGGTAGTGCCAAAAGTGGAGACAGATTACCTATTTGATCTGGATGATGAGACCATTTCCGCGATGATGATCTTCGCAAAAAAGGTAGCTGCACAGATCCGCTCTAAGATAGAGTGTAAAAGGGTAGCAGTTGTGGTGCTTGGGCTCGAAGTGCCCCATGCACATATCCATTTGATCCCAATTTCGAGCGAAGGAGACGTCGATTTCCGCGGCGAAAGGGCTAAATTTACTCCAGAAGAGTTTCAAGAAATTGCAGCGATGATTTCGTTGTAGATATATTTTATTAGCTGCGTAAGTAGCTGATTTTTAAGGGTGTGAAGTGTTATTGCTTCACACCCTTCTTTATTAATTTAACATAATGTAGCTTTTCTCCTTTTTTGCTAATAATTCCTCTCGGCAAAATATATTTACATCTTTATTTTATTACAATTTTGCCATCTTTTTACCCATTATTTTACATCATGACAATATATAACATTTGTAAAGCCAAATGCATTTAACAAATGTATTTAAAAATGTGTTGATAATGTATATGATTTAACATATGTTGTATACACCAAAAGGGCATGTAAACAGCTCTCCAGATGGCTTTTTCACACTGTTAAATCATTGTATTATCAACTATATAACACTAAAAATCAGTTAATTATATTATTTAATTAAAGAATAAGATCATTTAATCTACTACAAACCCTACTTTCTTTCAAATAATTGGTTTTACGGTCAAATACAACCGTGTTAACTATCAATATATCAGTACTTAACCGTATTTTATATAGAGTAAAATAACAATTCGTTACAAAACTAATATTTAACAGAATCCACTTTTTCCAAATGTGAAAGTTATTAACATCAAATTTTTAGTGACATTTGTAAGCAAGATTTGTTTTACAAAAGAAAAATATTTATATTTGTGAAAAATATAGATTATGAAGGAAAAAATTGCATATTTGATGAAAAGCGAGGGTTTAACCACCACTCGCCTAGCAGAGATTTTAGGCACACAACCATCGAGAATTTCTCACATTGTCTCTGGCCGTAACAATCCAAGCTACGATTTGCTTCAGACGATTCTCCGTCGCTTCCCTCGAATCAACCCCGATTGGTTGTTGCTCGACTCCGAGAACATCTATCGTGACAACGACCCTACTCCCCTACCTTTCGATGTTGAGTCTGGTGACTCATCGACGATAAATCTTTTCGGGAATTCTGCTTCAGATTCTCCCCTATTTTCGAGCAGATCAAAGGATGGTGTTGACTCCTCTGCAGCTTCTCAAAATCGAGGTGCTGAGTCAAGAAATTTCAGCTCGTCAGATGCGCGAAATTCGGAGGCGAAATCACAAAATTTAAACTCCCAAAATCGAGGCGATTTTCCAGCCGATATCTTCGACTCTTCGGCCCGCGTCGAGCGCATAATCGTCCTCTATTCCGACAACACTTTCCGCACCTACAACCTGCGCTAATTTCTCGCACTTTAATCTTGTTTTATCTCGACCAACCCAAATTCACCACCACTCGATCATGACCTTCAAACGACTCCTAAAGATTGCTTCGCTCATCACCCTTGCAACCATCATCTTTTTCGCTTCGGCAATTTTTGCACAAGAGCCACACACCATCGTTTTCTATAACGTCGAGAACTTTTTCGACACTATCGACAGCCCTGATACCGACGATGCGGAGTTCACGCCCAAAGGTAAAAATAAGTGGACAGTTTCTAAATATTCTAAAAAACTATCAAATATTGAGCAGGTCCTTTCAGACATCTCAGAAAAGAATGGGGGCTATCCAACCCTAATCGGATTGGCCGAAATCGAGGTGCGATCGGTACTAGAAGATATCGTGGCAACCTCAAAACTAAAAGGAGCAAATTACAAAATCGCGCACTTCGACTCTCCCGATGCACGCGGAGTTGATGTGGCTCTACTGTATCGCCCCGACCGATTCAAAATCGAGGGAAGCAAAGCGATTAGCGCAGTTGTCCCTGGCGAGCCAAACTTCCGCAGTCGCGACATCCTCTCGGTGTGGGGCACAATCGAAAAGGAGGAGTTTTTTGTGATGGTTGCCCACTGGTCATCGCGCGGAGGTGGACAGGCTAAAACTGAAAGTAGACGTATGGCAACAGCAGCTCAAATGCGCACGATTGTCGACTCGGTGCGAATGATTCGACCCGACACTAAATTTGTCTTGATGGGGGATTTTAACGACGATCCAAACGATAAGAGTGTGGTGGAGTCGTTGGGCGCAAAACTTAGCACCGATGGATTGTCGGAAGGTGATCTTTACACCCCTTTTTACATCCTGATGATGGCTGGCTACGGAACTCTAGCCTACGGTGGCGAGTGGAACTTGTTCGACAACATCGTGGTGAGCGAGAATCTAGTCAATCCTCGCGCGGGCAAACTCAAACTCCAAGAGTCGATCTACAACCCAAAATACAACGGCAACATCTTTCGACCAAGTTACCTTTTCCAACAATCTGGCAAGTACAAAGGCTATCCGTTCCGCTCGTTTAGTGGCGGAGAATTTATCGAAGGCTATAGCGATCACCTACCCGTATTTATAAATATTGATTAGCTACGTTTATGCGTTGATTAGCTGCGTTGCACCATGTTGTAAACCTCGGTGATCTTGTTGCACATCTCACCCCACGAGAAGCGTTTGCGCTCCTCCTTTAAATTCTCGCGGAATCGCTCTAAAGTCCCTTCGCTCCAAGCTGCCTCTATCGCTTCGGCCACTGCGCTGAATGTTGGCGAGCAGACCAAACCAACTTTATCATCAGGCACAATCTCGGGCAAACCACCAACATTGGTGACGATCATCGGCAGCGAGAAGTTATATGCAATTTGGGTCACTCCACTCTGCGAGGCGGTGTGATATGGCAAAACCACGAAGTCGGTAGCCGAGAAATAATATTTCACCATATCGTCCGCCACAAATCCCTCGTGGATAATCACATCGTCTGTAATCTTATCACTTTCGATCTGTGCCAAGTATTTATCCTTCGAAGAGTAGAATTCGCCTGCAATGATCAATTTGCGCCCCTCACACTTGCCTTCGGCCTTGAGCCTACCCCACGCTTCCAATAAGATATCCAACCCCTTATAGTCGCGAATAAGGCCGAAAAACATGGCGTAGCTCTGCGATGGGTCTAACCCCAACGCCTTGCAAGCCTCATCTCGGTCGACCCTCTGACCAAAATTCTCGAACATCGGGTGCGGCGAGAAGATCGCAGGGTTACGCGTGTACTCTTTGAGCTCGGTGTTGACCTGCTCCGACATATAGACGTAACCATCCACCGAGCGAAGGAAATAGCAGTTGCAGGGGTAGTCGATCAAGTGGTGCTCGTGCGGCTCAACGTTGTCGATCTGGCAAATCACCTTTGTATGTTTGTTGCTGCGAGCTATGCGCGCGATAGTGCCGAAGCAGGGCGCCATAAAGGGTGTCCAATATTTCAGCAACACAAAATCAGGGCGCTCGCGACGAATCTGCCGACCAATCTTAATCCAGTTGAATGGGTTCATCGTGTTGACCAACCTCTCGATCCGCAGATCCTCGGGCGCAGCAGAGTCCAAGGTTTGGCTCTTGCCAGGGAATAACAATTTTGGGTACTGCACAGTAAAGGTCTTGATATCTACCTCGTTGCCACGGCGCTGAAATTCACGTGCCATAGTCTCCATTATTGATGCCAATCCGCCTCTGTAAGGGTGTGCGGGTCCCACTATTGTTATCTTCATAATTCAAACTGCTTTATACAAATATAGTAAAATTTTGGTGGAATGCAAAGGGTGGTGGGTTTTTTCGATTGGGGACTGCGCCTTATGCCGGCGCGGGCACCAAACAAGTTTGGATACGGAAAACTTTGTTTTCCTTCCAAAAAAAACTTGAGTTATGTGTAACCTCGGTGTGGCAAGGATTTTAAAACCGCAGGTTTTAATAAAAAATGAGATGCTATTAGAAGCGAAAGTAAACTTTCGAAGCTAATAGCATCTCATTTTTTACTATAATCAGAGATTATAAGAGAATCCCACCACAACGCAATAGAAAGAAAAACGACAGTTTTTCGTATCCAAACTTGTTTGGTGCCCGGCCGGCATTAGGCCAGTAAGCGAGAACCCTATCGAGCCTCAGGAAGCATCATAACCCGAATCATATTCCCACCATCGAGCAACTCACGCATCATCGAGCGAACATCCTCAGCGGTAACCGACTCAATAATTGCGCGGCCATCGGCCGCAGTGTCGTGACCATAAGTGTAGAGTGAGTGGATATAATTCATCCAAACGCCGTTATTCTCCAATCCATTCTCGAAGCTCTTGAGCAAATATTCGCGGCTCTTGCTCATCTGCTCCTGAGAAGGGCCGTTTGTTGCCATATCCTCCAACTCGGCCACGATAATCTCGCAAAGCTCCTCTGCCTGCTGCTCGTTGGTGTCGAATTGAATTCGCATGGTGATATTCTCGTTTGGCAGAGACGATACACCTACGCTCACACCTACGCCATACGTACCGCCCTTCTCCTCGCGGATAGAGACAAGATAGCGATTATTAAGTGCCGCCGAAAGGTACTGAGCGACATAGGAGTTCTTGAGGTTGTACTCGCACTCGTCGCTAAGCATATACGATACGCTAACCTTTGGCTGTGTCATGCTCACGGTGATCTTCTCATCAACCGCTCCCTCGACTGGACGCACGCCATCGTCGGTTGCCACCAACTCAGCTGAAGTCACTTGAAGTGATCCGATATATTTCTCCACCAAAGGCTTAAGCACCTCGAGATCAACATTTCCAGCAATCACAAAGCGGTAAGAGTCAGCATCCGAGAATAGAGTGTCGAAGACAACAGGCATACGCTCAAAGTTGATATCATCGAGCATCTCGGTTGATAGAGCCTGCTTGCGAGGATTGTTATTGTAGAAAGTCTCCAGCGCAAAATCTTGGAAGATATTGTCAGGATCACTCTTGATATTCTTCGCATAGTCGTAATATTGAGTGATCACAGTGTTGAAATCATCTTGACTAAATCGTGGCGAGGTGAGGTTAAGATAAACCAGCTGCAACATCGTCTCGACATCCTTCACCGAGCTCGATGCGTTCACTCCGCTAGTGTATTGGCTCGACCAGAGAGAAGCCGAAGCATTCTTACCCGAAAGCTGCTTCTGAAGCTCTATTGCCGAGAACTCTACAACGCCCGATTGACTAAGAATCGTCGGTAGGAACGACGCGGTGTTATAATCGGCATCCTCTAAAAGGGCGTTTCCACCGTAAGCCTTAGCGCTAAGCTGTACTTCGTCGGCCTTGAGTGTCGATGGACGAACTATCACCTGGATTCCATTCTCTAGAGTCCACTCGGTTGTGCCCATCTGCTCGTTCACCTTTTGCTCCACTACTGCTGAGCCTGCGAGCTGAGTCTCGTCAGAGATCAAAGGAACTTTAACCACGTTATCCTCGTATGCCTCCAACTCCATTGTTGCAACCTTAGCGATAGTTGCAAGTAACTCCTGCTCGGTAGGATTCACAAGCCCCTCACGCTCGGGAGCGTTGACCAAAATAGTTTGGTTTGTTGGGATGATTAACTGCTTCACCATGCTATTTACATCCTCGACTCTAAGTGAGCTGATGATCATGCTATCCATCTGGAACTCAGTGAGAGCATCAGGAATAGGGGTGTTTTTAGAGTAGTGGCTTAGGTAGCGACGCACATAATCGCCATTGCGTTGATCACCACTATTGTTGTATTGTTGCTCGATCGACTGCATCAAATTCGCTTGAGCACGTTCGAACTCACCGAAATTAAAGCCATAGCGACGAGTCTTCTCCATCTCAGCTACCATCGCCTCGAAACCCTCTCCGAGCTTACCATCTTGGGTGTAAACCGAATACATCACACTCTCCAATGTTGGGATCACACCGATCGAACCTACACCCATCGAAGCGCCAGTGAAAGGAGCGTTTGGTTGCATTGCGATCTCGCGAAGGCGTTCGTTTTGCATGATTGAGATAAATGTAGTTGCGACGTCTCTCAGCTCGTAGATAAACATACCGTTGAGCTCATTTGGCATCGCCTCGTGCTTGATAAAGAGCGTGATTGACGATTGAGTCATTTCAGGGTCGGTGTAGATCGAGATCACTGGCTCGTCATGTTCCAAAACCTTGATAACCTCCTTCTCAGGTGCATCGGCTGCAGGCATTGGAAGGTCGGCCATAAGCGTTTGAATCTTCTGCTCGACTTGATCTGCGTCGATATCTCCAACAATTACAATCGCTTGGTTATCTGGTCGATACCACGACTCATAGAAGCGGATAAGAGCATCGTGTTCGAAAGTCTCCAAATCCTCGAGATATCCAATCAAGTTGCGCTCAGCATAGCGAGTACCTTGGCCAATGGTCTTGATCATGTCGATCACCGAACGCCATTGAGCATTGTCGCGTGTGCGAAGTTCCTCCTTGATTACGCCTCTCTCGGCATCAATCTCCTCGGTGTGTGGATCGATAAAGCTCGACCAGTCGTGGAGGATCAAAAGAGCTGAGTCGATAACACCCTCGCGAGTGACGGGGACATCCTTCATTAAATATGTCGTTTGGTCCCAGCCAGTACTAGCGTTAAGGTTTGCGCCGAACTTCACACCGATCTTCTCCAGGTACTCGATGATCTCTTTGCCTGGCATATTCTTAGTTCCATTGAAGGCCATATGTTCGAGGAAGTGAGCTAGACCTTGTTGGTCATCCTCCTCTTGGATTGCTCCTACATTGGTTAGGATGTAGAAGTCTGCTTGGCCTTTTGGCTTGGCGTTGTGACGGATGTAGTAGGTTAGTCCCGCGGGAACTTTTCCGATTCTTACATCTGGATCAATCGCGATGGGTACCATTGGATTGCTCTGCGCCATAAGCGACGTTGTAGCCAAAACGCAAGCTGCAACGCTAAAAAATAACTTTCTCATAATTTTGTTCATTTGGTTGTTTCATGTAACAACAATGACCAATAAATCTTTTGTAAATGTAAGATCTATTAGTCATTGTATATTTAAATTTTAACATAAGTCTTGATCGGTACGCTCAAAATACCTATCTGTGACCTTTGTCGCAATTATTCTCTCTAATTTTTTGTTGCGGAACTGATCCACAAACCTGTGAGCTGCCTCGATAATCCCCTGAGCCTCATCTGGATGGTCAATATAATATTGCAACCTCTCTTCCACATCGGAGTAATCCTCGGCTATCTCGATATAGTGCACACCACCAATGAGCTGGCTCTCCATAAACCAAGTTTCGTACTTCGGTTTTGGCATCACAGCGATTGAGTTTGACGACATCACCCACTTCAAGTTTGTTGCAACATCGTAACCCTCTAGGCAGAGGATAAATTTATACTCCAACTGCTCGACAATCGAGATGTGCTCAACATTCCACACGCTTCTCTCATCGGTGAACTTCTCGGCAGAACCTACTCGACACATCGGATGGCCAAAGTACATCTTCAAGAAATCTTGTCGATGCTGCTGCTGGGCATACGAAACTCCGATCAGCATATCGTGCTTGCTCTCGAATGAGCTGCTATCACTAATAAAGTTAAAGTGGCGAATTCGATTAAGCGGCATAAGCACCGAATTGCGATTATCTCCATTAATCGGACGACTTTTGACTAGTGAAGGCTGCTCAGGTACCCAAAAAACATCTCCAAAGACAAAGCAAGCCTTTAGGTTTTGATCATAACAACGCGTGTATCGCAGAGTGTCGTAACAGTAATTACTTCCCGAACGGCGACCATTGATTGTTGCGTGCATCTTCAAATTCGCCAAGCTATATATCTGCTGCTCAGAGCTTTCCAAAGAGAATGACGTGTTTGGTGACAGCTTATTATAATGCTCGATCCGCCTTTGGGCTTGAAGCCTTACATTCTCAGCAAGCCGCTCAAAGGAGCGAAGCATCCTCTTTCTTTCGCACTTTTTAAACCAGCGTGGTTTAGCTAAGTCGCAGATCGAGGATATTTGGTAAAAAAGTCGAATGTTTTTCTTTTGTGACTTTTTTATAAGCTGCATCAAATTGCCCATACCTTATTTTTAATGTTAATTTATAACGTAACGATGTAAATTTATACGTTATTACAAATTCCAAGCAAATAATTCGTAATTGCTCATCATTGCATTAACATCTGCGCGAACCGCTGCGATATTCTCCTCTGACTCTGGGTTGCTAAGTACTCGGTCGATTAGCTCCACGATATAAGCCATCTTATCCTCCTTCACACCACGAGTTGTGATAGCTGGAGTTCCGAAACGAAGACCAGAAGTTTGGAATGGAGAGCGAGAATCGAATGGAACCATATTCTTATTAGTTGTGATATCTGCTGCAACCAATGCCTTTTCGGCAACTTTACCAGTTAGCTCAGGGAACTTCGTACGAAGGTCAACAAGCATTAGGTGGTTGTCGGTACCCTCCGAAACGATCTTGTATCCGCGTGCGATAAACGCCTCAGCCATAGCTGCTGCATTCTTTTGCACTTGAAGTTGATACTCACGGTACTCTGGCTTAAGCGCCTCGCCAAAAGCGACAGCCTTAGCTGCGATAACGTGCTCAAGAGGACCTCCTTGGATTCCTGGGAATACCGACGAGTTAAGGATTGCTGACATCTTCTTAACCACTCCCTTTGGAGTTGTCAATCCCCATGGGTTCTCGAAATCTTTACCCATGATGATGATACCTCCGCGAGGTCCACGCAAAGTTTTGTGAGTTGTAGAAGTTACAATGTGAGCATGAGGAACAGGATTCTCCAATACGCCAGCTGCGATAAGACCTGCTGTGTGAGCCATATCGACCAAGAACAATGCACCAACTTTGTCGGCGATCTCGCGCATACGCTTGTAATCCCACTCTCTCGAGTAAGCCGAAGCACCACCCACGATAAGTTTTGGTTTGCACTCCAGAGCCTTTTGCTCCATTGCATCGTAGTCGATTGTGCCAGTCTCCTCGCTAAGGGTGTAACCCACAGCGTTGAAATATTTACCCGACATATTGACTGGTGAACCGTGTGAAAGGTGGCCACCGTGTGAAAGATCTAGACCCATAAATGTATCGCCTGGTTGCAAAACTGCGAAGAATACAGCCATATTTGCTTGCGCACCAGAGTGAGGTTGCACATTGGCATACTCAGCACCGTAGAGCTTGCAAAGGCGCTCGATAGCCAACGACTCAACTTGGTCTACAACCTCGCAACCGCCATAATAACGAGCAGCAGGGTAGCCCTCAGCATATTTATTTGTTAGAACAGAACCCATTGCTGCCATAACCTCGTCACTGACGAAGTTCTCCGAAGCGATAAGCTCAATACCGTGTGTTTGTCTTGCCTTCTCTGCGGCGATAAGATCAAAGATTTGAGTATCTTTCATATAGTGTAAAGTTTTTTGGTTTTTTAGTTTCGATTAATAGAAGATTGACGAGATCTCCTTGTAGTTGTGTACACGCTCGATAACGTCAGCAAAGATATCGGCTACCGACAAAACAGTGAACTTCGATAGATCCTTATCTTGGTTCAAGGGAATAGTGTCGGTTACGATCACCTCGCAAAGTGCGCTGGCATTGATTCTCTCGTAAGCCGAACCCGAAAGCACAGGGTGAGTGATAGCAGCACGTACGCTCTTAGCTCCGCGACTCATCAACATATCGGCAGCCATACAAATTGTACCTGCTGTGTCGATCATATCGTCAACGATAATAATGTTACGACCCTCCACATCACCAATAGCTGTCATGCTACCAACCACATTGGCCTTAGCACGCTCCTTGTGCGAAATGATGATCGGAGCACCCAAGTGTTTAGCATAAGCATTAGCACGCTTAGCACCACCCATATCTGGAGCAGCAATCGAAAGATTCTCCATATTTAGCTTTTTCATATATGGAGTGAAGATTCCACTTGCGTAAAGCGCATCAACTGGAACATCGAAGAAGCCTTGGATCTGGTCAGCGTGCAAGTCCATTGTCATCACACGATCAGCACCAGCTGCCATAAGCATATTAGCTACCAACTTCGCTCCGATCGGAACACGTGGACGATCCTTACGATCTTGACGAGCCCAACCAAAATATGGCATCACCGCAACAACTTTGTATGCCGAAGCACGACGAGCAGCATCGACCATCATCAATAGCTCCATTAGATTGTCGGCAGGTGGGAATGTCGACTGAATGATAAATACTGTACATCCGCGAATTGATTCGTTGTAGCAAGGTTGAAACTCACCATCGCTAAAGTGTAGAATCTCCGAGTTGCCAAGTGTTGTTCCGTAGCTATCTACGATCTTTTTGGCTAAGTATTCTGTACCACGTCCTGCAAAAAATTTAATCTTATGGATTGCCATAACTCTTAATTTAATTTATATAATTTGTGTTTATGTTCTATTCTTCTCTCGCTTCTACTTCTACGTCTGTATCCGCTTCCATATCTACTTCCACTTCCGCCTCTATTTCTGCCATCTCTATCGCCTCCGCCTGGTAAGCCTCGATGCACTCATCAACAAAGCCCAAAATCTCATTACGACCCAAGCCTGTTTCGCTCGACGAGATAAACGATGGTGGTAACTCCTCCCAAGTCTCACTCAGGCGCTTTTTGTAGTTTCTAATGTTATTATCGCGTTGAGTTTTCGATAGCTTGTCAGCCTTTGTAAAGATAATTCCAAATGGAATACCCTCTTCGGCTAGCATCTCGATAAAGTTTAAGTCGATCTTTTGAGGCTCCAATCGCGAGTCGACAAGCACAAACAAAAAGTGCATCTTCTCACATTTGGTGACGTAATTTGTAATAATTTTGGCAAACTCGCCACGCTTACTCTTCGATGTGCGAGCATAACCGTAACCAGGTAGATCGACCAAATACCATGATCTATTTATAAGAAAGTGGTTAATTAGTCGTGTTTTTCCAGGTGTGCCCGAAACTTTTGCAAGTGAGCCGTGACCTGTCAACATATTAATTAGTGATGATTTACCTACGTTGCTGCGACCAATGAAGGCGAAATCTAATAGTTCGTCTTTTGGTACTTGTGATATTTTCTCCGAACTGCATTTAAATTCGGCTTTATTAATCTGCATTATCCTCAGGATTTAAAGTTGCAAAGGTAGTGATTAATTAATAAATTTACAATGTAAAATAGAAAAAATAGATATTAAATCGAGAAATGTTGCTTGAGGTTCCTATAATGTAGATTTTTATATTTATATTTGTCGATCATAACAATACAAACACAATATAACCTAACAATACATTATGAATAAAGAGTGGAGTGACGTTCGTGAATTTCACGACAAGTTTGGACATCCAGCGCCTCAAGAGCCAACGATGATTGACAAAAAACGCGCTTTGAGTCGTGCAAAATGGATGAACGAAGAGGTGGCAGAGTTTCTAGTCGCCGAAGATATCTACGAGCAAGCCGATGCAATGATCGACGTAATGTACTTTGCCTTAGGTACTTTGGTCGAAATGTCGTTGGAGCCAGACGAGCTTTTTGCAATCGTTCAACGAGCAAATATGGCCAAATTGTTCCCCGATGGAAAGCCTCACTACAACCCTAAAGATGGAAAGGTTATAAAGCCAGAAGGTTGGCAAGATCCTACGCCTCAGTTGCGTGCATATATTGATTCTGTGATAGAGTCAAAGAGATCAAAATAAAAAAAATATGGTGTAAAAGTTCCACGATATAATTTTTTTCGTATCTTTGCCCACAACACCTAATGCAAACCTTTCTATAAATGAAGATAGCCCTACCACAGCTTAACTATACGATAGGCGATATCGATGGTAATACTGCCAAGATTATCGATGCGATCAATAGAGCGAAAAAAGAGTCGGCAGACCTTGTGATTTTTGCCGAACAGGCCATCAGCGGCCTACCTGCTTTCGACCTGCTTACAAAGACCACATTCCTGGAACTTTGCGAGGAGGCTTTGCGAAAAATAGCAACTCACTGCGACACCATCGACGCTCTAGTCGGACTTCCTCTACTTTCGAGCGATGGCGCACAATCGGTTGCAGCACACATCAGTGGCTCGAAGATCGTTAAATATATCAGCAAACAATTTATCACAGCACGTCGCGAAATGGGCTTTTTAGTAGGCGGTAAAGGGTGTGATACAATTACAGTTAATGGCGAGAAGTGTTTGGTGATCGTGGGTGATGATATGCGTAAGATCACAAACTTTGATATAAATGTCGACCATATAATCTCGATAAATGCTCGTCGCTACTCCAAAGGAATTCTTTCGTATCGCTTCGAGATGCTTCGCAACCTATCGTACATCAGCGGAAAGGATGTTATCATTATCAACCAAGTTGGTGGTGCGTCGGATCTAGTTTACGATGGTTCGTCGGGAGCATTTAACTCAGATGGAAAACTTTCACTCCTATTAAATAGTTTCGAGGAGGATTTCGGAATCTACAACACCACAAATCCAACTCCAGGCGTGGACAACCCACCATTTGTCTCATACAACCACCGAAATATGATGCTCTACAAAGCAGCCTGCCTAGGCCTTAAGGATTATTTCGAGAAGAATGGCTACAAGAAGGCGTGTATAGGTCTTTCGGGAGGTATCGACTCGGCAGTAGTTGCCACGTTGGCAGTTGCCGTTTTGGGCAAAGAGAATGTTATGGCGCTGATGATGCCATCAAAATTTTCATCAGATAATTCGGTTGAAGATGCAGTCGAATTGGCAAATCGCCTTGGAATCGAATATAGCGTAATTCCAATCACAACGGCATACGACACAATTCTAGATGTTATGAAGCCAGCCATCGGAGGCACCTCTTTTGATGTCACAGAAGAAAATATGCAGTCACGTATCAGAACAATGATGCTAATGGCTCTTCAAAATAAGCGAGGTTTCATCTTGCTAAATTCGTCTAATAAATCTGAAAATGCGTTGGGTATGAGCACCTTATACGGTGACACTGCAGGCGCAATCAGTATCACAGGCGACCTCTATAAGGGTGAGGTTTACGACCTTGCTCGATATATCAATAAAGTAACAGACAATGTAATCCCCGATGTCATCTTAGAAAAAGAGCCATCGTCGGAGCTCTACGCGAACCAAAAAGACACCGATATAATTCCTCCATACGAGGTTGTCGATGCCATTCTATATAGAATGATCGAAAAGGGTCAGCACCGTGAAGAGATTGTAAACGCAGGTTTCGACTACCTCGTAGTGGAGAAGATCCACTCGATGTTGATGAATTCCGAGAAGAAGCGTTTCCAATTCCCACCCGTTTTGCGCCTTTCGAATTGTACCTTTGGACATGAACGTTTGATGCCTCTGACTCAAAAATATGGCTTCTAAGAAATTTACCCATAGCGGAAAGATCCTGTCGGTGGAGGGTAACGCCGTGCGCGTAGGTTTTCAAACCAGTGGTGCGTGTGGCGGATGCTCGGCACGCTCTAAGTGTGGTATGGTCGACTCCTCGACACGCGAGGTGTTGATCGAATTGCGCCCCGGTGAGTCATACTCAGTTGGCGAAAATGTTGAGGTTGCTATAAGTTATCAAATCGGTATTATGTCGGTCATCGTTGCCTATATCATACCACTAATCATTCTAATAGGTGCACTAGGCCTTTCAGCAGCTCTAGGGGTTGAAGATGGTCTTGCAGCAATTGTTTCACTTTCGTTGGTAGCCATTTATTACTTTGTGGTCTACCTGTGTCGCTCAAAATTGGACAAACAAATTAAATTCACAATAGAAAAATAAGTAATGGGAGAATTTTGGAGTACGGTATTAGTACTTAGTTCATTAGGCGTTTTGGCGGCTGTAGCTCTGTTCTACATCGCAAAACAATTTAAAGTCGAGGAGGATCCCCGAATCGACGATGTTGAGAAGATGCTGCCAGGTGCAAACTGTGGCGGTTGTGGTTTTGCTGGTTGCCGTGGCTTCGCAGGAGCTATGGTTGCGCAAGATGATATCTCGTCGCTTTACTGTCCAGTAGGTGGCGCTGATACCATGAAAGCAGCAGCAGCGTACTTAGGAAAAGTCGCACCCGAAAAGGGTCCGCAGATCGCTACGCTCAAGTGTGGTGGCGCGTGTGCGAAGCGACCTAAAACCAACGAGTACAATGGTGCTAAATCGTGTGCCGTAGCTGCATCGCTTTATGTTGGCGAAACTGCGTGTGGTTATGGTTGCTTGGGCTTTGGCGATTGTGTAGTGTCGTGCGACTTCGGTGCAATTACAATTAACCCAGAGACAGGACTTCCAGAGTTCGATGCTGACAAGTGTACAGCTTGTGGCGCTTGCGTTAAGGCGTGTCCAAAGATGCTTATCGAGCTTCGCAAAAAGTGGCCTAAGGGTCGCGCAGTCTATGTTGCTTGTTCATCTAAAGACAAGGGTGCTGTGGCAATGAAGGCATGTAAGGCGAGCTGTATCGGTTGCGGTAAGTGCGTGAAGGCGTGTCCATTCGAGGCTATCACCGTGGTAAACAACGTTGCATATATCGACTCATCGAAATGTAAATTGTGTCGCAAGTGCGTTAACGAGTGCCCAACAGGAGCTATCAACCTTAAAGGTATGGAGCCACTTCCAAAAGCACCAAAAGAGCCTAAAGCTGCACCAGTAGCAAAAGCTGCACCAAAGGCAGAAACTGCACCAAAGGCAGAAGCAACACCAGCTGCTCCAAAAGCAGAGACAACTAAAGTAGAACAAGAGCAAACGACAAAGTAAATATGAAGACATTTCCAAAGGGCGGAGTACATCCGTCGGAGAATAAGTTAAGCAGCTCGGCTGCTAGTCAGAGTATGGATCTACCCGCTGTTGCGATGATTCCACTTGCGCAACACATCGGAGCTCCAGCTACGGCCAAAGTTGCCAAAGGTGACAAAGTGCTAACAGGTCAACTCATTGCCGAGGCTACGGGCTTTATGTCGGCAAATATCCACTCACCAATCACAGGTACTGTATCGGCAGTCGATATGGCAGTTAACGCTCAAGGACTTCGCCAAATGATGATCACCATCAAGCGTGACGAAGAGGAGCAATGGGCCGAAGGAATCGACACAACTCCAACACTTGTCAAAGAGTGCACATTGGAGCCAAAAGAGATCATCGACAAGATCAAAGCGGCAGGTATCGTAGGTATGGGTGGTGCAACTTTCCCAACACACGTGAAACTTTCGATTCCTCCAGGAAAAACAGCTGAGTTCCTGATTATTAATGGAGTAGAGTGTGAGCCATATCTTACTTCCGACCACCGCACAATGTTGGAGCGTGGCGAGGAGATGATCGTAGGAGTCGAGATCTTGATGAAAGCTATTGGCGTAAAGCAAGCATTTATCGGAGTGGAGAACAACAAGCCAGATGCTATTGCTCACCTTTCGAAGCTAGCAACCTCGTCTGCAGGCGTAAGCGTTGTGCCATTGAAAGTTCAATACCCTCAAGGTGGTGAGAAGCAACTTATCGCAGCCGTAGTAGGTCGCGAAGTTCCACCTCCTCCAGGTCTACCAATCGACGTAGGTGCAGTGGTTTGCAACGCTTCGACTGCCGTGGCAGTTTATGAGGCAGTTCAAAAGAACAAACCACTCATCGAGCGCGTGGTGACTATCACAGGTAAAAGCGTCGCATCGCCATCGAATATCATAGCTCGCATGGGAACACCAATCTCATCGTTGATCTCGATCGCAGGAGGTTTACCCGAGGATACAGGCAAGGTTATCAACGGAGGTCCAATGATGGGTCGCGCGATGGTAAACTTGGATTCACCAGTAACTAAGGGGTGTTCAGGCGTGACAATCTTGAACGATAAGGATGCTAAACGTGGCGTAGAGTCGGCATGTATCAAGTGTGCCAAGTGCGTTTCAGTGTGTCCGATGTCATTGGAGCCATTCTCAATGTCGAAACTTACTCGCAAGGGCGATTGGGATTCAGTTGAGGCGGCTTGTATCACCGACTGTATCGAGTGCGGAAGCTGTCAATTTATCTGTCCAGCGAACCTGCCACTTCTCGACTACATCCGCTTGGGTAAACAAAAAGTGATGGGTATTATCCGCGCTAGAGCAACTAAGTAAGCAAATACAAAAAAATAAAAATATGGCTAATAAATTATTGGTAGCACCTTCGCCCCACGTGCATAGCTCGGAATCTACCTCTCGCATTATGCTAGATGTGATTATCGCTCTATTGCCAGCCTTTGTGGTGTCGGTCATCTATTTCGGACTCAGTGCCTTGGTGGTCACTTTGGTCTCAATTCTTAGTTGTGTGCTTTTCGAGTACCTTATCCAAAAATTCTTGATTAAGGGTGAGTGCACAATTTGTAACTACTCGGCTATCGTTACAGGTCTTTTGCTCGGCTTCAACCTCCCAGCATCGCTCCCTTTGTGGATCGTGGTTATGGGTGCTTTGGTTGCTATTGGCGTTGCGAAAATGACCTATGGCGGTTTGGGTAAAAACCCATTCAACCCTGCGTTGGTTGGTCGTGTATTCCTACTTATCGCTTATCCAGCTCAAATGACTGTCTTCCCAGCTGTTGACGGTTTCTCGGGAGCAACTCCTCTGGCTGCTGTTAAGAGCGGTGCTATGGCAATCGGTGACGTGAACCTTCAAAACATGTTGTTGGGTTCGATTCCAGGATCTTTGGGTGAGGTTTCAGCTCTTTGCCTGCTTGTTGGTGGTGCTTATCTATTGTATCGCAAGGTTATCTCTTGGCACATTCCAGTGGCTGTTTTGGGAACTATGGCTGTTATGGCTATCCTTAACGCTGCGCTGAATGGTGGTGGTGCTTCACTTATTACCTTGCCTCTGTTCCACATCTTGGCTGGTGGTGCGCTTCTTGGAGCAATCTACATGGCTACCGACTACTCGACCTCTCCAATGACCCATAAAGGAATGTTGATTTATGGTGTTGGTATCGGTTTTATCACAATGTGGATCCGTTTAAATGGTGCATATCCCGAGGGAATGTCATTTGCGATTCTTCTTATGAACGCATGTGTACCTTTGATCAACAAATATGTTAAACCTAAGCGTTTTGGCGCAGCTAAATAAGGAGGGGAAGATATGAAAAGTACACTTATAAATATGGTCCTTGTTCTCTTTGCTATCACAGCGATCGCTGCCGCTAGCGTTGGAGGAATCTACCTTTTGACCAAGGAGCCAATTGCAATTGCAACTGAAAATGCCAAGAAAGAGGCTTTGGCGCAAGTTCTTCCTGCCTTCGAGCAGACTACAATGTCGACTCTCTCGTTGGATGGTCTCGATTTGGAGGTTTACACCGCAACTGCAGCATCGGGTGAGGTCGTAGGTTACGCAATCAACACAGCAACAATGTCGGGCTTTAGCGGATTGTTCCGCCTTATGGTTGGTCTGGATACCGACGGCACTGTTATCAATGTCAATGTCCTTTCGCACAGCGAGACTCCAGGTTTGGGATCAAAGATGGCTGACCAGGGTAACTCACTTTTGATGAGCGTGAAGGATAAGAAAATTAATGATATTAACTGGGCGATGTCGAAAAACGGTGGCGACATCGACGCACTTACCGCAGCAACAATCTCGTCGGTAGCCTATGCCGATGCAGTTGAGCGTGCGAAGAATGCATATAACCAAGTGGCTGGAGGCCAGAAAGGAGCAAGCAATGAATAAGATGAAAATTATCTTGGATGGTATCATCAAAAACAACCCAGTATTCGTATTGGTGTTGGGTATGTGTCCAACTCTTGGTACAACCACTTCTGCCGCTAATGCCTTGGGTATGGGTGGTGCAACAATGGCGGTGCTAATTATGTCGAACTTGGTGATCTCGCTTATCAAGGGCTTTATTCCTGATAAGGTTCGTATTCCTGCCTTTATCGTGGTTATCGCTTCGTTCGTAACTATTATCCAAATGGCGATGCAGGCTTACTTACCTTCGCTCTACGCAAGCCTTGGAGTATTTATTCCACTTATCGTTGTGAACTGCGTTATCTTGGGTCGTGCCGAGGCTTTCGCAGCTAAGAACAACGCGTTGGATTCAGTCTTGGACGGTATCGGAACAGGTCTTGGTTTCACCCTTGCACTAACTATCTTGGGTGCCTCGCGTGAGATCTTGGGTAGTGGCGCAATCTTCGGCGTGAACCTTGGTTTTGGTGCTTCGGCTCCGCTAATCTTCGTACTTGCTCCAGGTGCATTCTTGGTGCTCGGTTACTTAATGGTATTGTTTAACAAAATTACAAAGAGATAGTTATGGGAGTAGAAATTTCATTTTTCGCAATTATTATTGGCGCTATCTTTGTCAATAATGTAGTATTGTCGCAATTCTTGGGTATCTGCCCATTCTTGGGAGTATCTTCTAAGGTCGACACTTCGATCGGTATGAGTGCCGCTGTAACATTCGTTATGGCTATCGCCTCTATCGTAGCGTGGTTGATCCAAACCTACGTTCTCGAGGCGTTGGGTATCGAGTATATGCAAACCATCGTCTTTATCTTGGTTATCGCCTCGCTGGTGCAAGCCGTTGAGATTATCCTTAAGAAAGTCTCTCCATCTTTGTATCAAGCGTTGGGTATCTTCCTGCCACTTATCACCACAAACTGTGCGGTGTTGGGAGTTGCAATCCTTATGATCCAAAAGGATCTATCGCTGCTTCAAGGCGTTGTCTATGCTATCTCTACGGCGGTTGGATTTGGCGTTGCGTTGGTTCTTTTTGCTGGTATTCGCGAGCGTTTGGATTTCGAGGAGATGCCAAAATCATTCAAAGGTATTCCAATTGCGTTGGTTACAGCGGGAATCTTGGCGATGGCATTTATCGGCTTCACAGGTTTAGTTGAACGCCTATAACGATATCATTCACTATAAAGAAGTTGTCTTTCAATACGTTGAGAGGCAACTTTTTTAGTTAAAACAAAAATATATGAGAAGTTTCGGAAGTGATAACAACTCAGGGGTTCACCCCTTAATTTTCAAAGCCTTAGAGGAGGCTAACGTCGACCATGCAATCGGCTATGGTGACGATAAATGGACCGAGGCAGCTGCGGCAAAAATCAAAGAGGCGTTTGGCCCTTCGGCCGATCCATACTTTTTGTTCAATGGAACGGGAGCTAATTCGGTAGCTATCCAAAGTGTCACACGTCCTTTCAATTCGATTATCTGCGCTACTTCGGCACACATCTATGTCGATGAGTGTGGAGCACCTCAAAAGATGAGCGGCTGCTCGGTGGTAGCGATCCCAACTGCGGATGGCAAACTCTCGGCTGAATTGATCAAACCGCATTTGAATAACTTCGGTGTGTGTCACCACTCGCAACCTGGAGTGGTCTATATCTCGCAAACTACCGAGTTGGGTACGGTCTACACGATCGAGGAGATCCGCTCGATTGCCGATTTGATCCACGCGCATGGAATGTACCTGCATATGGATGGTGCTCGACTGGCTAACGCTGCGGCATATTTGGGCTGCTCGTTCAAGGAGATGACCGTTGATGCTGGGGTCGATGTATTGAGCTTTGGCGGCACAAAAAATGGCATGATGATGGGTGAGTCGGTGATTTCGTTCAAGGAGGAGATTAGCGTGAATATGCAATATTATCGCAAGCAGTCAGCTCAATTGGCCTCGAAACTCAGATACCTTTCGGCTCAATTTATTCCATACCTCGAGAATAATCTTTGGCTAGAAAATGCCCAAAAAGCTAACGCGGCAGCAGCTAAATTGTACGAAGCTCTGAAAAAATACGAAGCTGTTGAGTTCACACAAGAGGCTCAAACAAATCAACTATTTTTGAAAATGCCAAAGGAGGCGATCGAGAAGTTGTTGGAAGATTACTTCTTCTACATCTGGAACGAGCACACGTGTGAAGTGCGTTTTGTCACCTCGTGGGACACAACCGAGAAAGATATCGCGGATCTGATCGCAAGTTTCGAGAAGGTGCTTAGCGAATAGAATAGCCTCTCAGCTCGCGATTAAGCTCCTTTTCGCGGCCTCCGCAGAGCCTGTCGACAAGTTGGTGAAACTTAGGCGAATGGTTGTGATGCACGGTGTGGCACAACTCGTGGATGATCACAAAGTCGATTAGATGGTGGGGTAGGATCATCAAGAAAATCGAGAGCGAGATGTTGTTTTGCGAGGTGCATGACCCCCATTTGCTACGTGTTGCACGTAGGGTGACCTTGCTGAATTTAAGACCCGTTTGGGCTGAAATTTCCGCAATGCGCCCAGGTAAATGCGCTTTAGCCGCTGAGCGAAGTTCATCAATGTCGTAACTTTCGGCAGGTGGTGCCACTTGACGTATAGCCTCCTGTTTGCGTTTGATCTCGAGGATTCTTTCGCGTTTCTGCTCGAGGAATCTAATAGCGTGAAGCTTGTTGTAACCAACTGGAAAAGTGAGTGTTATCGCTTTATTTGTACGACTCACCTTGATAGAAACATTTCGGGCACGATGGCTCTCATTGAGAATCACCGTGCCCAAAATTTTATCTGTGTATATCGGTTGCATAGAGCGAAAAAGCTACTCGCTAGCGCCACCAATTCTTTGGCGAACAACCTCGAAGAGCATGATTGCCGCAGCTGCCGAAACGTTCAGCGACTCGATGTGTCCGATAAGTGGAATAGCTAACTGCTCACCACAAAGCTTAAGCACCTCACGCGAAATACCCACATCTTCGGATCCCATAACAAGAACAGTTGGTTGACGGAAATCAGCATCGTAAATCAGCTTAGTACTTTTCTCTGTCGCTGCAACAATCTGATATCCTTCACTTTGCAAGGTCATAAGCGTTGTGCGGATAGAACCAACACGACAAACTGGGATCGAGCTCAATGCACCAGCCGAAGATTTCATAGCATCAGCATTCACAGGAGCCGAATTCTTAAGCGGAGTGATAAGTCCGTGAGCACCAGCACACTCAGCGCTACGTGCGATACCACCGAAGTTACGCACGTCGGTCACACCGTCGAACACCACAATTAGCGGCGTCTCATCCTCGGGCACACGGTCCAAGATATCCTGCAACTCAACATAAGCGATAGCCGAAATTTGAGCCACAACACCCTGGTGATTTCCGCGAGTTAGGCGGTTTAGCTTCTCGATAGGCACCTCCTGAACACGTAGTCGGTGACGGAAACATAGGTCGCGAAGCTCGGTCATCAATTGACCCTCAGCACCCTTTTTAACAAAGATCTTTTCGATCTGCTTTCCCGCCTCGATAGCCTCGACTACTGGACGGATTCCAAATATAATATTCTCCATAATGTAATTAATTTTCTTCAATAATTTCTAACTCGTACGACGCCTTTTCCCATTCGTGCATCAAGTGGTCGTACTTCTCTTTTAGGGAGTTATACGCCTCAAAATCAGCGCTATCGTACCCAGATAGGGTAGCAAATTGAGCATCGTATTTTGCAATTGCCTCCTCGGTTGTGGCTAACTCTGCCTCGATTCCCTCGACTACTTTGCGAGCCTTGCGGATCAACTTCTCCTGCTCTTTTTTCTGCTCATAGCTCAGCTTTCCTTGGTTACCGTTGCTGCTTACACTCTCCGATTTTTTTGGAGTGTCGTGGCGCTCAATTTCGCTTAGTGACTCCACTTTGCGCTTCTCTAAGAAGTAATAAATGCCACCCAAATACTCCTTGACTCCTCCATCGCGGAACTCGTAGATCTTGTCGATGGTCCCATCCAAAAACTCACGGTCGTGCGAAACAACGATCACCGTGCCATCAAACTTTTTGATCGCCTCCTTTAATATATCCTTCGAGCGCATATCCATATGGTTGGTCGGCTCATCGAGAATCAAAAGGTTGTGAGGCTCGAGCATCAATCTTGCCATCGCCAATCGCGAACGTTCACCTCCCGATAACACCTTGACCTTCTTTTCGATATCCTCGCCACGGAAAAGGAATGCTCCCAAAATATCTCGCAACTTGGTGCGAACGTCACCCACAGCCACTCGATCCAAAGTGTCGAAGACCGTGAAATCGCCATCCATCAAATCATCCTGATTCTGAGCGAAGTAGCCGATATTGATATTAGCACCCAACTTTATGCTTCCTTCAGTAGGCTCCAACTCGCCATGAATCATCCTAGCTAGGGTCGTCTTGCCCTCTCCATTTCGACCGATCAGCGCAATCTTGTCACCCTTCTCGATGATGATATTGGCGCCACTAAAAACATGCTTTGCACCAAACGACTTGCCAGCATCCTTAATTTCAGCGACAATCTGACCCGAGCGAGGAGCTGGTGGAAACTTTATATTGAGCCTCGATAGATCCTCATCCTCCATCTCGATGCGCTCGATCTTCTCCAACTGCTTAATCCGCGATTGCACCTGATTGCTCTTGGTGGGTTTGTAGCGGAACTTCTCGATAAACTCCTCGTTTTTCTCGATGAGTCGTTGTTGGTTCTCGTAAGCGGCAGCCATCTGTTGACGACGTTCTGCTCGCAGCTCGACATATTTCGAGTATGAGACCTTATAGTCGTAAGCCTTACCTAACGAAATTTCGATCGTTCGATTGGTGACATTATCCAAAAATGCACGGTCGTGCGAGATCAACAACACCGCACCACTGTAACTTTTCAAATACTCCTCCAACCACTGAATACTCTCAATATCAAGGTGATTGGTAGGCTCGTCGAGCAAAAATATAGATGGTCGGCGCAGTAGCAACTTCGCCAACTCGATTCTCATTCGCCAACCTCCCGAGAACTCCTTTGTGCCACGCCCAAAGTCACTTCGCTTGAATCCCAAACCCAGAAGTGTCTTTTCGATATCTGCCTCACGAGTGTCGCCACCTAAGATATGGTAGTGGTCGTTAGCATCGTTCAGACGGTGAATCAGCGACGAATACTCCTCGCTCTCGTAGTCGGTTCTTTCGGCAATTTGGGCCGTTAGGCTCTCGATCTCTCGCTCGATTTTGATCACCGTCTCGAACGCCTTTGCAGTCTCCTCCACCAGCGAGGTTGTATCGGCAATATGCATAGTTTGAGGCAAGTAGCCAATCGTGCAGTCGCCATTGAGTGACACACCTCCCGAAGTGGGTTGCTGCTCGCCAATGATAATTTTCAGCAACGTGCTCTTTCCTGCACCATTACGACCGACCAATCCAATTCTATCTTTTGGGTTGATCAGAAACGAAATCGAGTCGAAAAGTTGCCAGCCACCGTAGCTGACCGAAAGGTTGTCAAGTGAAATCAATGTCTCAAGGAAAATTAACAGTTAAACTTTAAATATCTAAATTTTATGCGTTAAGTAGTGTCTCGATAGCTGCCAAAGGATCTTCTGCCGAGAATACCGCCGAACCAGCAACCAATACATCTACACCAGCCTCGAAAAGCGCGTGAGCATTCTCCATTGTAACACCTCCATCCACTTGGACGAGAGCCTTAGAGCCACTCTTTGCAATCATCTCTTTCGCTTCGCGAACCTTGTCGTAAGAGCTCTCGTGAAGCAATTGACCTCCAAATCCTGGCTCTACGCTCATTATCAAAACTAGATCTAGGAGTGGAAGCAGGTGCTCGATCTCCTTGACTGGCGTAGCGGGTTTGATCGAGATTCCAGCCTTCGCGCCGCACTGCTTAATCTGTTCGATTACAGCTTTGTGATCCTGGGTTGCTTCTGCGTGAAAGACGATAACATCGGCTCCCGCTTTAGCAAAACGTTCGACGTATTTCTCAGGGTTTACAATCATCAAATGCACATCGAGAGTCTTTGTTGCATATTTGCTAACGCTTTGAAGCACAGGAAATCCAAATGAGATATTTGGGACAAAAACGCCATCCATCACATCAATATGTATCCACTCGGCCACACTTTGGTTGAGCATAAGAGTTTCGTTCTTTAATTGGCCAAAATCGGCCGCAAGAATCGAAGGTGAGATAATTCGCATAAAAAAGTATAAATCTGGTAAATATTTTTAGAGGACAAAGATACAACTTTTTTTGTTCGAAATTTTTTATTGACAAAAAATCTATGTAATATTGTATCTTAATTTAAACCCAATTCTGCATTATGGATATCATCTCGATAGTTTTAGCCCTTATACTCTTGATCTTACTCTCAACGCTGTACCTGGTTTTCCGCTCGTCGAAATCGGAGCAGCAGCGTCTAAATTCACTTCTCGACGAGGCTAATGAGGCAAAAACTTCGGCTCAGGGGGTGGCTCAGGAGCGTGAGAAAGAGATTAGACAACTCCTAGAATCATCGGCTCAATATCGCAGTCGATTGGAGTTTAGCGAGGGGCAACTTCAACTACTTCGCGAGCAGCAAGCACGAGATGCAGAGCAGCAAAAACAGGGTGAGGAGCGTATGCGTGAGCAGTTTAAAAATATCGCAACCGAGATTTTCACCGAGCACACGCGTGAGTTTAAATCGACCAATAAGGAGTCTATAGATCAACTTTTAAGGCCATTCAAAGATAATATATCAGAATTTCGCCAAAGGGTCGAGAGTATCTACTCGGTTGAAAATGAGCAACGTGGAGCGCTTCACAACGAATTGCGCAACCTAATGGAACTCAATCGTAAGATTACAACTGAGACCACCAACTTGACTAACGCCCTGAAAGGTAACTCCAAGGTGCAAGGTGATTGGGGTGAGATGATTTTGGAGACGATCCTCGATAGTTCGAATTTGGAGAAGGGGATTCATTACTCTACGCAGTTCAATATCAAGGATGAGTTGGGTAACAATCTGCGCCCCGATGTGGTGCTGAACTTGCCTGATAATAAGCAAATTGTGATCGACTCGAAGGCTTCGCTTACGGCCTTTGTGAACTACGTTTCGGCCGAAAGTGAGGCCGAGAGGGTAGTGCTGATGGAGCAACACTTGAAATCGGTGCGCCAACACGTCAATGAGCTTGGTCGCAAGGAGTATCAAAAGTTGGTTAATTCACCCGATTTTGTCATTATGTTTATCCCTAACGAGCCTGCGTTTTTGGCGGCACTTCAGGCCGATAACACCATCTGGAGTGATGCATACAACAAAAAGGTGATTATCTCCTCTCCAACAAATTTATTCGCACTTTTGAAATTGGTCGACGATCTTTGGAAGCGAAATGCGCAGTCGAAAAATACGGAGGCGATTGTTAAAAATGCAACCAAACTCTTCGAGCAATTGGTTAGTGTCTCGACCTCGATTGAGGATATTGGCAAGGCTTTGGACGCGGCAAAAGGCAAGTATGATGACGTGTATAAGCGTCTGCACACAGGAAATGACAATGTAGTTCGTCTGGGTGATAAGCTCCGAAAATTGGGTCTGCCAACTAAAAAACAGTTGCCTGCCAAGATGCTCGAGGGTAACGAGGCGGAGGATAACGCGGAGGAGTAATTTTAAAGCCTTGGGAACTCCTTAAGGGGTGTGTACTCCAAACCGCACCTTTCGAAACAAAAGTGCTTAAGTCCATTAGTTAGAACGATATAGCGAGCCTTAAGGGCGGAGTTGTATCGTACAGCTTGCGCAAAAACCTCCTGATCTATCGCAACCGAAGCAGCCTTGCACTCCACCAAAATCAGCGGCTGGCAGCTGCAATCCATCACCACAATATCGGCTCTTTGAGCCTGCCCCGAGATTTTCACGGGATACTCCTCGCATATCTGTTCGGCCGTAGCGCCGCAGTGCGAAGTGAGGTAAGCAACCGTGTGACGACGAACCCACTCCTCGGGGGTAAGGATCAAGAAGCAGCGACGCGTTGGCACCCACACCGAAATTGTGCCATCATCGCTACATTGGCATTTTAATTCCACCGATGGGAAATTTAGTTTTGGAAATGTCGGTTGCATATAAGTTTAAGTTTCTAAGGTGCAAAGGTAGGAAAAATCTAAAAAAATGTCTACTCGATTTGGATTCAAACACGAAAAGTGTTTGAGAAAATTTTAGGGTATTTAATATTTTGGAGAATTTATTTTCCAAAATATTAAATACCCTAAAATCTTAGAACGGCAGTTCTAAGTCCAAAGCGCAAGATGGATTAGCTCCGTGGGGAGCACCCCACCGCCGTCCGCGCAGGACAGTCCCCGAGATTATAATTTCTCGATATATACATAGTACGCAGGATGTATAGTACCCACGCTATCAATAAGTCGCGCTTGGAAATCATACTTTCCAGCAGGTACCTTGCAAGTGAAAGTCACCTCCTTGGTATCAGCCTCGATCTCGGCAGATTTCGAGATTCCAGCAACATACATCTCAGCCTTTACAAAGTCGTCCTTAACGCTCGCAGGAGCCGAACGAATAAGCTCAATTGGTTGAGGTAGAGCATCGAACGTGGCGTTGATCGTGTGTCCACTCTCGCGAGGGAAGCGGCAAAGCGTGATCGAATATTCGCCAGTCTCAAGGAATTGGATCTTCCAGTGTCCCGTTGCAGGGTTAGCAGTGATCACATTGCTTTGATCCCAAACGCCTTGGTATTGACCAATGAAAAGGTCGTGTGACGAGATTCTAGCAGGGTTCTCGCGAGGAGATCCAACTTGAATGTACGATACTCTCTCATCCACCTTCTCGGCAAGGAATGAAGCCCACCACTTCTCGTAGCCTAGCATCAAACGTGCTGCAACCTCAGGATACTCCTCGATAACGTTGTTCTTTTGGCCGATATCCTCGTTGATCTTAAATAGCTTGTCGCCATCCAACAAGCGCCAGTTGTCATCCATCACCGCGTAGCTCTTATACTTGATCAAATCTTGCTCGCGTTGAGTATCCATATACAAAATACGATTCTCCCACTCTGGATTCTCTTCGGTCAAGAGTGGCTTCAAACTCTTACCATCCAAAGGCTTAATAGGGTTGAAATCCAAACCTAGAAGATCAACGAAGGTAGGCAAAAGGTCGTAGTGAGCAACCAATCTCTCGACATCCTTACCGCCATCAATCTCTCCATCTTTCCAACGAATAAAGAATGGTACACGGTGACCACCCTCATAGTGACTACCTTTTCCGCCAGTCATACCAACATTATATGTTGATCTACCTGCCGAAGTTCCATTGTCGGTGGTGAAGATCAGGATTGTGTTGTCGGCAATTCCCAACTCCTCCAATTTATCCTCCAAACGCTTGAAGTTATCATCCACGTTGGTGATCATTCCGTAGAAGCGAAGCAGGCCATCGTTCATGCCGTCGTAACGCGAGTCGTTGTGATATAGGTCGTAATACTCCTTAGGCAAGTTATATGGTCCGTGAGGAGCGTTGGTTGCGATATAACAGAAGAATGGACGATCTTGATTCTCCTCGATAAACTCTAGGGCGTTGTCGAAGAATACATCGGTGCAATAACCTTCGTAAGCCTCAGGCTCGCCATTGTGGAAATATGTATCATCGAAGTAGTCGTTCATCCAATAGTCTGGACCTTGGCCAACTCCACCACCTCCGTGGCGAATAACCTCGCTAAATCCACGATCTTCAGGGCGGTTAGGGTAGTTGTCGCCCAAGTGCCATTTGCCATACATCGCGTTGGTGTATCCGTTTTGAGCCAACACTTGAGGCAAAAGAACCTCATCGTTGAAGACGATCGAACGACCAGCGATAGTGTGGAATACGTTGACACGGTTACAGTGACGACCAGTCATAATTGCCGAACGTGTTGGCGCCGAAGTTGTCGAAACGTGGTAGTTGTCTAAGCGAACAGCATCTTGGTAGAAGTTGTCGATGTGTGGAGTTTGGATGTAGGTGTTTCCAGTACATCCTAAATCGCCCTTACCTTGATCATCGGTCATAATGAAGATGATGTTGGGCTTTTTGTTTTCATTTTTTGCTGCGCTTTTGTCTGCCTCGGGTGCTGCAATCAGTGTTGAAACAGGCAATAGAGCTGCGATGGTTAGTGGGTAAAACGTTTTCATGTGTATATAATAAATTTAGGTTGAGTTTTTTATTTAGCTGGTTGATCCCATAAGCGGAATGGATCCTCGTGGGTCTCCATCTGCTCCAAAAGCAATGCTTCTAATCGAGCACGCACATCGGCATACTTCGGATCGTCGGCAAGGTTGGTCTCCATCGCTCCTGATTTTCCATGCTCGGCGATATACTCGTTAGGATTCTCCTTAAGGTTAAAGAGCTGAGTCTCTTGAATATATCCATCCAAGATGTCATACTTGATAAGTTTCCAATCACCCTCAGATACGCAACGAATACCAGGCTTAGTACCACCGCAATAGACGCCATACATCACATCGCGGATAGTCTCTTGCTTACCCTCCAACACAGGTTTGAAGCTAGTGCCCTCGACAGTCTCAGGGATTGGAATACCTGCCAAATCGCAAATCGTTGGGAAGATATCCAAAAGGTAAACGTTACCTGCAGCACGCGAACCAGCCTCAATACCAGGCCCTTTCACGATCATCGGAACACCCCAAGTGTGCTCATAGAGATTCTGTTTTCCCATCAAGCCGTGGCGACCAATTGCGATACCGTGATCGGCCGTATAGATAATATAAGTATTATCCAATTCGCCCATTGCCTCTAATTTGTCGAGCACCTTAGCTAATTGGATATCGATATTCTCCGAACAAGCATACTCGCGACCAGTCTCATTTAGGATAGTCTGCTCATCGCGATTCTTCCACACTCCGCTAACATTCACCTCATCGCGAAGATCGGGGTGACCATGGTGGAATGGGTGTGCCGAAAGGTAATTAGCATGAAGCTCCACAAGCGGGTTTGAATCGGGTAGGGTCTCCTTGTCGGTATGATTAGTTGCGCCATACTTCTCTAACAACTTGGGTGTACCGTTGCGAACATCGTGCGGATGCGAGAATCCGAAGTAGATCATAAATGGATCCTCCTCGTTGCTCTCTTCGCGCTGCTCGAGATATTCCAACACATGTTTTGCGTGCCATGCGCTACCTCCCTCTTCGGTTCCGTTACGCTTTACAGCCTCGTGAACCACTGAGAATTGTTGGTTAGCACCTGCGTAAGAGTTTCCCTTTTTACACGTGCGCATTGTCTTGTAGCCAGCTTTGTTGAAGGTCGCTCCGATGGTCATTGTGTCGATCGAAAGTGGATCTAAGTCGGGCTGAGCCGATGGGCTACCTGCACTTGCTGGAAGGTGCCACACTGTACGACCACTCATAATCATATGGCGCGAAGGTGTGCTCACAGCTCCATTCATCGAACCCATATGGCGAGCTACGTCGATCACCATTCCCTCGCTAGCTAGTTTGTCGAGAGTCGGTGTCTGGAGTGCCGAAGCAGAGTTGTACATATTGAGATCATAACGTGATTGATCGTCAACGAGAACGAAAAGAATGTTTGGACGTTTTTTCTCCTTTGCGGGAGCTTGACTCTCTGCATCGTTTTTTTTGGCAGACATAAGTAGGCTAGCGCCTAGCATACCAAACAAAAGAGGCTTTGGTAGGTTGTTGTACATAATTGTGTTGATTAGAAGTTTGTTAGTTGGTTTAGTTGGTTTGGCTCGGGTTGCTTGAGTTAAATACAAAGGTATAAATTATTTTGCAAAAAAACGCGAAACAATGTTTAAATTTATACTATTAACTATATGAATCTAGCCCTAATATTTTGTAATATAAAAAAATAGCGCTAACTTTGTGAAGAGTTGTTTGGTCTAATATTTACACTAAGTTTTCGCTATCGACTCACTGTTTTTTAATTGAAAGTCATAAGATTATATATGAGAATACCATTATGTTTCACACTTCTTTTCGTCTCTTTTTGCTCGTTTGCTCAAGAGGTGATAGAGTTTGAAGAGAAAAAAGAGTCAAAGGTTCAACCATATCGCAGCTATATGCTGCCAGCATCTTCGGCTCACGAGGCTCAGAGAGTTGGTCAAGAGGCTATGCGATACGCAATCCCTGTTGAGGGTTGGTCGCAACACAATGCTCCAGGTCAAGCGACATTCTCCTCGAGTTTTGCAGCTCCATTCTCGTGGATAGGTCGTGAGGCGATTATCTCGATCGAATCGGCATCAACGCCCTATACCGTTAAGGTCGATGGTCACCAAGTGGGTACAAACCTCAATGCTGCGCTGCCTGCTCAATTCAATATCACCGATTTTCTCGACAACCAAACCGAGGCTTCGATCACTGTAACCATGTTCCGCGATTCGGCATCGAGCCAGTTGGAAGGATGGGGTAGCGATAAATCTTTTGTCCTGGGCCCCGTTGTGATGCTCTCGCAACCGACGATGTTTATTCGCGATGTTGAGGTGCAAACCTCTCGTCTGTCGGGTGTGTTGAATGCAACGATCGCCGTAATTGTCAAGAGTGAAGCGTTGAATCCACGTAGCTCGCGCATTAATTACGAGCTATTGACTCCCGAAGGCGAATATGTAACCCGTGGAGGTGTCGACGTTAGCCTCTCGATGCGTCAAGAAGATACCATCAGAATCTCGGCCGCTGTGCCAGATCAGAAGGCGTGGAGCGCCGAGAATCCAAACCTCTACACTCTGAATCTTTCGACTCAATACCGAGGTCGTACGCAAGAGTACTTCTCATTTGGGATGGGATTGCGTTCGATTGATATGGGCGAAAATGGCGAATTGTCGATTAATGGAGCGGTGCAAACCCTTAAGGCTATGGAGGTTAAAAGCTCGATTGAGCTCGATGATCTCTCGGAAATAAAGGCAAAAGGTTACAACACAATAAAGGTTGCCGCAGGAGAGCACAATCGTGAGATTTACAGCTATGCCGATAGCATTGGCCTATATGTAATCGCCACAGCACCGATCAACTCGTCGAAAAGTGGCGAGGATATCAAGCGAGGCGGAAATCCAAGCAATGACCCTGCTCGACTATCGGAGTATATCGAACGGGTTGATGCAATCTATAATTTGGTTAAGATCCACCCATCGGTTATCGCCTTTTCGCTTGCCGACAATTCGCTCAATGGCTTCAACCTTTATGAGAGTTATCTCTACCTTAAGGGTCGCGAGGGTCAACGTCCGATAATCTATCTTAATGGTGGTGGCGAGTGGAATAACGATCAACTGAAAGTGGAATTTTAATGGTGAAGTGAAATGCTTTGTTAAAAAAGTTTGAGATATGAATAGTGAAAAGATCCGTAGTGAAATTGAAGAGCTTCTGCTGTTGGTTGCCTCGTGGGAGCAGGATAGTGCGCCGAGTGTAATCGAGCAGGATATTGCGTTGGCAAAAATAGCTAAGCTATACGAGGGTGTAAAGTTTATGACGCGTCAGGAGGCAGAAACACCTACCGAGTCATCAACCGTTGAGGAGGTTGAAGCGGCAGAGTCAGCACCAGCAGCCTACCAAGCCGACGATTCAATTTTCGCAATAGATCTCGACGGAATCTCATTGATCGAACCCAAAGCAGAGGTGGAAGCGGAAGCAGAAACCGAGAGTGAACCAGAGGAAGAACCAGAACCTCAAGCGGAAGAAGAAAAAGAAGAAATAATAGAGGAAGAAAAGGCCGAGGAGCAAGAGGAGCAAGAGGAGGCCGAGGA
>JBCQVS010000004.1:0-88616 GCA_047172885.1 Rikenellaceae bacterium | reverse complement strand
AAAAAACCGACTCGCTCGACAGGTTTATAAACCAAGCGATCAGAGATGGTTTTTTCCCAGGTGCGCAGCTAGTTGTCGGCAATAAATCTGGAGTTATCTACTCGAAGAATTACGGATATATGGATTACAGCAAGAGAGTCCCTGTGACCGATAGCACCCTATACGACTTGGCATCATGCACTAAGGTTTGCGCCACAACGCTCTCGGTTATGCGACTTGTCGATGAGGGTAAATTGAGCGTTGAGACTCCAATTGGGGAGATTTTGGAGTTTCCCGATTCTATTCAATTTGGTGACGTCAAAGTCAAGGAACTACTCTATCACAACTCGGGATTCTTGGCTGGCGTAAGTGTCGCAGCATCGCTTATGAAGTCGGCTCACGAGGATATTCCACTACTGGCTCGACGACATAGCGCGGATCACCCTCACCACTTCGACACATCGTACTACACGGCCAAAGATATTGTCTACGACTCTATTTATATCAGCAAAACAGCAGCAGCGGATAAGATTCAAATATCGCGAGAGTTATACCTCGACAAAAGCTACTACCCAAAACTCGACTCGATGGTCTGGGCAGCATATCGTCCAAAACAACGCGGTAGACACGTATACAGCGATCTAAATTTCTACCTTCTCCAACAGATAATCGAGAAGATCACCGAAACATCGTTGGACAAATACGCTAGTACGATCTACGAGCAGATGGGGCTAACCAATATCGGCTACAAGCCAATGGAGTGGAGTTCGCTGGATAGAATCTGCCCAACGGAGTGCGATGTGATGCTTCGACGAGATACCATTCGTGGTTTCGTGCACGATGATTTGGCGTGTGTAATGGATGGCGTTTGCGGAAATGCTGGTCTATTTAGCACCGCTTCAAGTGTGGCCAAAATTTGCGGAATGTTCCTTCGCGGGGGTGTCGACTATAATGGAGAGCGCATTGTTGAGTCAGAGAGTGTTGCGAACTTTTCGAAAATCGTTCGTTCGCCATACAACTCGTCGGTATATGGCCTTGGATTCACTAAGATCAACTCTAAAACACGCCCCTATACAGCTGAGAGTTATGGACATAGCGGCTACACTGGTACATATATGTGGATCGACCCAACAAAAGATATCTACGTTGTAATACTCACGAACCGCACCTTCCCAACGCGAACCAACAAAAATTTTGGACCTGATTTCAGGAGCGATATGTGGGAAGTAGCGATGAGTGCATTTGGCAAATAATCACATGCTAGGGCTCACATAAGCATTGCTGCCGAGTGCAACTTGGTATGAATCTTGCAAAAACCTCTACAAGTATAAACATTAAAACTTAGAGGCGTGAATAGAGTATTTACTTCAATCGTTTTGACTCTCGGCTTGATTAGTTCAGCCGCTGCACAAAGCATGAGCAGTGTGAGTCAACCCCAAGATCCTAACGAGGTCATTGTGCTATCGTCATACGTAGATGGCAACTATAATGTAGAGCAACTATTGGTTATGGAGTCGAGCCCCAGCAACAACGAGTTTGTGGTTCGCTATAAGATCAACCTTACGAAGTTGATCTCGACCTACGACAATAATTCGACCGAGATAGCTGGTCTACACAATTTTATCGAGTCGATCCAGAGCGATTCACTCAAGCGTGTTACCAATTTCGACATTATCGGCTACGCTTCACCTGATGGCCCTGCGGCACTCAACAAGCGACTAGCTAGTGAACGAGCCAACGATTTTAATCGTTTCCTCGAGGCCGATTACTCCATGAAGGAGTTCCCTCACACGATTTCCAGCACTCCATATCAGTGGATCGACACCAAGCAGGCAATCCAAAGTTCAACGGTGCCGAACAAAACAGAGGTGCTGTCGATTATCCAGAGCAGCGGAACTCAGAGCGAGATTCAAGCTCAGTTAGAGGCACATCCTGCAGCATGGGAGTATATCAAGAGCAATATCCTACCCCCTATGCGAAGCGTTGAGCTTCATGTAAAGTATAATTCGTGGAAAGTTGTCGAGAACCGCACTCTTATCGAGGAGATAGTGCCAGCAACGCCAAGCGTAGGAGCTAATGGAAAGATGCGAGGTGATCGACGAGCCGAGGAGTGCGAGATTGACTCTTGCTACGACCCTTGCACCGATGATTATATCAATTGCGTGTTGGTCGAGATGCCCGAGGCGGCGTTAGATTTTGATTGCGGCTGCCAAGAGGAGCGCATTAAATACAAAGGAAAACGCCACGGTGCAAAGCTCAAAGAGAGTGGCGCCGAGGGAAGTGCTAAGATTAAAGAGAAGAGCAAAAAAGATCGCTGGTGGCGCAATGAGTAAAGCTACCTTTTCTGAACTATGATTTACCAATCACCCGCCTTTATCTAATAAAGTTGCGGGTGATTGTTCTTTTATTACCTACGCCATCCGTTGCCTCGATTACCAAGGTGTGGGTCATGCCATCTGGCTTATTTTTGAAGTTGTGGCGGATTTTACCTTTGTCCAAATTCAGAGCGATCCACTCGCCGTCCAATGTGGCAGAGTACGATGCAACACCCGAAAGATCATCGGTCACCGAACAGGTGAAATAGCTGCCTCGCGTTTGGTCGGAACCCTCGGCAATGCCTAGAGTGAGGCGTGGCGCAGTGGTGTCGGCTGCAACATAGAATTTGCCTGTGTTGCGAGTCGAGGCAATCACACTTCCCAATTTATACTCGCCACCAACAAAGGTTGGATTTCCCGACTTTCCAACGCAGATCAAACCCACTTTCGAGCGAAGTTCATATGGGACATTCGCAGCTATCGAGACAGTCATTGCGCGACGGAAAGGGGTTTCGACGTTCAACACATCGTATACTTTTGACATCACCGTTGTGTCTTGATGCTCAGACTCTTCGCAGGTGAAAACCGCTGACTCGTAGAGCGCTCCCGAGGGGATGGTTACCAAGATATTATTTCCTTTATAGGTGTAGTTATTTTTCGCAGATACTACCATTTTCGGATCTACCACTTCAGCCTTGAAAATTGCATCATCTTCCTTACCAAGAATCGAGAAATCTAACTTCGAGACATTTCCACAATCATCTTGCACCTCGATATTTATCTCACGCTTTTCACCCGCTCGAGTGGTTACAACTCCGCGATTAACGATAGTTTTGAAGTGGCTAAAATCACATAATTCGGTGGCTGCTAATCGAAGCACCTCATTGCGAGAGTAGATCATTAGCGGATAATAACCAATGGCATTGCAGTAGCGCGTATCGGCAAACGAGATACGATCCATATTAAACTCATAGAATGGCACTCCATCGACTTGGGCTGCTAGGCGATAGATTCCAAAAGTGTTAGCAACATCGTTGCGCCTATCCGATGCCTCGATAACAAAGTAGCCTTTGCGACCTACTGAGATTGAATCGCCTCCTGTGATGGTGTATCGTCCCGATTCATCCTTGACAACATCGTAGCTTTTGCGTGGTGCTTGACGTGCAACGCCTTGGAGTGAATCCAGCTCGATGTAGTGAATTCGCATCACAAGGGGCGCTATATTGTCGTGAGGTGTGAAGATCTTGCGCGAAATTGTATTGAGGGTCTCCTGACTTGTATTCTCGCGAATTTCGAAGTGGAGGTGAGGACCACCCGAACTTCCTGTATTTCCCGAAAGGGCAATCACATCGCCTTGCTTTACAACGAATTGTTTAGAGTTGCAGAAAAGATTAACCGTTTGAGTTTTAGAACGATAACGCTCAGCTTCGACATATGCCGCAACGGGCTCCATAAACTCCGAGAGGTGACCATAGACCGAGGTTGAACCGTTGTAATGGGTGACATATAGAGCCAATCCATAGCCATAGGGCGACATCGAGATTCGCGAGACGTATCCATCGGCTACCGCTACAATTTTCTTACCTATCACCCCATCGGTTTTGATATCAATTCCCGAGTGGAAGTGGTCGGAACGAAGCTCACCAAAGTTGGCCGAGTACAACTGCGGAACATCCTTCACGGGAAAGATATAGTCGCTAGGTAGAAAATTTTGCGCCTGAGTTGTGAAGGCGGCGAAGAGTAACGCAAGGGATATTAATATTTTATTCATCGTCTATAGAAATTATTTTTGAAACTGAGTCTAAAACCATCGAGTAATCGTAACCTAGCGAGATGCCATATCGGATCAATTTACTCTTAAAATCATACTTATCTTTATATTTTACGCTTCGAGCTTTGCGCTCGATTTTTGCGAATAATCGCTCCTCCATACCCTCTCGATCCAGGTCGCTTAACACCTCCGAGATTATCGCCTCGTTAATGCCTTTGACCTTGAGTGATGAGGCAATTTTTCGCACTCCCCAACCACTTAAGTTTAATTTCTCGCGAACGTAAGCCTGGGCAAAACGCCTATCGTCGATAAATTTCTCGGCTATGAGCTGCTGCAAAACCCCAGCTCTATGCTCCGCGGGAACACCCCACCGAGACATCAATCGCATGGCATCACCAGACGATTTTTCGGCTCTGGCACATTGTCGCATTAGCGACGAGAGTGCTTGCTCGGGGCTCTTTGTGCGAGGAGTTTTTACTGCTTCTCGGCGCATACGATCCGCGGTTTATCATTAATATCTTTGATCATCGTGACGCCAATATAGCCCATCTCACGAAGCATATCAACTACATCACTCCAAAATGATTCGTGAATCTCAAAATAGAGCAAACCCTCTGATTTAAGGAGCTTTAGAGCCGATTTAGCAATCGCGCGATAGAAGACAATTGGGTTATCATCCTCGACAAAAAGCGCCTCATGCGGTTCAAAGCTCACAACATTCTCACGCATATCTGCCTGCTGGCTATATGGAATGTATGGCGGATTTGAGACCACGATATCGAACTCTCCCTCAACGTAATTCTCCACTCCCGAAAGTGCATCACCCTCGGTGAGCGTTACCCCAGCCGAGAGTCTAAGATTATTCTCTCGAGCAATCGCCAAGGCATCTTTCGAGATATCGACACCCCACACCTTAGAATCAGGAATCGTTTTAGCTAGCGAGATCGCAATAGCGCCACTACCCGACCCCACATCCAAGATACGTGGCTCAGGCGGACACTCCTCAACGATCCGATAGACAAGCTCCTCGGTCTCGGGACGAGGGATAAGCACACCCTCACGCACAGAAAACCGCAAGCCACAGAAATCAGCCTGGCCAATAATATATTGAACAGGTCGTCCTGCAGAGAGTTCCTCGAGGATTTGATCCAAATTGTCGATATGGCACTGCGCATGAGGCTCTAAGACAAGGTGCGTTATCGAGACTCCCGCAACCTCCGAAAGGATCATCCTTGCGATCTGCTCAGCTTCACGCGCACCATAGAGTGATTCCGCGGCTGAGCTAAGCAAGTTATATAGCTCTACGCGCTGCATTATTTGCTAAAATTAGGGTTTATAGCCGAGAAGTTAAGGTCAGCCAAAGCGATAGCAACTGCCGCCTCGACAACAACGCTTGCACGAAGGATTATCGCGGCATCGTGACGACCTCCAATCACGAGTGGTTCAACCTGGCCAGTGGCTGTGTTGAAAGTTTGCTGCTCGGAACTGATGCTTGGTGTTGGCTTGATTGCCACTCGCACAACGATATCGTTGCCGTTGGTGATTCCTCCGTTGATTCCTCCTGCGTTATTTGTTGAAGTGGACCCTGAGGCATCGACAATAGGGTCGTTGTTCTCCAAGCCACTCATGCGTGACGATGAAAAACCTGCACCAAATTCGACACCCTTAACCGCTGGAATGGCGAACAAGATATGTGCCATACGGCTCTCCACAGAGTCGAAAAATGGTTCACCCAAACCTGTTGGGATACCTGCTACTTTGCACTCCACAACGCCACCGACAGAGTCCAGGCGCTTGATCGCAGAATCAACAATCGCGTCGAACTCTTCGGGTTTGTTGCTTCCGCCTAGCTCTACAATCTCGGTTGAGAATGTTGCCGTGTGAGCCAAAATCTTCTTGGCAACAACACCTGCGGCAACCAATGCCAAGGTCAAACGACCCGAAAAGTGACCACCACCGCGATAGTCGTTGTGACCACCATACTTCACCGAGGCTACACGATCGGAGTGTGATGGGCGGAAATGGGTCGCAAGCGAGGAGTAATCTTTCGAACGTGTCGACTCATTTTTAAATGTTATGGTTAGTGGCGCTCCCGTTGTTCGGCCATTGAAAAGTCCCGAGACAATTGTTGGGGCATCGCTCTCCTTGCGAGGTGTTGTACCTTTTTTACCACTTCTACGTCTATCTAAATCTGCGATAAAGTCCGCCTCGCAAAGCTCCATGCCTGCAACAACACCATCTATCGAAACACCTACTTCGGCTCCATGAGACTCACCCCACAGGGTAACTCTGAAATTCTGTCCAAAACTATTCATTAATTCTTTTTTTTCATTGTTATTCTCTAAGTGACTCCAAATCCTCGAAGAAATCGGGATAGCTCTTCGACACTGCGTCGCTATCCTCGATAACTATCCTATCGTCACTATTCAATGCTGCAACAGCAAGCGACATCGCGATACGGTGGTCGTTATGACTCTTTACTCGAGCCGATTGGATCTCGCCACCTTCGATGCTCATCACATCACCATCCAACTCGATCTTGATTCCACATTTGCCATACTCGGCTTGAAGCGTCGCTGCACGATTGCTCTCCTTATGTATTAGACGCTCAGCACCTGCGATTTTTGTAACACCTTTAGCCGAAGCAGCCAAAGCCACCAAAGCTGGGAATAGATCGGGGCATTGAGTCGCATCGAATTCGAATGCATTGAGCTCACGACGACTAACAGTGAGCGAACTCCCTTGACTCTCGACTTGCGCACCTGCACGCACCAAAGCGCTGCAAATCTCACGATCGGCTTGCTTCGAAAGCATCGAGATATTGTTAATGGTTACGCTTCCCGCGATTGCACCACCCACCAAAATTGTCGAGGCGGCACTCCAATCACACTCGATATTGAAATTCGCAGGCTTATACTCTTGGCCTCCCGCGATATAGAACTCCTTATAATCTTTGTGGTGAATCTCGACTCCAAAGCTCCTTGCTGTGTCGATTGTCATATCGAGATATGGAAGTGAAACAGCTCTATTAACGTAGAGAGTTGAGTCAACATCCGCTAGAGGCAAAGCCAGCAACAATCCCGTGATAAATTGTGACGAGACTGAGCCATCGACCGAAATCTCACCACCTCGAAGTGGTCCGCAAACATCTAGCGGCAAGTAGCCATTATTATCTCTTATGGTAACACCCGCTTGGCGCAGAGGTTCCAACATCATCGTCATTGGACGTTTAAGGATCGAACCATGACCATCAATTAAGATCGGCATATCGCAAAGTGAAGCTATCGGCGTAAAGAGGCGAGTAGCCAAACCCGATTCACCGACAAAAAGGCTTGATGAGAGTGGATTCAAACCTCCCTTGACTTTAAGAGTCGACTCGTCGATCTGCTCAACTGTTGCTCCCAAAGCCTCGATCATACGCATTGCCGAGCGGGTATCGTCACAAAATTCGATATTGCCTAGCGTTGATTCTCCTTTGCTCAGTAGTGCAACGGCCAAAGCTCTCTGTGCATAACTTTTCGACGGAGGGGGTGTTACTGTTCCATTTAGCCTTCCTGCTAATACTATTTTATCCATTCTTTAAATTTACTCGGTTAATTTATTTTCAACTGGCACATACAAAGAGTCCTTCTTTTGGAATTGTGGCGATCGCTTCAACTCGAAGTTTTGACCTAGATATACTTTGCGCACCATTTCATCGGCTGCCAATTCTTCGGCTGTACCAGCTTTAAGGATCTTGCCTTCGAACAAGAGGTAGGTTCTATCGGTGATCGCTAAAGTCTCATCGACGTTGTGGTCGGTGATAATAACTCCAATGTTTTTATTCTTCAAAGTCGCCACGATGCTTTGGATATCCTCAACGGCGATCGGATCGACACCCGCAAAAGGCTCATCCAAGAGGATAAACGATGGGTTGATAGCTACCGCACGAGCGATCTCGGTACGGCGACGTTCACCTCCCGAGAGGCTTATACCTTTATTCTTACGTACTTTTTGTAGACGGAACTCCTCGATCAACGCTTCGCAACGCTCCCTTTGATACTCCTTTGTATGGTTGGTAAGCTCCAAAACCGAACGAATATTATCCTCCACACTTAGGCGCAAGAATACCGAAGCCTCTTGAGCTAGGTAACCTACACCCATCTGTGCACGTCGATAAACTGGCATTTTGGTAAGCGAAGTGACTACACCTTCGTCATTTTCCAAATAAATATCACCCTCGTTTGGCTTGATTAGACCTACAATCATATAGAAGGTAGTTGTCTTTCCAGCACCGTTAGGGCCTAGCAATCCGACGATTTCGCCCTGCTTTACATCAATGGTCACATGGTTTACTACCGTGCGACTTTTATATTTTTTGACAAGTTCACTTGTATAAAGTCTCATTTGTGTAATATTTTTTTACAAAGTTATAGTTTTTTTTCAAAAAATTATTTATCTTTACATTAAAATTATTGAAAAGCCTAATTGAGGAGATGAAACAGAGTGAGCAAACCATACTACAACAGAAGCTAAAAGAGTTCTTTGGCTTCTCTACATTCAAAGGAAACCAGGAAGCTGTAATACGAAATGTGTTAGACGGCAACGATACCTTTGTGCTTATGCCTACTGGCGGTGGTAAATCACTCTGCTATCAACTTCCTGCGCTTATCATGGATGGTGTAGCTATCATCATTTCGCCGCTTATCGCCTTGATGAAAAATCAGGTCGATGCAATGCGAACATTCTCAACCAACCCAGGCATTGCCCACTTCTTGAACTCATCGCTCAACAAAACAGCGATCGCTCAAGTGCGCCAAGATGTTTTGGATGGAAAGACCAAGTTGCTCTATTTTGCACCTGAGTCGCTCACCAAGGAGGATAACGTTGCTTTCTTGCGCAAGATCAAAGTTTCGTTCTATGCTATTGACGAGGCTCACTGTATCTCGGAGTGGGGTCACGATTTCCGCCCTGAGTATCGTCGTATCCGCCCTATCATCAACGATATCGGACACGCTCCACTTATCGCGCTTACTGCAACAGCTACGCCAAAGGTGCAACTCGATATCCAAAAGAACTTGGGTATGAGCGAGGCTGCGACTTTTAAATCGTCGTTTAATCGCGATAACCTCTATTACGAGATTCGCCCGAAACATAATGTTGACCACGAGATTATCCGCTTCATTAAGCAACGTAACGGCAAGAGCGGTATTATATATTGTCTAAGTCGCAAGAAAGTCGAGGAGCTTACCGAGTTGCTTATCGCAAATGGTGTGAAGGCCAGAGCATATCACGCAGGTATGGATGCTCAGACGCGCGCTGCAAATCAAGATGATTTTTTGATGGAGCAGGTCAATGTGATTGTGGCAACGATCGCCTTCGGAATGGGAATCGACAAGCCCGATGTGCGTTATGTGATTCACTACGACATTCCTAAGTCATTAGAGGGATATTACCAGGAGACAGGTCGTGCGGGTCGTGATGGAGGTGAGGGATATTGCCTAACATTCTACAGCTACAAGGATATTCAAAAGTTGGAGAAGTTTATGCAAGGTAAGCCTATTGCCGAGCAGGAGATCGGAAAACTTTTGTTGCAGGAGACTGTATCGTACGCTGAGAGTACCATTTGCCGTCGCAAGACTCTACTCCACTACTTCGGCGAGAAGTACGAGGCTGAGAAGTGTGGCAACTGCGACAATTGTAGCGGTGAGCACGCTAATGTCGAGGTGAAAAAGGAGATGTGCATGGCTTTGGAGGCACTCTTAGATATTGGAGACAAGTTCAAGAGCGAATACCTTATCAATATGCTTACGGGTCGCAACACTGCCCTTATAAAGAGCTATGAGCTAAATAAGAGCAAGTGGTTCGAAGCTGGAACAGCGCGTGAGCCTAAGTTCTGGGCTGCGGTTCTGCGTCAAGCGTTGATCCTCGGTTTTATCGACAAGAACATCGAAAACTACGGATTGATCTCGATCAACAAGAATGGCGAGAAGTACTTAAAGAAGCCAACACCTATATATATCACTCTCGACCACAACTACGAGACGATGAACACCGACAATGACACTGCGGCAGCAACACTCAACAAGGGTGGCGTGGCTGACGAAGAGCTATTCGCAATGCTAAAGGATCTACGCAAGAAGGTGGCCAAGAAGAACGAGCTTCCTCCATTTGTGATCTTCCAAGATCCATCGCTCGAGGATATGTCGGTTCAATACCCTATCACTGTCGAGGAGATGCAGAATATCACTGGTGTGGGATTGGGAAAAGCTAAGAAGTATGGTGCTGAGTTTATTAAACTCATTAAGGCATATGTCGAGGAGAAAGAGATTATTCGTCCGCAGGATATGGTCGTTAAGGCTGTTGCCAACAAATCAGGTAACAAGATCTTTATTATCCAATCCATCGACCGCAAGATCGACTTCGAGGATATTGCTAATGCTAAGAACCTTGATTTCAATGAATTGCTTAGCGAGATTGAGGCAATTATTAACTCGGGAACTAGACTCGACATTTCGTACTACATCTCGAAGTTTATGGATGAGGACAAGGCCGAGGATATCTACCTATACTTTAAGGAGGATGCCGAAAGCGACTCTTTGGACGAGGCGATCAAAGAACTCGGAGACGAATACACCGAGGAGGAGATCCGCATAATCCGCATAAAATTCATCAGCGAGGTGGGTAACTAAGTAGTGTAAAACAATTATTGCCATATTTTTAAAAGCACTCTTGGAGCGATATTTTTCACTATCAAATCTCAATATAGAATAACTATATTTTCGATTCAATAGCAAAAAAATCTCTTCTCCAATAGTACTCTTAAAAACACACCAATAATTATTTTACCCTACTTAAAAGGGGGCAGTGGCATAAATAAAGGTAGCCATTTCTCAAACAAAACAAATTTAACAATATTGTGAGCCCCAAAAATGGGGCTCTAAACTTATTACATGGAAGTAAGAGCAAAAAAAGCATTAGGTCAACACTTTTTAATTGACCTGAATATTTCACATAAAATATGTGATTCGATCAGTGGCGGCACGACAGAGGCAAAGGATGACGTGTTGGAGGTTGGTTGCGGAATGGGTGTTTTGACCCAATTCCTACTCAAGCGCGAGGATATCGTAACCTACGGCGCCGAGATCGACAAGGAGAGTGTGGAGTATCTGCACAAGAACTTTCCAGAGTTCACACCTCGCCTAATCGAGGGTGATTTCTTGAAGATGAACCTCAAAGAGAGATTCCCGAATGGAGTGAAGATTATCGGAAATTATCCTTACAATATCTCGTCACAAATCTTCTTCAAGGTGGTCGAAAACCGCGATTTAGTGCCTGAGTGTGTCGGCATGATCCAACGCGAGGTGGCAATCAGAATGGCTGAACCTCCCGGATCGAAGAGCTACGGAATCCTGAGCGTGCTTTTGCAAGCGTGGTACGACATCGAGTACCTTTTCACGGTCAACGAGAATGTCTTTAATCCTCCGCCAAAGGTCAAGAGTGCTGTGATCAGAATGAAGCGCAACGCAACAACCAGCCTTGATTGCGATGAGCAGCTATTCGTCAAGGTTGTAAAGGCCGCTTTTGGACAACGTCGCAAGATGATTCGCAATGCTCTAAAGGCTGTGTTTGGTGACTTTGGAGGTGCCGAGCATCGGTTCTTTACCGATCGTGCCGAGAGATTGTCGGTTGCCGACTTCGTGGAGCTAACTCAATGGGTAGCAGAGAATAAAGCATAGAGTATTATAAGGTGGTTTGATCATGATTTTACCGCCTATAAGTTTAGTCTATGATAATATCAGATATTAGAATCACAAAATGGTTCAACTTAGAAAAAAAGTTACTACCTTTGTACTACAAACAAAGAGCAAATACAAACAACTAAAAACAGACAATATCATGACAATCAAAGGCACTCAAACAGAACAAAACTTATTGAAATCTTTCGCAGGCGAGTCTCAAGCACGCAACCGTTACACATACTACGCAAGCGTAGCTAAAAAAGAGGGATACGAGCAAATCGCAGCGATCTTCACCGAGACTGCAGACCAAGAGAAGGAGCACGCAAAGAGATTCTTCAAATTCCTAGAGGGTGGAATGGTCGAGATCACAGCGACATTCCCAGCAGGCGTAATCTCAACGACTGCCGACAACCTTCGCGCAGCAGCTGAGGGTGAGAACGAGGAGTGGGTTGAATTGTACCCAGAGTTCGCGAACGTTGCCGAGGCTGAAGGGTTTGTAGAGATCGCAGCTATCTTCCGCGCAATTGCTAAGGTAGAGGCTATGCACGAGGAGCGTTACCGTCAACTACTCGCTCGCATTGAGGAGGGTTCTACTTTCAAACGCGATGAGGAGATCGAGTGGCAATGCCGCAACTGTGGATATGTTCACACTGGTGACCAGGCCCCAGAGCTTTGCCCAGCTTGTGCTCACAAACGCGCTTACTTCGAGGAGAAAAAGAGCAACTTATAGTTTTACAATACTCTGCGCTTAGATTGATCTAATCGCAATACCAACGTGATATTTTCATCTGCGTGAGCCAAGCTCGCAAAGGTGAAAATATCACTTTTTTTATTGACTCGCCAAAATAAGACTTGCAGCATCTATTACTTTTAGCTACCTTTGTTGAGGATTTTAAAGAGTCAGGCAAAAAAACATGGGCAAGAAAATAGCTTCAATAATCATTACATTGGCAAGCATTACGGTGATTATTTTCACAGTTAGAAGTTGGGAATCTCTCTCCAATAGCGTTGAGATGGATGACACTTCAGGGCAAAAGTCTCTAAATTTTCTGCTCGACAATCAGATGAGTTCTTTCGAGCAGACCAAAATTTTCGATCGTGATATAGAGTCATTTATGCGCCGTTGGGAGCTTAAAGGGGCTTCGTTTGCACTTATGCGCAACGATAGTTTGCTATACGCCAAGGGGTACGGCTACGCTAGCGACACCGTTAAATGTGATGTAAACAATATCTTCCGAGTTGCTTCACTCTCGAAGCTCTACACCGCGACAGCCATAATGAAGCTCGCTGAAGATCAAAAATTATCACTCTCAGCAAAGGTCTTTGGAGCTGAGGGAATCCTCTGCGATTCGATCTTCTTGGATCTAAGCAGCAAGAATATGGAGCTGATCACCATCGAACACCTTATGCGACACACGGCAGGTTTCTCTGCGCCTCATGGTGATCCAGCATTTTCGAATCAAACCATCGCTCGCGTGCTCGACAAAGAGCTACCTTTGACTCTCGACGATATGGTTTTCTACGCCACACAAAACCGATTACGTGCTCGACCAGGTGATCGGTACGACTACTCGAACCTAGGCTATATGATCCTCACTAAGGTGGTTGAAAAGGTCACAGGATTGGATTATCAAAGCTATGTTCGCGACTCGATCCTTGTGCCAATCGGATGCTACGATATGCACATTGGTCGCAATTACAGCCGCAACAAAGAGGCTAACGAAGTGTCGTATTACGAAGTGAAAGAGGCGACGACAGTCGAGGCGTATGATGGTAGCCAGAGACTTACAATGAAGAGCGACGGAGGTAACAACGTCACTCTGCTAAGTGGTGCTGGCGGTTGGGTCGGTTCACCCATCGAGATTCTACGTTTTGTAGCCTCGATTAACGACTGCGATGTAAAAGAGAATATCCTTAGCGACGAGTCGATTCGAATGATGACCTACGACAGCAAAAACGAAAAGCCGATGGGCTGGGCAACAGTGAGAAATGGCGAGTGGCTCAGAAGCGGTTCAATGGCGGGAACAAGTGCCTTGATCAAGCGGCAAAGCAACGGTTACACATGGGTATTTGTGTCGAATAGCTCCGCTTGGATTGGTCACAAAATCAGCAATTATATCTCTGCACACGTCTCGCGATCAATAGCTAAAGTCAAAGAGTGGCCACAAAGAGATCTATTCAATATTGAGGCAATCGAGGCCGATTCGTTGCAAAAAAGCGACAATATTGAGCTTTTATCTACTTCAGAATCTACAAAATAGGTATTTATACCCTTTCACAGCCGAATCAATTAACTTATCTTTGTTACACAAAATTTTAATATTGGTAACAAATGAGTAAGTACTACGATATGCTACTTGAAGATGTCCGCTTTCGAGAGGGTCTTCACGCTTGTATGAACTGCGGTATCTGCACTGCGGTGTGTCCTGCTGCTGAGTTTTATAATTACGACCCTCGGCATATAGCTTGCATCGTGCAAACTCGCGATGAGGAGGCTATTGAGGAGCTATTGAAGGGAGACACAATTTGGTTCTGCGGCGAATGTATGTCGTGCAGACCTCGCTGTCCACGCCACAACACCCCTGGTTATATTATCCAGGCACTTAGAACTCTATCTCAAAAATTGGGCTACTTTGTCGAGAGCGAGAAAGGTCGTCAGCAATTGGCCATCAAGCGCACAGTTGGAGATCACATCCTCTCTACTGGATATTGCATCACACCCAAGCTAGTCAACCCCGATCTTCATCCCGAGCAGGGCACAGTGTGGCGATGGATTCACGATAACGACCAAGAGTTCTTTGCTCGTTTCACCCCAGCATATCGTCAGCCTGGTGCAGGAGCTCTTCGCGAAATTCAAGCTGAATCTTTGGCCGAGATCAACAAGATCTTTGAGGTTACGGGAGGACGTGAATTATTTGACAATATCGAAAAATTCTCGGATGCCAAGGCTCGCGAAATGGGCTACGATGGAGCAACCGAGGAGTATATGATGGATAGATACCTTAACACAAATAACCTATAAAAGCGCATGGCACAAAAATCGTGGTCGGAATATCAAAAAGCTATTGCCGACGATAAATATTACTACTTCCGTTCGTGTATCCGCCAAAACTTCTTCCCTGGAAGCGAAGAGGCTTTCTTAAAGATTGTAGGCGAGGATTGTGCGCGAGATATCAAAGAGACACCAATTCACACTTCGTGTACTGGTATTGGTTACCATGCCGATATTGTCCCCTTGGAGACTATTATGACCGTTGTAGCTCGTCAATTTTCGTTGATGAAGGATGATGGTTACGAGAATCTAGTCTGCTCATGCATCACCTCGTTTGGAATCTACACCGAGGTGTTGGCTACATGGGAGGAGTTCCCCGAGACCGAGGAGCGTACACGAGAGTATCTATACAAAGCCACAGGTCGCGAGTTTGCCATTCCAAAGAGTTTGGCTCACACCTCGGATATTATCTTCCACCTCCGCGAGGAGATCGCCCAAAAGGCGAAGCACAAATTGGTCGATTCAGTGACGGGTGAACCACTAAAAGTTGTGGAGCATATCGGTTGCCACTACGCAAAGCTATTCCCTAAAGCAGGAGTTGGTGGAGTGGAGTTCCCATACGTTTTGGCTGGAATGGTCGATGCTTGGGGAGGTGAGAATGTCGACTATCCAGAGCGTCGTCACTGCTGCGGTTTTGGATTCCGCAACTATCTTGTGCAGGCTAACCGCGGTTACTCGATTGCCAATTCACAGAAGAAGTTGGAGAGTATGGCACCCTACAAACCCGATTTTATCGTTGCCAACTGCCCTGGATGCGCAATGTTCCTAGATAAGTGGCAATATGCAATTGCCGAGATGGAGGGAACAACTTATGGCGAGTCTGGCAGAGGAATTCCAGTTTTGACCTACGAGGAGATGGCAGGTTTGGTTTTAGGCTACGACCCTTGGGATTTAGGCATGCAGATGCACCAGGTGGATGTTGAACCGCTGCTAATCAAGATGGGAATTAATTACGATCCTGCGAGCAAGTACCTAGGAAAGAATGGCAAATTTATCGGCAAGCCAGCCCCATCGATCGTTAACAACTATGCCGACATGGTTTTCCCTCTTAAAAAATAGATATGACAAAAAAAGTGATTATAATAGGTGGTGGCGTTGCAGGTATGCAGACAGCCCTACAACTCAAGAAAAATGGAATTGAGCCGCTTATCATCGAGCGAGAAGAGACGTTGGGTGGCAAGGTAAACAGTTGGTACCTCTTGTTTCCAAGTTTCACTCCCGCTGAGGATGTTGTTGGACGTATGCGTGATGAGGTGGCAAAGGCCAATATCGAGTGTCGCACTGGCTGTGAGGTGGTTGATCTAACGCCCACATCGGTGACGCTCAAAGGTGGCGATCTGCTAAAGTGCGATGCAGTGGTTGTCGCTAGCGGATTTACCCTTTTCGATGCCAAGATCAAGGAGGAGTATGGCTACGGAATCTACGAAAACGTCTACACCACTTCCGACATCGAGGAGATGTTTATCGAGGGTAAACTCCCCAAAGGTGATGCTGCACCTAAGCGCATTGCACTGCTTCACTGCGTAGGTTCGCGTGACGAGAAGGTGTGCCAAGGTCACTGCTCGAAGGTGTGTTGTATTACGGGTGTGAAGCAGGCAATCGAGCTTAAGAAGCACTACCCTACATCCGAGGTTTTCAACTTCTACATGGATATTAGAATGTTTGGCGCAGGTTATGAGGAGCTCTATCGCGAAGCTCAGATCTCGCACAATATCCACTTTGTAAGAGGTAGAATCTCGGAGGCTGCACCAACGATCAACAACCAAATTCAGATCAAGGCGGAGGATACACTTACGGCACGTCCGCTTAAAATGAGCGTCGATATGTTGATCCTAATTGTGGGAATGTCGGCCAACAAGAGCAACGAGACTTTTGCTCAGAGTGCTGGATTGGAGCAACAACCAAGCCGCTTCATGAAGTCGGTGGATCACTTCTTAAGTAACACTTCGAGCAATGTCGAGGGGATTTTCTATGCAGGTTGCGTAACGGCACCTAAGAATATTGGCGACTCTCTGAATGATGCTATGCACGCAGCCGAGGCGGTTAAAACTTACCTAGAGACGAAATAGTATGGCTTCGATAAATTTTGGATATGCTATCAGCAAGCCTCGCGCGATCAATATGGATCTTAACGATCACAGCAAGAGTAACGAGATTTTGCACGAGATGCCTGAGCTACAGAGTTGCATTGGATGTGGAGCCTGCACAGCGCTATGCACTGCTGGTAACCTGACGGAGTTTAATTTCCGCAAGGTTCACACCCTAGTTCGTCGAGGTGAGTACCAGGGTGCTTATGAGGAGATGAACAAGTGCATGTTGTGCGGAAAATGCCGATTGGTTTGCCCTCGCGGAATTAACACTCGTGGCGTTGTCGCATTGATAAAAAGCAAGTTAGCTAATCTTTAACCACTACCGTAATGAACTTTTTTGCACCTTTTACCATACCCTTTATCCTTGGAGCGGCAGTAATGTTCTGCATCATCATTTTCAAATATTCCAAGTGGTTTATTGGCCTCTCTCTATCGGACAAAAAACTGATTCTCAAGGGAGTTTTCACCCTTAAAACCTTCTCGGCCATTGGTGAGATCTTCAGCGAATCACTGCTTCATAGGCGAATTTTCAAGAGCAATCCGCTTTTAGGATATATGCATATGAGTTTAGCGTTCGGTTGGTTCCTGCTTATTGCAACGGGCTGGATCGAAACTGTTTCTGTGCTCGGATGGGTCTTCGTACCTCTGCAGGGGCATGTCTTTTTTAAATATTTTGCTTCTGTGTATGGGCTTGCCGAGAGCCACACGTTTGCGTTTTTGATGGATCTATTCCTACTGCTCGTCCTCTCGGGTGTTGCCTTGGCGATGATCAAGCGTTTCTACTCGCGGATTATGGGTATGCGCAAAGCGACCAAGCATGTGTTGGGTGACAAGGTGGCTCTTTCGGCACTTTGGTTTATCTTCCCTGCGCGTTTGATTGCCGAGTCGCTCACTTGCGCTCTGTATGGAGGCGGTAGCTTCTTGACTGGGTCGCTTGGTAGCCTCTTATCGGGCGTTGCGACTCCAGGGATCATGATCTGCGCATGGTGGTTCTATGCTACTTGCCTAGGCGCTTTCTTTATCGCGATGCCATTTTCGCGTTATATGCATATCTTCACCGAGATTCCACTGATCTTCTTGCGCCACTATGGCCTTAAACCACAATCTAAGGGTGGTTCGTACGACAATTTCGAATTGGAGGCTTGCTCGAGATGTGGAATTTGCATCGACCCCTGCCAATTGCAGAGCGTCTTGGAGGTCAACGACGTACAGTCGGTTTACTTTATGCGTGACCGCCGATATAAGATGTTGGAACTCTCGAAGGCTAATAACTGTTTGATGTGCGGACGTTGCCAAACTGCCTGCCCTGTTGGGATTAATCTCAACACTTTGCGACTTAACTCTCGCGAGGCGCACGTGGGTAAGTGCAGCGAAAATAGGTTTGACTACTTCGCAGCTTTGGATCGTTCTACGGGGCAAGGTAAAGTTGGATATTTTGCTGGCTGCATGACTATGCTCACCCCCGCAACGATGAACTCGATGGAGTCGATATTCAAGGCCGTAGGTGAGGATATTTGGTGGGCTGACCGCAATGGAGGCGTATGTTGCGGTAGACCTCTGCACCTCTCGGGAGAGGTGGATGCAGCTCGCAAAATGATGGATTACAACCGCGAACTATTTGTAAAACACTCGATTACAACGCTTGTCACTTCGTGTCCGATATGCCTAAAGGTATTTAAGGAGGAGTACGATTTGCCAGGCATCGAGGTGATTCACCACTCAGAATATATTGACCGCATGATAGCTTCAGGGCGTTTAAAGTTGAGGGCTACTACCGAGACATTTACCTATCATGACCCTTGCGAGTTAGGACGTGGATGTGGCATTTATGATGCTCCACGTCGCGTGATTTCTAGCGCCGGAACGCTTATCGAGGCGAAGCACAACCGCGAGAATTCTCTCTGCTGCGGTTCGTCATTGGCCAATACTGTGATCAATGATGCACAGCAGGTTAAGATCGCATCGTCGCTCACTAAGGAGCTATCGGCTTCGGGTGCCGAGACTATCGTTACATCTTGCCCGCTTTGCAAAAAGGCTATGGTTCGAACGGCTGAGACTCCTGTTAAGGATATTTCGGAGATTGTGGCTCAGAGGCTCTAGTTGCTCGTTAGACTTGAGATTGCCTCACGCTTATCGGGCGGTGCGTGCCGCACGGGCAGCGGAAACTTCGCTTCCTTGTTTTATTGCGCTTTGGGCTTAGAACTTGCACTTCTAAGATTTTAATAGCCACCATCTTAGATCAATTTAATTTGACCAAGATAGTGGCTATTAAAATTTTTCTAACACCATTTTGGTGTTGGAACCCAAAGTGAGGTTGAGCATCACAAAAAAAGGTGACCAAACTTAATTTAATCACCCTTTATAATATTAAAAGAACTACTTTCTATTCTTCCAAAGCGCTGTCATATCCTCCAGGCTCTTACCTTTGGTCTCAGGAACGAACTTCCAGACGAAGATAATAGATAGAGCACAGAACGTTGCATAGATCAAATATGTGCTACCAAGGCTCCACTCCGAGAGAGAAATAAATGTCGAAGATACCAAGTAGTTAGCGATCCATTGCGTAGCAACAGCGATTGCAACAGCCTTGCCACGGATAGTATTAGGGAAGATCTCCGAGATCAAAACCCAACAGATTGGACCCCACGACATCATAAACGAAGCGGTGTAGATAATGATAAACACCAATGCCGCAACACCGATTGAATCCATAAACGAGAGGATTCCTAGGGCGATCATACCAGTCATCATACCCACTGAACCGACAATAAGAAGCGGTTTACGACCCCATTTATCGACTGTGAAGATTGCAACCAAAGTAAAGATAATATTGATGAATCCCATCACAACAGTCTGAATCATAGCGGCATTGCCAGATGCTCCCATGCTCTCGAAGATGCGAGGTGCGTAGTACAATACAACGTTGATTCCGATTGCTTGTTGGAAGAACGATAGCAACATACCGATCAACACAACGGCGAAACCGTAAGCGAGTAATCTCTCGCTCTTCTCCTTAGTTGTACTCTTGATCTCCTCCAACACTTTACCTGCCTCAACAGTTCCATTGATACGCTCCAACACCGAGAATGCTTTAGCCTCTTGGCCAATCATCATCAAGTAGCGAGGTGTACGAGGAACCAAGAGAAGCAATAGGCCGAAGATACCTGCTGGGAAGGCCTCACTAAGGAACATACGACGCCATCCGATAGTGATCATAGCCTCTTGAGCTGGCAAAGACTCCTTGATCATATAGTTCACGAAGTAAACCACAAGCATACCGAAGATGATCGCAAATTGGTTACACGACACCAAAGTACCACGGATCTTAGCAGGAGCCAACTCAGCGATATACATTGGGCAGATAGCCGAAGCAACACCCACACCGATACCACCGATAACGCGATAGATATTAAAAGCTACTAGCAAGCTAAAAGTAGGCTCACCTTTAGTAAAGAACAAGAACTCAGGGTTAAACGAGCCGAGAGCCGAAACAAAGAAGAGGCATGCAGCAACGATCAACGAGTCACGACGACCGAAGCGGTTAGCCAAAATACCCGAGATAGCTCCTCCGATAACACATCCGACAAGGGCACTCGAGGCTGTCATACCGTGGTGAGCACTTGTATATACGAAGTCGGAAGCACCTGCAAAGAATTGTTGAAGAGCCTGCTCAGCACCCGAGACAACTGCCGTATCGTATCCGAAAAGCAGACCTCCGATCACCGCAACAAGGGTGATACCAACTAGGTACAGAGTACTTCCATTTTTATTTTGATTCATTAGTTTTGAAGTTTTAAGGTTATTGTAAGAGTGGTTTGCTCTTAAAAAAAGAGGGTTCGCACTAAATCAATAGCGCGAATCCATAGATATTTTAGATGTACATATTTACGATAGCCTCGTAAAGCTCTTGCTTGCCGCTGATTTGCTTAGGCTCACCATTAGCGCGTGCGAAGTCTGCAACTTGCTCCAATGTCATTTTACCAGCCTCGAACTCAGCACCAGTGCCTGCATCGTAAGACGCATAACGCTCAGTTAGCATAGCCTCGTAAGGAGAGTTCTCCAAAAGGTCAGCTGCACACAACAAACCGCGAGCGAAAATGTCCATACCTGCGATGTGAGAGATGAACAAATCCTCAGGATCGGTAGAGTTACGACGTGGTTTAGCATCGAAGTTAGTACCACCACCTTGGATACCACCACCACGAAGAATAACCATCATCGCTTGAGTGATCTCGTAGATATCAACTGGGAATTGGTCAGTATCCCAACCATTTTGAGCATCTCCGCGGTTAGCGTCGATAGAACCCAACATACCTGCGTCAACTGCACATTGTAGCTCGTGCTCGAAAGTGTGACCTGCTAGAGTTGCGTGGTTAACCTCAATATTTACCTTGAAGTCTTTGTCTAGATTGTTTGCACGAAGGAAACCGATAACAGTCTCAGTATCAACATCATACTGGTGCTTTGTAGGCTCCATTGGCTTAGGCTCAATTAGGAAGTTACCTGTGAAGCCCTTAGAGCGTGCATAGTCGCGAGCCATTGTAAGCATTGTTGCCATGTGTTGCTTCTCACGCTTCATGTCGGTATTAAGGAGGCTCATATAACCTTCGCGGCCACCCCAGAATACGTAGTTCTCACCACCTAGCTCGATTGTTGCGTCGATTGCATTTTTGATTTGCAACATTGCGCGAGCAGCAGCGTTAAAGTCAGGGTTAGTCGATGCACCATTCATATAACGAGCTGGACCGAATACGTTTGCAGTACCCCACAACAATTTGATGCCTGTCTCAGCTTGCTTTTGCTTTGCGTAAGCTACGATCTCCTTAAGGTTAGCCTCATACTCCTCGATTGAGTTACCCTCGTCTACAAGGTCGATATCGTGGAAACAGTAATACTCGATTCCGATTTTTTGCATAAACTCGAAACCTGCATCCATCTTAGCTTTAGCAGCCTCGATAGCAGTTCCCTCAACTTTCCATGCTTGTTTGATTGTACCGCCACCAAATTGGTCGCCACCCTCAGCGCACAATGTGTGCCACCAAGCCATTGAAAATTTGAACCAATCTTTCATCTTGCGACCATAAACCACTTGCTCTGGGTTGTAGTAACGGAACGCTAGAGGGTTCTTTGACTCTGTTCCTTCGAATTGAATTTTGCTAATTCCTGGGAAAAATTCTTTTTGTGACATAGTTTTAATAGTTTTTATTTAGTTAAAATAATTGTTTTTTATAAAAATGCTAGTTTTAAATCTCTCTTAACTCGTTTTTTGTACTCCGCATGGTTAAAGGTGAAATACTCAGCAGGCTTATGAGCCACCCCAACCTCGCGCTTGCCTGTTGGATGCAAAAGCCCAGAATTTAGAATCTTGCGCCTAAAGTTCCGTTTGTCGATCTCGATGCCCAACACAGCACTGTAAAGATCTTGAAGAGCTCGGATGGTAAATTGTTTGGGGAGAAGTTCAAATGCTATTGGCGAACTGACAATTTCAGATTTTAACCTTTTCAGCGTATCTTTGAGGATAGTGTTGTGATCCATCATAAGTTCCCCTACGCTATCGACCGAACACCAATATGCTCCTCTGATAGAGGTGTGGCGAAGAGTCGCAGTATTTAGTTTAAGCAGGGCGTAATAACCAACCGAGACTACCCTATGGCTATTGACACCATGGTTGCGATTGATCCATTTTAGATCGCCACTCTCCACTCTATTTGGGTCGGAGTAGATTGCAGCTTGGCGCAAGTAGATTCCACTTAAGCCTGTAAGATCGGACAATACACGTTCAGCCGCCGCAGGTAGGGTCTCGTTTTCGAGAATCATACCTCCAGGCAGTTTCTTGCGATATTCACTCTCCCTACTTTCGATAAGAAGCACTTTGAGTTGAGTACCGTTGAATCCAAAAATTACACAATCGACAGATAGTGAGTGGTTAGTCTCTATTGTCATTTTTTAGGTTGTTATGCTTAAATATTTTGCGGCTCAAAATTTTGAACCAAGGCTGTATACAAAAGTATAAATAATATATATCAATTGCAAACTTACGCACAAACTTACACTAACTATTTTTGCGTATTCTATAAATAGTTATAAGTCAGCGCCTTACATCACACAAATGAAAACACAATAATAGGCCACTTATAACACTAACTATTTTACCCTATCCCCACGCGCTTCTAAAAAGGCTCTCCGATATTACAACAAAATATACTTTAATATAAAATTATAGCGAGGAAATATAGATAATATTGCCTCCAAAAGTGGTGATTTCAACAAAAATTTATTATATTTGCATTAAGAAACTAAAAACTTACAGATACCTAACCACCTAATATAATACCAGACAATTAACCTATAATGAACGATTTCGAACTAACCAAACAAGACCCTGAGGGGTTAGAATTACGTTATCTAAATTTATTATCTAAGAACTTTCCAAATATTGCAATCGCAAGCACCGAGATAATAAATCTCGAAGCTATTCTGCACCTTCCAAAAGGTACGGAGCACTTCTTAACGGATCTCCACGGAGAATACGAGGCATTTTTGCACGTGATCAAAAACGCATCGGGAGCTGTGAAGCGCAAGGTAAATGAGATCTTTGGCAACACCCTTCGCGAGACGGAGAAGAAAGAGATCTGCACACTTATATATTACCCTAAGCAGAAGTTGAAATTGGTGAAGAACTGCGAGGAGGATATGGAGGATTGGTACATCATCACACTTAACCAATTGGTGAAGATATGCCAAAATGTATCCTCTAAATATTCACGTTCGAAGGTGCTTAAATTGCTACCTAACGAATTCTCGTTTATCATCCAAGAGCTGCTTCATGAATCGAGCAACGATCGCAATAAGCAGGCCTATATCGGTGTGATTATCAACACGATCATCTCGACCAAGCGAGCCGATCAATTTATCATCGCTATATGTAACCTGATCCAGCGATTGACCATCGACCGATTGCATATTATCGGAGATATTTACGACCGTGGACCAGGAGCTCATATCATTATGGATACCCTCTGCGAGTACCACGATTTCGATATTCAATGGGGAAACCACGATCTCTTGTGGATTGGTGCCGCTGCGGGAAATAGAAGCTGTATTGCCAATGTTATCCGCATGTCGTTGCGCTACGCAAACCTGATCACTTTGGAGGATGGATATGGAATCAACTTACTCCCTTTGGCGACCTTTGCAATGGATACTTATGCCGATGACCCATGTACGGTGTTTATCCCTAAGACCGATGTGGCGGGTGGTGACGATAGCGAACGCACTCTACGATTGATTTCGCAGATGCACAAGGCGATCACGATTATTCAATTTAAATTGGAGTCTCAAATTATCAATCGTCGCGAGGAGTTCGCAATGAAGGATCGCAACTTGTTGGAATTTATCGACCAAGAACGCGGGTTGTTTGTATATAATGGTGTGGAGTATCCGCTTCTCGATAGTTCATTCCCAACCATCGACCCCAATGACCCATACCGACTTAGTGACGAGGAGGCGGCACTTGTCGAGAAGCTCTACAACTCGTTTATCAATAGCGACAAGCTAAAGACCCATATGCGATGTCTATTTGCTAAGGGTGGAATGTACCTATCGTATAACTCCAACCTGCTGTTCCACGCTTCGGTTCCCCTAAACGAAGATGGAACATTCAAAGAGGTGACAATCTGTGGCGAGAAGTTCAAAGGCAAGAAGCTCATCGACCGAGTGGATGAGCTTATTCGCGTAGCCTACCTTGGCGATAGCAGCCATCCTAACAAGGAGTATGCTATTGACTATCTATGGTATATGTGGTGCGGTGCTAACGCTCCAACATTCGACAAGGATAAGATGACCACCTTCGAGCGATACTTCACAACCGATGCTGAGTTGCAAAAGGAGAAGAAAGGAAACTATTACGTGCTAAGCAACAATGCCGATATCTGCAAGATGATCTTGGAGGAGTTTGGTATAGATGGCGACAGTGGACATATTATTAATGGTCACGTGCCCGTTAAAGCTAGTAGCGGTGAGAAGCCGATCAAGGCCGATGGAAAGTTGCTGGTGATCGATGGTGGATTCTCGAAGGCTTATCAGCGAGCAACAGGCATCGCTGGCTACACCCTAGTCTACCACTCTCACGGATTCCAACTTGTACAGCACGAACCATTCTTATCGACCCAAAAGGCGATTGACGAGGGGCTCGACATTAAATCTACCACCATCATCGTCGAATTTAATTCGCAAAGACTCTTGGTCAAAGATACCGATATAGGTTGCAACATTAGAGCAAGAATCAGCGATTTGAACAAACTGCTACACGCTTACCAAACAGGCAGCATCAAGGAGCGGATATAGGGCTGAGGGGCTTGTAAAGACGAACAATGAGCGGCTTGCTAAAATGGCCAAAGAGATAAGATGCACCATTCTGAACTTCACTTAAGAGTGAAGATTCAGAGTGGTGCGTTTATTTTGATTCGTAATAGTTAAGCAGTTGAGCAGGAATGGGTTGAAGATTGCGCATTTTGCGATATTCTACTGCCCACACCTCGACAGTTGCTTTTTTATAGCTCTGCACAGCTTGTTGATAGCGCGAGTTTTCGGCTTGCTGCTCTTCGTAGCTCATCTCCTGATAATTTGAGGCGATATCGGGTGCTGGCAGTTGCTTTAGCTGCGAGGCTAACGAGTCGGTTGCTGACCTATAAAGCTGCTCGGTATTTAGCCAAAACATCGCGGGGAATTGGGTGCGCATAAGTGTGAAAAGCTCACTATTGTGAGAAGATGCGTTGCGCCTAGCATTGAGGTATAACGACGATTGTTTTATATCGCAGAGCATCGAATCCAGCACCCTTTTGTAGTGGGTCAGCTGCCTTTGGCTAAGCTCATCGAAATCGGGCATTTCGGGGGTTGCGCAGCTCATTCTATATATTCTGTCGTTCATTAGCTCTAGGTAGCCGTTGTTAACCTCTTGGTAGAAATCGTTACACAAAACTTGCCTACGCTCGAACTCCTCACTGGTCACACCATCCGCCTGAGCCGATGGGATTAGCGATTCGGTTGCGCGATTGAGCATGAAAAATAGGTAGATCATCGCAAGTAGCATCACCGCCAAAATCGGATAGAAAAGTTTTGTAGGTCGCCCTTTGAGTGCCGTTGCAACCGCCTCTACATCGGCATAACGGGCGGATGGATTGAAGGCCGTAGCGCGAGATACAACCTTTGCAACTCGGCGACTCTGCTCCGCGGCAAATAGCTCGTTGATGATAACGCCCAGCGAATAGACATCCGACCTCGAGTCGACTTTATCTCCAGCAAGAAGCTCTGGCGAGGCATATCTTCGCGATCCAGCAGGCTCTTTGAGAACAGCGTGATGATCGGTGTCGGAGAGGCCAAAATCGAGCAATTTCACATTGTCGCCATTGTAGGTTACGATGATGTTTTGAGGTTTGAGATCTCGGTGGATCGTCTGGCGTTTGTGGGTATAACTCATAGCCGCGCAGAGTTGCTCCACTATGCGCACAAGCTCCTTTGCGGCGTGTTGCCCCTCGGCGATATATTTATCGAGCGTGCGACCATCAATCCACTCCATTATCACTGCATTTCCAACGTCATCAAACTCATCATAACCAACTGTACGACATATGTTTGGATGATCCAACGAATATCCAATCTCAAACTCTTTACGTAGGAGCGACTCGTAGAGCATATTGCCTCTGTAAGGCTCAGACAACGCCTTTACAATAAATATTTTTCCTTCTCGCTCAGCCTTGTAAAGGGTGTTAAATCCTGATTCGTGAAGGAATTTAAGGTCGCTGTACGCGCTATTAATAATAGGCGTTGTGAAAAATTCCGAGCTACTCATTTTGCAAAACCGATAAGATTGTCAATCCCCCACTCTTACCACCGACAAACGATGGCAAAATCTCGGCGCAACGTACAACCGAAGGGATATAAAGCGGATATCCAAGCATAAATGTGGCAACCGAGAATTCGTCACCCTCGACCAATTTAGAGTTTTTGACACTTTGCACTCTAAAGCGATTTTCACCCATATATCGCAAGATAATATATCTGTCGGGATTCCACCCAATCTCGACTAGCGCATCACTCTCCAACTCCATCGACACAATCTTTTTGGAGGTGAAAAAGTCGGAATCCGAGAGATTTTGATCCGATAACCACTGACAAAACGAGTCGAAATCTTTATGTCCAATATATTTCGAGAGCACATCGAGAGTGTATCGCCGAGGTTCGTGTCTATCGTTTACGTAACCCTACAGACGCTTGAGAGTCGAGGCCGAGATTCGCTCCGAAGTTTGCTGCTCGATGGTGATGCTCAGCGCCTCGAAATCGACCGTGGTGCGAATCGGACGGGCATGATATTGCTCAACTGTGGCAAGAAGATTTTTGATATTTGGAAGTTGTAAGTTCATATTGCAAAGGTATAATTTTTTTGCAACATATTAACTATTAGCCATTAAATGAACCTATGTGAACTTTCGTTCGACTCAAAAATATATTATACTCAGCTATTTGGCGATTCGTTTTTTTGTCTATCTTTGTATAACTAACCATTAAAAATTACACCACCATGACTGATCCTAAAGATTGTTTGTATTGCCAAAATGGCGAGCTCTTAGAGAGTTTAATGATCGAATTTGCGCAACTATCCGTATCGCGTCTATTTATTTTCAAGGAGCAGACCTATCGAGGTCGCTGCTTAGTCGCACATAATGAACATATTCACGACCTAAACGAGCTGAGCGACGAACAACGCAACGCATTTATGGCTGATGTGGTGAAGGTGACTCGCGCAATGCAAAAGGCTCTCAACCCAGACAAAATCAACTATGGAGCATATTCCGATACCCTATCGCACCTTCATTTCCATTTAGTGCCTAAGCATCAAGGCGGACCAGATTTCGGAGGCACTTTCACTATGAATCCAAAGCAGGTCTATCTATCCGACGGCGAGTATCAAGAGATTATCGACAAGGTTTTAGCCGAGTTATAACGATAACTAATTTAAAACATAAATTATAAGGAGACTTTCCGCTCTTTTGGCGCTATTGTGCTGTCTGGTGCTCTCATCTTGCAGCCACGACAACAGCAAACAATTTAAGATCTATGATGCTCCCGAGGGCATTGAACTCTCTAAGGCCTACACTCTAGAGGTCGAGGGGTGCACCGTGCCCCTATACAAAGCCATCATACCCGACTCTATCCCAGTTCCTCGCGTGGTACCAAATGGAAAATCGGGTGCGGCATCTATGGCTATCTTTGACATCAATGACAAGGTGGCGGTATCGGTGGCTGTCGACCAGATTATCGAGGAGGTGTAGATCCTGCCAACCTCTTACAACATTCCATTCGAAGTGGTTGACAACAAGGTACTATTCTCAATCAATGAGCCAATGAACCTCACTGTCGAGATCAATGGAAACTGGCATCAGGCACTTCACATCTCAGCAAACCCATTCGAGACCGATATTCCCGATCCCGATGATGAGAATGTAATCTACTTCGCTCCTGGCGTTCATGACATCACATCGGTGGTGATTGGAGACAATCAAACTCTCTATATCGCAGGAGGTGCTTACATCCGTTGCGGCATGGAGGAGGAGGATCAGATGATTCACCTTGGGGATAGGGATATGGTTATGCCATCGTTCCTTGTAAAGGGTAAGAACATCACAGTTCGAGGACGTGGTATCATCGACGGCAAGGCTGTACCTCGCCCAAGACGACGCAATCCACTCTTGGTGCATGACTCTGAGAATGTAACTATCGAGGGTATCTGCCTCTTTGATTCTAGCAGTTGGACACTTCCTATCAAGTGTTCGGACAATGTGCACGTCGATAATATCAAACTCACAGGATGGAGAGGTAACACCGATGGTGTCGATATCTCGAACAGCCGCATGTGTTGGTCGAGAACTCATTCCTGAGAACTTTCGACGACCTTGTTGTTGTTAAATCATTCGGTGGCTTGGGTGAGGTTTATAACGTCCATGTTCGCAAGTGTGTATTGTGGAATGAGTTGGCTCACTCACTAAGCGTTGGCGCCGAGGTGCATGAGAATGTATCAAATGTTCTCTTTGAGGATTGCGATGTGATCCACGATGTAGGTCGTGCCACCGCGTTGCGTGTCTACCACTGCGACTCTGCTGTCATCAGCGACGTCACATTCCAAAATATCCGTGTCGAGGAGGCTCGCCGCTTGATCTCTTTGTGGATTGGAATCACTCGTTGGTCGCAAACCGAGGAGAGAGGTCACATCAAGAATATCGTATTCCGTGATATCACAGCCACCTCAGCACCTATTGACCCAACACTCACAGGCTTCTGGGATCAAACAGATTGGAGAGAATATAACGTCAAGGACCACGCAAGTGTAGAGGTTCTTGGTTACGACAACGAGCACCTTGTGGAGGATGTCACTTTCGAGAATGTTATAATTGATGGCAAGAAGTTCGACGAGAGTCGCACCATCTTTGTAAACGATTTCGCTCGCAACATTCAGTTCAAGTAGAGCTCAATAAAAATAGCAATCGAGTAGGAGGAGACGAAAATAAGGTCGTTTAGAGTGATTTTTACGGAAAATCGAATTTGTTTCAGTAATGTTTCAGTGAGATTTCGCCATAAATGCGAAAGAGCCTCATAATCAACTGATTACAAGGCTCTTTTCGTACCCAGAGCCGGGATCGAACCGGCACGGATTGCTCCACTGGTGTTTGAGACCAGCGCGTCTACCGATTCCGCCATCTGGGCATGATTTAGTAGTGTTGGGTGAGGTTGGATTTTTATATCCTCTGGCTTTACACTCTCAGGCTTCTACACCCCGGACTTTACAACCACTCCTCTGCTGTTACGCTCCTCTCCCTTGCTCCCACTTTGCTTTTGCGCTTGTTTGAACACCACTATCGGTTAATCGGAGTGCAAATATAGGCATTATTTGGGTAATTGCAAATTTTTTTGGGGCTTTTTTCGCTTTTTCTTTAAAACTTTTTTGGGGCTTCTGCGGCTTTATTTGCGCATATGTGTGCTATCTTCTTTAGTTAGAAGCGCTTAACGTCTCACGGGCGGCAATTGCAGAAAAGCGATAAAAATCGAAATTTATTTCTTCTGCCCCTCCTCGACAATCGAGGCTACTGCCATATCTCCTGTGACATTGACCGCAGTGCGAAGCATATCTAATGGGCGGTCGATACCTAAGATCAACGCTAGACCCTCGCTAGGGATTCCTACCGACGAGAGAACCATAATCAGCATTACCACACTTCCGCTAGGGATTCCTGGAGTACCTATCGACGAAATTGTTGTCACGCCAATGATGGTCAGAATTTGAACTAACGAGAGATCAATACCCATAACCTGCGCGATAAAGATTGCTGCTACGGCTTGATAACAACTTGTACCATCCATATTAATTGTCACACCAACGGGCAAAACAAACGAGCTTACGTTGCTCGACAGACCTAGCTCCTTTTGGCACTGCTCCATGGTTACTGGAAGTGTCGCAGCACTCGAGCTTGTCGAGAATCCTAGGACTTGAACTGGCGAGGCAGCTTTCATAAATCGACCAACGCCGATCTTTGTAAATAGTTTGATCAATAACGGGTAGAAAGCAAACATCAAGATCAGAAGCGATGCAGCAACAGTTAGCGCATAGAGCCCCAAAGCGGCAAAGATTGAGATATCTCCAGCCGTATCGACCGCCAGCGAGGCCATCAGCGCGAAGACTCCAAAAGGGGCGAACATCATTATATAATCTATCACCCGCATCACAATCAGATTGAGCTTGTCAATCATATTTATCACAGGTTGCATCTCGCTTACGCCAATCGAGAGCATCGCGATACCGACGATTAGGGCAATAAAGATAATCTTAAGCATCGCTCCATTGCTAGCCATCGCAGCTACGATATTATCGGGGACAATATCAACCAAGATCTTCAATGGAGTATCTTCGGCCACTTCCGTAGCTGAGAGGCTCTTTTGAGAGACTTCACCTTGGTATAGCTCGCGAAGTTCGGCGGCTTTGTCGGAAGGGAAGATTTCGCCAGGCTTGATTAAGCACGCAGCCGAGACTCCGAGCGAGATTGCGACAATGGTTGTTCCGACATAGATCAGAATAGTTTTCACTCCCAAGTTCGAAAGATTCTTGATTTCACCCAATCCCGTTACGCCCTTAATAAGCGAAAAGAGAACCAAAGGCACTGCTACCATCTTCAATAGATTGATAAAAATCGTTCCGAAAGGGGCAATAAAATCACTGACAAGTTGAGCGGCATTCAGTTGCACAAATATTAAACCTGCTACAATACCTAGCACCATGCCAAAGAGAATCTTTACGTAAAGAGGGATGTTTTTCATGTTGATCTATAATTATATTTTTTTAATATTTTCGATAAGTTTTATCGAGATTGTCTGCTTGCTAGCAAAGATACGAAAAAAAAGCTGCATACCGAAGTATACAGCTTAAAAAGTATATAAAAAATCTTATTAAGTAGGGTGAAATAATTATTGGTGTGTTTTTAGGAGTACTATTGGAGATGAGATTTTTCTGCTATTGAATCGAAAATATAGTCATTCTATATTGAGATTTAATAGTGAAAAATATCGCTCCAAGAGTGCTGCTAAAAATATGGCAATAATTGTTTTACACTACTTAGTTCAAGAATGCAAGGAAAATACCAGCTGCAACAGCCGATCCTACCACACCCGCCACGTTTGGACCCATAGCGTGCATCAACAAGAAATTACTTGGATCTGCCTTTTGTCCCTCAGTTTGAGCAACACGTGCAGCCATCGGAACAGCCGACACACCTGCAGAGCCAATAAGTGGATTCATCTTCTTTCCCTCTGGAGCGAATAGGTTAAGTAGCTTAGCGAAACAGATACCACCCGCAGTACCCACACAGAATGCAAGGATACCAAGCACCATGATTCCCAAAGTACGGAAGTTGATAAACGCCTCGGCAGTAGCAGTAGCACCAACGGTCAAACCAAGGAAGATAACAACGATGTTCATCATCTCGTTTTGAACAGTCTTGCTTAGACGATCAACAACACCAGACTCCTTCATCAAGTTACCAAACATCAAACAACCAACAAGCGGAGCTGCACTAGGCAGAAGCAACGAGATGATGATTGCGATAATGATTGGGAAGACGATCTTCTCGCCTTTCGATACTGGACGAAGTTGGCTCATCTTGATCTTACGCTCGCTCTCCGAAGTTAGTGCACGCATAATTGGCGGTTGGATCACAGGAACCAATGCCATATATGAGTAAGCAGCAACCGCGATTGGTCCCAACAACTCAGGAGCCAAGATTGAAGCCAAAAGGATCGAAGTTGGACCATCCGCACCTCCGATGATACCAATAGCACCAGCCTCGTTTGGAGCGAAACCTAGCGCATAAGCACCGATGAAAGTTAGGAAGATACCGATTTGAGCAGCAGCACCCAATACAAAACTCTTAGGGTTAGCGATAAGTGGACCAAAGTCGGTCATCGCACCTACACCTATAAAGATAAGGCAAGGATAGATTCCGAGCTTAACGCCCAAGTAGAGGTAGTCCATAATACCTGCATTGTCGACAAAGATGTCCCAGTGAACGTGTCCTCCTTCGAAAAGGAATGGGTGGTACATCTCTGCGCCAGGTAAGTTGGTTAGTAGCATACCAAAAGCGATGGTAAGTAGCAACAATGGTTCAAACTTGTGACGGATAGCAAGATAGATCAAGAAGATCGCTACACCGAGCATTGCAATATTACCGATACCAGCGCCTTCTACGATTGCTGCTATGCCTGTCGAACTTGCAAAGTTTGCAAGACTTTCAAGTACGAAGTTTGATTCTGAGGCAAGGAAACTAAGCATAAGGCTATTCGATCACAAGTAAGATTTGACCTTCCATTACTGTTGCGCCCTTTTGAACCGAAATCTCTTTGACAACACCTGCTACGCTAGCATCAATGTTGTTCTCCATCTTCATCGCTTCAAGGATCATTAGAGTCTCGCCTGGCGAAACTTTGCTGCCAACAGATACTTTAATGTCAGCAACAGTTCCTGGCAGTGGACTACGAACAGCACTGCCAGCACCTGTGTGAGCTGCAGCAACTGGAGTAGTTTCTACCAAAGTTGGGGTTACGTTAGTTGCGTATTGTCTAGAGCGAGCCACTTGTGGCTTCACCGTAGGAAGTACAGTTTTTACGCCGTCGATCTCAACATCGTATGCTACGCCATTGAGAACGACTTTAGCCATTGTCGACTCCTCATTAAGATCACCGACTTGAACACTGTATTTGTGTCCGTTAATTTTTAATGTATAGTCTTTCATTATTTTATTTGTCTATTTTCGGAGTGGAAGTTGAGTTAATCCGTGAATTTTAGAGCTCCATGGAGAGTATGCACGCTTGATGGTCATGATAGTCAAAATTGCAGACTCACGATCGTGACGCTCACCCATGTGCATACGCAATGCTGTGGTGATAGCCGCAACCTCTTCGCCCGACAATTGTGGTTGAAGTTGAATCTTGCTATCTGGTGCTTTAGTAGCTGCAACAGCTAGGCGACCAAAAAGTTTGATGATAACCACCAACGCCAAAAGCATCAATAGCACTAGCGTGAAGCCAATTAGAGCAATCCACAAGATCTCTGTCCATGTCCATGTTGAATTTAATAACATTATCATAGCAGTAGTCTTTACAATGGAATATTAGAGTGCTTCTTAGCTGGATTTTGCAAACGCTTAGATGCTAATGATTGCAACGCACGAGCTACACGGAAACGGGTGTTACGTGGCTCGATCACATCGTCGATATAGCCGTAACGAGCTGCATTGTAAGGGTTCGAGAACTTATCGTTGTACTCTTGCTCCTTCTCAGCTACAAACTTAGCGCGCTCCTCAGCATTCTCGAATGCAGCAAGTGCTTTCGCTTGAAGTACCTCAACAGCACCACTTGCACCCATTACTGCGATCTCAGCCGATGGCCAAGCGTAGTTTATATCACCACGGATGTGCTTAGACGACATCACGATATAAGCTCCACCGTAGGCCTTACGAAGAGTAACTGTCACCTTAGGAACAGTCGCCTCACAATAAGCGAACAACAACTTAGCACCGTGAGTGATCACACCACCATACTCTTGAGTTGTACCAGGAAGGAATCCAGGAACGTCAACTAGAGTAACGATAGGAATATTGAAAGCGTCGCAGAAACGAACAAAACGAGCCGCCTTGCGTGAAGCGTTGCTATCAAGTACACCAGCCATAAACTTAGGTTGGTTAGCAATGATACCTACACTTTGGCCGTTGAAACGAGCGAAACAAGTGATGATATTCTTCGCGAAACCTGAAGATGCCTCCAAGAACTCACCATTATCAACGATCGCGTGAATCACGTCAGTCATATCGTAAGGTTTGTTTGGATTATCTGGAACGATCTCATTTAGAGTGTCATCCAAACGGGTGATCTTATCGTTACAAACTTGAAGTGGAGCCTCCTCCATATTGTTTTGTGGGATGTACGAAAGCAACTCGCGGAGTAGTGCGATACCATCCTCCTCGGTCTCAACTGCGAATTGAGAAACACCAGATTTTGTTGTGTGCATAAATGCACCACCCAATTGCTCTTGTGTCACATCCTCACCAGTTACAGTCTTAACAACTTTAGGACCTGTAAGGAACATATTCGAAGTTTGGCTCTTCATGATGATGAAGTCGGTTAGAGCTGGAGAGTAAACTGCACCACCAGCACATGGTCCGAAGATAGCCGAGATTTGTGGGATAACACCCGACGACATCACGTTGCGTTGGAAGATATTAGCATATCCAGCCAATGCGTTGATACCCTCTTGGATACGAGCACCACCCGAGTCGTTGATACCGATACATGGAGCACCGTTACGAAGTGCCATATCTTGAACTTTACAGATCTTATCTGCCATTGAAAGAGATAGAGAACCTGCTGAAACAGTAAAGTCTTGTGCAAAAAGGTATACCAAACGGCCCTCAATAGTACCGTAACCGGTTACAACACCATCACCGAAAGTGTGGCTCTTCTCCATTCCGAAGTCGTAGCAACGGTGAGTAACGAACATATCGAACTCCTCGAAACTACCCTCATCGAGTAACATTGCAATACGCTCACGAGCAGTATATTTGCCCTTTGCGTGTTGAGCGTCGATACGTTTCTGGCCACCACCTTGGCGGGCAGTCTCTCTGCGATCGACTAGATCTTTAATTTTATTTTGAATTTCGCTCATAATATAATTAGTGTGTTCAATTATTTCTTTTCACAAAGCTCCGTTAGAATACCTTGGGTTGATTTTGGGTGAAGGAACGCAATAGTTAGACCCTCAGCGCCACCACGTGGAGTTTTGTCGATTAGGCGAATACCTTGAGCCTCAGCGTCTGCCATTTGCTCCTCGATACCCTCACAAGCTAGTGCCATGTGATGGAATCCTACACCTTTGTTCTCGATAAACTTAGCGATTGTTGACTCCTCAGAAGTTGGCTCCAACAACTCGATTTTAGTTTGACCCAACATAAAAAATGCGGTACGAACTTTTTGGTCTGCAACCTCTTCGATTGCATAACATTTTAGGCCCATTACATTCTCCCAGTATGGGATAGCCTCATCTAGGCTTTTTACAGCAATGCCTAAATGCTCAATGTGTGATACTTTCATAATATTTTATTTAAGTTAGCTAATTAATTAGTTCACTGTTATTCAGCAAACAAAGGTATAAATTAAAAAACAAATAACAATAAATTATCCTATTTTTTTTATTTACACCTTAATTTATTCTCTGAAAACCACTACATAGCGCTAAAGAGACTCATAAATCTTAAAAAGTTGCTTTGTTAGACTCTCCTGAGAGTAACGTTGAGCCTCGAGGCAACTCTGCGCGAGAAGCTGTCCACGATACGACTCGTTATAAATCATCCTTTTTAGCGCTTCGGCGATAGCCTCTTGGTCGTGCGATGGGACAAACTCAGCTGCACTTCCCGCCGCTTCGCGATTTAGCGGAGTGTCGGAGAGAATCATCGGCACTCGTTGATGCAGCGCGTCGATAATCGGCAAGATCGAACTCTCGAAGGCGGGCATATAGACCAAAACCAGCGCCATACGATAGAGCGAGCGAAGATCAGCAGGCTCGATTTCATAGATAAATTGGACTCGAGCGGCTTGGCCAACATCGCGCGTCATTCGCAAGAGCACATCCGAATGGGTGGTTCGCCTACCATATATAACAACGTTCAATTTTTGTGGCAGCGAGAAGATCGCATGAAGAATCACCGCGTGGTCGTGCATTGTGTCGATCTCCCCTGCTATTAATATATATGTATCAGGAAGTTCGAATTTAGCCCTTACCGCCTGCATCTCCTCTTGCGTAGTGGCTAAATCAAACTCTCCTAGATGCAGCAGCTGCAAAGGCAAGCAGACCTCAACCATACCCTCGTCAATAGATAACGCCTCAACGGCTTTGGTTTTGGCCAAGCTATTTTTCGCAATTATTCGTGCGGCATGGCGACAATGATAGCGATAGAGTGGCAGGCGAAACAGCCTCTCAACAAGTGAAAAATGGTCGGGCGAGGTTAAAAATCGCATATCTAAGAGCGAGATCACCGAACGTGATGCTCGAGAGAGAAGATCGAGCGAATCGTGAGGCGCAACGCAGTGCACGACATCGGCATCTCGCTGCTCGACATAGTGATTGTATTGATGATTCGGTGCACGACTTTTAAGAATGTCTATTATTCTCGAAGTTTGTTTCTGTCCTAATTTGCCAGAGTAAAATGCTATCTTCATCTCAGAATTTTTTTATTTACTTATTTATTTATATCTTCGTAACAAAATAAGAACCAAACTCTATTAAGCAATGTCATTCACCAAAATAAAACACTTCGAAATGGATTATGTCGACCAACACCACGATAGTGCCCTTTCGGTAACAGAAGGTGTTGCCGATCAACCGATTGTAAACCCATACTTCGTTCGACGTCGCCGCAAAAGCTTATCTACTCAAGATTACGTCGATGGAATCTTGGCAGGAAATATAACGATCCTCTCGCAAGCGATAACTCTGGTCGAGAGTGCCAATCCGCAACACTACGCTCAGGCTCAGGAGATTATAGAGGGGTGTCTACCCCACTCTGGCAAGTCGATTAGAGTTGGTATCACGGGAGTTCCTGGCGCTGGAAAATCGTCGTTTATCGAAGCTGTCGGCAATATGATCACCTCGATGCGTCACAAGTTGGCCGTCTTGGCAATCGACCCAAGTTCGGAGCGTAGTGGAGGTTCGATCCTCGGTGATAAGACTCGCATGGAGAGCATCTCGGCCAATCCAGATGTTTTTATTCGCCCTTCGCCTTCTGCTGGATCGTTGGGTGGCGTGGCTCGCAAAACTCGCGAGACTATTGTGCTGTGCGAAGCTGCTGGGTTTGATGTTATCTTTATCGAGACTGTCGGTGTGGGTCAATCCGAAACTGCTGTACACTCGATGGTCGATATGTTTATGATGTTGCAGATTTCTGGTGCAGGCGATGAACTGCAAGGAATCAAGCGTGGAATTATGGAGATGGCCGATATGATGGTTGTAACCAAGGCCGACGGCGAGAATAAAACCAAGGCCGATGTCGCACGTAGTCAATATCAAAGCGCAATGCGACTATTCCCGATGCCCGATTCACAATGTCGACCAAAAGCATATATCTGTTCGTCGTTAGAGAAAACAGGATTGGAAGAGGTCTGGAAAGGAGTCGAGGAGTTTATCGAGCAGACTAAAGGGAATGGTTATTTCCTTGGCAATCGCCACCGCCAATTAAAATATTGGATGTATGAGACAATTAACGATACTCTAAAGAGTAATTTTTATTTGAATCCTAAGATCGAGGCGATAATTGGAGAGTATGAGCAGCGGGTATTAGAGACTAAAATTAGCTCGTTTATAGCGGCTAAGGAACTACTAGACACATATTTTGACAGATAACAAAATAAGGAGGCAAATGCCTCCTTATTTTTTTTACCTCACCCCTAAAGAGAAATAAGATTATCCTTCTCAATACCCACGAAATATCTATATGTCGAAACCTTAAGCTCAGTTGCTGCCGAATCATCGCAAACCAAGATGCCATTAGGATGAATCTGCAACCCCGAGATTGTCCATTGGTGGTTGAATGCACCCTCGACACCCTCTTTCACCGCACGAGCCTTTTTAGCTCCAGTCGCCAAGATCAACACCACCTTCGATGAGAGGATCGTAGCAACGCCAACCGTCAAAGCTAACTTTGGCACTTGCGAGATATCATTGTCAAAGAATCTAGAGTTCACCGCGATAGTATCCTCGGTAAGGGTCTTGATGCGTGTACGAGAGTTAAGTGACGAGAATGGTTCATTGAAGGCAATATGGCCATCTTCACCAATTCCGCCCATAAATAGGTCGATACCTCCAGCCTTAACAATTGCCTCTTCGAAGTCTTCACACTCCGCTGTAAGATCCTCAGCATTACCGTTAAGAATATGCACATTTTCGCGTTTTACATCGACGTGGTTAAAGAAATTCGTCCACATAAATGTGTGATAACTTTGTGGGTGATCCTCCGCAAGACCGACATACTCATCCATATTGAATGTAATGACATTTGCGAACGACACTTCGCCACGCTTGTAATACTCGATCAATTCACGATAGGTCTCCAGAGGAGTCGAGCCAGTAGGCAACCCCAAAACAAATGGTGCGTTTACCGCTTTCGCCTTTGAGTTGATCGCATTAACTATGTATTGTGCAGCCCACTTAGCTACATTATCCTTGCATTTTTCTATTATTAGTCTCATATCCTTATTTTTTAAAACATTCTTACAAATACCTCGATCGCTTGATACTCGGCCATTCCTAGCTCATCGTAAAGTCGAGCTGTGTTTTGCGTGCGATCCTCAGCTCGTTGCCAAAATTCGCGATTATCATCACCTGGGAAAGGTACAATATCCTTTTGCGAGAGGTGACGATAGATAGCATGGCGCTTTTTGATAACCTCGTCTGGACTCAACGGCACAGCCATATCCACCATTCCAAGATCCCACTCTTGCCAAGCTCCACGATATAACCACAGGTGACATTGCGACATCCACTCATCATTCTCGACTACTTGCAGCGCCTCCAAGATCGCCTCCATACAGGTGCGGTGTGTACCATGCGGATCCGTTAGGTCGCCAGCAGCATAGATTTGATGTGGCTCAATCTCGCGCAATAGCTTCACAATGATATCTATATCCACCTTGGTCACTTGCCCCTTTTTGATTCCTCCAGTCTCGTAGAATGGAAGATTTAGGAAGTGCGCATGACTCTGCTCATCGAGCCCAAACGAGCGACAAGCAGCTTTAGCCTCGGCGCGACGAATAGCCCCCTTGAGCTTCAATAGCGCTGGTGGCTCAGGCTCACCTTTGACCTTGCCTGCAATTACACGCTTCACCTCTTCGTAGTGGTCGGCATAACCCAATTCACGCGATGTCTCGACACTTTGCAGCACTACATCATCGTGCACCGCAACATTTCCAGAAACTTGATATGCAACATGAACATCATGCCCCTGCTCGACTAGACGAATAAAGGTTCCACCCATCGAGATAACATCATCGTCGGGGTGTGGCGAGAAGATCAGAACTCGCTTCTTGGCTGGTTCCGAAGGGACTGGACGAGTCGAATCATCGGCATTTGGTTTGCCTCCTGGCCAACCTGTGATGGTGTGTTGCAAGGAGTTAAACATACTGATATTGATCTTGTCGTAGCCGCCTACCCTCTCGAGAAGGTCGTTTAGCGAATTTTCAACGTAATCGTTGTGCGTTAGCTTCAAGATCGGTTTGTGAACCACTCCGCAGAGCCATACGACCGCCTTACGAATAAATTTTGGAGTCCACTCGCAAGGGCCAACCAACCAAGGGGTCAACACCTTCGAGAGTTCTCCTGCGGCGTGTTCGTCGATCACAACCTCGATATTTGAGTGCGATTGCAATTGTGAGGCTGGCACTTGTTGAGTCTCCTCTCCCTCGACAACTTTTTTAACGATCTCCGCTTTATCTTCTCCCCAAGCCATTAGGATGACTCTCTTGGCACTCATGATCGTTCCGATGCCCATAGTGATTGCCATATTTGGCGTGTTGTGCAGACCAAAGAATAGCCCAGATTGAGTCTTGCGGGTGTTGTAAGAGAGTTGCACCAATCTTGTTGCAGATCGCGTATATGAGTTGGTCTCGTTGAAACCTAATTGGCCATCCTCACCTACTCCAACGATCATCAAATCAATGTTTTGACTCTCTTTTTCATACGCCTTGCAGTATGCTGAAACCTCCTCTTCGGAGATTGTTCCATCCGGGATATGAACATTCTCCTTTTTGATATCTATGTGGTTTAGGAACTCCTCGTGGATACGATAATTGCGACTCTGCTGCTCGGTGGCTGCAATAGGATAAAACTCATCGAGAGAGCATACTTTAACCCTCTCAAACGACACTGCACCCGCTTTATGGCGACGCACCAATTCGCGATACAAGCCCAATGGAGTTTTTCCCGTTGTCAATCCCAATGCGAAGAGATCATCACTTTTTTGATGCTCCTTGATTAGCGCGCAGATGGTGTCGGCAACATACGCTATCGCTCGACCCTCGTTGGAGTATACCTTTGTTGGAATCTTTTCAAATCTATTGATAATATCCTGCGGGACTAGATCCTCGATCAAACCCCCACTGTTTTCGATTTTGTACTTACTGTTCATATTACTTCTAGTTTATTAGTTTTTAGCTACTACCTTTTTACCTTGACTTACGCTCACCGAGATCTTTTCATCCTCTGGAGCTTGGTCGCAATAAGGTGATTGTGCGATTATATCATATCCACCATCTCTTTTCGGAGTTAAGATAATGAGCGATGGTGCCGAGATTTCGATTGTCGTCTTTTTATTTAGACTCACCTGGCAAGCCTCATAGGCTACCACCATCACTACGCCTGACTCTCGGCTTACGATCGCTTGAGATTGAGCGCTGTTACTCAAAATTTCGAACACGTTGGGTTGGCTCTCAAATTGCGACAGTTCGATATTTGGATAGACCGCATAAGCATACAACTCATTTTGCGGTGCTATTTTGTGATTTATCGACAACATCAAGATCCCTTTTTGTTCATCCTTTGAAACTTCTATTTTATGATCTACAAGCGAGCGATAACCGATTTTATTGTGCCAAATGCCGTTGTCGCTCTCCGAAACATCTCCTTTGAGAGCGGTTTGATTTAGGATTGTCACCACCTCTGCATCTTCACGCTCTGTGGTGATTGCAGCACCCAAGGCGATTGTCACACCCGATAGGTTAAACCACGCTTTGTGGGCACGCAACTCATCTTTCGCAAAGATAAATCCTGCGCAACCCTCATCGCCATTAGAGGCAACTCCTGCGAAAGAATCACCACCATTGCCACCTTTACCCCACATAGGTTGTGGCATAGGTTTATCGTCAGCGACCACCGTTACACCTGGAATAAATCGCCAATTCCACGCGGAGAAGATCCGCGAATATTCATCACCATCGACCTTGAAGTATGTCGCACCATCACCCGTGTGGTAGTGCTCCAAACCTTGACCATTGCCAGCTTCGTTACCAACTGTGCGTGTCGAAGTCATGCGAATTGAGCTCATATACCCTCTACCTCGGTGAATCATATAGTCGTGATATGGGTAGGCTTTGTTGCCTATCAACTCTCGCTTACCCTCCATTAGCTCCAAAACCTCCTCGAGTCGATCTCTTTGAGGGGTGTTGAGCGCAATAATTCGCTTTACCACTGTCACAAACGAAGGTGCGAAATTCTCCTTGTCATATATTTTACGACCGAGTTGGTTTGCATCGAGCGTGTTTTTGTACCACATCCATGCTACACCATCACATATCAAATTCTCGATCATAGTAATCTTCTGCAAAGATATCGCAAATTTGGTCGAGTCAGTGTACTCCATAAAAAAAAGTACGCCATCCAAGAATTCACGGCCGTAAGTACCAAGATACAATTGGCGACCATTAGCGCTATGTTGCGAGAATGAGTAATCGGGATAGATTCCCTCCTCGATGCCCCCTTGAGCGATGAAAATTAGCGAGTCGACAAAGGCCATGACGCTTGTCATCAACTCATCGTTGCGACTTAGCACCGCACGGGCGAATGTGATTTTGCTGATATCTGTTCCATTTGCTCCTTGACGTAAGCGTGGCGGAGTTTCATCCCACGAGTAGGCCAAATATTCGACCAAGTCGTTGTAAAGCTGAGGGTTATTTTGCTGCAATGAACTCTTCATCAAAACAATCGAGGGCATTAGATCCTTTGGGAAACCGATGCTTCGATGCCACCAGTTATCATCGTCAATATCGCTTGAGAGCCAAAAGCTAAGAAGTGACTCAATCGTGCGGTAAAGCTCCTCGCTGTGATAATAGCGAGAAGCTGGATCTTCGTGAGCCTTTGTTAGGCGAAGTAGATTTTGGAGGTGTCGACGCTTCTTATCACCCGAGTTAAACTCCTCGTCGTGGTAATCAATCCCATTGAATGAGCCGCGGGAATCGACAGTTTTAAGCAGCGACTCTACCTGTGCAGACGATGGCGCTCCGACAAGCAGACTATTATACATTCGTTGTTCGATAGAGAACATATCGTCGCTATTGCTAGCCATCGTCCTGTTTGAGATGGCTAGCAACGCTACTGTGGTGAATAAAAGTGTCAACCTTTTCATATCTCTACTTCTCTTTTACTTCGAGATTGCTGATATTGTACATTCTCGAGTTATTGATATTTTGCTTTAGGCGATTTGTTGCGCGAAATGCAAAACGGATCTTTTGACCTGCGTAGTCGCTAAGCGAAATTGTAACATTCTCGGCTACCTTTGGCTCGTTGCAGAAGATGCTCTTTTTAACCACCACCCACTCGCCTGAAGGGGTCGCTTTAACATCGTTACCCTCTGCTGTCGCACCACTTTCGTATCCCGATGTGCAGACGTATACTGCAAGGGTGTTGGTATTGTCGACACCATAATTGTAGAAGAGATCGAACGAAATAACTGGCGCAGTTGCTCCACTTAGATCAATCTCGTCGGAGATCAGCCAATCGTTATTTTGGTTGGTGTACTCCTCGCTGGGAAGTCCTGCAACATTCACACCGATAAAGTCTATTGTGTTGCCCGATGATGATTTGCCCCATCCATTTTTGATCTGCTTACCATTGACAAATGGTTCACCTGCGAATGAGATCCACTCCATATTCTCAACTCCATTTTTTGTTAATGCCGTTGCGGGATCAACACTGGAGATTTTTGGTGTAAAGTAGCTTTGTGCCGATGCACTTAATGTAAATAGCGCCATGGCAAATGTGGTGATTGCTAAACGTTTCATTTAATTATAAGTTTTATGACTCCCTTTAGAGTCTGGTTTAAATTATTCTATAAAAATATCGTTGTTCATACCTGTTATATCTATCGACGAGCCTTGGGCTTTATCGGTTGGGGTTGTGGGGATGATGTCGTCGTTCGATCCACTTACATCTTCAAGTGAACCTGAACCACTTGCGGGGTCGTCTGGGAATATATCATCATTTGAGCCGCCTACATCTCCAAGTGAACCTAAACCACTTGCGGGGTCGTCTGGGAATATATCATCATTTGAGCCACCTACATCTCCAAGTGAACCTAAACCACTTGCTGGATCGCCAGGGAAAATATCATCATTTGAGCCACCTACATCTCCAAGTGAACCTGAATCACTTGCGGGATCGCCAGGGAAAATATCATCATTCGATCCGCCTACATCTCCAAGTGAACCTAAACCACTTGCTGGATCATCTGGGAATATATCATCATTCGAGCCGCCTACATCTCCAAGTGAACCTGAACCACTTGCTGAATCCTCAGGATCGTTTGGAGTGGTTGAATCATCTGTAAAAATATCATCGTTAGACCCTTCTACATCGCCGAGCGAACCTGTGTTATCTATTGGATCATCCGACTGGTCAGAATCATCAGTAAATATATCATCGTCAGAACCCTCAACATCGCTAAGCGAACCTTGCGAAGTGGTAGACTCATCATCGGTTTGGCCCTCAGAAAAGATGTCATCGTTTGATCCCGATACCTCACTCAATGAAGCTGCACCACTTGCGGCAACATCGTCTGGATCAGGATCAGGATCAACAGCTGAGCCAACAATGGTGATATCCAAACTCTCCACCACTCGCGATGATCCGTAGATACTTGCCGCGGTTGCGACGAAAGTTACCGTGTAATCACCCGCTTGAGAGTAGGTGTAGCTATACGACTCCAAATCGTTGGTAAGCGACTTGATGGAAATTGAGCTTCCGCCCTCTTGGTATGTTGCACCCTGCTCACCCGAGTAGAATACAATATAACCTGTATTGCCCGAAAATTCGAATATCACCTCCTCATCCACATTATAACTATTGGACTCCGAGAGCCGAACACCAAAATCAACATCGGCAAATATATCGCTACCCTTTTCGCACCCCAAAAATACCAGTGTCAAAAGTAGTAAAAAATTAAACTTTTTCATATCTAAATCTCATTATTGAGTTTACCACAAACTATTTTGCTTTAGCAATCTATTCACTCCCAACTCGAGTGTCGGAATGGGAAGGTATAGATGTTTGGCCGCTACGTTATCGCCAATGGCTGCTGCACGAGCTGCTGTTGCATCACTGCTCCATCTATCATCCGAAGCCCACACGGGGTAATGGTTCATCTGCTCGACAAATATTCCCCAACGAATTAGATCATATTTGCGTAGCGCCTCGAAAGCCAACTCGCGACCTCGCTCATTACGAACTAGCTCTCTGAATGAGCTTTGATCGTAATATCCAATCTCATAAGTCTCGACACCTGCACGATCGCGAACCTGCTTGAGTGCATCGTAGCCACTCGACAGTGCCCCTAATTCATTGCACGCTTCGGCATACATCAACAACACATCGGAGTAGCGAAGAATTGGGTAATTTATCGAAGTGTATAGATCCTTTGCGGTCATTTGCCCCTCGTAGATCACCTCACGGCGGAACTTTCCAGCGTTTCGTTTTCCTCCTGCGATATTCTCGAAACCCTCTTGAAAGGTGTTATTGCTACCATAACCATAGGGCGATTTGTCGTAACTTGCTGCAAGGCCTAAACTTGAGTAACCATTATAGTTGTATGGAGGAAGCGACCACTCTTGACGAGCGTCTGTCGACTCGGCACCATCCGAGAAGTAGAGATCCCACAACTTCAAAGAGCCATTATATTGAGCATACGAGTAGTTGCAACTCCACTCCGAGTAGTTGTTATCCGAACCGCTACTTTGCAGACCCAACAGATCACCGATTCTGCCATTGCTCCACGAGCCTGATGAGTGGTTGCCCATAAAATCTGCCTCCCATATCGACTCGTAGTAAGTCGTGTCGTAAACGTCGCTTATCATATTGATAAACACCTGGTCGAAATCGGGATTTAGTCGGTGGATATTCGCGCTTATCACCTTACCTGCATAGAGCGCAGCATTACTCCACATCTGCTCTCTATCCGTCACACCTTCGACACTCTCTCCAGCAAGGAATAGATAGACTCTGACCAAGATACCTTGAACGGCCGAGCGAGTGATTCTGTATGGCGCAACAGTGAGATCATCCTTTGCGAAGTTCTCCTCGACTGCCGCCATTTCACTTGCGCACCACTCTAACACTTCACGCTGCGAGGTTGCTGCGATCTCGACATCTTCGGCCGAAGTGACTGCCGAGGTGCGAAGAGGAACATCACCCCACGCTTGAGCCAACAAGAAGTGGTAGTATGCACGCAGGAAACGAGCCTCAGCGTAATATGCTCCATCTTCATCTAACTCACTCTCGAGGATCGCCTCCATAAATTCGTTGGCATTTTTAACCCCTTCGTATAGTTTGCTCCATGTCTTATAAACATAGGTATCGCTTGTTGTGTGGGTATACCAATGAGGATGGTTACCACTCTGAGCACGATTTTGATAACAGAGATCATCAGGGTTCGAGAGCATCAAGGTGTAGTAGTTGCCATAAAGCTCCTCGCTATTGATAACTCCGTAGATTCCAGTAAGTCCATATACAACATCCTCTTGACTTTGATAGAAAGTCTCGGGAGCCATCACATACTCAGGATCGACATCAAGGTAGTTGCACGATGTGGTGAGTAGTGAAAAAAGTATCGCTATTTTAAGTTGAATTTTCATAATTTCGTGCGGTTTAAAGTGTTAGATTCACGCCAAGTGTAACTCCCGAGGTTCTAGGGTATGCCGACCAATCGAAACCTGGCGTCAGCACCGAACTGCGTGTCGAAACTTCAGGATCGGAACCACTATACGAGGTAAGTGTATAGATATTATTGAGCGAAGTGTAGAATCTAACGCTCTGCATTCCCCATCTCTTTGCTGTCTGAGAAGGTAGAGTATAGCCTAGCGAGATATTGCTCAATCTCAAATATGAACCATCCTCGACCACCCTCGATGAATAGAGTTGCATTCCATTGGCTCTCACTCGCGGAATATCGCTATCGGGATTATCCGCACTCCACCTATCGGCATAACTTGCCAATTGGTTAGTGTTAGCATCTTGACCTTGCTCGAAAACTAGGCGGTTAGCGTTGAGAATATCGTTGCCGTAGCTCCATGTAAAGAATACATTTAGGTCGAAACCTTTGAAGGTAAACGAGTTGCCAAATCCGCCAGTATGCAGCGGTTGACCCGATCCGATAATGGTAAGATCACTATCGCTAATTGTACCATCACCATTTACGTCAGCGTATTTTGGATCTCCTGGCTGGATTGTAGCTTGGGTGTATGAGCTAAGATGCGGCACATCGTCATGCAGGATATACTCACCATCGACATAGTTAAAGTCGTCGTACTTGTAAGTCCCCTCGTAGATATAACCATACATCATTCCCGTAGGTTGCCCCACCATCGAGATGTAAGGGTATTGAGAGTTAAAGTCTGTGTCCCATGTCACGGTGCTTAGCAACGACGATTGGCCATTTGCGAGCGCTGTAACCGTATTTTTATTAAAAGCAATGTTAAACGAAGTGCTCCACGAGAAGTTATTGGTTACGACATTCTGCGTTTGAAGCGAAAACTCCCAACCTTTATTTCTCATACTTCCGATGTTCATCATAGCCGAAGTGTATCCCGATGATGTGGGCAGAGTTGCGTTGAGTAATAGGTCTCGAGTATCTTTAACATACCAATCTACTGTCGCGCGAACACGCCCTTCGAAAAGCCCTAGATCAACTCCGAAGTTGGTTTGAGTTGTTGTCTCCCACTTCAAATCGTCGTTCGAGACTTGACTCACGTAGTAGCCTGGTACAATTTGCGAGTCGAAGACGTAGTCGTTGCTTGAGCTGCTATCGGGCGACGTTGTGATCTGCGCATAGTAATCGTATGGCGTTGTGGTTCTATTATTTCCTGTTTGACCCCACGATGCTCGCAGCTTCGAGGTCGAGATCCACCAGATGCTCTTCATCCAATTCTCACGCTCCATATTCCACGATACACCTATCGATGGGAAGTATCCCCAGCGATTAGAAGTTGGGAATTTCGAAGATCCATCAGCACGCATGGTCGCCGTGAGGTAATATTTGTAGTTATAATTGTAGTTAAAACGAGCATAGGCCGACATCATTCGCCACTCCTCATAGACTGGCTCCACGATCTGAGCATCACCAGTATACAACCCCGCGAGACCCAGTGCCTCGGTAGAGAGTTGCGTTGCCGATACGCCATCGAATTTATACTGCTCACCCTGCAATGAGAGTCCCGCTAGGGCATCTAGGTTGTGCGAGCGGCCGAAACGTTTTTTGTACGACAAGGTGTTCTCGTTGAGGTATGTTGCCTTATCATAGTTGTAGATCAAGCCATTTACGCCCTTTCCGCTCGGCGATCCTGCGTAGCCTGTGTAGGTCATCGAACCGTTGAACTCCTCGCGTCGTCTGTTGTTCAGGGTATAACCTCCCGTGGTTTTCAAAGTCAACGCTGGTGTGATTTTGTAAGTTAGCGCTCCATTGGCATTGAAATAGTTGACCTTAGTATTGCGCACCTCGTTTTGAGCCGATAAAACTGGGTTGAATCGGTAGTCGTTCGAGCCAGCCACGTCAAAGTCGGTAAGATCGGTAAGTAGCGAAGAATCGGGATCTGGCGAGATTGGACGATATCCCCAAATCGAATAGATCAACCAACCCGATTGCGACGATGTGTTGTTCGAGGTTGTTGGAGAGACACCCTTAGTGAGGCTATTTGTGTAGTTCGTGTTGAGGGTAAACTCCAAATTCTTGGTGATAGGCTGAGTGATATTCACTCGACCTTGGTAGCGTTGAAACTCCGAGTTGATCAAGATGCCCTCTTGATCGAGAGCCGAAATTGAGATATTGTAACGTGTGCCTCCCTTTGTGCCTCCCGAGAGGGCTACGCTATAATTTTGTGTAAAGGCATTGCGATAGACCTCATCTTGCCAATCGTAACCCTCTAGATCTTGATAGTAACTCAAATCGCGAGAATCACTAAAGTAGCTGCTCGACATCTCCGACTCGGTAAACATCTCGGATTGGAGCTTGACGAATTCGTATGGACCCATCAAATCGACCTTATTGGCTAGTTTGTCACCAGTAAACGATGCATCGAATGAGATACGAGGTGCACCCTCTTGACCCTTTTTGGTGGTGATAACGATAACGCCATTGGCTGCTCGTGCTCCGTAGATTGCCGTTGCTGAGGCATCTTTGAGAATGTCGATCGACTCGACGTCAGCCGAACCCAAGATTGCAGAGAATGACCCCTCCATTGGGAAGCCATCAACAACGTACAAAGGATCGTTGCTTTGAGTGAGCGAATTATTTCCGCGAATTGTGATCGAAGCATCTTTGCCCAACTCGCCATCACTTTGTCTAACCACAACACCCGACACTCTACCCGTGAGCAATCCGTCAACGTTTGTTACATTGCCCTTGGTGGCATCACTCATATCGACCTTTGAGATCGAACCCGTCAAATCGCGACGTGCAAGAGTGCCGTAACCGATACTCACCACTTCAACCTCACTTATATTAAATGAGCTCTCAGAAAGAGTGATATTTATTGTTGTTTTCCCCAGAGTCTCGACCTCTTGAGTTTCATATCCGACATAGCTAAATATAAGAACGTCGTCCGACGATGCAGCGATTGAGTAAGCACCATCCAAATCGGTTGTCACTCCCCTAAAATCGTCCTTAATGGTTACCGCTGCACCAATGACAGCATCGCCATTTTGGTCTACTACTTTTCCTACAACAACACTTTGAGCCATCGCTGCCGATGACACAACTAGCGCGAGGAGAAGCGGAAGTATGTGAAGATTTTTTTTCATAAAATTGGTTTCTGTTTTAGTCTCTGCAAATCTAATAAATATATGTATCCCTCACGTGACAAAATCGTACAAAATATGTCTATTTTCGTTCATAGATCGCCTCCAAACAATTCTGTACTTTTGTCTACCTAAGATTGTACGATAGTTAACTCCGTTGGCAGAAGAGAGTTGTATCTTGCGGAAAATTTCAAGGCTTAAAATATTAAAATTTATATGACACTTATGAAAAAAGCAAGATTAAATTGGCTGCAGACGATTCTAGCAGCAACAGTAGCACTATTCGCCTCTTCGTGCACCACGGCACCTGAGCGAGATATTATAGCAGAAAATTTCAAAGTAGCCGAACAGCAGACAGCAGGTTTGCTTGAGGCATCACTAAAAGGTGGCACCGTGAGAACCCCCTCTACATATATTAATGGGGAGATTGATTTTGTGCCTATCGACGATTGGGTAAGTGGATTTTTCGCGGGTACTTTATGGTATCTATACGAGTACACTGGCGATGAGAAGTGGAGAGAAGGAGCGATCAAACACACCGAATTGCTCGACCCGATTCAATACCTCACGTGGCACCACGATGTTGGTTTTATGATCTATTGCAGCTACGGAAATGGGCTTCGTTTGACCTACAATCAAGATTACGTCAAGGTGATCACGACAACTGCTGAGTCGCTTTCAACTCGTTTCCACGAAGCACCTGGAGTTATCCTTTCGTGGAATGTCGATCGAGGTTGGCAAGGCGAAAGAGGATGGCAGTATCCAGTTATCATCGACAATATGATGAACTTGGAGTTGATGTTCGAAGCTAGCAAGATGAGTGGCAACAACAAATATCGCGACATCGCAATTCGCCACGCCGACCGCACCATGGTCGAGCAATTTAGAGCGGATGGTAGCACCTATCACGTTGTTGATTACGACCCCAAGAGTGGCGAAGTTCGACGTCGTTGCACAGCTCAAGGATATGCCGACGAATCGGCTTGGGCACGTGGACAAGCGTGGGCGATTTACGGATATACCACTTGCTACCGCTATACTCAAGATCAAAAATATTTGGATCAAGCAGAGATAGTACACGATTTTATCTTCTCGCACCGCAATCTTCCAAGCGATTTGGTACCATATTGGGATTACAACGCACCTAATCAACCCGATGAGCCTCGCGACGCTTCGAGTGCAGCGATCACCGCTTCGGCCTTGTACGAGTTGTATACATATACCCACAACGAGGAGTATCGCAAAACTGCTGACCAGATCATCGAGTCACTCTCAACGGAGGCTTACCGTGCTGCGAATGGCGAGAATGGTGGATTTATATTGAAACACTCGGTAGGTAGTATTCCTCACGGCAGCAATATCGACGTGCCGTTAAACTACGCGGATTACTACTTCTTGGAGGCTCTACTTCGCAAACAGAGAGTGGATAAAGGTGAGAAATTATTTTAGACAAATTTTACAATGCAACACCGCAAGTTAATCTGCTCTCTGCTCTTTATGGCATTAATCACTGCTTGTTATAAAGAGCCTGAGAGCACCGACAAAGAGACAGAGAGTGAAGACAACCTTGTCGAGAGTCCAGAGTGTGCAGCATGGCTTGCCTTCGAAAGCTCTACTGACGAAAATCTGCTCATTGATTACTCCTATGCGGGTTACAAGCGTGGAGAGGTTGCAGTGCCAGATGTTTCAACTCTAGGTTACTCGACCTTCGACGTGACCCATTACGGAGCAGTAGCCGATGATGATAAGTCCGACAGAGCAGCAATCGTTGCAGCGGCGGCAGCATTAAAGGCAAATGGAGGTGGAATATTATACTTCCCCGAGGGGACGTTCGATCTACACACCGAGGATGATGCTTCGGAGGCGACAATAATTACCACAGGGAATATAGTCCTTAAGGGAGAGAGTCGCGAGAAGTCGATCATCAGAATGAGCGCTCCGATGCAACCTGCCGATGAGAGCGTACTTTACAGCTCACCCACGGCACTCTACATAAAGCACAACAGCGACGGAAGTTTTATCTCGAATGTCTCGGCTGACTCGGCTAAAGGTAGTTTTTCGATCTGGTTAGAGTCTACTTCAGGCCTTGCGACAGAGGATTGGGTAACGTTGAAACTTACCGACAATTCTCCTGAATTAATCGAGCAGCGGTTAGGTGAGGAGTATTACAGCTGCATCACCTCGAGCTACGACATTGCCATAAACGGAGTGCAGGTTGTGGAGTATCACCAGATCAAGGAGATCGTCGGAAATAGAGTTGTATTCTACGAGCCCTTGATGCACGAAGTTGACGATCGGTGGAATTGGGCTTTATATAACTATCCTCACTACGAGGAGGTTGGAGTCGAGGATTTAACCTTCGAGGGGCAGTGCAAGGATAATTTTTTGCACCACGACTCGTGGGAAGATGATGGAGCCTACAAGCCGATAAATTTGATGAGACTCACCAATTCGTGGATGCGAAGAGTAACATTCCGCAACGTCAGCGAAGCATCGTCGATTGTCTCGTGTGCCAATGTATCAGTCTACGACATTTCAATCGAGGGAGACAGAGGCCACTCGGCAATTCGAGCACAAAGCTCAACGAGAACCTTTATCGGCAAGGTGGATGACCTCACCAGCGATGGGCAGGGCCAATTTCACGCAGTGGGAGTATCGAAGCCCTCGATTGGCACTGTTCTTTGGCGCAACGAATGGGGCACAGATGGTTGCTTCGAGTCGCACGCTTTTCAACCGCGAGCAACGCTTATTGATGGATGCCGAGGAGCATTTATGGAGTATCACCAAGGTGGCGATTACACAGCTTCGCCAAGCCATATGGAGGATCTAACGATATGGAACTTCGAGGCTACATCTGCGAGTGAGAGTAACCCATTTAAGTGGTGGAACACAAGCGATGGATGGAGATTCTTACCTCCAATAGTTGTAGGGTTCCACGGCGCAGCGATCACATTTGACTCCTCTCAAATGCTCTACGAGGAGTCGACATCCAAAGCGGTTTACCCAGAATCGCTCTACGAAGCACAATTAGAAAAACGACTTGGCGCACTACCTGCGTGGGTCACAGAACTTAAAAATAGATAACATTAAAAAACTTAAATACTAAAGACTATGAAAAGAGCTCTATTTACTTCACTCTTGCTAGTGGCAATGATCAATGTTGGATGCGAGAAAGAGGATCTCGACTTCGACTACACTCCCGAGACGGCACCAGAGGTTACACTCGAGAAAATTTCACTTTTTGCAACATCGGCAAATAACGACACTCGCGTTGGGTTCGAGGATAATACACTTTCGAATAATAAAATCTCGCTTTCGTGGGAGAATGATGGTGACGATGTTGATAGCTTTACCCTTTATGACTCTACGGGTGCAAGAGTTGGTGATTTTAAATACACTGGCACTGATGGCGCAACAAGTGGCGAATTTACCCAAGAGGGTACTTTCTCGATGAAAGATGATGAGACATACACCGCAGTGATTCCTGCGGGAACATATGCAACACTTGCGGCTCACAACGCAGCATCGACAACCACATCGCAAACTATCTCTACGATTGGTGACATCAACTACTTGGATGGTGCAATTAAGCTCAGCGGCTCGTTTACTTACGATGAGGATGGCGATAATGAGATTGCATTTGAGCATGAATTGTGTTTTGCCAGAGTTGTGCTTACTATGCCTGAGGGGATAATCCCATCGACAGTTAAGATGACCGATAATGGCAAGAGTTACTCAGCTACTCTTCCATCGTCACAGATTACCGATGCGACAAATATTATCTATATCGTGTGCGATCCTGTTGCAAGCTCAGAGTCTCGCTCGATTAGCTTTGTGATCACCGACACCGCAGGCGATGAGTACACTGTGACCAGAAGTGGTGCAACAACTCCGTTCGTAGCTGGAAATTATTATACTATTGGGGTTACGGCTAAGGCTATTGACTATTATGAGGATGGTGTTGAGATTAATGGTGTGACTTATAGCAAGAGTAATGCGACAAGTATTATGACTACTAGTGGCACAATATCAAACTCTGGCGTTATTTTCCTTGATCCTGTGGATGAAGATCAAGTTTTCACTCTCAATGGCGCAGCATACACTAATTTGGTACTTATTGGTCGCTACAAAAACTGCAAGCCTAAGGTTGTTTGCGGTGGAGTACAATATTTTGGCGCTGGTGATAAAATCTATAAGAATCTTGATTTGACAGGAAATAGTAGTGGCAACACATTTACATTTATATCTTCAACAGATGCAGAATTTACAATTACCAATTGGATTGTCGAGGATTGCGACATCACAACTGCACTAGATAAACCTCTATCATACTTCAACAACGGATCTGGCTCAATTGAGAATATCAAGTTCGACAGCAACAAAATCGCTCTTACAATTTCAGAAACTGCCAAAACAGGAGTAAGCATTCTATCATTTAACAATGTTAACGTTTCAAACTTTAAAACTGTTAACTTGACAAATAATACAATATATACTTCAACTGACAACTATTATGCTAATGGTTCAATTCTATCAATTGTGCCATCATCTACAACGACTCTTAATCTAACAGTTACGAACAACACAATAGTTGATTTTATCTCTACTAATGCTACATTCTACTTACCTGATGCTGGCTCAATTAGTTTTGATAAAAATATCCTTTGGGGCAACTCAAGCATTGCAAGTAATACAAATCTATTTTTCTTTACGTATGCAAGTGTTTCACCAAGTATTACTTTTGGTGAGAATATCGCATTTGGACTCTCGGACAGTAACTATTGGCGAAAATATTCAAGCAGTGAATCTTCAACTTATCCAACAGATGCGGATGAGAAAAAATCAGTATTCGCAAAATCTGCTTCCGACCCATTCGCAACATTCGACAAAGCAACTGGAACATTTATTCCAACAGCTGAGAATAGCACTTACGGAGCTCAGTAGAGGCTGACTAGGCAATTGAAAGACAAAAGAGTGACCAATAAGTTTTTAGGCTTATTGGTCACTCTTTTTGTAATATATAAACATACACGTCATCCCAGACTTGATCTGGGATCTACAACTCCTGATGACACAAGTTACTGATAACCACTCGCTTTTGTAGATCCCAGATCAAGTCTGGGATGACGGTTAAAAAAAGCAACTAATATTTTTGGATCTCACTCTTTTTTACCCTTGAGCCTCTGCTCCCTGGCGGTAAGCCCCTGGTGTAACTCCAAATTTATCTTTGAAGCGTTTGCTAAAGTAGCGATGGCCACTAAAGCCTACCCTTTCGGCGATCTCGACAATTGGGAGTGTGGGTTCACTTCGCAAGAGTGCTGCTGCTCGCTTGAGGCGCACCGTTAAGATATAGTCGTTCGGGGTGAGGCCCGTGACAGCTTTGATCTTGGCAAAGAGATTGGTTCGCGACATGGCGATTTCGGAAGCGAAGGTTGCGATATCGAAATCGGGGTCATCAATATGGCGATCAATGATGGCAACAGCCTTCTCCAGGATCTGTTGATCCAACGTGCTATTTGCCATTTTAACGCTCATCACTTCGGGCTGCTGGCTATATTTTTGTTGAATAAGCAGCCTATTATTGATGATATTATTGCACCTTGCCAACATCAAATCGACATTAAAAGGTTTGATGATATAATCATCCGCACCGCAATTCATCCCCTCCACAGCGTGTTCCGTTGCACCTCGCGCAGTAAGCAACACCACAGGAATATGGCTTGTAAGCAGATCGCCTTTCAGCTCGCGGCAGAGCTCAATGCCGCTAACTTCGGGCATCATAACGTCGCTCACGATAATCTGAGGAAGATGCTCTCGTGCCATTGCTATACCCTCACGACCATTGGTAGCGGTAATCACATTATATTGCCCCTCGAAGAGCTCGACCAAGATTTTAAGCAGCTGCTCATCGTCCTCTACGGCAAGCATCGTAACTCGCTTATTATTTATGCGCTCTGCGACAAGCTCAGTCGACTCGACATTCTCGGGGATATATATTGGCGCCGTTTGAGCCTCCCTCGCTTGCTTCACCGATCCTGTGAGCTCGAGACCATGAGGAATCACAACGCTAAACCACGATCCGCTACCAAGTCGACTATCCACAGAGATAGTGCCTCCATGCAGATCGACAATACCTTTGGCAAACGACAAGCCGATGCCAGTACCTCCCATCGAACTACTCTTGCTATTGACCCCTTGATAGAAGCGATCGAAGATATATTGCAGGTCGGAGGTTGGGATTCCTTGACCGCTATCTTCAACGCGGATTGTGGTGCTGCTTTCGCTATTTTCGAGTATCAACGATATTAGATCACCTTTGGTGGTATATTTGATCGCGTTCGAGAGTAGGTTTGTCACCACTTTGCGCAGTTGTGTAATATCGCAATTCAACATCACTGGCTCGTTATCTTCGGGCAAAGTGAGCTTTAAATTGACCTCCTGCGAGGTGATATGATCAGCATAGATGTCGTATAATTCCCTGATCATCTCCGACACATTCTCACTCTTAACATTCAAACTCAATCGACCTTGTTCGTGCTTGCGGAAGTCGAGAAGTTCGCTGATCAAAAGGTTCAACTCCTTGGAACTTCGATAGATGCTATGCACCTTGCGGCGATCCACTCCACCAATCTGATCGGATCTGAGAAGCAGTTCAATTTGGCCAATGATCACCGAGAGAGGAGTGCGGAATTCGTGCGATATATTTGTAAAAAATTGGAGTTTTTGGTTGTTTTGCTGCTCTACACCTATAATCCTATCTTGCTCATACTTAACCTGTTCAGAGAGCATTACACGTTGGCGATAGAGTAGCAAAAGGTAGCAGATCACAAAGGAGGCTAGCAGCAGGTACAACAAGTAAGCGACTTTGCTTCGATACCACGCCGACAATATCTTGATCTTCAGCGCGATACTCTCAACGCTGCTATTTCTCGACGCTGTGCGCAGGTGAAGCGTATATTTTCCCGCAGGGATATTTGTGTAGGCAATCATATCACCTTGCAGCGATATCCACTCATGATCAAAACCCTCGAGGCAATACTCCAAGGGTTCGTTTAGCTCGACGATGTAGTTCGAGGTACCGACACCAATTCTCATTGACGTTGTGTTACTTGGCAACTCTATCTGCGTGAGATTTGGTAGGATTTGCGGAAGAATTTGTGTCGAGTCGGCTGGTGAAATCAACTTCTGATTTACATAAAGCGAGGAGAAACTGAGCTTATAATCTCGGTGTTGAATGTTGCGAAGCCTGTGAAGATCCAACGACACTAGCCCATCGATACCACCAATAAAGACGATTCCATCGCCACTTCTGACCATTGCATTTTCATTGGGCGAGAGTAGCGTATAACCACTCTGAGGCGAGTAATTGTAGCACTGCAAGCTCTCGGTGTTAAATAGCGAAAGACCCTCACCTGCCGAGATTGTCAGGGTAGAGTCGAGGTTATCGCAGATCTCGTAGATTCTATTTCCCACTAGCCCCGACGACTCTCTGTCGAAGTTGGTAAAAGTGGAGATCGTAGCATCATAGCGATCAACTCCACTACCCTCGTGACCGATCCAGATGACTCCTCTTTCATCCTCGATTATCGTTGAGATATTGTTACTACTCAAGCCACTAGCTCCTCGCCTATTGTAATTCGTCAGGCTCTTTTGCGAAAAGTTATAGGTGAAAAGTCCTGCCCCTTCAGTACCAATCCAGAGGGTGTTGTTTTGGTCGATCAGCACATTGGAAACTGGAGTGATTCTTCGACCTTCGGCCGTATCGATAAACATCATTTCGCTGTTGCCCGTTGCTGGATCGAAAAGTGCGACACCATTGGGAGTAGCCAAGATCAAGGCATCACCGTATGGTGCAATGTCGCGAATTACGTTCGAAGGTAGCGACCAACGTTTCGAGGGGTTGTAACGATAATTTTTCACCTGACGCGTGGCGATATCATAGCGATAGAGGCCTTCGAGGTGAGAGCCAAACCACATCACTTCTCTCTGAGTGTCGTAGTAGACCGATTTGATATTTGTTCCAACTGCCGCCTTGCCACGAGAATCTAAAAGAGGTGAGAAAATTCCCGACTCTCGGTTATAGATATAGACTCCACTTCCCTCGGTGCAGATCCACAGCAGACCTTCATGATCCTCGACCATTCTTCCAATTACCGTATCTTCCAGGGTCGTGCGATAGGCATCAATCATATTGAAGTGCGAGAAGACATTATCGTGAGGGTTAAACCAGTTGACACCTCCGAAGTATGAGCCGCACCAGATATTACCCTGCTTGTCGCACAGGATCGTCCAGACCGATGAGCTACTCTCAACACTATAATAGTGTTTAAAGGTCTGCTCCTCGAGAATATAACACGCAGCTCCATTGTCGGTTGCTAGCCACACATTCCCTTCGTCGTCTTGGGTAATATCACGAATTGAAAGGGATGGCAGAGCTCCTTTTTGGCTATCACTTGGGGTAAAATGGGTCACTTGAGAGTGATCGCTGCCATCAATGCAATAGAGGCCATCGTTGGCAGTTCCAACCCACAACCCACCATTGCGATGCTCCATGATCGACAATACACCAACGCTGGGGAGCAGTTGATTGAAAGTACCGCTAGCCTTGTATTGATATAGGCCATGCTCCTGAGTACCAACAAATAACCGACATTGATGATCGAATAGCATTGATGAGATCTGAACTTCGGGGATGGGAAGAGTGAGGTAAGGCAAAAACGTAATTCTCGATGCGTCCCATTTAAATATTTGATTATCAACAGCAATGTAGAGACCATCGCTCCACACAATTGAATCGACTTTCTTATCAGTAATCAGCGAAAACTCCTCGGTGGCAATATCCATCAACCACACGCCATCGTTGCACGATAGAAATATATGCCCTTGAAGATCACCCACAATTCGCCCGATATTGCTCGACTGCAACGACTTAGGTCGGTTAATATCTTTGCGAAACACCTTCACCGAAGAGCCATCATAGCAATTCAATCCATCGCGTGAAGCAATCCATATCACATCACGGGAGTCTTGATACAGAGAGTTGACTGTTATATGCGAAAGGCCATTGCTAGGACTTAAGGTGTTATACGACACAAACTTAGTCTCGCCAAAAACTGGTGTTGAAGCAGACAGAAGCAGGCTTAACAGATATATTGATACTACTTGTAGTATATTTGATTCAAAATATTTAATTTTCATAACGGTGCGAGTTGAAAATGCAAGCTCCTCAACAATAAAAAGCTCGCATTACAAATCTACACAAAAAAAATGAAATTATAATAGTTTCAGACCAAATATATCGCAACAGTTCAAAGCCGACCTCTTAAATAGATGGGTGTGCAGCTCGATCTAAAGTGTTGAATCTAAGTTTAAGACGTTGAACCAGGCGCCAACCCCACACTGTCACAATCGAGAATAGCAGTCGAGGAATCATCAGCCAAATCACCCCTACGCCCAGTGCGGCAAAGAGAATTGTATCTTCGACCAGCGAGTGTGTCTGAGCGATACTAATATTGAGCAGCGCAGCATCCTTTTTTGTGATATAACCCTTCGATACCTCCTCAACGATAACAGCACCTCCATAGGCTAAACCCAAGGTATTGGCCAAGATCCAAAGGAATGAGGTCGATCTCGAGAGACCTAACGAGGCGATGATTGGGTACAACAAAGCCGTTAGTTTATCAATTAGGTTGAAGGCTCGCAAAATATTCTGAAACACATTAAGCGAGAAGATAATCACGATAACCTTCACAATTAGATTCAGCGAGGTTGTTGCCCAGATGCCAAACATTTGGCCAAGAGTCTCTGCTTTGACAGTTACCACATCCAGATACAGCGTTCCGCTAAGATCGGCAGGGATAACGCGATTAAGCAGATAACCACACACCAACGACGAGACTATTCTCAAAAGGGTGATGCCACAAAAGGAGACTCCCGTGCGAGATTGTATCGCACCCTCGATAATAAGGTTATGAGCGATCAGACACATCGAGGCCATAATGGTCACCTCACGCAGATCGAAACCAAAGAGCGCCATCACACCAATTGCCGAGTAGATACTTGCCAGGCAGGAGGTGATATAGACAAATGCCGCTTGGCCATTCAAGCCAATAAGGTTGAAAAGCGGAGTGGTAAATTGTGACACATAGGCAATTACGCCATAAAAATCGAGCACCGACACCACCAACATAATTGGCAACATCAATCTCAAAAGCCAGATAGCCGATTTGATCGAGGGTTTTACAGCCCCCAAAATTTGATCCTTTAGCTCAGTTACAATGCTACTCATACTCCTAATTTTGTCTGCAAATATACTAATAATCTACTATTCGATACAATGTTTGCACGCTATTTGTTATTGAATCACAAAATTTACGAATAATGTGGGCAAGCAATTTTTTTAGTTCCAAGAAAATAATCGTCATCGCAGCAGCTCTGCTACTTAGCGGCAATCTGTATGGACAAAACGATTCGCTATCGGTAAAAATTTATTTTAATCAAGGGAGTGATACGCTTGATGATCAGCGAGATATAAAGGAGCTACACAGCTCGATCGACTCTATAGAGCACGATTCATTAAGGGAGATTACAAATATCAACATCGAGGGATTTAGCTCTCCTGAGGGCTCTCGAGAGCGCAACGATGAGCTTGCATTTCAGCGAGCCGAAGCTCTAAAAAACTACCTTGTAACGCAGTTCAACCTACCCGACTCACTTATCTCGACGAGCGCAAAAGGGGTAGCTTGGCAGGAGTTAAAAGAAGTGCTTGAGAGGGTTAGACCCGAGGAGGCAGATCAGATTGAGCGTGCGATTAGAAACAACCCTGAGTTTTCGTCTGCCACTGAGAATCAATATCTTTTCGATAACCTCTACCCTAGGCTTCGCTATGCCGAGGTGTCGATATTTAGCCATCGCTTGGAGGCGATTTTATCGCAACCATCTCCTGCGGTTCAACAGCCTCAAGAGGTTACCTATAATAATATAGAAGAATCCTCGGCTGTTGTAACCACCGCAACACCGCTGCTAGCCATAAAGAGCAATCTACTTTTCGATCTCGCGACACTTGTAAACCTCGAGGTCGAAGTTCCGATTCAAAAGCGATGGTCACTATGTGCCGAGTTGATCTTCCCGTGGTGGGTCATGGACAATGGCCGTGCAGATAGCCGACGCAATCGGATTCAAATACTCAGCGGTACGCTAGAGGCTAAGTATTGGTTGCGACAAGATGAAAACAGGCCAATTCTCACTGGTTGGTTCTGCGGACTCTACACAGGTGTTGGATCATACGACCTGGAGCATCGAGCCAAAGGATATCAAGGTGATTTTTTTATTGGTGCAGGAGTAAGTGGCGGATATGCTCACACGATCAACCGAGCCGAGAATCTTAGATTGGAGTACTCCTTAGGGGTCGGTTACTTAGAGACAAATTACACTTACTACCATGCTGAATTTTGCAACAACAGCTGCTGGCACGCCATCGAGCAGAGAAGCGGAAAATATTTATGGGTTGGACCAACGCGTGCAAAGGTATCTCTGTCGTGGTTAATTAATAGGAGGCGATAATTATGAGAAAAAATTTCAAGATAATAGTTTACTTCGTCACACTCTCTACCCTATTTTCGTGCAAATGGCAGCCGATTTATAACGCTGGCACCACTAGCAATAGCGCAACGATTAGCTTCGCCATAGATTGGACGGAGGCGAATATGGAGCTTAGCGAGGTGAGTAATGTCTCTATCTACGCATACACCCCTGACGAAGTGTCGCCATACCTGAGAATCTCGGGTAATATCAATTCGGCTTATATCAATTTGCCTGTTGGCACATATTCGCTGCTCGTTTTCAACGATGCTGTTGACGATATTCTTGGCGTGAGTTTTAGCGATAGCGACTCGTTCGATGATTTTTCGGCTAACGCGACTCTGCGAAGCTCCACAAGTGATCTATATTACGACACCACTGACAATGAGGCGTTTGCATCTAAGTTAGGTCGCATAGCAGCATGGAGTCAAGAGGAGTTCGAGGTTACCAGCGAAATGGTAGCGTGTAGCATTTGCGAGGATGAGAGTGTGACGATCGAGACGATAATCGACATAACGCCGCAATCCATCACTCGGCAGTGCGTGGTGGAACTCAGCGTCGATAATTTGAATAATGCGCAGGTAGTGCAAGCCACGTTAATTGGATTTGCTTCGGGGGCTTATCTCTCATCGGGGGTTAATATCACCTCGTCCGTGGCAACGACACTTTACAGCGTTGAGATGAATTCATACACTTTTAGCAACGATACCGACGGAAGCGTAAAGGGCGAGACGACGATTTTTGGACTCAGCGCTAGCACTAGCACCACATATCAAATTATCTTTGATATTATCCTGGGTAGTGGTGAGCGAGTGACATATAGTCGCGAGATTACCGATCAGGTGACTGCTCAAGATGGCACAACGATATATATTGAACTTTCGGATGATGATGATAAAATTGTGCTCCCAGAGAGTAGCGGCACGGGATTTGGAGTTGATGGTTGGGGCGATAACGAGCAGATTGAGTTACTTTAAAGCCTTAAAACTATATTAAAAACTTCATTAAATAGTATCATTATGAAAAAAAACTTTATTCCAGCAATGCTATTTATAGTTGCAGTAACTATAAGTAGTTGTTCCGAAGATATTCCCAAAGAGGGGGTAATTCAAAGCGCTAGTGATCTCGAATTAGTAAAGATCAACACCTCATCGGGCACAACCCGCGGAGAGGATGTGACAACCAATACATTAGAGGACTCCGACGGTGTTAAACTCCATATCGTGCATAACGAATCGAGCACTCACGACACCTACGATTTCATTTGCAATAGCTCCGATTGGAGTCACAATGTTGAAAATGAGGAAGATGCAGTAACCTGGGCAGATGTCACCTTGCCAGCATACTTCTATTCGATGCACGATGGCACTTCGCAGAAGTTAGTTACAACCACAGCGAGCAGCTCTCTAGATTACTCGGTCGAGGGTTCATCGTCAGCACACAAAGATTTGGTCTATCACGCTAGTTTGCTTTCGGCAATTCCTACGGGAGGAACGATTAATGTGTTCCACAAACACGCACTCTCGAAAATACATCTCTACGCGGCTACGGGAGGCAATAAGTTGTATGTTGGACGTGTGCGACTTGTCAACGTCTACGGCGATGGAACTGTGAAAATAGAGCCAGTCGATGCAAGCGATTTAACCTCAACCAAGGGTGTCACATGGAGCGATTTGGCAACAAACACTTCGTATAAATATTACTCAGTCGGCGAAGAAGATGATGATGATTCCACCTCAGCAGAGATGATTCAGACAACCGACGACAATGGCGATCCGATTATCAATGACGATGGTGCAGCACCATTTATGATCATTCCACAAACCACTGTAGGAGCAACTGTTGCGGATATTACCGCCAAGGGAATCGAGACTACTGGCACCTATATAGAGGTGATTTACTATATGACCGATAGCAACGACTACCCTATTGTTGGCTACTCATCGGTGGAGGCTCGAGATGATGCTAATTATTATTCGGATGAAGATCAAGAGAAAGTGCTCTATGTTATGGGTGCGTTCCCTGTCAGCTACACTTTCGTGGAGAATTTGGAGTATGATATTACTCTAGGTTTAGGTTCTGACGGTTCGTCTGGTGGTATACTTCTTGCTGATTACTATGTTGATGAGGATGGTAATGCTGTGACGCTCACCTTGCTTGACACGGATGGCGATGGCGAAGATGAGGAGATCGACGAGTTGGAGATTCCCGAGATTGAGCAAGGAGATGATATTCTTGCAACTTCTGACGATGCGATTGATATTATCGTGACTTCTGGTAATTGGAGTTATGAATCTGATGATGATACAGAGTAAAATCATCTTAGGGCTATAAAGATTGAACCCTTTATAGCTCACAAATTATTGTAAACCGAACACAATGAAAAAATTCTGCTTATTTTCTCTTTTTCTTCTTCTCTCTTGCCACCAAGAGGAGGCTGTCGACTCTCAAGGCGTAGAGTCTGAAGTTTCATTTATGATAAATCTTGCGGAGTCCACCTCGCGAGCCGCATTGGTCGAAAGCACCGAGCAGATGGGTTCAATAGGCATATATTGCGCCCATACCCTCACGGAACCATGGGACACAGGGAGCCTATTTTCGAAGATGTCGAACAAGCAGCTCTACTACAACAACGCGACCGCGCAATGGCAATATGATGGCGAAACCCCAACATGGGGAAATTCGACAGTCACCGACAAGTACACCTTCTTCGCCTACTCGCCATACGTTATCGAGGACGAAGATAAGTATATCTCACCCTCGATTGTCGATGGCACATTGGTGGTGAAGTATAGCGTCCCGGAGGAGTGCACCGAGCAGGTCGATTTGATGCTCTCGCAACCTCGCAAGGATATCTATCCACAAGTGGGAGGAAGTGTGCAGCTCGATTTTAAACATACCCTTGCGGCAATTGCATTTAGCTTGAAAGGAGAGCCAACATACTCGATCACAGAGATTTACATTTCGAATGTAATAAGTAGTGGCGAGGTTAGCATAAGCGACGAAGGAGATGTCGTTTGGAAAACCTCTGACGAACTGTCCGAGCTAAATTACAGTGCTCTGATAGACAAAAATGGCCAAGCAGGCCTCGACACACCGACACCACTCACTCTCGAGAACGGCTACGTGATGATGATCCCCCAAGATGTTGAGGAGGTTAAGATCGTTGCAACCATCCTCGACTCTGAGACAAAGGAGCAGACAGAAAAGCACTTCACGCTCAACGGCTTCGACGATTGGCAAGCAGGCGAGGTTTACACCTACACAATCAATTTGGGTAGCTACGACTACACCATCGAGGGGACATCGAATTGTTATATCCTCCACCCCGACAATCAAGATCAAACTTTTTACATTCCCGTAGAGGGTCGCATCAACACCTTTTGGCGCGACTACGCTGGTGATGAGTCGGTTGAAGGTATGCTCTCATCGACTGACCAATGGACAACAACGATTTTGTGGCACGACATCGCAGGCGGAATCAATGGATTTAGCGCCGAAAGAACAACTCTCGGCTTTACGCCAAACGAAAGCGTAACAGCTTTTTGCACTCCAGATTTCACAACTCCAGGGTGTCAGTCGGCAATGAAGATCACCTTGCCATCGACTCTTGACGAGGGGAATATCCTCGTTGGAGTAGAGTTCAATGGTCAAATTCTCTGGTCATGGCACTTTTGGATCACCTCATACGATCCCGATTCTCTGGCCGAGATTTGTCGATCTCGCATTCAAAACGATAGAAAGGTCTACTCGACAAGACATCTTGAGGGAGAGGTACATAGGTTGAACGATACAGGTGACATTTGGAGCGTCCTATACGACCAGAAATTTATGATGGATCGAAATTTAGGAGCACGTAGCTGCTACTACGCATCAGATCAACTAGGAATTCTTCACTATCAATATGCTCGAAAAGATCCTTTTCCATACACCTTCACCCCCTCTCTCGAGGAGAATCGCGTGACCTTTGCCCAAGCGGTGCGCAATCCAACGACATTCTACACTCAAGGTAATACGCCATATAGTTGGAGCGCAGAGGGGCTTATCAATAACGATCAATACCTTTGGGGCGATGTGAATGTTAGAAATGACCCTAATGTGACGGGCAAATCAATTTTCGACCCTTCGCCGCTAGGTTGGAAAGTGCCTCGAAATGGGACTTTTGATGTTTTGGATACCGAGAACTGTAAACATTACAGCGATGAGAATATTCTGCTCTACGACAATCAGATAGTATTCCCGATGAGTGGCTTTAGAAGCAACCAATCGGGGGAATCGAGCGGCTACGATAGTCAAGGAAACCTACGCACGTCGACTGCATTAGATGATTCGAAAGCGTATAATTTGGTATACAATCCCGATATTAGCGAGGGTACTAATAACACTCGTGCCGATGGTTTTTGCATACGTTGCATCGAGGAGTAAGATCCTAAAATATAAATTTTCTTTTTAATGAGAGCAAAAAAAACCGCTTCCATGCTTCTCTAACGCCTAAATTGCGTATATTTGAGCCTAAAAATATTATCAGTTTTTTACAATCAAAATACTAATTAAACAATTTAAGGACAATGAAAAGAAAATTTATCTTTGCAGCTATTTTGGCTGCCTCGACATTCGTGTCATGCAACAACGAAGAACTCGCAAATTTGGAGCAACCACTCTCTTCTGTAGTCACATTTGGAAGCAGCATTACTCGCGTAACGGGAAATGCGTTCGATGATGGAGATCAAATCTCGGTTGTAGCATTTGATTCCGACAATCTGCTTTTTGGTGATGCCACGACCTACACATATAGCGATGGGAATTTTGCAAGTAGCTCCCCGATCAAGCTTCCCGAGGGTGGATCACTCTCATACTTTGCAAGTTACCCCACCCAAAGTGGAATTGATGAGAGTTTCTCATTCACCATTGCAGCGGATCAAAATAGCGACGATGGATATGAAAAGAGTGATTTGTTGGTCGCTACGGTAGAGCTAAGCAACTCGACAACTCCGACACTTCAATTCTCGCACGTGATGAGTAATTTAGAGATTACGCTCAAGGTGGTTAACAATGGAGTCGATGCAGAGAGCCCTGAGATTAAAGATATGAGTTTCACGGCTCTTAATACCGTAAGTTGCGACATTAGCACAGGTGCATACACGGGAAGTGGAGAGACCGTCGCGATAACCCCTGCGGAGATTACAACCGACTCTAAGTATTCTATGATTCTTGCGCCTCAGACCATTGCCGCATCATCGGAATTTGCCTCTATTACAGTCGATGGAACGACATATACATGGAGTCCTAGCTCGGATATCGAATTGAAATCTGGTTTGAAGTACGAATACACGTGGACAATCGACCAAACACTCAAGACAAGTACAATTGCATATTCGGGCGATATCAATGATTGGGAAACTGGGGATGTTATTGTAGATGACGATGATTCACAATCTGATTCTACTGAGAGTGGAAGCGGCTCGACAACTATTAAGATAGATGTGAATGATTTTACGAATACGTCAAGTTCTACTACCACTACTTTCACAAGTGGCAATATTGGATTCTGTTCAACCTTTTACAATGGTTCACCATATATTTACACCGACAGTATAGGCTATCTATACAATACCGATAAGATTGAGGGATTAAGTAAAGTCGTTATAACGTGTAATTATATTTATGGCTCATTCTCGGTATATCGTGGAAGTAGCCAGAAGCCAACGGGTGATAAATGTACTCCTAGTATTTCTAACAAAATATACACGTACACCGTTACCGACAGTTATATAAATATCAAAACTTCAGACCTTATTACCATCGAGTCAATCGAATTCATTTGCGAAACTACTAACTAAAACCCGCCTTATGAATAATAGAACAGTAAAACAGGTCGGAATCCACAACTTTCCGCACCTCTTGACCTTAATGGTCGCACTACTTATCTCATGTAGCCAAGATAGCCCAGCTATCGAGGAGGAGGTGGAGACACCCGAGATGCCAAGCGAGCTATATGAGATAACATTCGATGCTCGAGAAATTACAACTCGCGTCAATGGAGGCCAATTCGAGATGAGCGATGTGATTAACGTAGAGGCATACTCTGCCTCGGGTGAGCTTTATGGCAAAGAGTTATATATCTACGACTTATCAGCCATATTCACCTCGTCGAACCCATTTACGATAGAGTCGCAAACAGCTCTTTCATACGCAGCGATCTACCCCGCAGATGCAACTCTCGACAATTTTTCCGAGGAGTTTACCTTTAGCATCGAGACCAACCAGAGTGCTTATGCCAACTACGAGCAGAGTGATATGTTGGTGGCTAAGGTGAGTTCAACTTCGCTACTCAAGCCAGAATTATCGTTTTATCACACCATGTCCATTATCTCGGTCAATATTGTCGGGGCGGATTCAATGGATGATATTTCGGCAAAGTTGTATGCTCAAACCACGGTACTTTGCAATATTGCGGAGGAGACCTATCAAGGGTCAGGCGAGAATAGCACCATTTCGCCATATATCACCTCGTCGGGCTTCGAGGCTATTGTTGCACCGCAGGAGTTATCGGCTGGCACTATTGTCGTGATGACCATTGGCGATCAGGAGTATACTTGGACCAATCACAGCTCATCGACCCTTTTGTCGGGTTATCGCTACAATTATATTTGGAGCATCAACCCTACTACGGGTGAGAGCAACATAACTTTCGACGGCATGATAAACGATTGGGCAGATGGCAATTGGAGCGCTGGCGATGTGGTGAGTGGAGAGACCGACGTTGTCGACAACACCTACCTTTCGATGGATAGCACCACTTTTGGTCGCAGTGGCGAGAATCTTTCTGGCTCGTTTACACTCGGTGATATTACCTTTGAATATGCGGGTGTTAATGTCTCCACAGATGGAGAGTCTGCATATTTCGAGATCACTCAGGGTGGGTATATCAAAAACACTATTGCTTTGAGTAATCTGGAAAAGATTATTTTCGATGAAGATCAGGGTGATATCGAGGATTTGGTTGTGGCGGCTGGAACGACTTTGGAGACGTCGGTAGTGCTTCAAAGTGTCGTTGGCACTAGTTACATCATTCCTCATAATGGTGTCTACATCACGCTATCGGTCAGCACGGATGGTAGCAGCGTTAAATTCAAAACTATTAAGTTTGAACGAACGTATGATGATGAGTAGGAATTAAAAACAGAGAGTGACTAACAAGTAAATACTTGTTAGTCACTCTCTGTTTTTTGAGAGACGTCGAATAACATGGTTAGTTTTGGGGCTTCGTGAGCATTTTTAACCGCAGCGTACTTAAGTACGTGAGGATTAAAAAGCGGAGGGAAGTGCCGAAAATGACCGTGTTAGGCGACTTCTTTATCTCGCTTTTTCGGATCTCATCATCCTTTGCCACTTAAAATATCCAGCAATGGCGATAATCGTATAAAGAAGATAGAGTCCAGAAGTTGGATAGAGCCCTTTATTAATATACATCACCGTGCTGACTGCATCCACTGCCACCCACAACAACCAATGCTCGATGCGCTTATGAGCCAACATCCACATCCCCACCACACTCAGCGAAGTGGTGAAGCTATCAGAATAAGGAACGGTGCTCGGAGTAAAGTTGATAAGAATATAGGCTAGCAGCGCAAAGACCGCTGCGAATACCACTGCGCACCACGCCCACTCTTTTCTCGAAGTGCGGACAATGCTCATAGGTTCACCCTCTGAGGAATCACCCTCTGAGCTTCTTCGCGAATTACCTTTATACCATACAATCCATCCGTAGATCGCAGCTAGGAAGAAGTAGACGTTGATACCCATATCGGCATATATACCAGCATCGTAGCAGACGAAAATGTAGATCAGCGGCATTATCACACCCACTGGCCAAAGCCACACATTAGCACGATACTCCAACACTAAATAGAGCACACCGATAAGAGTTCCTATGATCTCTAAAAGGGAGAAATCCATCATAATTAGAAGTGAAGACTAAGGTTCATCATAAAGTTGCAGGTTGCTTGAGGGGTGTAGTAGAGGTAGTTAGCCTTCTCACCTTGCTCGTAGCAACTATAACTAAATCCGCTGCTCGAGTACTCCGTGTTGAAGATATTGTTCACCGATGCGCCTACGATAACTCGCTTCAAGAAGCCCGTGATTGGGAATTCGTAGCTTGCACGTAGGTTGTTTACGAAGTAGCTCTCCAAGAGCAATCCCTCGTCGTTGGTGTTAGCCAAATATTGCTCACCAACGTAGTTTGATTGGAATGCTGCGTAGAAACGACCTTTTTGATACTCGAACAGTGATGCAGCGGTCACATTTGGCGAGTATGAGATATTTACCTCGCCCAACTCGTCGACTTGTTGCGAATAGTCCCAATTCTCGTCGTAAGCATCTACATATGCCACGTAATCTTGGATCTTATTGCGACTAAAGGTTGCATTTCCACTCCATGTCAAATTGCGGGCTATCTTTACAGCAGCTGTTAACTCTACTCCTGCGCGGTAACTTTTCTCGACATTATCGGCCATAAGTTCACCGATCTCGTTGGTCTCACCCGTTAAGATCAGCTGATCTTTGTAGTTCATGTAGTAGAGGTTCACGCCTGCCGAGAATGTTGGTGAGGCGTAAGAGTAACCAAGCTCGTAATCATAAAGCGTCTCTGGTCGAGGAAGTTCCGTGCTTTGAGCATCTGTGAAGTTGTTACGCGTTGGCTCTTTGCTAGCCATAGCGAACGATCCGTAGAGGCGGCTATTCTCTGAGAATTGGTAGTTTAGACCCGCCTTTGGGTTCATAAAGTAGTACTTCTCATCGACATCCAACCTTTGAGGCGTTGACGATGACCAATCCCATTTATCGTTGTCACCCTCGATTGTGTAACCGATGTAACGACCTTGGATATCGGCATAAAGCGACAGAGCCGAAGTGAACGAGTAGTTTAGCTTGGCGTAGATATTTGCATCATCCTTAACACCTTGATTGCGATAATATTCGTGTGACTCGTCCAATTGACCCGTGTAGTTTTGCACCCAGATAACATTTCCGTAGTGGTCACCAACGTATCTATTTGCTGCACCTCCGACAACGAAGTGAACATTCTCATAGTCATAGTTTAGTGACGCCACAACGCCGTAAAAATCGTTATCCATAAGTTTGCGACGGATCAAGTTGCTATTGGTGTTATTCTCATCCGCAAGGCTATACTCCTCTAACCAACGGTCGTTTTTATACTCCTCGTAGTAACCAAAACCATCGGTATAGTGAAGCGTAGCATCTAAATTCCACTTGTCGGTCAAGCGTTGCGAAAGAGTTAAGTGATAGTGAGTTTGGTTATATTTGTCGATCTGGTTGTCGTAGTAGCCAATCACATCGCCATTCTCATCCTCGATCTCACCGCATGAGTTATATGTGCGGTTGGTCTCCATTAGCGAAGCATCCACTCCATTCCATGCATGGTAGGTCTCCTCGCTACCTCCAAAGGTCATGAATTTCAGCATTGTACCACCATTGTAGTATCCAGCTTGCAACAGATAAGATTGCAGATCAGAGCTCGCACGGTCGATATATCCGTCGGAGTGAATCTGCGAGAATCGTCCGCTAAAGACCCAGTGATCGCTAAGTAGACCCGTAGCGAAGGCAACCGATTGCTTGCTTGTGCCATACGAACCAAAAGAAAGGTCGACCGAAGCCGAAGGGGTTGGCGAGAGTCTATCGGTGCTCATGTCGATGCTTCCACCAAACGCACCAGCACCATTTGTCGAGCTACCCACACCACGTTGCACCTGCACGCTGCTTAGCGACGAGGCTAAATCGGGAAGGTTGACCCAATAGACCGAGTGGCTCTCAGAGTCGTTGAGCGGCACACCGTTGGTTGTGATGTTAATTCGCGAGGCATCCGTTCCGCGGATACGCAGAGAGGTGTAACCAATTCCAGTTCCCGCATCCGAGGTAGCGGTAACCGAAGGAGTCATCGAGAGCAGAAATGGCATATCTTGGCCATAGTTCGACTTTTCGATAACACCTTTGTCAATTTCAACATTTGCTGTTGGCGTAGTGGCACTAGCTCGCACCGACGAAACAACAACCTCTTGCATCGAAACAACCTTTAGTGAATCGGTGGTTTGCGACATTGCATAACTACCGCATGAAAGCGCAGCAGAGAGAAGCAAAATCTTCTTCATAATCAAGTAAAAAAGTTAAAAAATAATACGTGAAGACGCAGAAACGCACATAGAGAAATACAATCCCTTCGACGGCATTACCCGCATCAGGTTCTATGGGTATAATCTCAGCCGTTATTACAGCACCCCCATACACAATTGTTGTGTACGGGGCAAAGGTAGTAAATTATTGATAAAAATAAAGAATCTGTTTACAATTTTCATAATTTTGATGCTAATTATACTCAAAAAGTAGATCATAAAGATATTATCATTACTTTTGTCGGAAACGTTAAACTCACTTAAGAAATGACATTTAAACGCAAATTCAATATCTTTCTATCACTTCTCTTTACAGTGCTACTTTTTAACACGCAAAGTTCACTCGCCGTACCAGCTAAACCTGGATTAATTAGCGTTGAGCAGGCCGATGGCACGCAGATTAGTATATATATCAAAGGAGACGAATATTTCTCGTGGCGAACAACCGAGAGTGGCTACCCTATTGGTATGGGCTCGGATGGTTATTACTACTACGCATCATACTCCTCTTTGGGGCAAATCTCGCTTACCGAGCAGAGAGTTTCGATCGACGGGGTGTTGCAATCGCCTCCTGCGGGAGTTACCAAAAGTCAAATGACCACGATTTCGAGAAGCGCCAATGCGAGTCGTAGAGTCGAGAGAAGTGCAGTCACAACTCGCTCCTCGATCAATGGTTTTCCTAACCAGGGCGAGGTAAAAGCAGCTGTTATCCTTGTCGAATATTCCGATGTTGCGTTCTCGATAGAAAATCCTAATCAGGCGTTTACCAACCAATTGAACCAGGAGGGTTACTCGGTTTCAGGTGCTACTGGAAGCGCTAGAGATTACTTTTGGGCTAACTCACGAGGTCAGTTTGATGGTCAGTTTGATGTTTATGGCCCTTACACATTAGAGAATACACGTAGCTACTATGGCGCCAATGACGAGGATGGTTTAGACCTACTCCCCGACCAGATGGTCTGGGATGCTGTCGCTATGGCCGATGAGGCTGGAGTCGATTTTTCGCAATACGACAACAACGGCGATGGATATATCGACAATGTTTTTGTATACTACGCTGGACACAACGAGGCTGAAGGTGCGACCGAGGACTCTATCTGGCCACATATGTGGGCCGTAGCATCTCGACCAACTTTCGATGGCAAGAGATTATATATTTATGCCTGCACATCGGAGCTGCGCGGTTCGTCGGGTAGCGTAATTGCCGGAATCGGAACTTTCTGCCACGAGTTTAGCCATATCTTTGGACTTGCCGACCACTACGACACCGATGGTAGTACTGGCGGCAGTAGCCCAGGACTTGGCTATTACGACATTATGACAAGTGGATCGTATAACAATAGTGGCAACACTCCACCGATGCACAACGGATTGGAGTTGGATATGATCGGTTGGAATAGCCCCATTGTATTGGAAAAAGAGCAAGAGATAACCATTGATCCGATACATTGCGGTGAGGTTTACAAGATTCTCACCGATGTCGAGGATGAATATTTTTTAATTGAGAATCATCAACGTAGCGCCATTGTGTGGGATAATTACATCTCAGCGAGTGGCCTATTTATCACGCATATCGACCGCTCGAGCGATTATATCTCGAAATGGGACGATAATAATCCTAATGGAGAGACTTCGCACGAGTGTTTCAGATTTATCGTTGCGGGCAATAAAGTTTTCTCGGTTCTAACCGAGAGGTATGTTCCCTACCCATATTTGACCAATGATTCATGGACGGCATCATCGACACCTGCGGCTGCAAGTTGGTCGGGAGAGGCTCCTGCGTTTTGCATCAGTGATATTGTCCAAAATAGCGATGGGACAGTTAGCTTTTCGGTGATACAAAATAAGCAGTCGCTCTCAGGAAAAGTGACCGATGATGGCGGTAAGGCGATCGCAGGTGCTACGCTTAAGTTCTATGCCGAGAGCTCCGACGACATTTATGAAACTGTGACAGATGAAAATGGAGAGTACAGCATCGAGGAGATAGATAAGGGCAGTTACGAGGTGCTGATTTCGGCCCCTTTCTGCAGCGATTACTATGGAAGCGTATACATTGCAAGCGGTGCGAACAGCAAAGATTTCGAGATCACGAGCTACTACTCATCAATCGAGCAGATGGAGATAAGCGCAGCACAAACTGAGGTTACCATCAAGTGGAATCCACAAACATATAGCTCATTTATCGTTACCGTAAGCGGAGATGAGTTGGGAGAGATTAGCGCCGAGGTAGACAACGATTGCACATACACTTTCACTGGATTAGAGCCTAGTACAAGCTACTCTGTGACGATATCGGGCAAGGAGTCGAGTGGAGAATACTCAGAGATCTACTCTGGATCGTTCACAACGATTGCTCAAAACACTACCCTACCTCTGATAAATCTTATTATCTACAATTATAGCGTAGGCGAACAGTTGGAGCTTAAGATCTTAAACTCGCAAGATGGAGATGTGGTAAGTTGGCAAATAGATGATACACAATTATCTACTTCATATGTCACACTAACCGCTGGTGAGCACACCATTAAAGCTACCGTGACCAGAGGCTCGAGTACATATTATATTAACAAAAAAATATACGTTGAATAGATGAAACGATTTGCAATATATCTTTTGGCGGCTATATGCCTTGCTGCCTGCACAAGCACCCCAGAGAGCGGAAGCAGCTCGACTGAGAATAAAGAGGAGACCAACACCAACAGCACACTATTTTTAAGCCAAACCGAGATCGGAATTGTCTCGGGCAGCAAGATGGTCAAGGAGTTCAACAAGCAGAGCGAACAGATAATTTTCGACAAGAATAAGAGCATTTATGTGGTTTCTAATATTGATTACACGGCTCAATATACAATTACCATTGAGGGTGGTATTTATTTAGATAATTCATTAACTGTCAAATTAGAGGCTACTGGGCTTAGTGGAGTAGAAAATGTTGAGGCTAGTGTTAAGGTGGTAAAAGTCGACTCCTCAGACCAACGCTATTGGCTGTGGGACAATGATTTAGAGGTCGGATTTATCCTGGATTTCTCTATATAAATCTACTAGTTGCAAACGTTTTCAGAGTTGTTAAAGTTCAATTAAATTTTAAAAATATTTAGTTATTCCAATTATTTGCATTATCTTTGCACCGAATTAATGGAAAGAAACCGAGAGTCAAACGGATGCGACTCTCACAAAAAAATTGGATGCAATTATGACAACAGTTGGAAAAAAAGTGGCGCTTGTAGCCCACGACTTTATGAAAAAAGATCTTGCAGAATGGGTAGATTGGAACTGCTCGGTGCTTAGTAAGCACGCAATGGTGTGTACCGGCACCACTGGCAAGATGGTCGAGAAGACCCTTCTAAACCACAGACTAAACAACAAATGTAACCACGATGATGACCAAGCTGCCGAAGAGCTTGCTCTAGATATCACACTTCTTAAATCTGGCCCACTTGGCGGTGACCAACAACTTGGATCGATGATCGCAAATGGCCAGATTGCTGCTCTTATTTTCTTTTGGGATCCGATGTCGGCTCAACCACACGATGTGGATGTTAAGGCGCTACTCCGTTTAGCGACACTCTACAACGTTCCGACGGCGTTCAACCGCTCGTCAGCTGACTTTATTATCTCGTCTCCACTCTTCGCAACCGAGGATTACGAGCCAGAGATCAAGGATTACAAATCTTACATCGAGCGAGTTCTTCAATAGGACTTAACAGTTGGATGGATAGAAGATTCAACAAAAAAACTGCAAGGATTATCTCTAATCTCTTGCAGTTTTTTTTTGCGTTTACTTAAGTCCACCTAAGGCATTAATAATCTTTACAAACCTTGGTAATATCCATCGTAAAACCACTTTCAGAGGGCTTAAATTTACCTTTAGCCTCCAAAAACGCTATAATTGCATCGGCATCCATTCCCTCGGCAGAGCAGGTGTTGAAACGTGCCTCTGAGCCGAATGTGGCGACAATAGCCTCCTTGAGCGATGCTGTTGTATAGGTATTTCCCTCCATCATTCGGAGGATCTCATGTGCGTGAATTTGCATAATCTTTACTTTTTTTGTTTACTTTTACCAAAATTTATTGTTCTCCTCACTATATTCAAAACCTGCGCCATTGAGCTTTTCAATGAGCTCTGCTTGGTCAATATTCATAGCTTTGCAAAGCGCCGCGAGTGAATCATATTCGTCCCTGAGTTTCGTATTTATGAAACTAAAAAGGATCATCGGATCTTGTGGTATCATTCTTTTACTGTTAAATATTTCAAAGACAAAGATAGGCAAATTAGTCGAGATTACACGAAATTAAATAAAAAGGGCTGATAACCTGGAGGAGATTATCAGCCCTTAAATTTATATAGATCAGAAACTACTCCGCAACAGACTCCAACTTAGAAGTCGCAATCGCCTTAGAGAAGAAGATCGAGTTGAAGAAGATCTTTTGAGTTCCTACCCAGAATGCTCTAAAGTTAGGATTTCCGTTGAATACCACAACGCGACCAGCAGCTGCGCTACCAACTAGAACCGATGGGCTATCAGCCAAATTCTTAACGTTATCATCAGAGACATATCCGCAGATCACCTCGCCAGTATATCGTACAGGAACGCTATATTTGTCCTTGATCTCGTTGAAGAATGTTGTACCAACGTGGAACATCGAAAGCTCCGATTGATCGTAACCCCACATCAATGGGTGAGTTGTGTCGATCTCGCTATTGAGGATTACACCCGCTACAGCGCGACCTACCGACTCCGAAGAGCGCAACTCATAAGCCTTTGGAGCGGTGTCAGCATCAGCAGCGTAGACATTCTCTCTAACAGTTAAAGCGGTCAAACCAAGGGTGTTAGCGCTCTTCCATGCAGTACCCAAAGTGATTAGCGTACCACCATTATTCACCCAAGCCTTCAAATCGGCCTTAACCTTGTCGGTCATTGGGAACTCGCCCGTTACAACTAAAGTATTGTATGGTTTAAGTGTCGAAGCCGATAGCATAGTGATATCGAGGTGAGCCACAGGAATCTCCATGCGATCGTCAAGGATAAACCACGCGTCACCAACATAACGAGAGTCAACGCCGCTACCAACAACGATAGCTACGTTTGGCTTGTCGAGGAATGCAAAACGAGCACTACCCATTTGAGCGTTTTCACCTGCACCACTGCCAGTTGCGTAGATGTCAACACCTGTCTCAGCGGCCAATTTGCTAACCAACGCGTAGATCTCATCTGCCGAAAGAGCTTGGTTAGGCACTTGAACTAGAACTGTTCCACACGCAAAGTTCTCAACCTCACCATTGATCGCATAGTCGAAAGGCTTTTGCGATGCTTTAACTCTTAGACCTGCTGCTTGCAAAGCGTAGATCACCTTGTGAGCATAATACTCATCGGTGCGGAAGAAGTAACCATATGGAGATTTCTCACCAATTACGCTTCCTGCTGCAAGCTCAGCTGTCTCCAACTTCTCGCCCTTGGTTGCACTCTTTGCCTTAACCATCTTAAGGTTAGCCGCTTCAGAGAGTGTCCATCCTGTGATGTCGTAGAACGCGCTATCTGGGAACTCCATTACATTCTCAAAGAGAGTGGTTAGCTTACCCGCATCACGTTGAACGATTGGCACAAAGTATGAATCCTCGGTCGAGAACTCTTTACCCTCTGCCGAAAGATCAGCGCCAAGACGGTACACCTCAAGCTGTTGACCCAAAAGAGTCTTAAGCACCTCGTAGTTCACACCGCGAGTACCTTTACCTCCGAAGACATAACCCGCAAGTTTTTGATTTTGAGCCTTTGCGTAGTTCTCACGATAGGTGTCATACTGCAATTTTAGAAGTTCCTCTTTAAGGCCCATCGAAGCGCGAATAGTTGAGTATGAGGTAGTTGCCTGGTTACGAGTTGCCATTGCGATAGTAAGAACTCCGTTGAGTGTCATGCGATAGTGACCACGTGCAGAACCTTGCTCGAATAGCATACCAACAGCACCGTGGATATCTGGATAGGTCGAACCTTTACCATAATAGTAGTCATCGAAACCCTCCTCGGTGTAGTACATTGTTTGGATCTTATCTAGCTCAGCCTCGTGATACTTCGAAACCGCCTTTGTTAGTGGCCAGTTATCCGCGTGAGTGAGTGGGTTGTTGCGCGATAAAGCACCTGGCATATAGAAAAAGTGGCTGTGTGAACGCTGCTCGTGGTGGTCGCTAAGGATATTTGGACGATATTTAAGGTACATATCCACCTTTGAACGACTCTCAGGGTGTTGAATATGAAGCACATCGCGGTTCAGGTCAAACCAGTAGTGGTTCGAGCGGCCTCCTGGCCACACTTCATTAAACTCTCTTGAGTTCTCATCGCTCACGCGAGTAAATCCACGTGCCGAGTTTACCCAAGTTGCGAAACGGTCGCTACCATCAGGGTTGATTATTGGATGCACAACGATCACCGAGTTTGCCAAGATTGCATCCATCTCCTCGCCTTGCGCTGCTGCAAGGAAGTACGATACTGCCAATGCCGCTTGGATTCCACTCGCCTCATTTCCGTGGATCGAGTAGCCTAGCCATGTTACAATTGGCATAGAGCTGAAATCTAAAGAGCCGCTATATGTTGGATCCGAGATTTTATCGTGCTCCTCGAGGATTGCATCTAAGTTTTTGTGATTTTCGGGCGAAGTAACCGTAACATACATAAGTTTGCGGTTCTCGTAAGTTTTACCGTGGTACTCGTAAGTAAAACGATCGGTCTGTGATGACAAAAGCTCCAAATATTGGTAAATCTCATAAGTGGTCACGTGCTGGTCTCCAATTTCGTAGCCTAGAAACTCCGCTGGAGTCGAAATGTCGGGATTGTAGGTAAACTCACCCTCGGGCAAATAATACTCAATCTTCTCACCTGTTGGCTGCGAAAATGCCATAACGGGAAGGATGAGTAAAACAATCGATAGTAAATTAATTTTTCTCATAGATTTTAAAATATTTGAATTAATAGTTTGAACTGCAACAAAACTAATCAAAAAAGATTGCAAAAACAACAAAGAGTCAAAATAATCTCATTTTTAGCAAAAATTTGCCACTTTTTACTCGTTTTCGCGATAAAAAAGGTCTATTTCAACAAAATTTATCCAGTTTTCATTGAAAAAATCGAAAAATTGCGTTTTTTGGCAAAAGTTGCAAAATTTTATCACACTCTCCATTTTCTTCTATTTTTCACCACTTCCAGCCAACTAAAATAGTTTGCAAATTTGTTAATTATATTATATATAGGTATAGACTCAAACAAAGAAAAAGCGTTAACATTCTGTAAATATTTGATTTACAAGATATTTATTTACGCCAATATCGCACAAAACAGCAATTAGATTCAGCACGATTTTGCAGTTTTAAATACTATTTTCAGTCGTAATATAGGATTATCAGCATAATTCTACAAATAATACAAAATCGTAACTAAATAGAGTGTTTTAGCGTAAAATTATCACTAGTCGAAAATATTAATAAAATTTTTAGCCAATCTATTATTCATTTTTTTTATTAAATCCTAACTTTGCACCAGACAATTAACTATAAAAATTTAATGCTTATGCGAAAACTATTACTTTCTCTGGTTGTTGTTTTGGGTATGACTTTGTCAGTTGCCGCTCAAAACATACGAATCTCGGGTAGCATCGCTGATGTAGCTGGTGAGCCAATCCTTGGTGCAACCATTACAGTCGATGGAACAAATCTCGGAACAACATCCGACATTAATGGCGAATTCTCATTTTTGGCTCCACGCGCTGGAGACCTTGTAGTAACATACATTGGTTACAATACAGTAACTACACCAATTTCTGGTAAAACAAACTTCCAGATTGTAATCGAGGAAGATTCTCAAGCACTAGAAGATGTAATCGTAGTTGCTTACGGTACTCAAACAAAGGCATCTTTCACAGGTTCTGCATCGGTTGTTGACTCTGAGAGCCTTGGCAAACGTGTTATCACAAATGCAACTTCTGCATTCGAGGGTACTTCATCGGGAGTACAGGTAACATCTGCTACTGGTCAACCAGGTGATGAGGCTGAGATCCGCGTTCGTGGTTTCGGTTCGATGAATGCTTCTAGCGATCCTCTATTCGTTGTCGATGGTGCTGTGTATGATGGTTATCTTTCGGATATCAACCCATCTGACATCGAGAGTATGACCGTCCTTAAGGATGCTGCATCTACATCTCTTTATGGTTCTAGTGCAGGTAACGGTGTTATCTTGATCACTACTAAAAAGGGTAAGACTGAGGGTTCAGTAGTAAACTTCTCGATCCGTAACGGTTGGTCTTCACGCTCTTACGCTGACTACTCTACTGTTGGAATCGCAGATTTTTATGAGACTAACTGGACAATGCTTAAGAATGCTTATGTAACTTCTGGTACATACTCAGAGAGTGAGGCTGCTTCAGTTGCTTCAGCTGGACTTATCGACAAACTTGGAGGTTATAACGTATACACAGGCATCGCTGATGGTGCTGTTGTAGGCACAGATGGTAAGATCAACTCATCGGCAAGCGCTCTAAAATGGGGTGATGATCTCGATTGGGAAGATGCTGCATTCCGCACAGGTTACCGTCAAGAGTACAACATGGGTTATAATACTAAAGGTGCCAAGAGCGACACATACGCTTCTGTCTCTTACCTTAACGACGAGGGTTACATGATCGAGACTGACTTCGAGCGTTACACAGCTCGTCTTTCACACAACGTTAATCCAACTGATTGGTTTAAATCGGGTGTTAACGTAAACCTTTCTCGTGTTAGCTCAAACTACTCTATCGCTACTGAGAGCAGCTCAAGCACATATGGTAACCTTGTTCGTTTCGTTCGTAATATGTCACCAATCTATCCAGTTCACAAGCACGATTTGACAACTGGCGATTACCTTGACTCATTCGGTAACGTTACAACAAACCCTGACGAGTATGTTTACGACTACGATGGAACACGTCTTTCAGATGCTGGCCGTGATGCAGTTGCTGAGACATATTTGAACCGCCGTTTGTTGACTCGTAATGCTCAAACAGCTAACGCTTACGTTACTTTCCTTCCTATCGAGGGTTTGAATATCACAGCGAACTACTCGCTTAACAACACTGGCTACAATAGCTCGATCTTCTATAACCCTTACGTTGGTGATGGTCAAGGTTCTGGTAACCTTTACACTTCAAGACGTAATACACTCTCTCAAACACTTAACCAATTGGTATCTTACAACTTCGAGTTGGGTGAGAATCACTTCGACTTCTTGGCTGGTCACGAGAATTATAGCTACGAGTACAACTACGTATATGTTGCTAAAAAGGAGCAAGTATTGGATGGTTTGTACGAGATGGACAACTTCCTAACAGTATCTTCTACTTCCTCTTACACTGACAACTACACCAAAGAGGGTTACTTCGCTCGTATGAACTACAACTACGGTGGCAAATATTACCTATCTGCTTCATATCGTAGAGATGGATCTTCTCGCTTTAGCGCCGAGAATCGTTGGGGAGACTTCTACTCTGCTGGTGCTAGCTGGCGAGTTATCGAGGAGGATTTCATGGCTTCAGCCTCATGGGTTGACGATCTTAAACTTCGCGTATCGTATGGTGAGACTGGTAACGATGGCCTTGATGGTTACTACGCATACCAAAATCTTTATGAGGGAGGTTACAACAGTGGTGAAGAGGCTGGTATCTACTATACTGACATCGCTAATGCAGATCTTAAATGGGAGACTCAAGTCTCTACTGACGTTGCTGTTGAGTTCGGCTTCCTAGGCTGGTTGTCTGGTAGCGTTGAGTTCTTCAAGAAAGATTCTAAGGATCTTCTATTCGACGTTTCGATCCCTGCTTCTTCTGGTGCTACTTCAACAATCGCTAACGTTGGTAAGGTAAGTAACAAAGGTGTCGAGGTAAATCTTGACTTCAAGGTTATCGACACAAAAGATTGGTCACTTGGAATCAATGCTAATGCAACATACTACAAAAACGAGATCGTGAAACTTCCTGAGGGAATGGAGTCTGGTTATATCGACGATCAAACAATTTGGATGGAGGGCTACTCAATGTATGAGTTCTACCTTTACCAATGGTACGGCGTAGATAGCGCAACTGGTGATGGTCTATTCTACCTTGACACAGATACTTACAACGCTGCTGACGGTACACTTTCGAGCTCAGTAGAGGAGACAATCGTAGAGGTAGATGGTAAAACTCTTACAAACTCTTACATTTACGCTAAGAAAGATTATAGCGGTGCTTCTACCCCTGACGTATATGGTGGTTTCGGTTTCAACCTTGGTTACAAGAACTTCGATCTTGGTGCAACATTCTCATACCAATTGGGTGGTCAAGTAATTGATTATAGCTACCGCACTCTTATGGATGTAAGTGACTACACTAAAACAAAGCACACTGATATCCTTGATGCATGGACTACTCCAGGTGACATCACCGACGTTCCTCGCGTAGATGCAAACTCTACTCACACAACTAGCATCGGTCAAGCATACTCTACTCGTTGGTTGGTAAGCTCAGACTACCTTAACCTTCGCTCTGTAAACCTTGGTTACAACGTCCCTAAAGAGCTATTGACTAAGTATCAAATTAAATCACTTCGTGTAAGTGTAGCTGCTGAGAACCTATTTATGTTGAAGGCTCGCGATGGTTTGAACCCAATGGGTAACTACTCTGGTATCATCTACAATTCATCACTACCAACTCGTTCTTACACTATTGGCCTAGACCTTTCATTCTAAACATTAAAAAACACTAGACTATGAAATTAATCAAAAATATAGCATTGGGATTATCCCTTATGGGAGCGGTATCTTTGACAAGCTGCTCTGAAGATTATCTACAAACATATTCGAGTCTTGCAATCTCTGACACCGAGGCGCTATCGTCAGTCGACAACCTATACCTATCACTTATTGGTATCCACAAAGAGATGGTATCCACCTCGTTCAGCGCACAAGGATATGGTGGCGAGCCAGGACTTATGATTGCTCGCGAGGCTTTGGGTGATGACCACTATTGGGAGAACCTTTCATCTTCATGGCACCGTTTGGACTTCCTAGGATGGAGTGCTCCGACTAACTCTGGCGCAAACTACAATGCAATCTTTTGGAAGCACTACTACCAATGGATTATGAATGCAAATATGATCCTAGAGGGTTTGGAGACTGTTGAGTACAACGATGCTGAGGAGGATCTATACAACCAAGTTAAGGGTGAAGCATTGGCTATCCGTGCTTGGGCTCACTTCAATCTTACTCAATATTATGGAGCAGCCTACTCGGCAAATGGCGGCAACTCTAGCACACTAGGTATCGTTTACCGCACTGCTGCAACAACCGACGATCAAGCTCGTGAGACTACAGAAGATACTTATTCTCTTATCAACGCAGACCTTGATGCAGCATACGAGGCTCTTTCAAAGGTAGACTTCGACAGCCTTGGAATTCCAGCCGTAAGTCACTACACAACCGATGTAGTTATGGGTCTTAAAGCTCGTGTAGCTTTGACAATGCACAACTACTCATCGGCTGCTACTTATGCAGCTAAGGCAATCGAGCACGCAACCTCTGACGGCCTTGCCCTAATGGAGGGTGACGAGTTGTTCTGTGGTTTCGCAGATATTTCAACCGAGACCGATGAGGCTATGTACGCAGCTACAACTGCCGACGACCAAGGTGTTTCATTCTACTCGTTCTATTCTTACATGTCGTGGAACTTCTCGTCTACAGCTATCCGCGGAGGTTCACGTTGTATCAATGCCGACACTTACGACACAATGTCTGAGACCGACTTGCGTCGCGGTTGGTGGGATCCAACAGGAAGTGATGCTCACCTTCCATCGTCAAGTTATTCTGCAACAGAGTACCAAAACCTTAAGTATGAAGCTCGCGCAACAGGTAACAGCGTAGGTGACGTTCCATTTATGCGCCTTGCGGAGATGTACCTAATTTGTGCTGAGGCTTACGCTCGCTCAGGTAACGACGCTTCGGCTCAAGCGATCTTCTCGGAGTTCCAAGTGACTCGTGATCCAAGCTACGTAGCAGCAGGTAGCACAGGTGATGAGTTGATCGAGGAGATTATGAACAGCCGTCGTGTAGAGCTTTGGGGTGAGGGTTTCCGTTGGTTTGACCTTAAGCGTCTAGGTTTGGGTTGCCACCGTGGTCGCAACTACGACACAACTTACTGTACTTTCATCGACAAGGATGCTGATGCAGATGGTTGGATTTGGAAGATTCCAGATGTAGAGGTTAACTACAACTCTCTTTGTGAGCAAAATATGTATTAAGATACTCTTACAAAACAATAGCAGGTTAGGTTCACGTTCTCTTTTGAGGCCGAACCTAACCTCTTTGTCATAAACAATTAAAACATTAAAAAATGAAGAAACTTTTGCAATTGGCACTACTAACCACGCTCTGCACAGGTAGTTTTGCTCAGAAAAAGCCTCTCGACTGGCAGGACATCAGGCAGTGGAACAGAATCACTTCGCAGGCCATTACCGACGATGGTGAGTATGTGATTGCCGAGATCACCCCTTGGGTTGGCGATGGCAACGTAACAATTTACTCTGCTAGCGGCGCAACACTTAAAACATTCGACGGAGGTAACAGACCTCAAAGAGTGGATAACAATATCGTGGTAGCGACAATCGCACCATCGAAAACCCTTGTTGACTCTCTTAAGCTCGCTAAGGTGAAGGATCTTCCTGGCAAGCAGTTGGGAATCTACAATATCAAAGCAGATGCAACAACTCTAATCGACTCGTTGAACGACCTAAAGGTTTCAAAAGAGCAGAGCAAATGGCTAGCATACCGCACTGGTAAGTCAAACAAGCTAACTATCACCGATTTTGCTGGCGTAAGCGTAGAGTTCGACCACGTTGGTGAGTATCAATTCTCAGCAAAAGAGAGCTACATCATCTTTAACCAAAGCGAAAAGGGTGAGTACTCGAAGATCACAATTTTTGACCTTTCAAAGGGTGCGGTTGCTTCGACAATCGACCTTGAGAAGGATGCTAAAAGTGCAAAGCTTAGCGTTAGTGAGCAAGGTGCTGCCGCTTACATCATCCTAGGAAAAGATAAGAGCGGAAGCGAGAATGAGATCTACTATTGGAATGGTACATCGGCAAGCCAAATCAGCATTGCTTCAGTTGAGGAGGATTGGATCGTAAACGAGAACTTCACACCTCGTTTCGCAGAGTCTACCTCTCGCCTATTCTTCGGCGTTTCACCAGCCTACCCTGTTGCCGACACAACGATCTTGGAGAGCAACAAGTCGAAGGTTGACGTTTGGATCTGGAACGAGCCAAAGCTCAAGACTCAACAAGTTATCGACTACGACAAAGATATCAAGTTTGCTTACACTGCACTCTACAACACCCAAAGTGGCGAGGTTACGCAACTCTCAACATCTAAATTGCCAGATTGCAAACTCTTTGGCAAGGATGGCGATAGCGACCTAGCTCTTGTTAGCACAACTATCCCATACCAAATCGAGAGTATGTGGAGCGGAAAGAGCCGCGCTGACGTCTATTTGAAGAATATCGCAACTGGCGAGCAAAAGGAGCTTTTCAAGGGTGAGAGTTCATCTATTAAGATCTCTCCCGACCAGAAGTATCTATATTGGTATAAGGATGTAGATAGCACATGGAACGCATACTCTATCGCTGACGATCGTTTTATTAAGCTCGTGACTCCTGACGTTGTTGCAGTTTACGACCCATCTCGCAACGTGCCAGAGCTTCCAACATCTTTCGGTTCGGCTGGCTGGGCTGAGGATGATGCACTTTTCTACATTTATGACAAATGCGATATTTGGGCTATCGACCCAACAGGCACTAAGGCTCCTGCACGCATCACCGATGGTTACAAGAGCAACACCACTTACCGCATCATCGACTTCGACGCTGAGGTGACTCCTTACGGCCCAAGAGGTGGCGACAAGGTGATCGGAAGCAAGGAGACACTTCTGCTCTCTGTTTTCGACAACCAGACCAAGGAGAGCGGTTTTGCTTCGATGAGCGTAAACAAGCCAAACGTAGTTAAGACTCTAACTAAGGGCGAGTATCGCTACGGCACACCTACAAAAGCTGAGGATAGCAATCGCTTGCTATTCACACGTGAGAATTTCCAAGAGTTTCCTAACCTCTACGTTGCGGCACTTGATTTCAAAGGTGGCGAGAGCGTAGTAACTGATGTGAATCCACAACAAGCGGAGTTCTTGTGGGGCTCAGTTGAGCAGATCTCATGGGTTTCACTCCACGGCGACACACTCAAGGGAAACCTTTACAAGCCTGAGAATTTTGATCCTGAGAAGAAATACCCAATGATCTGTAACTTCTACGAGCGCGATTCAGACAATCTATACTCACACAGAACCCCAGAGGTACACCGCTCGTCGATCGACTATCACTACTACCTAAGCAACGGCTACGTGATCTTCAACCCAGATATTCTATATGTCGATGGTTACCCAGGTGAGAGTTGCTACAACTCATTGATGCCAGGTGTGTCGAAGATCTTGGAGATGGGCTTTGTCGATGCGTCGAAGATCGCTGCTCAAGGTCACAGTTGGGGAGGTTACCAAGTTGCTTACTTGGCTACTCGCACCAATATGTTTGCTGCGATCGAGTCGGGTGCTCCAGTGGTAAATATGGTTAGTGCTTATGGTGGTATCCGTTGGGAGACTGGCCGCAACCGTGCATTCCAATATGAGCATGGTCAGAGCCGTATCGGTGCTACTCCATGGGAGACTCCAGCACGTTACACCGAGAACTCACCGATCTACACGATGGACAAGGTCAACACCCCAATCCTCATAATGCACAACGACAAGGATGGTCATGTGCCCTGGTGGCAAGGTATCGAGTACTTTATTGCACTTCGTCGTCTCGAGAAACCAGCGTGGTTGCTAAACTACAACGATCAACCACACTGGCCTATCACCGACCCTAATAAGCTAGACTTCCAAACCAAGATGTCACAATTCTTCCACCACTATCTTAAGGGAGAGGCGATGCCAGATTGGATGATTGCCGAGTAAATAGAGGCTAGATAAATTATTAAAACCTGCAAGGAAAACAGACGATTTTCCTTGCAGGTTTTCTTTTTGCTACTATTTTGGATGGTGTTTATTTGGATATAGACTATTTTTTTCATAAATTTGTTTACCCAACCCACAACAATACCTAATATTTTAGGCATAAATACACCACGTTATGCGTAACATTTTAACTATAATAATGCTTCTAATGCTTCCTGCGGCTCTCTTTTCAGCAGAGCCAAAAAGGTTAGAAGAGCTCTATAATTCACTTGATGCCGCTCTTGATAGCGCCAAATATTATCGTGCTGCCAAGGAGGTGAGCATATCTCAATTAAAATCGAGGATCAATAGCGCTCAAAGTGACGAGCAGTTGCAGGTGCTCAATTTAATGCTCTACACCGAATTCTCGAAGTACGATAGCAACGCTGCATTTGATCTGGTAATCGACAATGTTGAACGGTGCAAAAAAAATGGCGAGCAGGATAATTATATTGTATGGTGTTTAAAAAAGGCATACCTATACTCAGCTAGCGGTCTGCTCAAAGAGGCTTCCGATCTGCTCAGTAGCCTACGTCCGACAAACTCCTCGCATGACAATCTCTTGGAGTATTACCAACAGATGCTATACCTCCACTCTCATATGGAGCAGTACGCCTCGGGAGATAATAGGCTATCACCCCAATACCTCCAACAAAAGGCCAATTTCACCGACTCGGTAGCCAGGGTGATTCGGCCTAGCGATAGAGGTTTTCTTAGTAGCAAAGCGTGGCAACACTGCGAAAACGACTCGTTGGCTTATTATCGCCCGCTACTCCAGAAAAGCGTTGCACAATCAAAGAATGAGACTCACGATGATGCCATTGATGCCTATACCCTAGCCCATATGTATGGCTTAGAGGAGAATCCAGACCTCTTTATCGAAAATATGATTCTTGCAGCTATCGCCGATACACGTTCCTGCAACCACGATATTGCCTCATTCCACGAGTTGGCTGTTATTTTGCTCTCGTCGGGAGATATCAAACGCGCATATAGCTACCTTTCCTACTCGCTAGCCATGTCGATGAATTATGTCGATCGGGTTCGAATGATGGCCGTTGCATCGAAGATGGATTCAACTTATGGGTTGCTGTTGGCTCAAAATAGGAAGCAATCGCGAAATCTCACAATATTCTCAGCGCTGCTTATCATCACGCTTTGTGGTCTGGCGATACTCTTTTACAATTGGGTGCTCAAGAATCGAAAACTTCGCCACACCCTAAAGAGCCTCGATGCAGCTAATAGCAAACTAGATGAGAATATATCGCAACTCGAGAGTGTCAACAAAGAGCTATCGAGAGCCTACGACGAGATGAGTTGCCTAAACAAGAGCCTTGTGGAGAGTAACTACATCAAGGAGAGCTATATAGGCAACACCTTCGAGGTCTGCTCAACCCATATTGCCAAGATGGAGGCGATATTTTTGAAGATCACTAACTTGGTGCGCAACAACAAATTCGAGGAGCTAAAACGCTATTGCGATTCATCACTACTGCTCAATGCCGAGATCAAAATTCTCTACCAAGCCTTCGATTACACCTTCTTGAAGATGTACCCGAATTTTATCGAGGAGCTGAATTTATTGCTTCTCGAGGATAAGCAGATCAAACTTCGTGGCGAGAATACCTTGAGCACCGAGCTTCGTATTTTGGCGCTAAATAGATTAGGGGTTGTCGACAATCAGAAGATCGCCTCGATCCTCCACTGCTCGATGCAGACTCTTTATAACAATTCGCAGAAGACAAAAAATCGTACGAACCTTTCTGGAAAGGAGCTTCACTTGGAATTAATGAAAATCGGCCAGTAATAGAGCCCAATTTTTCACTCTATTTATTGATTTTTAGTTTACCTTTTTTATATTTTAGTAGATGGTAATACCTTGAAACCCAAGGTATTACCATTTTTAATTATTTACCAAATGCTTTACTTCATAGTAGTGGATGTTTAATAATTGTTAATTTTGTATAACGAAATTTTAAGAACTAAGCTTGCATTATACAATACTTTAATATAATAACCAAAAACACTAAATTTATCACAAAAACTTCACTATCCTTATGAAAAAGCACCTACTATTAAGTAGTGCAAAATAATTATTGCGATATTTTTCATATTTTCTTTGGATAAGTGGCAGATATTTCGTATATTTACTTCATAATCAGAAGTTTATATGAGATACGTACTACTTTCGGAAAACGAGAAGAAACAACTTGAAGAGTTGTACAAGGATAGTGATAGCTGGGTTATTCGTCGTCGATGTCAAGCATTATTATTGTCTAACACTGGTCATTCATTGGCAGAGGTTGCCAAGCTGTTAAATATTCATTGGAATACAGTTTCACGGTTAATTGATCGGTGGGAATCTAATGATGCAGACAATAGATTATCTGTACTAAGCACTAATGCAGGTCAAGGGGC
>JBCQVS010000003.1:0-93612 GCA_047172885.1 Rikenellaceae bacterium | reverse complement strand
GGCTTGGGACAAAACCAGGATCAAAAAGTCGACGGTGTTTCGATTACGCCACTACTTAGCGGTGAAGAAATTGCCGAACGTCCGCTATTTTGGCACTATCCACACTATGGAAATCAAGGCGGTGCTCCTTCGGGTATAGTTCGCTGCGGTGAGTGGAAATTGATTCGCTATTACGAGGATAATCACCTCGAGCTATATAATCTCGATATCGACATCAGCGAGTTAGAACCATTGAATCACCTCTATCCCGAGAAGGTTCAAGAGCTCGACTCGATGCTTCAAGAGTGGCTCGCCCAGACCGAGGCTATAATGCCAACTCCCGACAGAGAGTACTCTCCACAAAAGGAGGCAGCATTAAAAGAGTCGTGGCGAACAACGGCTCTCAAGGCTAAAGAGCGTGAGAGACGAGCGATGCTAAAATCTGATTGGAAACCAAACGATAGTTGGTGGGATAGTAAGGTTACGATGGACTAACATAAAAAAGGGTGGCTAATAAATTAAAAACTTATTAGCTACCTTTTTTTGAGAAGTCGAATAACATGGTTAGTTTTGGGGCTTTGTGAGCATTTTTAACCGCAGCGTACTGTAGTACGTGAGGATTAAAAAGCGCAGGAAAGTGCCGAAAATGACCGTGTTAGTCGGCTTCGCGCTCAATATTCCTAACCAATTACCTACCATATATCTTTGCTTTCAAGGCTTCGTTAGCCTCTACTTGCTCCATATTTTCTAACTTTGCCTTCAGCTGATCCATATTGCCTTGCGCTCTGCGGCTTCCAAGATCTATGGCTCGCTGCAAGATACTTTCAGCTGTTTGATACTCCTCTGCCAACAGATAGTAAACACCTAGGCTATTTGCCAATTCGGCTAGCTTAGTCTGCTTATCAACCCTTGCGGCAAGATGGCCAATTCGGCTAAGATCACCTCGACGGATTCCAGTCACCAAGGCGTTGTTCAAAGCAACCTCATCGTCTGGATATATTCTCGCTGCCGTTAGGAAAATATTCTCGAACTCCTTGTCATACACCGCATAATTCTCCGAGAGTCGATACATCTCCTCGAGACTTAGGTTTTGCGGCTTTGTGTCGATCAACTCGCCAATCCTATCCAAGTCGTAGGCGTCGATATTATACTCCACATCGACCACCACCAAACGCGTTAGCGGGAAGATATTCTTAAGCAAATAGCGATATGTTTCACCGCCATTGAGCGCCATAAGTTTCGTCTCGCGACCCTCCTCGATTGGAACATTGTCGATAAGATTCAAGATCTCGGCTTTGTGCGATATATGGCTATCGCTAACGATCTCGTGAAGTTTCTCCCAGTTTTCGCCACCAAACAAGACGCTGTAAAGTCGTGGATTGATGGTTTTATACTTTTGCTTTAGAAGCACCTCCAAAGATGTTGCACGACCCTCCGAGAGTCTCATATTTGCAGCCAAACTACCCTCAGGTGAGGCATAGCCAATAATATTGACCTTCGTTACGGTGTAATCTTCGTCAGAAACCACCGACTGCATCATCTCGTCGATCGAAACAAGTTCAGCTCTATTATCCTCCAAATTTGGATCAATGTATGTTGAATTTACTCTAAAGACCAACGCCGAAGAGTATTGGATATCGCGACGCTTCACTGCCACCTTTTCAGGTTTAATCAACTCGACTTGCGGTTTTACCTCATAAGGTGCAACCTCTGGGAGAGCGACAAAGAGTTGATTGTTGCTTGGTTGCAGTGCACCTTCGTCGCTTATCGAGCAACATCCATAGGTTGAACAATCGACATATAGCTTAGAGTCGACCATCCAACTCTCGTAAGGAATCGTAACGCTATATGGCACTGTCGTGATCTTTTCGGAGCCATAATACTCAACTATTTGATAAGGCTCACCATATAGATTATCGTACTTCTCGACACTCTTTTTATTTCCCAAGGCTGTCGCACGACTCTGAGATCTTGCTCCACCACGTCTGCGAGCAACTACCGATGGTAGCGTAAGGCTATTTTCACCTTTGAAGATATTGGGTGAGAAGATAGCACTTTCATTAACACCGATCTCTAGCTGATCGAAATTATACTCCAAGTCTATCGTAACTGAGTCGTCTTGGTATACAAAGCTCTTAACATCGACCCGTGCACCCAAGATAGATTGCGTTCCATTTTGAGCTGTGGCAACAGTGCTAAGCGATATTGCTGCAATTAATATTGTAATGTATCTCTTCATAAAGCTCTCTACTTAATAATGTAAACTAATGAAACACCCAATTTAGTCAACCCCCAGTAATCTTTAGTGTTGCTATCAATTAGAGGATCACACTTAGATGGTCCATATCTGTCGTAATCAAAGAAAACGTAACCTGCACCTACGGCAAACTCAAAGTTCAAACGATTCGAAAGAACCCAGTCGTAGCCATAGACCAAACCTGCGCCATATCCATCACCTTGATAGCGGCTCGACTCCTCGGTAATACCACTAAAGTTACTTGCGCTTTTGAATATTGATGGCAACCAGTGATCGCCCGAGATGTTATACTCCAAGATATGTCCATGAACTCCAAGGAAGTGACCACTCATCTTTTCGCAGAAGTAGTAGCGGAATTCTGGTTGGAGAAGCGCATGACGCATCTTTTCGTTGAGATCTGTGTTGGTATCCCACGCGTTGTAATTACCCGAGATATCGAGCGTTGTGCGCTGTCCAAGGCCAATCTCGACTCCTAGGTTCACCGTAGAGGATGCATCGTAGAGCAGATTTGTCTTGATGGCGATATTCTGTGCACTTACGCCATAGGCCACCACAGCAAATAGTATTGTTAGGTAGTATCTCATAATCTTTATTCGTTAATTGTCTCGTATATATCTTTTACGCAGCGAGTGAGGTAAGGGGCTGTCTTTGCATCATGTGTTGTAAAACCTGTAATATTACTTACATACCATGCTTTCCAAGCAGAAGTTCCGCCTCCAGGATTTAGCTCTGTCGCTGTCCAATAGTCACCACTAACGATCGAGTAATCATCATCATCCCATCCGCTTGTTAGATCCAAGGCTTGCTCGATCACAGTAAACATCATAAGCATCTCTCTCTGTGTTGGCAATCGCCACTGACCTTGCTCTCCACCATTTGGCCCTGCGTATGCAGCACATCCTGTTGGTGTTGAAGACAATGTCGAAGCACCTTGACCAGCAGCATTTTCTAGATATAGCTCATTGGCCAACTCAGTATCCAATGTTGTATCCCAACCCGAAGCCTCAGACCAAGATGAGGTTGCCCACGACTCTTGAGTATGATTTCCAGAAGAGTCAACGTTGTGCGGTGAGATCACAAAAGCAAACGATAATTTCTGATTGCCATTATACCCCTCACTACCTATAACCTCATCTATACCCTTACTTGTGTGGTGTCGGCGCATAACTCCAGCTTGGGTTCCATCGCTTGACTCGAACATCGAGCTCCGCATTTCGTCATTCGTTTTAACAACTTCGCGAGGTAGGCCATAAGCGTATACTGCCAAATATTTAATACCCTGGTTATTGCTGTCGGTATAAACCTCAATACGCTGCGCTAGCGCATATATTGGCGCTACCATTAGAATCAATAATAATATCTTTTTCATAGCTACAAATTAATAATTAACTGCTCTAACACATCTGACATGAGCCATATTAGACCCTCCGCTACCCTTCTGAAGTGATGAAGATGCCTCACCCTCCAAAAGATTGGTTGCTAACACGTATGTTGTAAAATCATCAGGAATCTCAGTAGAGCTCCATATTGAAGAGCTATCATACTCCGAACATGTCCAATAGTATGGATTTGAGCTATCATCATCAAAATTATAAGCATCTACATCTGAATCGAATAGGTGTCGACTAATCCACATCGCCATCATCTGATTTTGAGCAGGAAGGTACCACTCTATCGGCTCTTCGATTCCTCCAGAAACCTGTCCATCATAATTTACTATGCCATCACCATCAATATCATTCTTCATATAACAGTATGATACGGCTGTCGGTTTTGCTCCATCTGAGGTAGAAAAGTTCGATTGTATATAGTTCGATATTGCATAACCATCAACAAAATTTTGGTACCTTGAATCATAGTATATCAAACTTTCTGGATAGTAAACGCCTGTCGCCTCTGACCAGTTTATAACACCTCTTACTTGACTTGTTACACTTCCGGCATTACCCCATTCGCTATACGTTGGCAACTCCTCGATTCTTTCGCAAATCACAGGGTTGAAATGGTGTGCGCCACCGTCGGTAGCAAGCCTACCAAAGTGTCCAACATAGATTGGCGATAATTGCTCCATTTGCACCATTACCATTTTTACCTCATCCTCGTCGTTGAGGTATGAGAAGTAACCAGTGCGAGTTTTGTCAGAGAATACTGGATATGAATTAAGGGCTGTTTGGCTAGAGACATAACCATCCATTGTACGATATCCCGTAGGTGTGGCGTTGTGTCCCATGTAAACTACTGTACTTGTTCCATCGCTTCTCGCTCCGAAATCGAGATCGGCGCTTTGCCATGAGCTTGCTACGTATGGCATATTTTCGAAGGTCACTTGATTTGGGTGAGCATCGAATGCACCATCACCATCGCCATTAGTTGCAACTTTGGTAATTGTTATCTCATCACGTCCCACATCTAGATTACCGAGTGTAATTTTGAGTGATATTGTACAAGTACCCTCTCCTGTGAGTGTTAATGAAATTGATTTACCCTCGTCGGTAAGCTCGCTAGTGGTCGTGGTTTCACTGAAGCCAAAATCACTTTTGTAATCCACATCAAGACCACTATCTGAGCTGCCAACCTTGAAATAAACCTCATTGGTAACATTCTTAAGGAACTCCGTCTCATTCATCTCTCCACCATCAGGCAAAACATAACAGAGATTGTTGAATTCGATAGTGGTTGCATTTGCTCCATAAATATAGATCTCATCGTAGCTAATCACCTCATCCATACTAATTGCATATTGGCCATTAGAGTAGGTCAAACCGCCCTTATCGTCGTATATTTCGTACTCGATGTTGCTTGGTGGCATCAAGTAGGCCTCCTCAAGTGAGGTGTATCCACGGCTATTTACGGCGGTGATAACAACTCGGTATGAGTGGTTTGCTTCAACGTCGAAGTAGGTCGAGCTTGCTTTATCCAAGAGATTTAGCTTGTAGTATAGCACCTCAGCATCTGAGGTGTAGACGTTTGTGTCACCATGTCTTAGGATTATTGCAAAACGATCGTCTGAATAGGCGTCAGAGTCGAATGTTTCGCCATTGATCGAGGTTGTTGCATAGGGAAAAGCATGAAGATATACTTTGTTGCTGGTGTCGGTAGCGCTACTAATTTCGCTATTGCCTCCATACGAGGTTAATGAGTATGGGAAAGCATCTGCACCTGACTCTTCAAAACTGCCATATGCATAGCAATCTTCCTTGGTGTACGACAATTCTGTTCCAACACCAACCGAACTAGCAGAGATGTCATTAACTATCATAAACTTTAAGTTCCCAGAACCAATCGAGTGAGTGTGACTCTCGTGCTCGATGGTAAGGTCATCCTTAATGAATAGCTCCATGCGAGCAACTGAGCGGTAAACCTCTCGGATTGTTCTATCGCTATCTGTGAAGTCGTTGAGGTACATCGGCATACCTAAGGCGTAATTTCCGCTATTCATCTCCGCTTGAACCTGTGCTAGGTAATCATTGCTAATCGGGAAATATTCGCTTAGGTTTGCGCTTGTCACATCACTGAAAGATGATGGCAACTTTGCATCTACATCATGATTAAAGATAGCTATTATCTTATCCGTAGCTGAGTAGTCACTTGTTGTAAACGATACAGTAGAGCCGCTTTGTGTGAAATCGGTTAATTCAGCAATCGACTTATACCCCTCATACTCTCCTGTTGCACTATCATAGAATAAAACATAACCTCTATCTATCGAAATCTCACTTGATGCCGCACGTGTAGATCCAATCACCTCATCGGTGAATGATTCGATAGAGAGGGTAAAAACCTCTCCATCACTTGGAGCATAAGGCTCTACAACTAAATCTTTTGTACACCCAACAGCCAGAAGCATAGAGAGTGCAAATAATAATTTATAGTTCATAAGGCGTAATTTATAATTATTGTAGGTCCATTACACAGCGTACAAAGTGAATCTGGTCTGCTGAATATCGCGTTAGCAAGTTATCAACCATATATACTCGCGACATAAAGTCTGCCGACCAATAATAACCTGGGGAACTTATACTCGCTGTGCTTGTCCAGTAAGATGATGCGGTAAGCTGATCTGAATCCTCTGCGCTACCATTGTTTTGGAATCTATACGAGACTCCCAACATATCGTAGAGTGCAGCGATCTCTTGGATGTCGGAGTAAGATGGCATATACCAATCATCGCCAAATTGTTCGATGCAATATTGAGTACCCACTTCAGCTGTTGCGCTATGCTCTCCACGATAATATCCATCTTCATCGCGATAGAAAATCTCAGGAGTTGTTACTGGGTGTTTGGCATAACCGCGCTTAGCAAAGACCACTCCTCCTGGAGCACGACTTGCCCAATCGTCCGAGAGCAGCGATGCTGGGAAGTATCCATTGTCATAGACTGCTTTCATCTGCTTGACGACGTTGTCGCTCTTTATGCGAATTGGGTAGCTTTGGATCTTGTAATTTACCTTTTTAGGGGTGTATACAAACTCGATATAACCCGATCTGTCGGATGTGAAGTGTATTGTAGCACTCTCGATCCAAGTTGTCGCAAAAATGTAGTTATTAGTGAGATCAATCTTTAAAAGATCGTATGATTGACCAGCACTCATTTCCTCGAACTCGAAGAGCTTAAACTCGTAATCGGGTGTAGGGTCATCACTACTGCTTGTTGAGACTGGCAGGTAGAAGCTGATGGCTTTGTTACTACCAAACGAAATGCTCTCAGAGCTATATGAGTTACCATTACGAAGCCAATCCATCGCCACTTCGCTATCAACGGCCACCATAACACCTTCGATCTCGGCGTCGATTTCAACATCTTCCCAATCTACGATCTTGAATGTATTAGTTACAATCTCATCCTCTTCAGTGTAGTATGTACCGTAAATCTGGTAGACATAGTTACGTTTTATTTGAGTCAGATCACCTTCTTCACCGAGCGTTACACTCTTAGCTCCTAGCGACTCACTACCCTCTATAAGACCATCGACTGTAATTGTGATCTTTGTATCATCATTCTCATAATCATACGTGCGCTCGGCAAGGTAAAACGAAAGGACTCTCTGCCATGAGTTTGTCGATAACGTTACCGCTGAAGAGACAACTTCGCGGCTATCAACATCACTGCTACTCACCGAGCTAATTGTACCTTCGAAAAGGTCAACCTCGTCGGTAACGCCGCTAGCTGTAAGGGTTGTTTTGCTATCGAGCTTCACCTCGCGCGATGCTGCGCTATCATCTTTATTTAGATATAGGTCTACTCTGGCAACAGATCGAGTCAGGCCAACGTAGATATTTAGATCAACCGTAGCATTCAACACGCTATATTGTGCACTCATCGGAATAAGGAAATCTTCGCTCGAGAATGTCGCCGCAGCGTTGAAGCCCGTATTCATCGCATAGGCAATAGTAAAATCAATATCCTCAAGCTCGCTGGTTGAACTCACTAATGCCAACTTATCGGATAACGTTGTCGGCTCATTGGCCACAAAATACATCTCCTTACTTAGATCCTTAGGCACTTCGATCTCTTGATTGACTAAGTGGTTGGCATTAAGCCCATCGTAGTACTCCATCTTATCGAGCGAACCATCCGAAGCGAATACATAGACCCTTAGGCGGTCGATAACATACTCTGCTGTTCCCAAAACTCCCTCTTGGATAGAATAAGTAGATTCTGAACGAGTCTGAGAGGAGTCGTTGTAGATATTCATGGTTATAACAACGCACGACGTGTCGACATACTCCTCGATTGAAGTATCTTTGTTACACCCAACGAACAGCGCTAGACATATTAGTAAAGATATTATATATATATTTTTCATACGCTTCTCATCTAACTTAATTCACTACTTGAAAACCACATAACCCATCCATTGATCTCGATCGACAGAGCGACATAACCATTTTTCACCGTCGGATCACTTGGCTCACTACTCTCAACGATGATCAAATTCAAATCCCACACCTTGTTTAGGTCGAGGAATCGCTGATCGCTAATCGAGTCATCGCTCTTGGTTGCCAACATATAGCTAACCAAATCGAGCATTGTGCTACCTCCGATAGAGATATCAGAGCCGTCAACACCCTCAACAGACAATGTACACTCCATTGTTGGAGTTATTCTAAGCGTTCCTGCTTCAGCTATCTCATCGGTTAACGAGAGTGTAGCCGCTGGTGAGTCGTATTGCTCATCGTCGTTATACTCTAGGGCTACTGACCCTTCATCAATCGAATAGTCGGTATGATAGACATTATTACACGCATTGATTGCGATATGAAAATCATCGGTAGTAAGCGAGACCAACGATCCATCCGTCATTTTATGCTGCACGCTCACATTAACTTGAGTGTGAAGACGAGTCATATATATCCTATGGCGGGTAATCTTTGCACAAAATTCGATAGGCTCATATGCTGAAGCCCAAAGAGGATCTGGCACTTGATTAAAGCTCAATGTCGAGGTGTCGTAAACGAGTCTTAGGTAGAAATTCTCGTAACTCTCACCCACAACCATTCTATTTGAGGTGTAATCTGCACTCTCTAATCCTTGCCAAACAACTACATTGTGGTCGCTATATGCGATAGGGACTTCGAATTCGAGCCCTGTCTCTTGAAGAGAACCATAGGTGAATGAGTATATATCGACACAAATACCTTCAGGATCAAATATGAAAACCTTGATCTGCTCATCAGCACCTATGTCATCTAATATCTCGCTCGAATATGCAGAATAGTCTAGGATTATTGATCCTGGACAATTGCTAATATCCTCCTTGATATTACACGAAACGGCTCCGAAGAATAGCAGCAGCGACAAGCCTATATTTAACACTAAATTTTTCACCTTTTTTTATCTTAAAATTTAGGTAGTTAACTAATGTTTATTCTAACAATTAACAAACATTTGAAAAGATACTTCACATACTTAAACATTAGTTAACTACCTTAAATCATTTATTTTTTATTTACTCTAGAGTAGATGATTGATACCACATCACCCAAGGATTTACAGAGATCGAAACTGTGATAAATGCATTGAGCTTATCTGCTGGCTCTGGATCGCTTGGATCTTGATTCTCTGGATCTACGATCTCAGGATCGGTTGGATCTGGAATATATGGAAGACCCTCGCCGCTAATACCTGTGATATCCATTGTGTATGAGTTGTTGCGAACCATACCCCAACGTCCTGCGTGACCAATATCTTGAGAATCATCGTGTTGGATAAAGATATCGTAGTAGTTGATCGCATTTTGGTAGTATTGTAATACGTAGTCAGTCTCTTTAGCTACCGTAGCTGCGTTGTAGCCACCGTATGCACATTTATCAAGAGCCGTAAGAGTTACATCAGAATCAGCCCATGTTTTGCCTGTTGTACCCATAATTTTATTCAATTGTACATCCATTGAGGCTTTTGTCTCGTCGCCAGCTGTAAAACTATAATGACTCGATGTTGTACCTTTATATAAATTCACCACCTCATCAAATGTAAGGTAAAGAGTACCATCATCCGATGATGTATACATCTTAAACCAACTTACTCCTATATCCAATGTAGAACCGTTAGTCATCAATGGGTTGTATTTAGCCTTAACGATAGCTTGAGTAAGGTTGTTTGAGTTGCTGTACGCTGGCTCGCAAGTGTTCTCAAGAACATACTCTACTACTCCTGGATCATAAAAAGCAGCGTCAGTAGCTGAGACCCCATTCTTCAACCAGTTGAAGTTTAATTCCAACTCATCTCTAACAGCATCAGCATCAGACAGAATACCTTGACCAACTGCCATATTGTGGTCAGTGCGATATACATTACCACCATCGAGTGCATCTGTGAGGATCATAGAGTATAGGTAAGATGCTTTGTTTGTAGCTGTAAGGGCAACACCTAGAACGCTACCATTACCCTCATTTACATTAAATGCATTACTTACCGAGTAGTTAAATTTAGACACCAAACGATCAACCGAAATAGTTAGCTTTGTTGGGTATTCTTCATCGTCACTAAGCACATCAGTAGTAACCAAAGACTCTAGCAAGATTCCCGAAGTATTTTTCGAACCACAGTTAACCATAGTAAATCCGCGGTTTTCGTTAGCAGAATTATTCCCAATATAATTCTCAGTTGACACCGAAGCCGCTGTTAGTTCAATAGCTGGAAGGTTCGAGAAAGACGATTGGCTTAATGATGCAACCTCATTGATTTTTGCCCAAATCTCAGCTGTTGGATTAACCACAGCAAAGAAACGGCGGGCATCGGGAGCAACTTCACAATTGAATGTTGTTCCATCATCAGACACATACTCTTGATAAGCAGCGATATAGTCGTAGTTGATGTCGAATGCTAACAGAGCTATCGAGTAGATTTTATTCTCGTCACCACTACCATCCTCTGTTTTGCCATCATCATCCTCTGAAGTAGCTGCACGTGTTGACGGAGAGTCGATTGTAAGCGAAATATAAGCTGCATCAAAATCTTGGTCTACGTCACTTGATCCCGCGAGATCTTCCTTCTGGCAAGATTGTGCCATCATCGCCGCTATTACTATTAGGGCGAAAGTCATTGTAATTTTTTTCATGTTTCTTTATATTTAGAATGTTGTTGTTCTCTATTTTTTGCCAGCCATCGACAGGTAATAATCGTAGCAGTTTACATTTTTCAGCTCATCAATAGCTCTATCGAAAGCAACTGAGAGGATGTTGCAAGCAACACAGTTCTCATCATCGTCGTGCTCTTTAAAAGAACATCGAGGGTATTCAAAAAAGCTGATAACTTGCGAAATATCATAGAGTGAAACCCTTTTTGGAGCTCGAGCAAATCCATAACCTGGATTGCGCCCTCCCCTTTGAGAGTAGAGAATTCCAGCGTGTACGAGCTTTTGCAGTGTCACGTTGAGCGTACGATGGTTGACATCAAACAGCTCACCCAGATCGACTGCCGAAACTCGCTCTTTTCCATTCTCATGCGCCTTGATTATAGCGGGAAGAACTTTGAAGATATCCTTTGAACTCTGCTTATACATATTAACTCTTTTTCACCTTAAAAAAGCAAATACACCTAATACTCGTTTTACTGGGTTTTAATGTATTCAATCTATACTATTTATCACCTATTGCAAAGGTAAAGGATTAATATCCGTCCGTTTTTACTATTTTCCTCAATGGTATTTACTTTTTGGTCATGCTTTTTAGCGCTTTGGTCACTGAGTTTGTTTTTTTCGTCAATGGGGGATTTATTCGACTGTTTCGTCCGTTAGGGAGAATGTATCGGGGTCGGTGTGGATTGCTTTCCATGTTATGCCTTGCCAGAGCTTATCGTCACCTGTTACTAGAGCTGCTTGCTCTGCGGATAACCAGATTTCGCATTGGTTGTCAGTAATTCCAGTAAATGCCCAAATATTATCATCCGTATAATAGACTAGGCTACTTAAATTTAATTTTTCCAAAGATGTACATTGTTGAAAAGCGTAAGCACCTATACTCGTTGCACTTGACACATCTATAACCTTGAGTGCTGTACAACCGAAAAAAGCTTGTTGGGTTACGTTTGTTGCACTTGCTGCATTTACCGTCTCAAGGGCTGTACAACCACTAAAAGCCTCTCCTGGAATAGATTCAACAGACTCTATATACACTTCTTGGAGATTCGCGTTATCTTTAAATAATCCCCAACCAGAGAGGGTTATAAGGCTTGATAAATCTATATATTCGAGAGCTGAACAATTCAGAAAAGCATTGTCTCCTATTGATTTAGCAGAGGTAGCTACAACTTTTGTTAAAGCCGTGAATCCGTATAATGCATTACCACCCAACGCTAAGCACGAGGCGATATTCAAACTTTTGAGGGTTGTATTTTCCACATTACCATCATCATCCCAGCTGTCCCACGCAAATGACTCAATCACAAGGCTCTCAAGGTTTACATCCACAAGTGTTGAGGATAAATTTTTTATCATCCCTGAGAAAGTTGATGTTTCGTAAGACTCATATATTCCAGTGAAATTATCATCGGTCAACTTGGGTAGATAAAGCGTTTCGAGCTTAGTGCAGCCGCTTAAGAAATTATCACCAGCCGTTTCTAGTGATGGGAGCTCCAGAGTCGTCAAGTTACGACAACTACTAAAAGCATAACTACCCACATTAGAGACTTCATCCAATCCTGATATGGTTATCAATGAGACACATGAGTCAAATGCGTGATCACCAATGGTGGTTAAATTATCACTAAACGCAACACTTGTCACCCCCGTTTCTGAAAGACCTAGGTTTCCTACGGTCGTTACTTTTGAAAGTGATAGAACCTTATCTTCATCACTACTACTATATCCAGTCAAACTAGTACACCCTTGGAAAGCGCTTGTTGAGATTTCCGTCAATCGCTCCAATCCGCTGATAATGTTTAATGCTGTGCACCCTTCAAATGCAGAGACTCCGATACTATTTATACCAGCCATAGAGACCTCATGGGTACTTCCGATAAGAGCACACTTTGCAAAGGCATAATCTCCAATTGTCTCCAAAACATCCATATTTATGACACCATCCTTATCATCACTCTCAATGGCTAGTGTGACAACATAACATTCATTAAATGCGTGATCTCCTACCTGGGTAGCTCCTGTCAGATCAATTTCTCCCAATTTCCGACACTCAGAGAAGGCATAATTAGCAACAGTTTTAAAGGCAGGAATAGAGGTGCCACTTTTAAGATATAGGCTATGACACCCATCAAATGCGTAGGTTCCAATAGTAGCAAGGCTCGATAGGTCGACCTCACCAAGACTCGAACAATCCACAAACCCACAATCGTCAACCTCGGTCACATTCGACAGATCTATTGTTTCAAGCGATGTGCATGAGTCGAAACCATTCTCATGAACTCGAGTTAGCGCTCCGTTATCAACTATTTCGAGCTTTTCACAATACTGGAATGCACCTAGTTCGATATGCTTAACATCTGATATATCAATGTATTGCAATGCTGAACAGCCCTCAAATGAGTGGTTTCCAATCGCAGCAATTCCATGAGGCATAATTACCTCATCTAACCAGTCAATATGTGCAAATAGACCCGCAATAAGAACTGTGTCATCGTCAGCTACCACATCGACACTAGCGGTTGTAGACTCTGTCTCATTCTCGCTAACATACTGAAACTCAGGATAGCCATACGTTCCCCTAAGGTCGATCGAGATGAGATCACTACTACCCAATCCAGCCATGATTCCACCAATATAGAACGGGCTCGAAGTAGAGCCATAATATCCCAATTTTCCATTACCAAGATAATTGGTGCCATCACCTACTGCCCCCACAACAACGAAATCTCGCACGCCATCTTGCAAAAGGTATTGCACCCTTTGAGCCGTAGTGTAGTATAGCTGCGCGCTGCTATCGGTCTCAGTTTCGGTCTCATTATACCCTATATCCTCAGCAGTCATACTTGTTGTAATCAAAGCTAAATCAATATTTCCGTATGCAGCTACTGGAGCGTCTTGATCTGTGATCGTGACTGTGCCAATTGAAATTGTATCTCCGCTGATGGTGATGTTGTAGGTGTAGAGGTGACCCATCGAATAATCATAATCGTCTCTATTGTCGTCGAGGTTATTATCAACTGGAGCTGGAAGATTGGCTACTCCCGTTACGACAGTGGTTTCTGAGCTATCCATGCCACTATTGAGCGTATAGGAGATTTGAATTGAGATATAGTGCGGGTCTTTCTCATCATAACTAATATCCTGAGGGATTATCATTAGTTGCTCGGTTATATCATCAAAAACAATATTTTCACTGGTATCAGTATCAGCTTTAGTTTCAGTTTGATCAACCACCAGATCAGCACTTGGGCTACTGAAATATGTAGGAGATGTAGATTCAGCCCACTCAGCATCGGCAAAATTATATATTCCCTCACTTTCGATACCAATATAATTAATCGAGATAGAGTTTAGAGTAATATTACTTTCGCCCGTGAACTCGACATTGAACCCAATACTACTTAAAGCGTGTTCGAACTTTAACCCCACAGAACTTGCATACGATTGGTCGGGCAAACTCACAACCAACAGATCTATCTGATCTTGAATATCTTTTGGGCATGTATAGGTCAATGAGTAACCTGAATAGGAGGTTAAATTATTTAGCACTATACCCGCATTGTCATCCTCTAGTGGACTATAAGCATAAAAATCTAGATCACCATTCACTGGCCAATATCGTGTGACATCACTCGACCAGGTCGAATTACTATAGCTCACTAAATCAGCATAATAGAGATCACCACCTAAGAATGCAGCAACATTGAATTTGCCATACGTCTCTAGTGTTTTTACCTCTGTCGCACGTGTTTCCGCGACACTCGTGGTGAATGTTATAGCTGCTTGCGTTGCGCTTGGGTCGACTGCGTCGAGCTCTACATCGCTTTGGCATGAGGCTGCCGAGAGGAGTAGCGCAGCTGTAATCATGTGGTAATATCGTCTCATAAGCTCCTATTGTCTATTAATTTGCTCGCGCTGGATCGAGCTCTAGGTTTAAGGTATAGTGTGTGTTGGCAACGATCTCTGCTACGTGTGCGTGCCATGTGTAGGTTGTCGCTTCGCCTCCATCGGTGAGCGTGAATACAATCTTTTGGATCTCGGTTCCTGGGGGGAAGAAGAGCAGTTCTTCGTCTTCGAGCAGATTATCTACTTCGTTAGTTGCACCCTCCTCGGGGGTATCATCCCAACTAGTCTCTTCCAAGATTTCTTTGCATGTTGTCGAGGCTTCGAAGATAGTATCTTCATACTCCTCCTCCCAACCCCAGCTTCTCGATGGATTGGCACCTACAGTTTCTGTGAATTTTGTTGGCGCTTTGAAGTAGACGGTAAGACCTGTAACCACGATATCTGTGGTGTAATCGTCTGGCTTGGTAACTTGGAAATTCATACTGGCTAGTCGGCGGGTAAATGATAGAGGGATTTTTTCTAATGCTAGCATCGCTGTGCGGAATGTTGAGGAATCTGAATAACCTGAATATCGAGTCTGCGCCGTCATAAAATCCTTATCAGAATTTAGAGTGTAGACCTTTACGCCATTAGTTTCGACATATGAGTAGTAGTAATATTCAAATGTCGCTGCGCCTGTGCTGTCGCTATACATATTGATACAACCTGGGTTATACCCCTCAACGAGAGGATAGTAAGACATGACATCTAGAGTGTGTGGTGCTGTACCATAAAGGGTACTAAATGTCCATGTGCGCAGGGGTGAGTAGGTTGCATCTAAATCATCGTTGAGTGTCATTCCTTGATTGGCGAAGATCACCGATTCGGCAAAGGTGCCATAATCGTTATAATAGTAGTAGAAGTTGTTGTAGAAGGCGTAGACTCCGATGTTGTCGCCTGCATCGAATTTGGCCGAGAGGCCCCCATTGGGTTGGTCGTCATACGAAACTTTGGTTTGCGCTATGTTTTCGACACCGAATAACATCACGCTCTCTTGAGAATTCGGATCCTCTATCGTCTCATCTTTAGTGCACGATGTAGGCACAAAACAGAGAGATAGCGCGAATGGAATCCACGCTGCCAACCATTTGGAATATTTATCGAACTTCGCCATCATTTCGGTATAAGGTTATTAGTTGGTATATAGGCGATCAAGCCTATATACCATGGGGTTGGGTTGATTATGCTTCTTCTGTTGTACCGAAGCTAACAGTACCACCTGAAGCTGGAATCCACTCGTCAACTGAGATTGTGTAGGTGATTGCACGTAGAGTTTCGATTACGTCATCATCTATATCGTCTGGAGTCTCGCCTGGCTCTGGAAGATCATCTTCGCCATCTTCGTCATCTGGATCAAAGCCTGGGATAGTGTATCCGCCACCGAAGTGTAGGTTGTAGGTGATTTTGTATCCTGGGTTCCATTGACCGTCAGTTGTATTTGTATCTTCATACTTAATATCCGCTGTGCTAAATGGAACGAATACATATCCGTCGATGATTGATGCGTAAGTAACATCTGCATCAGCTATAGGAGCTGCGTGTTTGATTGTACATTTGATTGCTAGGTATGACTCTGTACCTGAACCATCAGTACCTGGGACCCATGCTGTAAGCGCCTGAGGGATTAGCATTAGGGCATCGTCTGCATCGGTTAGGGTTGTTGCTGTTGAACCAACAGTGATTGCACTTTCTCCCTCCTCAAACGCCATTGCAACTGCATAGTTTGCGAAAGTTTCTCCAACTGTCCAACCACCAAAGTTATCTGTGTCTACACTTGCTGCTGCTACAGTTTCATCCTCATCTTCACTATCGTCTGTCACTTTAGTAGCTGAGAAAGTACCACCATTCATAACATTACAAACAGTGATCGAAGAAACTGTAACTGAAATATCAGAATCCGCTGTTGCGGTGAAGCCAACTTGTGTAAGGGCGTGTTTGAAGTGGAGATTGACAGCATCTTCTGTACCGTCATATTCAAGCGTCTTAATCGCATACATAATATCTTCGTGATCTGCGACAGTCGCACCTACTGTATAACCAAATCCTAAAGAGTGGTCATCACCATACACATATGTAGGTGTAGTAGTAAACGTCGCATCCCCTGGATAATAAGCTCCAAAATAGAGGTTCCCATCCTCATTTGGCCAATACATATCGCTTTGATTTGCCCATGCACCACCAGTATAATCATACGCTACCTCACTAAATGCAAAGTACTTTCCTGTATTACCTTCTGCTGTCGCTGTAAAGTAAGCCGAAACCATGAATGAATTGTCAGTCCCCTTAAACTCCGTATTACTATCCACAGGATCCCCCTTAGTTGTAGCACCACTCGCATAAGTAGTGAATTTCATTGCTGTTTGTGTCGATGTGATTGCTGTGTCAATTTCACTTGTTTTTTCGCAACTTGCAAGCGTTGCAGCTACTGCTAGACTTGCTAAAATAATTTTCTTCATCGGTTCTTTTTTTAGTTAAAACTATATTTAAATTGTTACTTAGTTTCTAAAATTATTACATCGGCAGATCGACATCTACTCCGACCCACTCATCGAGCGATGGTTCATAAACTCCATCCGAGTCGCCCGTTCCGCCAGTTGGATCTAAGCCCCATGAGCCATCACCAGGTTCTCCATCACCATCGGGAAGCGGCGTTAAGATCAGCTCCACGGTGTGCAGGTTATTAGTTCCAGTGTCCTCCGTGTCGATAAATCCTGTGATATCTACCTCATAATCGGTGTAGGTTCCATCGTAGAGATAGAAACGAACATAAAGGTAGTAGTGCTGATCCTCGGGATCGGTGATATGCATTCCAAAGGTGTTGCAATCAACCAATATCAATCCCATGCCCTCTAGCTCCTCATTGGTGTAGCCGTAGCTATCATCAGGATCGAGAATATCCAACGCACCGCTAACCCTAGTCGCCAAGTATGTCGAAGCATTAGTGATAACATTGGCCTCGAACTCCTCCATAACATCCTCCTCGGAGGTGCACTCGGCTGCGAAGTAGTATCCGCCAGACATTCCATGGAGCACCGCCATTGGACTTTTCGACGAAGAGTATTCAACATTATCGAAATAGGCTATAATCCTGGTTACGTGGACAATATGATCGGGTTGAACCAGATATGTTTGCGACACCTCCTGCTCATAATCCGACAAATCGGGCTTATCGTAGTGATATTTGACATCATCGGCATCGACATGAAGATCATGGATCGTATAGCTCACCACATCATCGGGCTCATTCACGAAATTCTCACCCTCCAATACATCGAATTCTGAATCGGCAGACGAATTGGTGGCATGGATACTAAAGGTATCGAAGTGATCCGAACCAATTAGCTCCACTCCCGATAGCTCCGAGATACTATTATTATGGATCACCACCGAATAATCGCCTTGAGGTAGCTTGAGGTAGATATTATTGGCATCGCTACTAAGAACCACATCGGAGTAACGATCACCATTGCTATCAAACACATAGGCCGAAGCGCCGTTGGGGCTCACATGAGAGAGTGTCTGCCAATCGACCTGGATATGGATCAAGGCATAGTAGTAGGTCTCGTAGTGAAGATGGTCGAAATCACACGACACGAGGGCCGAAAGGCTCGCCGTAGCAGCAACGATATATTTAATTATACTCTTCATACTCCTTAATCTCTATTTTTTTCCAATAACCCATACCAAAGCCACACCCACGCGAGTAGGCAGGATCGTTTTAAGCCTATTTTGCATCCATGGATATGGGATAACCTTAATGTCGCCAAACTCATCGGTATTGGTAACCATCTTATACTCCTGGTAGGAGGTATCAATGTAGCCAACCCCTAGAGAGTATTCTGCGTGAAACGCACCTCCGATAGGGTGAGCATAGCCAACCAAAGCGCCAAAGTCCGAGAATTTACCTTGAACACCCTCGGAGGTGAATGGTTGCACGTCGTAGCGACCTAAGCCACCATATAGGCCTACGTTCCATCCAGTGAGCCTATCCTTAGAATCACGCTCTCCTAACCAATATTTCATCTCTGCGTGATACGCTTCTGTTTGCATAGTGAAATTAGCAGGCCATGAGCGCCACCAAGGGTAGACAACCTCACCCACAACCGACCAACGCTTTCCGATAGGGATTTCCAAAGCTAGGTTAACGGCGGTGACCAGATCGAGAAGCAGGTTGCTCTTGATAGCAAAAATAGGTTTCGACTTTGATGGAGTCTCTACACTTGGGCTCTGCTCAGCAATGATCGGCAATTGACTCTCCACGATAGTTTGGTCGGTCGTCATTGCGATTGGCTCTAATAGAGATGACTGAGGCTCAGGGATTTCAGCAACCTCGACCAAAGGGATGAATAGCATACTCGCGCCGAAGCGTTGCGCAGGCAGAATATGCTCTTTGATATATGACCATGGCTCTCCACCATCGAAGGTTTTAAGCAGCCACTCTTTAGTGTCGGGATCACGCGAGCTATCGACAATCGAAAGAAGTTGCGACTTCGATGGAAGTGAGGCATCTTCGACAAGGTGTTCGCGGAATAGATCCCAATTCTCGGCCAAGACCTTGTACGAAAATAGTGACGATGAGATTTGAGGATAGGTAGTCGAGAAGTACTCTTCTAACGACTCCTTGCGTCTTAGGGATAGTTGTAGGTTATAATCGACAGCTCCTTCGGGTGAAGATTGCGCTGTGATTTCGATGCGACGAAGGGTAGAGATGTAGTGTGGGTCGCTTAGAAGCGAATCAACTAGAGTAAGACTTGTGTGGTTGGACATATAATCTACATCAATATGCGATTGGTCGTAGGGGAAGTAAATATTGATATCTACTACCCTTCCAGCTCTATTTTGGGCATAGCTATCCTTCACAGATAGGGTTGCAACTATGCAAAATAGAGTCACTATTTTTATGACTCTTTCGATCATATTTAGAAGATTTAGGTAAGGAGAGTAGGTATAGATAAGCTCTCCTTGGCTTGTTAAGACAAAGTTAAACCCTTTTGATTACGTATTTTTTATAATTTTAGTCAGCGACGTTACTCTTCTGCTCATTTCTTTTGCAATTTTGGTCAGTGAGTTTACAAACATCGTTTTTCTTGGCAGGTGTTAGTGGCGTGTCAACTGCGAAGGGTTAACTCCACACAAACGTTTACAGAGTTGGGTGAATTGAGAAGGGTTATAAACCCCAATTTCATACATTATATCCTTAATAGTAACATTTGGCTCCGATGCTTTTCTCAATATTATGGCACTGGTCTGCAGATCTATCCATTTGTGGGGTGTCATACCGAAATTTTCTTTGAAAGTTCGATCAAAGGTGCTACGGCTCATATTGGCTTTTACGGCCAACTCCTCGATTGTGGTTGATATATTATAATTATCTAAGATAAACGTCTTGAATTTTGAGCTAGTTTTAAGCGCTGGATAGAATAGATTTAAACGCTCGAACTTTGTGTAATAGTTCGAGAATATAAGGTATAACTCTATAAATTTAAGATTTTGCAGCTGTTTATTATCCGTTTGTTCTTTAGAGTAACACATTATCGAATCTAATAAGATCTTCAAAGGCTCTCTTATTGGCAGGGTTGAAAAGGTGTATGCATCGGCATTAAACGAAGCGAGTGCCGCTTGGTTGTCGTAAATAAATCTTTTGTCAATGTCGTGGTCTAATCGCGCGACAATATATTCGATGCTATTATCTATTATATATGCAGACACTTCGGCTCCACGAGGAAGAAAGTATAAAGTCCCTGGTTTAACCACAATATTTTTATAGACTCCCCACGATATATTGAGCTCACCCTTTAGCTGGAAGAAAATTGCATTATGAGTTAAGGTATTCACCTGTTGTCGCTGCTTTTCGATCGGCAAGTCTAGCTCAATTATACGATGTTTGAATCCATACTGTCCTCCTATGTGAAGTTCTTTAAAACTGTTGTCTAAGGTTTGCATATAATTTATATTAGAGACTAATAATATATACTTAGTTTGTTAGATTGCCTGAATATAGAATTATTAAATACTACTTTGTTTGCTGCTTGCACCATAAGTTTATCACTTAATTCTCGAACAAAATTACTATTTTTTACATCAAAAAAGATAAGCTATAATACGAAATAGTCACTGATTCAAACAACAATTATTATTTTGTTGTTTATTCAATTGCTATAATATATAACTATCTAATTATCTGTGTTTTACCCCCCCCGCTTTTATTCTCCTCCAAAAACTGAGTAAAAAATATACGTTTACGTAAATAAATTGACGTATATTCAATGAAAAGTAGTCGATTTAGCCTCGATTATAGAACACCAATAATTAATATCAATTCTATTTTATTACATTTGTACAACAAACAATCTCACATACCTACATGACCTACTCCTTATACTTTGTTATACGGCAAATTTTGATGTCCATATTGATCATTTTGGGCGCAGGAATGATATTTACGATCCTACCATCATCGATAAATAATAGCTTCTATCGACGATCATTAAAAATCATGGGATTCGCATTTCTCATTGTGCCTACATCCTGTTTTATATATACTCGGAAAAACCTATTAGACTTAAATCACACTATCGTTACAGCGGTAAACCTAACTACATATTTTGCTACGTTTATATTAATGGTTCTCTCCTTTTTAATCCTGCTTGGCAAGAGGTTTAATCGTGCACTAATGTGGTTGTCGATAGCTACAATAGTTCTATTCCCTCTGCCTTTGTGGACAAGTATAATAAGCAAAAAGCAGGAGTGGATAGATTTGACAATGACAGCATCGTACGCCTACTTTGTGATAGTGGTTATTATGCTTACCATATCAGTTTTGCGCAATTGTCGCAATGTTATCAAGAGTATCGATAATTACTACTCGGATGATCTGCTTTTGTGCGTGAAGTGGATTTCGAAGTCGATGGGGCTACTTATTGGGCTATCGGTGACTTGCGGGTTGGCTCCTACCTTCTCGCACTACCCTTTGTGGCTGAAACTTATCTTTATGGCCTACTCTCTGTTTTGCTACCTCCATATATATCTCGGTTATCGGACGATGGCTGTGAGCCTTATTGAACGATTAGCAGTATGCGGTCATCAAATCTCTGTTTTTTCGCACGTAGAACAGAGCAGAGTTGATTCTGAGACTGAGGCGCTGAGTAGCGGCAATATGCTCTCGATCCAGACCAATTTAGAGGTGTGGATCGCCCAAAAGGGGTATCAGCAAAGAGGTGTGACGATAACCGATGTCGCCAGGAGTGTCAAGACCAACCGCACATACCTTTCGAAGTATATCAATAGCGTATATAAGGCTTCGTTTCGCTCTTGGATAACTCTTTTGCGTATAGAGGAGGCCAAGAGGCTGCTTTTAGAAGATTCTGAGGCTTCGATAAACAAAATAGCTCAAACGATTGGATTCGCCTCGGTGGAGTCATTCACCCATATTTTTACTCGCAACGAAGGTGTGCCACCTACTAAATGGCGCGAAAAACAGAAATAGATTATACTAGCGATGAGCTTAGATCATTTTTTACATATACAGCAAGTCACCATGGGGGCATTGATGGCGCTCGGAATTCAGCTACTCTTTAATCATTTACCCAAACGGTTTAAAGGCAGCAATATAGACTACGCCTCTCGCGTTATGGGCGTGGCTATAATGATTATTCCAATAACCACATTTATCTACTGCTTATCGGGAGTGAGAGAATATGGGCCTCAATATGCTACTGCGGCGAACCTTAGCGCCTATTGCTTGACTTCGACACTGATGGCGACCTCGTACTATATTCTGCTGGATCAGATCAGCGATAGGCCATTAATAAAGATCCACATGTCGCTCGGTGGAGTCTTCCCTGCGCTTTTATGGTTGGCTCTACTCTACGGAGGCGAAAAGTTCGATAGACACGCTATAATTGCCGCATATACTATATTTTGTGTTTTGACGATAATCCATATCTCATCGTGTATCTATTTTTATCGTATGAGGCTGAAAGAGTGGAGTGAGAATATCGAGGGTGAAAAACCTCTTGAGCTCAAGCTCATAGGGCGAATTATACATATATCTATCGCGCTAATGATCATTGGTGTGATATCACCATCGTCGTCATCGTATCCGCTATGGTTGGTGATGATTTTTGTTATATTTTTTGTTGTCGGAACAATATATATCTACGCTTGCTACAAACGGATAAGTTGGATAAATATTAATACTATAACGACTCTTGTCGACCAATCGCCTATCGAAAAAGTAGATGATAGAGGCGAAGAAGATAGTGACTCGAGCAACGATTTAGCGCTCAATAAGAACGTTATACGCAATATCGAGAGACACCTTCAGCGGTGGCTAAGTAGGAAAGAGTATCTTAATGCTGATCTCTCGATAACCGACCTGGTAAAGGCGACATACACCAATCGCACATACCTTTCGAGGTATATAAATAGCGTATATGGCTGCTCGTTTAAGGCTTGGATCACAGCACTTCGCATTGAGGAGGCTAAGGAGCTGATGATAAAACAATCCGAGTTGTCGATCTCTAGCGTCGCAGCACGAACGGGATTTGCTTCGGTTGAGTCATTTTCGCATACCTTTACCCGCTGTTGTCATATGCCGCCCTCGAGATGGAGAGAGGAAAACTGCCCTGAGGTTTAGATAGAATTTAACACAAAAAGAGCATGGTTGATGTCTTGTGACGTGCAACCATGCTCTTTTTGTGTTGGAGGTTTAGATTAGCTTAACTGCTTCTCAATCTGCTCCTTCCATGCTTGATACGACTCCTCGAGAGCTTGACGATCATCTTCGATTGGGGTGATTGTTCGAACGTTTTTAAGCGAAGCGAAGGCCTCCTCACGAGATGAATAGAGCCCTGCACCTAGAGCGCCTCCACGAGCAGCACCCAATGCACCATCGGTGTTATAGAGCTCGATACGAGCACCGCACAGAGTCGCTAGCGTTTGGCGAAAAAGTGGACTTAGGAACAAGTTTGCCTCTCCTGCGCGAATGATATTTGGCTCAAGACCCATTGTGCGCATCACGTCGATTCCGTAGCGGAACGAGAATGCTATGCCCTCTTGGGTTGCGCGAAGAATATGCGCCAAAGAGTGGATTGTAAGGTCAACGTCTGCCAAAGTGAATTTAGTGTAGCGATTCTCCAAAACTCGCTCAGCACCATTTCCGAATGGAAGAAGCACCACTCCACCGCTGCCCACAGGAGCCGATGATGCCAATTCATTCATCTCATCATAGCTCAAATGCGAGGCGAAGTTGCGACGCACCCATGCGTTAGCGATACCTGTTCCGTTGATGCAGAGCAACACTCCGTAGCGAGGAGTAGATGAGGTGTGATTTACGTGTAGGAATGGATTCACGCGGAATTTAGCATCGCCCTTAGGCTCGTCGATCACGCCATATACCACGCCACTTGTACCTCCAGTAGCTGCGATTTCACCTGGCTCCATCACGTTGAGCGAGAAGGCGTTATTTGGCTGATCTCCAGCGCGGTATGCAATTGGAGTACCCTCTTTGATTCCCAATTCTGCCTCGATTGCAGCACTAGTGCGTGCTTGAATACCTATCGCTTCACCTGCTCCGCAGAACATCTCGGCAGGAATTCCATAATTTTCAGCTACGAAATCAGCACGCTCATTGCGCTTGAAATCCCAAAGGATACCCTCTGAGAGGCCAGTGTCGGTTGTCGACATTTCGCCCGAAAGGCGGTAAGCGACGTAGTCACCAGGGAGCATCATCTTGTGGATCTTGCCAAATATCTCAGGTTCGTTCTCCTTGACCCACTTCAATTTAGAGGCGGTGAAGTTACCTGGCGAGTTCAATAGGCTCTCCTTGCAAAGCTCCTCGCCTAGCTCCTCATATGCTCTGTTTCCGATCTCGACTGCTCGCGAGTCACACCAGATGATCGCCTTGCGAAGTGGCGCACCATCTTTGTCGACAACAACTAGACCGTGCATTTGGTAGCTAATACCGATCGAGGCAACCTTCGAGATATCAACCTTTTGCGAGATCTGCTCGATTCCCATTTTGATATATTCCCACCACATTTCGGGTGCTTGTTCTGCCCATCCACTTTGGAGGGCATCAATTGGCATTTCGGGTGAAGGGTTGGTTGCTGAAGCTAAGCAAGCTCCTGTTGCAATGTCCATCAACGACACTTTGATCGAAGAGGATCCAATATCTAATCCTAGACTATACATATTTAAAAAAGTTTTAAAGTTAATATTTGTGGTGGTTTAAGAATCTCTCTAAGTAAAGATCACTGTTTTGTTTCCGTAGACCAGTATTTTGTGCTCGATATGCTTCTCAACTGCGTGAGAGAGTACAATCTTCTCAATATCACGGCCTTTATGGATTATGCTCGCCACTGAATCACGGTGCGAGATACGTGTAATATCTTGCTCGATGATCGGTCCTGCGTCCAAGTCATTGGTTACGTAGTGGCTTGTTGCACCTACCAACTTCACACCTCTTTCGAAGGCTGCATGGTAGGGTTTTGCACCTACAAAGGCTGGCAGGAATGAGTGGTGAATATTGATAATTTGGTTAGGATAGGCTTCGATAAATTGAGGTGAAAGGATCTGCATATAGCGAGCCAGCACGATGAAATCGACATCGTTTTCTCGCATCAGCGAGATTGTCGCAGCCTCTTGCTCCGCCTTATTCTCTTTGGTGATCGGAATGTGATAATATGGGATATTAAACTGCTCGGCAGTAGTTCGAAGATCCTCGTGATTGCTTACGATCATCGGGATATCTACCTTCCATTCGCCTGCCGTGTAGCGAGCCAAAAGGTCGAAGAGACAGTGTGACATTTTCGACACAAAGATCGCCATTCTCGGCAATCGGTCGTTGAAATAGAGCTGAAACTCCATTTTATATCTGTCGGCATAGAGCATTTCGAATGTCTCGGCGATTTTACTTTTCGGAATCGAGAAGTCGTGTAGATCCCACACTACCCTCATAAAAAAGATGTTTTCAACTCGATCAACGTGTTGAGAGAGGTAGACGATATTTCCACCATTATCGTTGATAAATGATGTCATCGTTGCCAAGATTCCTGTTTGATCAGGGCAGTGGATCAGAAGTGTTGCAGTTTGCGGTTTAGTTATATTCGGTTGCATATTTTTTCGATATTTGCGTAACTACAAATATATAAAAAATATTTAAAATTTCGAAGTTTGATTAGATAAAATCGAAAGAAAGTTGCTCATCTTCGACTTCATCAGCCAAAGTTTTGTAGAGATTCTCGACTTCTACGCCTAATTTCTTAGCCAATTTTATTGTCGATCGTGTGCCTTTGCCGCGACCATTGCTATATGCAACGACTCGACTTGCGTGACGTACCATATAGTCGTTTCTTAGGTGATAGGCTGCGACGTCATAACCCGATTCGTTAATTACGATCACTTGACTAGCTTCGCGCAAAATACGCTCATAGACAAGTTTATCTTCATGAGAATATTTTTCATCCTGGCCATCAAAAGGAATCACTACCACCAGCGCAATATCATGAAACGATTCCTTTAGCGACACGACAACCTCGGCAGCCAAAAGATCGAAACCCATAGCGCCACCCGAGAGAAAATTTCGAAAGCCATCGTGATAAAGTTCTTGAATTCTTTCGCTTAAGGCCTGACGAAGAAACCCATCAAGATCAACACACTTGAGACCTTGATGGGGAGTTATGTCACGGTTACCCGTAAAAGCGACAGATATCTCAGGTGAGATTTTCATTACACGCTATCGCTACAATTTATTTCGCAAACTTCGTGCCTGCTTTGCCTCCTTTCGAGGGAACCGAGAAGATATTGCTGCCGAAGTCGACGCTTTTGTTTTTCAATTCGCGTTGACGTTGGAATGCGATATTGATTATGCGGTCGACAAGGGTTGGAAAGTCAACGCCAGAGTACTCCCACAAGTAGAAGGATAGCGAACCAGGGATCGTGTTGATCTCATTTACGCACACCTCCGATGTATCTTGGTCGATGATAACGTCAATTCTCGCCACGCCATCGCACGCCAGGGCTTTGAAGGTATCGCAGGTGGTTTTGCGGATAAATTCGGTAACCTCCTCGGGTAGATTGGCTGGAATTTCACGCACCGTTGAGTGCATTCCTTGCGACTGCTTGCCTCCCTTTGAGCCGCTACCACCCATATATTTATCCTCGTATGAGAGGATCTCGCCATTGCGCACAGGTACTTCACATACCGAAGCTTCACAATCGTGATAATCACCTAAAACCGAACAGTTTACCTCTTTAAGATTCGACACAAACTTCTCGACGATAATGCGCGTGGTAAATGAAATTGCGTAGAGAACAGCCTCTTCCAACTCTTCACGATTGTGAGCCGCACGGATTCCGATGCTCGAGCCTGAGTTGGCTGGTTTTACGATAACTGGATATGACAAGCTCGATTCAACCTTCGCGATAGTCTCCTCAGTTGCATCGAACCACTGCTTATCGGCAAACCACACATAGTCGACAACTGGAATTCCGCACTCCTTCAAGATCATCTTCATTGTGATTTTGTCCATTCCATTTGCCGAGGCCAAAGTGTTGCAACCCGCATAAGGGATTCCCGCGAACTCGATCACACCTTGGAATGTTCCATCTTCACAGTTAGTTCCGTGGAGGGTTGGAAGAATCACATCAATCTTTGCGACAACATCGCTTTGGAAGAGCTTCTTGGTGTTACGATAAAGGTTATTATCGCCATAGATTGGGCGAATGTGAACCTCCTCACACTCCTTGAATAGTTTGTCCATGTCGCGGTAGCGGTCAACATCCAACAGAGCTGCGCCACTATACCACTTACCAGACTTGCTGATATAGATTGGAATTACATTATATTTTTCACTATTTATCGCTGCAATCACCTGATTAGCAGTAATTACCGATATTTCGTTTTCAACTGAGCGGCCTCCAAAGACCACACCAACATTAATTTTCATAATTATCTATTTAAATGAATCTGGTAAATCGTTTTCGTATAGTATCACATCACCGACCTTTAGGCGTGAGGCTAAATGAGCTCTGGCTTCTGCAAGAGAATCTGCCAAAAAGTATTGATCTTTAGGATATTGCATCTCCTCTAATCCTCGAAGGATTGCATCGCGATTATGCTTGTTTACAATCACAGCGTAGTCGACCGAAGAGGCTATCTGGCGACCTAGATTGTAATTTGCCTCGGCTTGATTAGCCCCCATCTCGACAAAACCTGGGGTAATCACTACCCTATTTGCACCTTCAGGCCTAGCGAAATCACGCAATACATCGAGCGCCATTTTTGCTCCCGCAGGATTCGAGTTGTAGGCATCATCGAGGATCGTCAATCCACCTGCGCGACTCATCGACAGACGATGCTCAACGGGTTGAAGCTGTTGGATAGCACGTTGCAAAAGGTTTGGAGCAACCCCAAGATCCGAAGCTACGATAATTCCCGCAACTAAGTTCAAAACATTTCCTCCGCCCAAAAGTGGCGAACGGAAATTAACTTTTTGATTGCCTAAGGTTATGGTAAACGAAACTCCTGCCGAGTTATAATTAACCTCCTGAGCTTGAACATTTGCCGTTGGCTCATCAATTGAGTAACCCACCAGTGGCGAAGTAGAGTTATAACCGTAATTTTTGATATTTGGCGAGTCGAAATTCACAACTCCATAGCCCGTTTTTGGCAGCGAGTTGATAAGTTCGAATTTAGTTTTTTGGATATTCTCCACCGATTTGAAAGTCTCTAAGTGTGCCTCACCAACCGAGGTTACAATGCCCACTGTTGGGTGAACCAAGTCGCAGATCTCTTTGATATCTCCGCGCTGTTTAGCTCCCATCTCGACGATGAAAATTTGATGTTGCGGACGCAATTGCTCGCGGATTGTACGAACTACTCCCAAGAGGGTGTTATAGTTGCCTGGGGTGACCAAGACGTTGTACTTTTCGGTGAGCATTCGATAGAGGTAGTTCTTGGTGCTTGTTTTACCGTAACTTCCTGTTACTCCGATGATTATTAGATCTTTACGCGACTCGATGATTTTCCTTGCATCGTTGATATACCATTGGGTAATAGCCTTTTCGACGGGCATATTTACCAGATTTGCTAAGAGTATAATCACATTTGAGCAAACTACGATCAATGACGACAGGCAGATAAAATATGCAAGTTCTAACTTTGTATAGGCAAAACCAAACAGAAGCGTTGACAAGAGCAACGAAGTAAATAACAACCGTTTAACCCTAGGGGTATAAGCAATTTTAACTTTAAACTTCTTTCGAAGCTCCTGCCATGAAAATGCACAAAAAAGCAGCGAGCAAAGCACCATATAGCCACTATTGCTTTGATTGCGAAGAAACGACAGAGCAGCGACACCAAAAGCTGCAATCAAAACGACTTTAAAGGTAATAAGATTCCCCTTAAACCACTTAAAATAGCGAGCATAGCGATATGAATTTTGCTGAAACATCTGCACATCGTGACGAAGCGCAGCCGCTAGAGCAAGATAAAAAAAGGCGATATAGATATAGAGTATCATCGGCTATTTAATTTTTAGGAAATTTTTAACTACAGCATCAAACAGGCCTTGGCTCTCCAAAAAGGCGTAGTGACCACAACCCGTTGCCACAACCAAACCTGCATCGGGGATCAATTTCTCCATTGTTCGAGCATCTAAAATTGGGGTTGCAGTATCTTGATCACCCCAGAAAAGCAGCGTCGGAGCTGAGATTTTTGGCATTGCATACTTCAAATCCTCGTTGACAACCTTCGAGAGTATAGCTCGCATCTTCGCCGAGGCGTTGTTGTAATCAGCCGAACCTGACGAGCCACGTCGCTTGTCGATGATCCTCTGCGCAGTTGCCTTTGGCAGAAAAGTTTGACATAGCATGCGCATAAATTTAAACGAGTAGACTTTGAAATAATATTTAGCCGATCGACGAGGGACAATGCCCGCTGCGTCAATCAAAATGATTTTACCTACCTTATGCTGTGAAGCGTAGAGAATCGACACCCTTCCTCCAAAAGAGTGACCTGCAAGGATCGGCTTTTCGATCGACTCTTCCTTGACAAAGGCCGCGAGCATATCAACATAATCTTGAGTTCCCCACACCGTATCAGGCTCTGAAGATGCTCCAAAACCTGGAAGATCAAAGGAGTATACCTTGTAACAAGAAGATAAATAGCCGCAACACTTATCGAAAATAGAGTGATCGCAACCCCAACCATGGAGCAACAATATTGCACTACCCTCTCCGCGAACGTCGATGTTTATAGATAACCCCTTATATTGAAATGTCATAACTAAAAAAATGCCTTATTAAGATAATTAGGCTGTAAATTTAGTTAAAAAGTTGGAGTATTGCAATAGTTTAACCGACAAACTCTTTGATTTGAGGTGGCGGACACTTCACACCCAAAGAGAATCTAAATTCCAAACCTCCCATCTCCTCGATTCGAGCCTCAATAGTGCCAGAATGAACCAACACCGCATTTTTAACAATCGAAAGTCCAAGACCGGTTCCACCAGCCTTGCGCGAACGCCCTTTATCGACTCGATAAAATCGTTCGAAGATATACGCTAAGTGCTTCTCGTCGACTCCGATTCCATTGTCGCGCAACGAGAAGTAGTACTTTTCGCTATCCTCGGCAATTAGATCAATCCAGATATTTCTTCCGCCCGAGTAAGCGATGGCGTTGTCGACAAGATTCCTAAAAACCGAGTAAAGTAGTGAGTTATTTCCATTGATATACAAGTCCTTAGTGATATTGCTTTTGATGCTCATATTCTGCTTTTCGAGCTGCGGAATCACATCATCGCTCACGTCTTGGATCAGAGTTGTGAGGTTTATCCGCTCTTGCTCGATCATATCGCTAGCCTCCTCCATACGAGTAATTGTCGAGAGATCCAACATCAAATGACGCAACCTCTCGGCTTGATCGTAGCTCTTCGAGACAAATTGACGACACTGCTCGGTATCCAAATTGGGATTATTAAGGATCATCTCCATATAGCCCAAAATCGAACATATTGGGGTCTTGAGCTCGTGGTTGATATTGTTGGTCAATTGACGTTTTAATCGCTGTTTATCTTGCTCCTCACGCCTAACGGCCTCTTGTTCACGGTCACGCTCCTTGGTTGTAACATCCAGATTATAGTAGAGTCGCGAGGTGATAAATCCGATCCAGCTAATCACAAGCGAGATCGCGACAGCGACAATCAAGAAGATATTTCCACCACTGAAAATATCGAAAAACGAGAGTGAGTAGCTACACGACGAGCAGATAGTATACTCTCCGACTCTCGAAATCGAGTGCAGATATTCGATATTATCATCTTCGTGCGACTTGCGAATAATAATTTTCTTGTTCAACTGGCGAGCCTCATTAACCACGTTAATCTTATCGCTAATTGCACCCTGACCGTTGGAGTTATAGCTGATGCAACTTCCGCGACTGAAAACTGCGATTTCAAGATTGGTAAAACGTTCGTTATTACGATTGAAAAACTCATCCGCGCTTACTCCATCTTTGATCTCATCGCCCATTTGCAGATTCAAAAGTTGCAATCTAGAGCTCAAAAGACCCGTAATTTGACTCTTTTCGCGGCTATATTGATACCCCACAAAACACAAAATCAAGCCCCAAAGAAGAATCAATAGGGCTAAAAATAGGTGACTTTGTCGCGAAACTTTACTCGTAGAATCCGTAACCATATCCTAAACGGGTGACAATTTTCTTACCGTAAGCTCCGATTTTCTTGCGCAAACGTGTGATAAATACATCTATCGTGCGATCCACAACCACAACCTCGTCATCCCACACACGGCTCAGAATATCTTGGCGCGAGAAGATCATATTCCTGTTTTGAAGCAACAGAGCCAAAATCTCGAACTCCTTTTTGGTCATCGAGATCTCCTCACCGTCTATCTTGCACTGCTTACGATTCAAGTCCATCACCAATGTTTCGAACTCCACATGGTTGCTTTGAACCTCCACCTTTGAGTAGGTACGACGAAGAACGCTCTTGACGCGAGCGATAACTTCACGCGCAACGAAAGGTTTGGCGATATAGTCATCAGCACCCAAGTTCAGACCTGTGATGGTGTCATCCTTAGTATCTTTTGCCGAGCAGAAAATCACTGGAATGCCTTTTGTCTCATCTTGAGAACGGAGAATTTGAAGCATTTTATATCCGCTGATTTTACCCATCATAATATCTAAGATCAGAAGCGAATAGGATGAAAGATTGAGCTTTAGCGCCTCCTCGGCACTGTAAGCAACATCAACCGAGTAACCTTCAGTTTGAAGATTGAGTTGAAGGATCTCGCAAATTGACTCCTCGTCGTCGACAATAAGAATTCTGTATGGATTCATAACTATTTGAGTTTGTAAATTATTTTCTGCAAAGCTACTCTTTTAATATAATTGCTGCAACTTTTTCGTGGAAAATTAACTATATTATAACATAATAGGCAAAATAAAAAGTCTGCTTAAACTTCTCTTTAGAAATTTAAACAGACTCCTTATTATCTTTTATTTAGCCTACTCCATATCACGAAGCATCTTCACGAGGACCGTTTGAGCCGAAACAACTCTATTGGCAGCCTCTTCGATCACAATCGAGCGAGGTGAGTCGATCACTTCATCCGAGACGATCATATTGCGCCTTACTGGCAGGCAGTGCATAAAGTATGCGTTGTTCGTTAGCGCCATCTTGGCTGAGTCAACACACCACGACATATCTTGCGAGACGACTTGACCGTAAGTCTCATCAGCAAATGGTGACCAGTTTTTAGCATAGATAAAGTCTGCATCTTTGAATGCCTCCTCTTGGTTGTTGGTCACCTTAGCTCCTTTGGTAAACTCCTCGCTAAGCTCGTAGCCTTCTGGACAAGCGATCACGAAATCGTAGTCCAACGCTGACATCCACTCAGCAAATGAGTTACCAACTGCTTGAGGCAGAGCTCGTGGGTGTGGAGCCCAAGTTAGAACCACCTTTGGACGTGGCATAGTGCGATATTGCTCGATTGTGATAACATCGGCAAAGGATTGCAGAGGGTGACGCGTTGCAGCCTCCATGCTCACTACTGGCTTTCCTGCGTGGTTAATAAATTGATTCAAGATCTTCTCAGCATAGTCGTCAGCTTTGTTTGTAAGGCTTGCGAAACTTCTCACCGCAATAATGTCGCAATACGAACCCATCACTGGAATTGCCTCCAACAGGTGCTCTGGTTTGTCGCCATCCATTATAACCCCCAATTCAGTCTCCAATTTCCAAGCGCCTTGGTTAACATCCAACACCATCACGTTCATACCCAAGTTCATAGCTGCCTTTTGAGTCGACAGACGAGTACGAAGCGACGAGTTAAAGAAGATCATAAGGAGGGTTTTGTTGCGACCCAAAGTGTCGTAAATATATGGTGACTCCTTGACTATTTTAGCCTCAGCTAACCAATCCTGCAAAGAGTCTACATCGTAGAGTGATTCAAATTTTTTCATCTTATTGTGCTCGTTAATTGTTAATCAAATTCTCTTCGGCCGCCTCTTGCTGCTCGAAGTTAAACTCCTCGACAAGTGACGAGAACATCGCTTGGATCTGCTCGGTGCAGAGGTTTCCGACGCTTCCCTCGTGTGAGTGGCCCACCGTGCGATTTGGAGTGTAGTTACCCGCTTCGATATCGAGACCCACCTTTTTGTAAGCCTCTCGGAATGGCACACCCTCTAAAACGAGTGCGTTAACGCTCTCTACGCTAAAGATATAGTCGTAACGTGAGTCATCTACAATACCTTCGTTTACTCGAATCTCACAGAGCATTACGTTGGCCATATGAAGCACATTCTTCATCTCGAAGATCGATGGGAAGAGTTGCTCTTTAAGAAGCTGCATATCGCGGTTATATCCTATAGGAAGGTTCGTTGTGAGCGAGGCAATTGTATTTGGAAGAGCCTTAATGATATTACATTTTCCACGAATTAGCTCCCACACATCTGGGTTTTTCTTGTGCGGCATGATGCTCGAGCCAGTTGTGTAATTATCTGGATATGAGATAAATCCGAAGTTTTGACTCATAAACATGCAATTATCCATCGCAAAGCGAGAAAGGGTCGAAGCGATCGAAGCTAAAGCTACGGCAACACTCTGCTCACACTTTGCGCGACTCATTTGCGCATAGATAGAGTTGTAGTTAAGAGCATCGAAACCCAACAAATCGGTTGTCATTTGACGATCCAAAGGGAATGACGAGCCGTAACCTGCGGCCGATCCCAAAGGGTTTTTATTGCAGAGTCGATAGGCTGCCAAAATCGCTTGGCAATCATCCACAAGGCTCTCGGCATAAGCACCCAACCAGAGTCCAAATGACGAAGGCATAGCGATTTGCAGGTGGGTATATCCTGGCATCAAGGTGTTTTTGTGTTGCTCCGAGAGGCGAGTTAGAGTTGCAAAAAGTTCTGAGCAGAGAGCTACAAGCTCCTTTATTTCAGAGCGCAAGAAGATCTTGAGGTCAACCAAGACTTGATCGTTGCGCGAACGACCGCTGTGAATTTTCCCTCCCGTAGGTCCAATCATCTGCGTTAGTTGAAGCTCCACCTGCGAGTGGATATCCTCTACGCCATCTTCGATTACAAACTCACCATTGTCAACCGTTTTAAGGATCTCTTTCAACCCCTTCTGAACAAGCGCCAACTCCTCGACAGAGAGTAATCCTACACTCTCCAACATCTTTGTGTGAGCCAACGAGCCCAAAATATCTGCTTTAGCTAAGTTGAAATCCATCTCTCTGTCGCGACCAACGGTAAATTGATCAACCAGAGCATCGACTTCAACACTTTTTTGCCACAATTTCATACCTATAATAAATAATCTGTTAATATCTTAATATAACGTTCAACACCCTCCTCTATCTCACTGAGGTTAACATACTCGTCAGCTGTGTGCGAACGAAGTGTATCACCCACGCCAATCTTCACACTTTGACAACTCACCAAGGCTTGATCCGAGAGGGTCGACGAGCCGAAAATCTTCGATCCATGTTTCACGCAACTCTCGACGAATGGGTGAGTTGGCTCAATTGACGAGGCTGTTAGGCGGGTTGAGCGAGCAGAAACACTACACTTAACATTCGCCTTTATAACATCCAAAACCTCTTGGTTAGAGTAACATCCATTATTTCGCACATCTACCGTGAAGTTGCACTTTCCAGGCACTACATTGTGAGTAGTTCCTGCCGAGATCACCGTAACGCTCATCTTCACTCGGCCCAAAACCTCCGACTCCTTTTCGAAGCGGAAGTCATTGAACCAGTGGATATCCGACAGCGATTCGATAATCGGATTAACTGTATTTTCGTGCGCTGCGTGACCAGAAACACCGACCGTTTCGCAATCCAGAACCATCAAACCACGCTCGGCAATGGCAACATCCATCGAAGTAGGTTCGCCAACGATCACAAGCGCAGGATTAATAATTTTCTCGTACATGATTCCCATTCCTCTGTGTCCCGAGCTCTCCTCCTCGGCTGTTAGCAACAGACAGAGGTTGTGTCGCGGTAGCTCCTTATCGTAAAAGTGTGTAAAGGCAGCCAAAAGCGAAACCAAGCTTGCGCCGGCATCGTTGCTTCCAAGGCCATATAATCGTCCTTGCTCAACGTCAGGCGAGAATGGATCACGCGTATAATTTTCATTGGGACGAACCGTGTCGTGGTGCGAGCACAAAACAACTGTCGGAAACTCTTCTCTAAAGTGCTTGTTATAGACAATCAAGTTGTTCTCGACCCTCTGTGGTTCGAAACCCAACGAGGTCATCTCGGCATAGAGCATCTCGGCACTACCCTGCTCGCTTCGTGTGAGCGATGGAGTTGCGATAAGTCGCTTCAGAAGGTCTATTGCTGCGGCGCTGTTCATCTTACTTTGCAATTAAAGTTCCAGCATCGCGAGTAAGTGTGTCGCAGATTCTTACCGCCACAACACCATTATCCACTGCAAAGAGGGCATTATCGATCTTTGGGATCATACCGTCAAAGATCTTTCCCGACTCCTTTAGCTCAGCGTAATTTTCGTGCGAGATTAGCTTTATCACGCTACTCTCGTCAGTGATATCGGCCAAAACGCCTGGTTTCTCAAAGAGGTAAACTAACTCAACGTCATATAATTTACTCATTCCAACCGCTACACTTTGAGCGATCGTATCGGCATTGGTGTTGAGCAATTGACCCGAAGCATCTACTGTGATTGGAGCTACAACGACTCCATAACCCGCCTCAACGAGCATCTGGAACGCCTTAGAGTTGATTTGATCGGTCAAGACATCGCCCACAAACCCATAATCAATCTCCTTGACTGGACGTTTAACAGCAGGGATCAGAGAAGCATCAGCTCCCGAAACTCCCCACGCAGCTACCCCACGCTTTTGCAATTTAGCCACGATATTCTTGTTGATTCCACCAGCGTAGACCATCGTAACAACCTCAACGGTTGCGGCATCGGTGATTCTACGACCATCGACCATCTTGGCTTCAATACCCAAGGCAGCCGAGATCTTGGTAGCGATTTTACCGCCACCGTGAACCAATATTTTTTTGCCCTCTAGCGCTGCAAATTCGTCGAGCAGTTTATCTAACCCCTCAGGTGAATCAACAACGTGACCGCCAATTTTCACAACTTTTAATCTCTCTTTACTCATCTTGCAAACATTCTTTTAGAGCTTCGATCAATCTGTCACACTCCGCTTTGCCAATAGTGAGCGATGGCAAAATTCTAAGGATTCTATTATCTGAAGCACTTCCAACAAAGATTTTATGCTCTTTGAGCATCTTCGCTCTTACAGCCTTTGAATCACTCTCAAGAACTACTCCGATCATCAAACCTCGCCCGCGAAGCTCAACGATTTTCTCACTTCCGATCGCTGCCAATTGCTCAAGAAGGTACTCTCCCATTGCTGCTGCATTCTCGATCAACTTCTTCTCGTCGATATCATCAACAACGGCCATCGCAGCAGCACAAGCCAAGTGGTTACCTCCGAAAGTTGTTCCCAACATTCCATACGAAGCGGTGAATTTAGGAGAGATCATAATTCCTCCAATCGGAAAACCATTACCGATTCCCTTTGCCATCGAATAGATATCAGCCTTAACGCCCGAGTGATCCATAGCAAAGTATGCACCCGAACGACCGCAACCGCACTGCACGCAATCGGCAATCATCACTGCGTTATGCTTGTCGCACAATTCGCGGATAGCCGCTAAGAACTCCACGCTTGCCATCTTCACACCTCCAACGCCTTGGATAGACTCGACGATAACCGACGAGACTCCACCCTTGGCGAATTCAGCTTTCAAAGCCTCCACGTTGTTATACTCCACAAACGAGATATTATCGGTCTCATTGACTGGCGCTACGATCTTTGGGTTATCGGTAGCCGCTACAGCTAGCGATGTGCGACCATGGAATGAGGTGCTAAATGAGATTACTCTCTTCTTAGAGTTATAGAACGATGCTAGCTTAATTGCATTCTCATTCGCCTCAGCTCCGCTATTGCATAGGAAGAGCGAATAATCCTCTTTTCCAGACAGTTTGCCCATCTTCTCGGCCAACTTAGCTTGGATAGGAATACGGATCGAGTTTGAGTAGAAACCTATGTTTGAGAGCTGCTCTTCGAGATATTTTACATATCTCTCTGCCGTGTGACCGATCGAGATTACAGCGTGACCGCCATACATATCTAGGTACTCGACACCTGCTTCGTCCCACAATTGTGATCCTTTAGCCTTAACAATATTTATATCGTATACTGGATATACATCAAAACATTTCATAGCTTTAATTTATTAGAAGGCCAATGCCTTTAGTTTTAATCCTGCGTCAAGTGGCAACGAGAAGATACGATTCATATTCTCGATAGCTTGACCAGCTGCACCACGCAAAAGATTATCGATTACCGATGTGATCAACAAATAGTCGCCATGCTTTTCAACATGAAGCAGCGATTTATTGGTATTCACCACTTGCTTTAAATTAATCGGCTTTGGTGAGAGAGTTGTAAATCGAGACTCCGCGTAGTGAGAGTTGAATAGATCGGTAACCTCTTCTAAACTCAGAGAACACTTAGTATGAACCGTAGCAATAATTCCGCGAGGGAAATCACCACGATATGGAACAAAATTAATTGCAGAGGCAAACGATGGTTGCAAGCGACACACGCTCTCGCCTATCTCGCCCAAGTGTTGGTGCGTGAATGTTTTGTAGGTCGAAAGGTTGTTCGCTCTCCACGAGAAGTGAGTTGTAGATGATGGCCTTTGGCCTGCACCTGTCGAGCCTGTTACGGCTGTAATGTGGATGTCATCTGTGAGAATTCCTGCCGAGGCCAAAGGCAAAATCGCCAATTGGATAGCCGTAGCAAAGCAGCCTGGGTTGGCAACATTGCGACAACGCACAACATCCTCAGAGAAGTAATCCGACAAACCGTATGCAAACTCACGTCCAGCACTCACAGCATCAGCCTTCAAGCGGAAATCATTACCTAGGTCGATCACAACGCACTCCTCGGGCAACTGACAGCTCTCTAAAAAAGAAAGCGATTTACCATGACCTGAGCACAAGAAAACAACATCTACCGACGTATCAACACCCTCGCTAAAGAGCATATCACTCTCTCCGAACAAATCCTCATGGATCGAATACAACGGTTGACCTGCACTACTTGAGCTCTGCGCAAAGACAAACTCCACGGATGGGTGCAGAAGCAATAGTCGGCAAATCTCGCCACCTACATATCCCGCAGCACCTACAACACCTACCTTAATCATTACTCAATCTTATTTACTGTGTTATAGATCATTGAGCTTAGAGAGAAGATCTTACCAAAACCTTTGGCATCCTCACCTGTGTAAGCTCTGTTCATCTCGCCATACGAGCCAAATGCGTCAGACATAAGGTCGCTCGCAGAGTCGATTCCGATAACCTCGAAGCGGTATGGTTGCAATTTTACAAATACATCTCCCGTAACATACTCTTGGCTCTGAGTCAACATCGCCTCGATGTCACGCATAACTGGGTCGAAGTACAATCCCTCGTGCAAGTTATTGCAGTAGAAAGTTGACATTTGCTCTTTCCAGAAAAGTTGCCATTTCGACAATGTGTGTTTTTCTAACATGTGGTGAGCCTTGATAATTACCATTGGTGCTGCAGCCTCGAAGCCTACGCGACCTTTGATTCCGATAACTGTATCACCTACGTGCATACCGCGACCGATTGCAAACTCACCTGCTTTCTCAGCGATATTCGAGATTGCCTCAACACCGCTAACTTTCTCTCCGTCAACAGCTACGATCTCACCCTTTTCAAATGTGATAACCATATCTGCTGCTTCCGCTTCGCCCTTAACGCACTTTGTTGGGAATGCCTCCTCTGGCAAGCCTAGCTTAGAGCTTAGAGTCTCTTTACCTCCGATTGATGTTCCCCAAAGGCCTTTGTTGATTGAGTATTCCGCCTTTTTGAAATCCATGTGGATACCGTGATCTTTAAGGAAGTTGATCTCTTGCTCGCGAGATAGTTGTTGCTCACGGATAAGAGCGATAACTTCGATCTCTGGAGCTACGATGCTGAAGATCGAGTCGAAACGGATTTGGTCATTTCCTGCTCCGGTGCTACCGTGGCAAAGGAAATCGGCACCTTCGGCCTTTGCATATTTTGCAATTGAGATAGCTTGGATAATACGCTCAGAGCTTACCGAGATTGGGTATGCACCATTTTTAAGCATATTTCCGTATACCATATATTTGATGGTTAGATCATAGTAGTCGTCAGCAACATCCAAATTGGTGAAGCTCGAGCAACCGATCTCATAAGCACGTTTTTCAACTTGCTCGATATCCTCAGCTGTGAAACCACCTGTGTTAGCTAGAACTGCATGAACTTCATAGCCCAAATTCTTTGTTAGATAAACTCCGCAGTACGAAGTGTCGAGGCCACCACTATAGGCCAAAATTACCTTCTTTTTCATGATATATATTTTTAATTTATTTATTCTTCTTTGGTAGTTCAAACTTATCCTCCTCTAACACCATGTCGATATCGAACTTCAATGGATCTTTCGATGAGTCGAAGATCATAGCTGTACAGAGGCAGTTATTGCGATTTTTCGCCACTAAGATATTGTGGTTTACGCAACTCTTGCACCCTTCCCAGAACTTCTCGTCGTGAGTAAGATAGTTAAACGTCACTGGGTGGTAGCCTAACTGATCGTTGATCTTCATCACAGCAAAACCCGTGGTTAGACCAAAAAGGATTGCACCTGGGAATTTTTTGATGGAAAGAGCAAATGCCTTGCGCTTGATCACTTTAGCCAATCCAATTTCGCGAAACTTTGGATTAATTATAAGTCCCGAATTGGCAACATAGTGTTCGCCTTCCCACGATTCAATATAGGTGAATCCTGCCCATTGACCATCTTCGCTAAATGCGATAATGGCTTTTCCTTCGATCATCTTTTGTGAGACGTATGCCGAAGTTCTTTTAGCTATACCTGTTCCACGTTTGGCAGCCGATGACGACATCTCGTCGCATATTTGCTCGGCAAAACCCACGTGAGTGGAATTAGCTACGACAACAGTGAAAATACTGGAAATCATAGTTTGATTAAAATACAATAATTATTGTAGATGGGTTAATATAAAAAGTCAGGATGTATAGTTGCCCCCAAAAGACGGTTTGGATACGACAACGAAAAGTAAGACGTACGACTAGCGTCGTCGTCGCAACGATGTAGGTGTAGACACAACTAAGCGATCAACTCTTAGAGTCGACTGCCCTCTATTATTTATGTAACCACTGAAATTCATTGCTTAACTTTATTTTTAAGTAGCGCAAATGTAATGGTTATTTTTTAAATATGCAATTTTTTTAATAAAATAATTTATAACGTTACCAAAGCACTTGCTCGCTGGAAATCTTCACGACGAATAATTATTTGTGCATAGATAACCCCAACGGGATAAAATGCAGACATATATTCATTGTTGATCCTCGACCATATTCCTGCACTATCTAGAACCGATTTTATCACCTCTGCCTCCATCACGGAGTTGAATTCACGGAACACTACTAGCTGTTCCTCTTGACTCTTAGTTATAATCTCACTCATAATCCTTTCCTTTTTTAAGTTGCCAAACAAATATATAATTTTTTTAGGATAAATGCAAATACGCAACCAAAACCTCTTAGCACGCTATTTGCAAGGGTTATTATGACACCAAAGCAATAATAATAGCTTTAACTTATAGAGTCATAAATATTATCAATTTGACTTATATGAATATTATTCCTACCTTTGTAAAAAGTGAAAAACACACGTATTAATAAATAAAATAGATTAAAATTATGGAATCAATTATCAATTCAACACTAGTAGATTTTAAAGTACAAGCATACCACAACGGAGAGTTCAAAACAGTTTCATCGGAGGATGTTAAGGGCAAATGGGCAATATTTTTCTTCTACCCTGCCGACTTCACATTTGTTTGTCCAACCGAACTAGTTGATATGGCCGATAAGTACGACACATTCAAGGAGATGGGCGTAGAGATATATTCTGTTAGCTGCGACACTCACTTCGTTCACAAGGCTTGGGCTGACGCATCGGAGAGCATCGCAAAGATCAGCTACCCTATGCTCGCTGACCCAACAGGCTTCCTAGCTCGCGCATTCGGAGTGATGATCGAGGAGGATGGAATGGCATACCGTGGAACATTCTTGGTAAATCCAGAAGGCAAGATCAAGTTGGCCGAGGTGCAAGACAATAGCATTGGCCGCAACGCCGACGAGCTAATGCGCAAAGTTGAGGCAGCTCAGTTTGTAGCGAGCCACGACGGAGAGGTTTGCCCAGCGAAATGGAAAAAAGGAGGCGACACGCTCAAGCCAAGCATTGATTTAGTAGGTAAAATTTAGTATTATGCGAATTAAGGTTTAAACTTCGTTAAACCAAATTCGGATATTTTTTATATTTTGACCCCTACCCCAAGCCCCTTCCCTAAGGGAATGGGCTTAGTCGAGTGGCATAAAGCCACTCTCCGTAGCGGTTACGAATTAAGATTTTTCAAACCTTAATTCACATTATTAACTTTCAAAAAAAACGAGATTATGTTAGAGACTGGAATAAAGAGACAACTTAAGGATATTTTTGCTTCACTTACAAGCAAATTCACATTGGCAATCAAAGCTAACTTTGAACACGAAAAGTTCGATGAGCTTCATGATATGTTGGTAGATTTTGCCGACTGCTCGGATAAAATCGAGTGCACCACTACCGAGAGTGACGCATTGGAGTTCTCGCTGTTTAAAGATGGTGTTGATACTGGCGTAAAATTTAGAGCGATCCCTGGCGGACATGAATTTAACTCATTGATCTTGGCAATCCTCAATGCAGATGGCAAGGGTAAAAACCTACCCGACGCATTTACAACTTCGCGAATCGAGAGGTTGGATGGTGAGATCAAGCTCACAACCTATATGTCGCTCTCGTGCATCAACTGCCCAGATGTGATCCAAGCGTTGAATATCATCTCAATTCTCAATCCTAACATCTCTCATGAGGCGGTTGACGGAGCTCTTTTCGCAGATGAAGTTGAGGCTTTGGGCGTACAAGCTGTACCAACGGTGTTCTGCAACGGAGGTCAACTGCATGTTGGTCGAGGTGGACTAGTTGAGCTACTGGATAAATTGGAGGAGAGATATTCTTCTAAGCAACCAGCCGAGACGTCAGTACGTCAGTACGATTTGGCGATTGCGGGAGCTGGTCCAGCAGGTATCACAGCGGCGATCTACTCAGCTCGCAAGGGTTTAAGCGTTGCGTTGGTTGCAGGCAAAATCGGAGGTCAAGTTACCGAGACTGCTACAATCGAGAATATCTCATCGGTGATTGAGACAACTGGCACAGAGCTAGCTCGCGATTTGAGAGCACACGCAGCACAATACAACATCGACATCTTGGAGAATCGCACGATCGAGAGTTTCGAGACCCAGGGCGAGGATAAAATCCTCAATCTCAAAGGTGGCGAAGTTGTAAAAGCGCCTCAGCTAATCATCTCAACGGGTGCTCAATGGAGACGATTAAACATCCCTGGAGAGAGCGAGAATATCGGTCGAGGTGTAGCATTTTGCCCACACTGCGATGGCCCATTATTCAAAGGTAAAAAGGTTGCAGTAATCGGAGGAGGCAACTCAGGAGTAGAGGCAGCGATCGACCTTGCAGGAACTTGTTCACACGTAACTTTGGTGGAGTTCCTCGACTCGTTGAAAGCCGACACGGTGCTTCAAGAGCGACTAAGAGCTCTTCCAAATGTCACAATTCACACCTCTTCGGCAGCTGTGGAGATCATCAGCGAGAGTGATAAGGTAGTTGGATTCAACAGAAAAGATCTAATCACCGACAAAGTTGAGAAGGTCGATGTCGAAGGGATCTTTATCCAAATTGGTCTCTCGGCAAACTCATCACTCTTTAGCTCTCACGTCGCGACAAACCAAAGTGGCGAGATTGTAACTGACCACTCATGCAGAAGTTCACTTCCTGGTGTTTATGCAGCTGGTGACGTATCGGATGTACCTTACAAGCAGATTGTAATCTCGATGGGTGAGGGAGCAAAGGCAGCATTAGCGGCATTCGACGATATGATTCGAGGCAAATAGCGCTCACAGGCTCATAGAATGAGTTATTGAAAATAGGGATTAGGAAGTAGTGAAAATTATTTCTTAATCCCATTTTTTTATTGTAACTTTGTCTCTTAAAGTGCGCCTTATTCTGCTCTGCGAAGCTAAAAAACTGCAAAGTAAGTGATTAGGGCAAACTCATTGAAACTACTAACCTTAAAGAAGAAACCGATGAAGAAGAGTATTATTTTCTCCCTTTTACTCCTGTGCCTCACGCTATCGTTGCAGGCCAAGGATAATCGACCTTTGATCTTGATATCATCTTATTTTGATAGTGGTAAGAGTCAAATTCATGTCGGTTCATCATATTACAACTCGGTTATTCGCGCAGGTGGAGTGCCTTTGATTATGCCTGTGGTGGTGGATGAAAAACTTTTGAAGCGTTACATAGAGATAGCCGATGGAGTTGTGATTATCGGTGGAAATGATATCTCACCATCGTATTACGGCCAGGAGGATCTTCCTGAGTTGGGCAAAGTTGAACCTCTGCAAGACTCATCGGATTTTCTCTTGATCGAGCTTGTTCGCAAGGCTAAACTTCCAGTCTTGGCAATCTGCCGAGGCGCTCAAGCGATGAACGTTGCTCATGGTGGTTCACTCTACCAAGATATCCCAACGCAGGTCGAAAGCAAAGAGATCAACCACCGACAAAAGGAGAATAAAGTGGTCGCAACACACTCGGTGACAATCAAAAAAGGAAGTCGCTTTGCCAAGATTCTCAAAGGAGAAAAGAGCGTTATGGTAAACACTTTCCACCACCAAGCGGCGAATAAGATTGGCAAAGGTTTGGAGGTTGTAGCGTGGTCCGAGGATGGCGTTATCGAGGGATTGGAGTCGAAAAATGGGTTGATCGTTTGCCCTCAATTCCATCCCGAAGGACTTTCGGACGACCCAAATTCAATTATGATCAACTTCTTCGAAGATCTAGTAAGTAAAGCAAAGAAACACAAAAAATAAGTAATGCAAAATTTCGTACACCTACACGTCCATACCCAGTATTCAATACTCGATGGTCAAGCAAATATCTCAAAACTCATCGACAAGGCAGTTGGCGATGGGATGCCTGGTATTGCCATAACTGACCACGGTGTGATGTTTGGTGTCAAAGATTTCACCAACACCCTTGGCAAAAAGAAGAAGGGATGGAAAGGCGAGATCGAGAAGCTAAAGAAACAAAATTTAGATCTTGAGACAGGAACTTTTATCGTCGAAGGTGAAGATCCAAAAATCTCGATTGAGAAAAATAACGAGAAGATATTTCAGCTAGGTGAGAAATTAAAGTTCAAGCCAATTATCGGCTGCGAGGTTTATGTAGCTCGCCGAGGCCTCCATGTTAAGGAGCAAAAGAGCGACCAGAGCGGCTATCACCTTATTCTACTAGCGAAAAATCTAACTGGTTACCACAACCTTATAAAGATAGTCTCGAAAGGTTGGACCGATGGATTCTACTCTCGACCACGTACCGACCACGCGGAACTTCAAAAATATCACGAAGGTCTGATCTGCTGCTCGGCGTGTATCGGAGGCGAAGTTCCTCAGAAGATTCTAAAGGCCGACATTGCCGAAGCTGAGAAATCAATGCTTTGGCATAAGGAGCTTTTCGGTGAGGATTATTACGTTGAGTTGCAACGCCATATCGCCACCGTGGAGCGTGCCAATCATGAGGTTTATCCGATGCAAGAGAGGGTAAACGAGGCTCTTGTGGAGCTTGCTCGCAAACACGATATCAAGCTAATTTGCTCGAACGACGTTCACTTTGTCGACGAGGATAATGCCGAGGCGCACGATCGACTTATTTGCCTTAGCACAAGTCGCGATTTGGACGATCCGAAGCGTATGCTCTATTCGAAGCAGGAGTGGTTGAAAAGTCGTTCGGAGATGTCGCAGCTATTCAAAGATATCCCTGAATCACTCGACAATACTTTGGAGGTGCTCGACAAGATCGAGGTTTACTCTATCGACAACCCGCCGATTATGCCAACCTTCGAGATTCCCGAGGAGTTCGGAACCGAGGAGGGGTATCGACAAAAATATACTCCAGAGGATCTTTTCAACGAATTCACTCGTGACGAGCATGGCAATGTTGTGCTCGATGAAAAGGCTGCCGAGAAGAAGATCAGAAGCATTGGCGGAATCGACAAGCTATACAGAATCAAGCTCGAGGCTGACTACTTGGCTAAAATCACTTTCGAGGGTGCTAAGAAAAAATATGGCGATCCGCTTTCTGACGAGGTTCTCGAGCGTTTGAACTTCGAGCTATATATAATGAAGACGATGGGTTTCCCGGGCTACTTCCTTATTGTGCAGGATTTTATTCGTGCGGCTCGTGAGGAGTTGGATGTGTCGGTGGGTCCTGGACGTGGTTCTGCTGCGGGTTCTGCTGCGGCTTACTGTTTGGGTATCACTATGATCGACCCGATTAAGTATGATCTGCTGTTCGAGCGTTTCTTGAATCCTGATCGTATTTCATTGCCCGATATCGACGTCGATTTCGACGATGATGGTCGCGGTAGGGTTCTAAATTGGGTAACTCAAAAGTATGGCAAGGAGAAGGTTGCGCATATCATCACCTATGGAACTATGGCAACAAAAAGTTCTATTAAGGATGTGGCGCGTGTTCAGAAGCTACCTCTTCAAGAGTCTGACCGCCTGTGTAAACTTATCCCCGATAGGTTACCAAACGACAAGAAGATGAACTTGCCGAATGCTATTTCGGAGATCCCCGAACTAAAAGCAGCCGAGACTTCAGAAAATCCAACTCTAAGCGACACAATTCGTTACGCCAAGATGTTGGAGGGCAACGTAAGAAACACTGGTGTGCACGCATGTGGAACGATCATCTGCCGTGATAACATCACCGACTGGGTGCCTGTGAGCACCGCCGATGACAAGGAGACTGGCGAAAAGATGCTTGTGACCCAATACGAGGGTTCGGTGATCGAGGATACGGGACTTATCAAGATGGACTTCTTGGGTCTTAAAACTCTGTCGATTATAAAGGATGCTTTGGCCAATATCAAGCAGCGCCAAAATATCTCGATCGACATTGACAATATCCCGATTGACGACCTAAAGACATATGAACTATACAGTGCTGGTAGAACCATTGGAACATTCCAATTTGAGTCTGCCGGTATGCAAAAATATCTTCGCGACTTGCAACCCTCGACATTCGAGGATCTTATCGCGATGAATGCCCTCTATCGACCAGGTCCGATGGATTACATCCCCGAGTTTGTCGATCGTAAACATGGGCACAAGCCTATCGAGTATGATATTCCAATTATGGAGACCTACTTGAAGGATACCTACGGAATTACGGTCTACCAGGAGCAAGTCATGTTACTTTCACGACTTCTTGGAAACTTCACTCGTGGAGAGTCCGACTCGTTGCGTAAAGCGATGGGTAAGAAGCTGCGCGACAAGCTAGATGAGATGAAACCGCTCTTTATCAAGGGTGGTGAGAGCAATGGTCACAACCCTGAGGTGTTGAACAAAATTTGGGGTGACTGGGAGAAGTTTGCTTCGTATGCGTTCAATAAGTCGCACGCTACTTGCTACTCGTGGATTGCCTACCAAACCGCATACCTTAAGGCGAACTATCCGTCGGAGTATATGGCCGCTTTGCTTAGCCGAAACTTAGCTGATATCAAGACACTAAGTTTCTACATGAATGAGTGTACTCGCATGAAGATCAAGGTATTGGTACCAGATATCAACGAGTCGATGGAGCGCTTTGCAGCTAACAAGTCGGGTGATGTTCGCTTTGGTTTGGTGGCAATTAAGGGTGTTGGTGAGGCTGCCGTTCGCTCGATTATCGAGGAGAGGGAGAAGAATGGACGTTTCACGGATATCTATGATCTGTTTAAGCGCTTGAACTACTCGGCTGTTAATCGCAAGTCGATCGAGAATATCGCTTTGGCTGGTGGATTGGATGAAATTTCGAAGTTCCACCGAAGTAAATTCTTCGAGATTGGTTCGGGCAACTTGACATTTATCGAGCTTTTGATCCGCTACGGTCAACGCTGTCAGCAGGAGTCGCAAAATGCTCAACAGAGCTTGTTTGGTGGCGAGTGTGGCACAACCGATATCGAGATGCCGCAACCACCAGTTGCCGAGGAGTGGAGTCAATTGGAGACACTTAAAAAGGAGAGAGAGATTATCGGTCTCTTCCTATCGGCGCACCCTTTGGATGAGTATAGCATTGTGTTGGAACACTTCTGCAATGCTCAAGTATCGGAGCTCTCGGCATTGGAGGATTTCCGCGATAAGGATGTGACCATCGCGGGTATGGTAACCGCCGAGCAACATATGATGTCCAAAGGTGGTAAACCTTTCGGAAAATTCACGTTGGAGGATTACGAAGGCTCGCACGAATTTATGCTCTTTGGCAAGGATTACGAGAATTTCCGCAAGTACCTCTACAAGGATTATTTCCTCTTTGTAAAGGGTCGCGTGGAGGGTCGTCGTTACAACGAGAATATGTTGAACTTCAACATCAAGTCGATCGTGCAGCTCTCGGAATTCCGCGACAAGATGATCAAGAATATCACCTTTAACTTGGAGGTGCATCAGATCAACGATGAGCTAATGGAGAAAATCGAAAAGCTCTTAAAACGCGAAAAAGGAGAGAAGAAAGGTGAAACATCGGTGCGATTTATGATCTACGACTCATTGAGTGGAGTCACCATTGATATGGTGTCGAAAGATAGCACCGTGACACTCAACAGAGGATTTATTGAAAAATTAGAGAATAGTAATATCGAATATAAAATTTCTTAAAACAAAAAATTATGGCATTAAAGATCACAAAAGAGAATTTTGAGGAGCTTATCGCAGGAGATAAGCCAGTAGTAATTGATTTCTGGGCAGAGTGGTGTGGACCATGTCGCACTATCGCTCCAATCATCGACGAGTTAGCAGCTGAGTACGAGGGCAAAGTTGCAATCGGAAAATGCGACGTTGAAGAGAATGACGATATCGTTGGCAAGTATGGTGTTCGCAACATCCCAACAGTTATCTTCCTAAAGGGTGGCCAGTTGGTAGACAAGCAAATTGGCGCAGCTTCTAAGGATGCGTTCAAGGTTAAGATTGAGAATTTGTTGTAATACATATTCTCCGCTAGTCAAAGGTAAGTGGTAGGCAGTCTGAAAAGCTGTTTACCACTTTTTTTGTCGCACTCATAGAGGTAGAATGTCAGTCACTCTGCCAAAATGGCAGTAAATTATAGTTGGCATACAGTTTGATCTAAAAAGGGAGTAAACGTTAAACAACATCAAAAATATAAATTTATGAAAAACGGAAAAATTGGAGTTACTTCCGAGAACATCTTCCCTGTAATCAAAAAGTTCTTATACTCTGACCACGAGATTTTCCTTCGTGAGTTGGTTTCAAATGCTGTGGATGCAACACAAAAGCTAAAGACCCTTTCATCGAGAGGCGAAGCAAAAGGTGAACTAGGCGATCTTACGGTCAACGTTTCGGTTGACAAAGATGCAAAGACAATCACCATTACCGATCGCGGTTTGGGAATGACTGCCGATGAGGTGGATAAATATATCAACCAAATTGCATTCTCGGGAGCCGAGGAGTTTATGGAGAAGTACAAGGATCAATCGATTATTGGCCACTTCGGCTTGGGCTTCTACTCATCGTTTATGGTATCCGATCGCGTTGAGATCTTCACTCAATCGTTCAAGGAGGGTTCTAAGGCTGTTCACTGGAGCTGCACCGGTTCGCCAGAGTTTGAGATGACGGAGTTGGATGAGGCTCGTGATCGCGGAACATCTATCGTGCTTCACCTTTCGGAGGATGCTTTGGAGTATGGCGAAGAGAGCAAAGTCGAGGAGCTATTGAAGAAATATTGCCGCTTCCTACCTATTCCGATCGCCTTTGGAATGGTCAAAGAGTGGAAAGATGGCGGATATGTCGACACCGATAAGGTTAACATTATCAACAACATCGAGCCTCTTTGGACTCGCACACCTAGCGAGATTAGCGAGGAGCAATACAAGGAGTTCTATCGTGAGTTGTATCCAACGGCTGGTGACGATCCGCTATTCTCGATCCACTTGAATATCGACTATCCGTTTAATCTTACAGGCATTCTCTACTTCCCTAAGATCAGCAATAAGTTCGAGGTTCAAAAGAATAAGATTCAACTCTACTGCAACCAAGTTTACGTAACTGACCAAGTTGAGGGTATTGTTCCCGAGTACTTGACTTTGATGCATGGTGTGATCGATTCACCAGATATTCCTCTAAACGTATCGAGAAGTTACCTTCAGAGCGATTCGAATGTGAAGAAGATTTCGAACTATATCACTCGCAAGGTTGCCGATCGTCTGCAAGAACTATTTAACACAATGCGTGAGGAGTTCGAGCAGAAGTGGGATGATTTGAAGGTGTTTATTCAATATGGAACCCTTACTGACGAGAAGTTTGCTGATAAAGCTAGCGCATTTACTCTCTGCAAAAATATCAACGATAAGTACTTCACTTTTGCTGAGTATGTTGAGCTAGTCAAGGGTACTCAAACCGACAAGGATGGCAATGTGATTGTGCTATATACCGATGATGTCGTTGGAAAGCACTCGTTTGTGGAGGCTGCCAAGAGCAAGGATTACGATGTACTTGTGATGGATGGTCAGTTGGATAGCCACTATATCAACTACTACGAGTCGAAGAACAAGGAGTGTCGTTTCGTGAGAGTTGACAGCGATGTGATCGACAATTTGATCAAGAAGGAGACTACCCTTTCGATCTCGCTTAGCTCTGAGCAACAAGAGTTGATGCGCCCCGTATTCGAGAGCCAAATGCCTCAGGATGACAAGGTTCAATACAATATTTCGTTCGAGGCGATGCAGCCTGAGGATGCTCCAGTTGTGATCACTCAAAATGAGTTTATGCGTCGCATGAAGGAGATGGCCGAGATGGGCGGTGGCGGAATGAGTCAATTTTATGGTCAAATGCCTGATAACTACAACATTGCAGTTAATGGCAACCACCCTATCGTAATTGATATCTTGGGCGATGTCGAGGGTGCATATGGCGATAAGCTAAAGAGCATCACCAAGAAGATCGACGCTGCAGCAACCGAGCTAAGCCGCTTCGAGGAGGTTGTAAAGGATAAGAAAGTAGAGGATTTGAGCCAAGAGGAGAAGGATATGCGCACGGAGCTAACTTCGAAGGTTGACTCGTTGACACAGGAGCGTAACGGGCGATTGAAAGAGATTGGTTCGGATAATAAGTTGGTTCGCCAGATTATCGACCTTGCGCTTCTTTCGAATGGTATGTTGAAGGGTAAGAAACTTTCGGACTTTATTCAGAGAAGTATTTCGCTTATTGAGAAGTAGGGGGATAGCTATTTATATAAAAATGGAGACTATTTTTACTTAGTCTCCATTTTTTATTATATATACACCGCCATTAATTAACGTGTGGCAGTGGCGAGTAATTCTTCGAATAGTTCATCATCTGCTCTACGTAGCTAGTATTGTAAACGATCTCGACATCTACGATTTTGCCATCTTTTTCAACTAGGCGGTAATCTGGATTGATAAAGCCTCCGTAAGGTTCGATGTTTAGAGCTGCGTAACGATCCAATAATTCGCGGTGAAGCGATGGGTCGATCTTAATGCCATAGGTCTCAACCAAAGAGCGACCAGCCTCGTAATCCCCCTCAGATTTGATTCTTTGGATCTCGAACAAAAGCTCTCCGAACAACTCACGCAACTTATCGAAGTCATTGACAACGATGTAACTTTTGCCATCTTGTTTAACCCACTCGATTACGTTATCAGCCTTGCCCTTCGCGTAGCACCACTCACCGATAAGTTTACGGTTGCGCATATGCGTCTGCTCGACATCCTTACCAAACTCAATACGCGCAAGTTGGGTCATCATACCATTCATAATATACGACGCATATTGCGATTTAGCAACATCCAAGTTAGGCACTAGACCCAGCTCAACCATCTTAGGATCAGCCAAGTAATAGAGGCCAAACAAGTCAGCACGACACTCCTCTAAAGTTGCACCGTAAGTCTTAAGCTCAGCACCAGTTACACCCTCGGCCAATTGACCCGAACCGTGTCCCAAACACTCGTGAAGATCGGTGTGAAGGTCATCGCCCAATTTTCCATACTCTTTCATTCGCTCACGATCCTCTGCGCGAAGAACAAACTCCTCATTAAAGCCATTTCCCTCGGCTGCCTTGCTGTAAGCATAGGTGATATTGTCGATAGTAACCGACTTCGAACCGTGATCGCGGCGAATCCAATCGGCATTCGGCAAGTTGATTCCAATTGCAGTCGCTGGATAGCAATCACCTCCCAATTGAGCTACGGTGATCACCTTAGCTGAGATTCCCTTAACCACCTCCTTGCGGAATTTTGGATTGATCGGTGAGTTATCCTCGAACCATTGTGCATTCTTCGAGATGATCGTTGTTCGCTCACACGCCTCTTCGTCGCGGAAGTTCACGGTAGACTCCCATGAAGCCTTGCGGCCAAATGGATCGCCATAGGTCTCTGTAAATCCATTTACGAAATCGACATTCGAGAGGCTATCCTTAACCCACAACACGTTAAAGTCGTCGAACTCTTTCAGATCACCACTTTTATAATACGAAATCAAAGTTTCAATAGTTTTCTTCTGTGGCTCCTGAGCAACATCGGCAGCTTTTTGCAACCACTCCACGATTGGCTCAAGGGCTTTGGTATACATACCTCCGATTTTCCAAACTCGCTCCGAGATCACGCCATCTTCGCCTTTAACGAGTTTTGAATTAAGACCATACGAAATTGGCTGAGGGTCAGAAGGATCGACCATTGCATCGTAAAACGCCTCAACCTCCTCTTGATTTACACCCTGGTAATAATTATTTGCCGAAGCCAAAACTGGATCGACACCCTCCGCAGTATTTAGGCGCGAAGGATAGAGAGTCTCATCGAAGATCATTATCGACACAAAAGCCAAAATAGACCCACGAGAGCCAAGATCTTGAGGCAACTTCTCCGACGGTATCGAGCGGATCACACTCTCGAAATACTCTAGCGAGAATGTTGGGATAAATTTATCATTTGAATAGTGGTGGTGAATACCATTGGCAAACCACACCTTTTTAAGATAGGTCTCCAAGGCTTTCCACTCGTCGCAGGTGCGATCTCCCTCATAATACTCCATCGCCGACTCCAAAGTACGACGAATAATAAGGTTGTGTTTGAAATTTTGGTCGAACATAATATCACGACCCCACTTTGCCGACTCCGACAGATAATATACAAGCAACTTCTCGTTGAGCGGAAGTTTCTCGAAACCAGGTACCTCGTACCTGATAACTTTGACATCGTCGAACCTATCGACAATCCATGGTGTTTCGCTTTTCTCTTCTACACAAGAGGTTAGCGAAAGAGCTAAAAAGGTCATAGTTGAAAATTTTATTAATGTTTTCATACTTTTTTCATTGAGATTATACCACAAAGGTAGAGATAATTGTTATATATCTCAATCTAAAAGTGTTTTTTTCTTTAATATCTCATATTTTGTTCCTAACTTTGCCTCGCAATTATTTATTGCTATGTTTACACATATAAATGAACGATGAAAATTATAGAGACCGTATCACAACTTAAAGCTGAATTAGCCTCTCACACGTCTGAGACAATCGGTTTTGTGCCAACAATGGGAGCACTCCACGCAGGCCACCTTTCGCTGGTGGATCGTGCGCGCAAGGAGTGTGACGTAGTGGTGGCTAGCGTATTTGTCAACCCTACTCAATTTAACGACAAGGGAGACTTAGCTACATACCCACGCACACCAGAAGCTGACGCTGCACTTTTAGAAAAGAGTGGCGTAGATTATATTTTAATGCCAACGGTAGAGGAGATCTACCCTACTGTCGATGATCGACAATTCGATTTCGGCGCAAAAGACAAAGTTATGGAGGGTGCTTCACGACCAGGACACTTTAACGGTGTTGCTCAGGTTGTAAGCCGCCTTTTCGAGATCGTTGAGCCTACGAAGGCTTACTTTGGCGAGAAAGATTTCCAACAAATCGCTATCATCCGCGCAATGGTCGAGATGCTTGGCTTCGATGTTGAGATCGTCGATTGCCCAATTGTTCGCGACTCGGATGGCCTAGCGCTTTCGTCACGCAATATGCTCCTTACGCCTCAGCACCGCGCAGCTGCACCCGAAATTTACAAGGCGCTTTGTGATGGAGTTGCTTCTGCAGCTAACTCAACACCTGCAGAGGTTACCCTCAGCGTTACTGAGCAGATAAATTCAAACGAATTGCTCGATGTGGTTTACTTCAAGATTGTAGACTCACTTTCGCTTCAAGAGGTTGAATCATGGGAGGAGAGCCAAGCGATTCAAGGTTGCATTACCGTTCAAGCTGGAGCAATAAGATTAATTGATAACATTAAATTTAAATAGAGAATAGATAATGAAGATGACAATTGAAGTATTAAAGTCGAAAATTCATAGAGTAAGTGTAACGGAGGCTAATCTTGATTACGTTGGAAGCATAACTATTGACGAGGATTTGATGGATGCTGCAAATATGATCGAGGGTGAGAAGGTTGCCATTATGGATAATAACAACGGTGAGCGTTTCGAGACTTACATTATCAAGGGCCAGAGAGGCAGCGGAGCAATTTGTTTGAATGGCGCCGCAGCTCGCAAGGTTGCCGTGGGTGATGTGATTATTATCGTCTCGTTCGCATTGATGGACTTCGAGGATGCTAAGGCCTTCAAGCCATCGATTATCTTCCCCGACACGCTTACCAACAAGCTAATCAAATAATCTGACGCCTACCACTCGACAGGTTTAGAGCCTTGAGTCGCTAAGTAATTATTCGCTGCCGAGAAGTGTGAACAACCCAAGAACCCACGATAGGCAGAGAGTGGCGAAGGATGAACAGATTGCAAAATTAGATTCTTTGTGGGGTCTACCATAGCGCATTTCGATTGTGCATATTTGCCCCACAACATATAAACTACACCGGTGTTATTATCAGCTACGGCTTTGATAATGGCATCGGTGAATTTTTCCCATCCACGCTTCGAGTGCGATGCTGCTGAGTGAGCCCTCACAGTCAGAACTGCGTTGAGCATCAACACGCCTTGCTTGGCCCAACGCTCCAAGTTTCCACTTTGAGGGATCGGAGCTGCTAAATCGCGCTCAATCTCCTTGAAGATATTCACAAGCGACGGTGGAACTTTCACGCCATCGGCAACCGAGAAGCACAATCCGTGAGCTTGGCCATTATCATGATAAGGATCTTGACCAATGATAACCACACGCACATCCTTCAACGCACATTTTTCCAAGGCGTTGAAAATCATCTCGCGAGGTGGAAAGACCTCGGAGGTTGAATATTCACTATCGACAAAATCGACTAACTCTTTGAAATATGGCTTCGAGAACTCGCTCTCTAGGGCTTGTTGCCAATCGGCAGGAATTGCGTTTTTCATTTAAATTATCTTCAAAATAGAGCCAAATCACGATTAAAAATAAGCTCTAAGGGTTAATTTGGCATAAAGATAGTAAAAAATTTGTCTATTAGGGTCATAATCCCTACTTTTGTAGGAAACAAATCAAATTCGACATGACAAGTGTAATCGACTATGTAAACAACTCGCTTAGCTATCTGCTAATGCTTTTACTGCCCGCTGTGGCAATCTGGTTCACCTTTAAAACTCGAGGAGCTCAATTTAGAATGATCGGTGAGATGATTCGCGAGTTAGGCAGTTCTGGCAAGCGCAATAGTAATGGTGAGGGTGTTAGCTCGTTTCAAGCCTTTACAATTTCGATCGCAAGCCGTGTCGGCACTGGTAACTTGGCCGGTGTTGCAACAGCTATCGCTATCGGAGGTCCAGGAGCTATTTTTTGGATGTGGGTGATGGCATTTATCGGTAGCGCCAACGCATTTATTGAGTCGACATTGGCTCAGTTGTTCAAAAGCAAAGGCGAAGGTAGTTTTATTGGAGGTCCTGCATACTATATCAAAAAGGGATTGGGTAATCAGTGGTTCGCTGCTCTTTTCGCTATCCTTTTGATCTTCACTTTTGGTTTTGCATTTAACTCGGTTCAGAGTAATACGATCGCTTCAGCTTACAAAACTGCATTTGGAATTAATCCGCTTTACTCGGGAATTGCCGTAACTCTTGTCACTCTATTTATCATTTTGGGCGGAATCAAGCGCATTGCTAACTTTAGCCAACGTGTTGTTCCCGTGATGGCTATTGCCTATCTTTTGATGGCCATTGTGGTTATTATCTTGCGCATTGATCGTATCCCTGAGGTCTTTTCGATGATTATCTCGAACGCTTTTGGTTGGGAGCAAGCTGTCGGTGGCGGAGTTGGTGTTGCTATCGAGATGGGTGTAAAGCGTGGTTTGTTTAGCAACGAGGCTGGTATGGGTTCAGCGCCGAACGTGGCAGCTACGGCCGACGTGTCGCACCCTGTAAAGCAAGGTTTGATTCAATCACTGAGCGTATATACCGACACTCTTGTAATTTGTACTTGCACCGCGTTTATCATTCTTTGCAGCGGATTGTATGGTTCTCAGTACGAAGGAATTGAACTTACTCAAATGTCGCTAAATCAAGAGGTTGGCAACTGGGGATCGTACTTTATCGCAATTATTATCCTATTCTTTGCCTTCACGAGTATCATCGGAAATTACTATTATAGCGAGTCGAACATCTTGTTTTTGACCAAGAATAAAACTGTGTTGCTGCTCTTTAGGGCGTTGGTTGCCGTTGTGGTTATGCTTGGTGCTATCGCTGAGTTGAACGTTGTTTGGAGCTTTGCCGATATTATTATGTCGCTTATGACTTTTTGTAATTTGGCCGCTATTCTTTTGCTTGGCAGATACGCAATTATCTGCTTGAAGGATTACCAGGCGCAGAGAAAGGCTGGTCTCGATCCTCAATATAAGGCTTCGACTATCGAGGAGATTGCCGATAAGACGGAGTGTTGGTAGATTTTTTCACATGGGGCTCGTTTGCCCAAAAACTTAATATTTTATGGAGATAAAAGGTGTCGTGTTCGACATGGATGGCGTATTGGTTGACAATATGCCTCTGCACATCGAGGCGTTTGCGATTTTCTGCAAGCGCTTTGGAGGTAATGATAATTGGGAAGAGGTGATCAATAACAGCGTCGGCATGGGTAACGACGAAATCCTGAAGATGATGATGCCCACCGAGGTGATCGAGAAATATGGCACTGCGGAGTTGGCTAGAGAAAAGGAGGCTATTTATCGTGAGATCTACGCTTCTCGTATTGAGCCTGTTGCGGGTCTAAAGGAGCTGCTTGCGGAGTTTAAATCGCGTGGAATAAAGTGCGCTGTTGGCTCTTCGGGCTGCAAGGAGAATGTGGAGTTTGTTATTGATAGCTGCGGAATCCGCGAGTATTTCGACGTGTTGATATACAGCGATTTGGTTACTCGATGCAAACCTGATCCTGAGATTTACCAATTGGCAATCAGCAAGTTGGGTGTTAAAGCCGAGGAGACTTTGGTATTCGAAGATGCTGTAAATGGAGTCATCGCAGCCAAAGGTGCAGGAGCTGGAAAGATCATCGCATTGGACACAACTCTCGAGCGCGAGGTTTTGGCTAAGGAGAGCGGTGTCGATAGAATTATCAGTGACTTTAGAGAGGTTTTGGGAGTGCTATAATCCGACCTTAAGATACAAAAACCCCGCTTGCGATCTTCTCGTAAGCGGGGTTTTGTTTATAACTAACTACCCTATCTATCCCTTCTGCTCAGCGATAAACTCACGAGCGCAACCTAGCGCTACATTGATATTCGGACATATATATTCTGAAGGAATCTGCTTGTCAAAATTGGCATTGAGCAACGATTCACGAACGGTATCATTTACGCCCGAAAGAATCACCTGGATATGCTCGGCTGTTGAACTACGAACCAAACTCTCGAGGTTATGGATACCAGTTTGATCCATAAATGGAACCTTACGCATACGGATAATTCGAACTGTCGCGGTGCTACGCATACCCTTCATTACCTCACTAAACTTATTGGCAACACCGAAGAAGAATGGCCCATCAATCTCGTAGACCTCGACACCCGATGGAATATCCAACACCTCATCGTGATGAATTTCACCCTCGTCCGAAAGATCCAACTTGCTGGTGGTAACCGAAACCTTGGTAACCTCGGCCATACGACGCATAAACAAGACCATCGCCATAATCATACCCACAAAAATTGCGATCGTCAAATCGAAAATAACTGTCAACAAGAATGTTGTAACAAGCACCGAAACATCGCTCTTAGAGCCTTTCAACATTGATTTAATCGTATGCCATCCACTCATATTATATGACACAATCACAAGCACACCTCCCAAACAAGCCATCGGAATATGTTGAGTAAGCGAACCGAGGAACAACATCACCAAGAGCAGCGACACCGAGTGGACAATACCCGAAATTGGAGTTGTACCACCATTACCAATATTGGTCATTGTGCGAGCTACGGCACCTGTAACGGGCATACCTCCAAAGAGCGGTGAGGCGATATTCGCAACACCTTGAGCGATAAGCTCCGTGTTTGAGTTGTGCGTATCGCCCGTTACACCATCCGAGACAATTGCAGAAAGTAAAGACTCGATAGAGCCCAAAATAGCCAAAGTTGCCGCATAAGGCAGAAGTTGGCGGAAGGTATCCAAACAGATTGGAATCATCGCAGGCTTAGGTAGCGAGCCACTAAACGAACCGATTGTCTCGATGTCATCAACACCAGCATAGATACTCAAGTAATACGAAATTGCTGTTACTGAGATGATTGCAATCAGAGAGCCTGGGAGCTTTCGCGAGATACGCGGTGCGAGAATTATTATAAGAATTGTTGCGGCACTCACCACAATCGAGCTTATAGTAAAAGTATCGAATGCAGCGATATAGCTACTCCAACTACCGATAAAATCGGCCGAACTTTTTTCGAGAGTTAATCCAAAGAGATCTTTGATTTGAGTGGTGAAGATCGTCACAGCGACACCGGCCGTATAACCTACGATGATCGGATAGGGGATAAATTTTATTATCGTGCCCGCTTTCACCAGACCCATCAGCAGCATTATAACTCCAGCCATACAGGTGGCAATCATCAATCCCTCGACACCATAATTCTGGACAATGCCAAAGACAATTACGATAAACGAACCTGTCGGACCTCCAACTTGAACCGAGCTACCTCCCAAAAACGAGACGATAAATCCTCCGATGATAGCTGTGATAAGTCCATTCTCGGGACTTAGACCCGATGCGATACCAAAAGCGATAGCCAATGGCAATGCGACAATACTTACGATAACACCTCCAGTAAGGTCTCCGATAAACTTCTCGCGAGAGTAACCCTTAAGCGAGGTCAATAACTTTGGATAAAAATCCACATAACCTTTCATACTTCTATTCTATTTTGCGACGCACAAAGTTACAAAAAAATTATCCAGAGTATTCTATTTTTTAAATAAAATTACAAAATATTAACTCCTTAAGCATTTGATTTGTGCGAAAGGATGTGCCAAGAGACACCAATTGCTATAAGAAAAAGTAAAATTTGAATAAATAGGTGCGATTCGCATACCTTGAAGATCGACCCGAGAATCGTTAACCATAAGATAGTGAGTGAGACGATTTTAACTCGAAGAGGGATCACTTTACACTCGCGATAGCTTCTGATATAACCGCCCAAATATTTATTGTCTAACAACCAATTATATAGCCTTGGCGATGAGTGCATATAGAGCGTGGCCGACAACAGCAAAAATGGAGTTGTCGGAAGAAGTGGCAAAATTATGCCAAGTATGCCAAGCGCCAGTGAGAGTGTCCCCAAAGCGACAAAAAGAGCTTTCATAGGTACAAAAATAGAAAAAAATATTTTGTTTGGCGCATTATTTACCTACCTTTGTAAATAAATAAAACCATATTCATGATGAAAGAGAAGATAGGTATTGCGTGTGACCATGCTGGGTATAATATGAAAGAGCTGCTGGTTGGCTATCTCGACGCTAAAGGCTACGATGTTATCGACTACGGTTGCCATAGCGAGGAGAGTATCGACTACCCCGATTATGGACACGCATTAGCCCAAGGGATCGAAAATGGCGAGGTTAAACGCGGAATTGGCCTATGCGGCTCGGGAGAAGGAATCTCGATAACACTCAACAAGCACCAAAAAGTGAGAGCTGGGTTGGTGTGGTGCGAGGATGTTGCGCGACTTATTCGCCAGCATAACGATGCAAATGTGATTGTTCTACCAGCTCGCTTTATCGACTACGACCAAGCGGTGGAGTTTGTCAATGTGTGGCTTACAACTCCTTTCGAGGGTGGTCGTCACCAAGCTCGCGTCGACAAGATCGCAGTAAAATAAATACCTAAGGCCGATGGGGCAAAGGAAAATCGAAGAGCTCAAAGAGATAGTTTCGCAACTACCTCACCTACCTGGAGTCTATCAATATCTCAATGTTGATGGACAGATTATCTATGTGGGTAAGGCAAAGGATCTGCGCAAGAGAGTCTCATCGTATTTCCTCGAGAGCAGTAAGCAGAGCGCCAAGGTGCAGGTGATGGTCAAGCACATTCACGAGATTCGCCATATCGTTGTTGACACAGAGAGTGATGCTCTGCTGCTCGAAAATTCGCTTATCAAGACTCATCAGCCTCGATACAACATCCTCTTGAAGGATGACAAGAGTTATCCATGGATTGCTGTTTTAAACGAGAATTTCCCGCGTGTCATCTCGACTCGGCAGCTCAAACGTGATGGATCACAATACTTTGGCCCGTACAGCTCCATTGCTATGCAGCGATCTGTTTTGGAGTTTATCCGCGAGATTATCCCTCTGAGGACCTGCAAACTCAAACTCTCTCCCGCAGCTATTGCCGAGGGGAAATATGGCGTGTGCCTACAATATCATATCGGCAACTGCAAAGCACCCTGTATTGGAGCTCAAAGCGCTGAGGAGTACAAAGAGACCTTAGCGATGGCAACCTCGGTGCTCAAGGGCGATTTGAGACCTGTAAGGAAATATCTCGAGGAGGAGATGCTTGCATCTGCCAAGGAGTTGAAATTCGAGATGGCACAGCGCTATAAGCAACGCTTGACGGCCTTGGAAAATTACACTCACCGCTCGGTGATCGTTAGTTCTAAGATTGTCCACATCGACACTTTCTCGCTGCTCATAGATGGAGACATCGCACTTTGCAACTTCGTGAGAATTCGTCACGGCTCGATCGTGGCGGTCTACACCGTACAGCTTACGCAAAGAGTCGACACACCTCCCGAGGAGATGCTGACCCTGGCGATTCAATACATTGTCGAGAAGCTAGGCGATGGCAAATTGGCTAAGGAGGTGATCGTGCCGTGTATTCCATCGGCCGCGATACTCTTCGATGGTGTAACTTTCACTGTGCCCAAGCGAGGTGAGAAGTTTGAGCTTCTGGCATTTTCGCAAAAGAGTGCTCGATTGTATCGTGCCGAGCAGCTGCGCAATTTGGAGATCAAGAATCCTGATCGCCACACCAAGCGATTGATGGAGGCGATGAAGGCGGAGTTGTATCTCGATCGTGAGCCTCGACATATCGAGTGTTTCGATAATTCTAACTTGCAGGGCACCAACCCCGTTGCCTCATGCGTGGTGTTCCGCGATGGAAAACCTGCCAAGAGCGAGTATCGCCACTTCAACATCAAAACCGTGGTTGGTGCCGACGACTTCGCTTCGATGCGTGAGATAATTCACCGACGCTACTCGAGAATGATCGAAGAGGGTGCCGAGCTTCCAGATTTGATTGTAGTCGATGGTGGAAAGGGGCAACTTTCGAGCTCGTATGGTGTATTAAAAGAGCTTGGCATCGAGGAGAAAGTACCGATCGTGGGACTGGCCAAGAGAATCGAGGAGGTGTTTTATCCCAACGACCCAATGCCATATTATCTCAATCGAGTAGGTGAACCTTTGAAGGTGATTTGTCATCTTCGCGACGAGGCGCACCGATTTGGAATTAATTTCCACCGCCAGAAACGTAGCGGTAACTTTATCAAAAGCGCATTGGATGATATCAATGGCATCGGAGCCAAGAGCGTAAATGCACTAATGAAACATTTCAAGACTGTTTCGAAGATCAAAAAGGCGAGCCTCGAGGAGCTAAGTGAGGTTATCGGGCAGACTCGTGCCGAGAAGGTTGTGAGTTATTTCGCTGAGCAGAACAGCGAGCCGAAGGCTTAAGTTTCGGTGCTCTACTTCTGCTCCTTGTGCTTAAAAACCAAATAGGAGTTGACCAGATTTTGCCACAAAACATAGGCGGTAGGCGCAATCGAAGCTATTGGAGAGAGGAACATTTGAGCCATCCAGATTGCCAGGATCGTATTTTTTTGACCCAAGGATTGCTGACCTGCAGCGAGGTCGCCATAACGCACACCCAAATAGCGACCAACACTATATTGAATGATGCAAGCCGCCAAGGCCCCCAGAGACAACCACGCAATTAGCGATGGTTCGATTTCTTCAAGATTATCAAGCACATAGGCCATTGTGCGGCCAATCGAGATTGTGACTGAAAACAACCAAATATAGAACGAAAGGTAGCCTCGAGCACCAAACCACGAGGTGATCGCGGGAACGGTGCAACGCAGCAGTTGCGCCAAAATCGGCGGCAAGACCATCAGAGGTGCCACCTTGGCTAAGATCATCAAAAATGTACACCCCTCGCTGCCAATATGGGTAAAAAAGAATGGGATAAAAATAGCTAACACCACATTGCAGAACATGCTAAAAGAGGCAATGGTGACAACTTTTGCACCCAACATCTGCCCGATAACAACAGCCGCCATAGCGATCGGAGTTACAAAGCAGACCATAACACCTTGAGCCAAAGTTTGCCCAAAAGGCAAAAGTAGGAAGTATGACCCGACAGCCGCCGCGACTTGAAAAAGCACAATCCACACGTGCAACATCGAAAACTTCAACTCGCGAAGATCGACACAACAGAATGTGATAAATAGCATCGTAAAGAGCAAAATCGGTGCGATGGTACCTCCCGAGAGATTGTCAATAAGGGTGACTACGTCCGAGAAAAAAGCACCTGTTAGGAGCGCCAAGATCATCAGCAGCGATTTTACATTTGAACTCATCCTCTTTTAATTAAGATTGTTAAACCCACAATTGTAAATAGCGCGTTATAAATTAGCAGCTCGAAGCCTATTGTGTAGCCGAAGAAATGACCAACCGACCACTCCAACGCTATGCTTAAAACGAGCGAAAGAATCGCGACAATAGGCACATAGCGATCCTTGAGCTTAAAAGGTGTGAGCAATCCAAAGGCGAAAAGGCCAAGGATTGGGCCGTAGGTGTAACCAACAAATTTGAACATTGTGTTGATCACACTTTGATTACCGAGGCCACCAACGCAGAGGATTATTAGAGCTATGGCAATCGAAATTACGGTGTGATTCTTAAGTCTCGATTGAGTTAACTTTACTTCATCTTCTTCTTTATGTGATCCTAATAGATCAATTGTAAGTGAAGTGGTTAGAGCCGTTATTGACGAGGCTGCCGAAGCATATGTCGAAGCGACCAATCCCAACACAAACAGCACCCCAACGATCAATGGTAAACCACCTTCAAAGGCGACAAAGGCAAAGAGCTGATCGCCCTTTTCTGGGATTGTCAAGCCAGCAAAATCGGAATATAGATAGAGCATCGAGCCAAGGATTAAGAAAAGCAGAATCACGAATATTTGACTTATAGCCGTGATAACGATATTTATCTGCGCATTGCGCCTATTCACGCAACTCAGGTTGCATTGCATCATATCTTGATCCAATCCAGTCATGGCAACCAGGGTAAAAACTCCCGCAAAAAACATCTTCCAGAAATATTTTGGAGATGATGTATCACTTAAATTAAACATTGTAGAGTATTCTGAATTAGCAACTTTCGAATAGACATCAGCGAGTGACCAATCCATTGCTCCTGCGATAAATACCACCGATAGAACCAACGTTCCAACCAAACATAGAGTCTTAAGCGAGTCTGTCCAAATCAACGATTTCACACCTCCGCGGCGCGTAGCAAACCAAATTACCACCACAGTTAGAAAGACATTGCACCAGAATGGCACGCCGAAATGGTCAAACAGCAGCTGCTGAATCACAATCGACATCACATAAAGTCGAAGCGCCGCAATCGCGATCTTCGAAATAAAGAATAACCACGCTCCACTCTTATGCGAAACTACTCCAAAACGCCTCTCAAGGTATTGATACAGAGAGACTACCCCCAAGCGATAAAAGACTGGTATTAAGACAAATGCGATTACAAATTGGCCGACTGTAAAGCCCAAAACCATCTGCATATATGAAAATCCATCCGCTGCGACCGAGCCAGGAACCGAGACGAAGGTGATTCCCGACATTGCCGCACCGACCATTGCCAGAGCGGCTGTATACCATTTATTCGACCTATTAGCGACGAAATAATCAGCATTTTGGGCCTTGCGACCGCTATACCATGTTATCGCGAGAAGAAGTATGATATAGAAGCCTAAGGTGAGGAGAGTTACTATTGATGTCATTGAATTTACCTAAAGTCAATTATTTCATAATCAGCGTATTTATCGCTGTCGTATAAAGTGATAGATGATGACAACTGGGTTATCTCTACGACCTTGATTACAACCTGTTCACCGCCAAATTTATATAGGATTTCGATGGGTAACTTGGTTGCATTTGAGACTGAAAGTTCAATGGTTTCGATCGAACTGTCATCGCCACTATTGGGCTTTAATTCCAGGGTGGTAAAGTAACTATTCTCGGTGATTATTTCAGCCGAGTAGTGATCCCGAATCGAGGAGAAAGCGGTAGCTGGATTATTCAGCAAATTGCCATTATTATCTGGTCTAACCGTGTCGATAATCACCTCTTTTCGGCTGTTGAACACCTCGTATTTTACATTGGTGTCGCCGTACAACTCTTGCTGGTCAATTGAGATGTAATAGGCATCGTGGTCAACCTCGTAAAAACCTATCATACTGCTATTTGCATAGCTAACCTCTATCTTTACTCTATATGGATTTTGAGCCTCAATATTGGCTAAAACCTCTTTTAATATCGCATTGGCAGCTCCATTTGCATATGCTCCCACAAAAGAAAACAACGCCAAAAACAATACACTAATTTGCCTAAATTTCATAAAAAATCGAATTTAAAAAAGTCCCAACTCTTGGAGTTTAGCCTCCAACGATGGTAAATCATGATAGAGAATCTCGCGTGGCTTCGATCCCTCTTGACGACCAACAATTCCAGCACGCTCCATCTGGCTCATAATGCGACCAGCGCGGTTAAAACCAACCTCAAAGTTGCGTTGGATAGCCGACGTCGACATTCCTCCATTAGAGACTGCGGCACGCGCAATTTCGGCAAAGAGCGAGTCATATTTGATCTCTGAGCCACTCGCACCGCTGTCAAAATCTCCGCCACTTCCACTCTCGGGCGCATAATCGGGAAGCGGATATGGAGCCGAGTAACCTTGCTGATTGCCGATATGGTCGACAATTCGTACAACCTCCTCAGTCTCAACCAGTGCGCATTGAATACGCGTAAGTTCACCATCTTTCGAAAAAAGCATATCACCACGACCAATTAGCTGATTCGCACCAGGTTGGTCGATAATCGTGCGCGAGTCGATCATCTGAGTCACCTTAAAGGCGATACGAGCTGGAAAGTTGGCCTTGATACCTCCCGTAATAACCTTAACATCAGGACGTTGAGTTGCAACAATGAGGTGAATACCAACCGCACGAGCCTTTTGAGCAATACGCATAACTGGCATCTCAACCTCCTTTGCGGTCATAATCAGATCGGCAAACTCGTCGATAATCACCACAATATATGGCATAAAGAAGTGCCCCTTTTCGGGGTTCAACATCCTCTGTCTGAACTTCTCGTTATATTCCACAATATTCCTCACACCCGCTTGAGAGAGTAACTTTAGGCGGTTTTCCATCTCCTCACAGATCGAATTTAGGGCATAAACCGCCTTTCTAGGGTCGGTGATAATCACATCCTCCTCCGACTCCATCTTGGCCATATAGTGATTCTCGAGCTTCTTATATGGTGAGAATTCGACCATTTTTGGGTCGATCATCACAAATTTCAACTCCGAAGGGTGTTTGCTATATAACAGCGAGGTGATAATCGCATTTAGACCAACCGATTTACCCTGTCCAGTAGCTCCCGCAACCAAAAGGTGAGGCATTTTAGCCAAGTCGAAAACGTAATTTCCATTTTGGATCGTGCGACCAATAACCACCGGCAGTTGAGCCTTAACATTCTGAAACTCAGGGGAAAGGATTACCGAGCGCATCGACACGATTTGCTTCTTGCGGTTTGGCAATTCTACTCCGATTGTTCCTGCGCCTGGAATTGGGGCTATGATACGGATTCCCAACGCTTTGAGTCGCTGAGCGATATCATTTTCTAAGCCTTGGATCTTCGAAATCTTTACACCGTTAGCCTGCACAATCTCATAAAGCGTGATGGTTGGACCCACCGTCGCCTTGATATGCTGCTGAATCGGAATACCGAAATGATTTAGCGTCTCCTCGATCTTGCTTTTATTTTCAAAGATCTCAGCATCGTCAACACCGACACCTAGTTGGTAATCTTCGAGCAACGAAACTGGAGGCTTGATATAGTTATTTATATCCTTTGTTGGATCATACAAAGTCTTCGCTATCTCGCTCTCACTCACCTCAGTAGCCTTATTTACTTCAACGAAAACAATAGCTCCATTATCTCCTTCAGCTTTAGGCGTGATTGCGTTACCAGCCTCTTCGATTGGTGTCTTTTTGACCGAGCGGATCACCTCGATAAATGGATTATCTTCATCGAAATCTTCGTCGTCATACTCCGCATCACTCTCATCTTTAGGGTCAAGAGCTTGCTCAGCTGTATCTTCTGCGATTGACACTGGCGCAATGTCTGACGGTTGTGAATCATCTTCTGCGGGCTGCTGCTGTGTGATAACTTTATCCTCCTTAGCGACCTCCAATTCAGTAGGCGTATTTGCCATAATTAGCTCTGGCACAGGCTCTTGCACCACCTCTATTGGCTTTGCTGCATAGACATCATTCACCGTTAGAGGTGCTGTTAGATTTGCGCTATCTACGTCTATTTCAACCACTTGCCTTATTTCTGCAACTTCGTTTTCAGCCTTTACTTCCTCCTTAGGTTCTTGAGCCAAAGCGATTGGTTGAGTTGATGACTGCTCATCTGACTCTATAAAATTGTCGTCGTCTTCCTGCTCATCCTCTTGATTATCAGCAGAGTTACGATCCTTTTTAAGCATCGAAAACAGCTTATCGGTAGTGCTCAACGCAGAGCTACCAGCACGATTCACCACGTTGATAAAATTGCTGTTAATAAACACTCCAACTGCTGCCCAGGCGCCGATAAGCACCAAAATTAGACCGACGCCGATGATCTCATACAACATCCTCGAGATCTGGACGCCAAACGCTCCACCCAATCCTGTTCCGAAAAGATCCCAGCTAGTACCAAATATTGCACCAAGGGTTAATGAGGTGAGAATCAATATAATAAACATCGTGAGAGTGTCGCGATTTAGAATCAATCGTTTGCTTCCGCGGATAATATTGTAACCCAAAAGCAGCAAATAACCAGGAATAATAATGCCAACCAAGCCAAACGACCGACCAACCAACAGATCGCCAACAAAAGCACCAAATCCGCGACATATATTGCCATAAGTAGGCACAATATCGGGTCGAGTATCCGCGATACCCAACAACAAACTACAATCGGCCTTCCAATTAAAAAGGTACGACACCGAAGCCAGAACGGCATAGATACCAACAAGCATAATCGCAAGACCAATTATCCAACGATATTTATTGACTTGGTTAGTTGGTTCACCTTGAGCTGCTTGCTCCTTATTATTTATATTTTTTTGAGCGGTCATAAGAAATCAAATTTTTCACAATATACGAATATTTTTTTAATATTCATAATTAATCATCCTGGAAATAACTTTAGGTAATCATCCATTTAGCTCTATTAATCAGCTTATTAACATAATCACTATTTGCAAAAGAAATAAACTCATCTTTCACCTCTGCACCTTTAGGAGCTGCCATTTCCGCTTGCGACATTAACTTTTCAATTCTCCTCACTATCGCTTCCGATGGGTCAATAACATCAATTTTTCGACCTGCAATCGCTCGATTTATAGGCTCCATCAAAAAGGGATAATGCGTACAACCGAGAACAATTTTATCGGCACCCTTCTCGTAGATCATATCAATAATCGGCTTTATCATCGCGAAAGCCTTTTCGCTCTGCTCCTCGCCATCTTCGACAATTTGAACAAAGCCTTCGCCAACTTGACGGATCACTTCAACACCCGCAGAGTACTTAGCAACACTATCCTCAAAAAGGTCACTCTCCAGGCTGCGTTTGGTCGCTAAAACTGCTACTATTCCGCTTTTCGTCTGAGCACAAGCAGGTTTTACCGCGGGTTCCATACCTACAAATGGGATTTGTGGATAAGCCTCTCTTAGAGCTTGGATAGCCGTAGAAGTCGCTGTATTGCAAGCTATTACGATCATCTTACAGCCTCTGCTTAGCAGTGTCTCGACAGCCTTGAACGACAGATCAATAATCTCGCTAGAGCTTTTTTCGCCATATGGACAATTCTTACCATCGCCCAAATATATTATAGACTCATCGGGCAGAGAGCTGCGAATTGCTCTCCATAATGAGATTCCACCCACACCTGAGTCATACACTCCTATTGGCCTGACATCCATAAGTTTACGCCTCTAGGCTTTAATACAATCTACAATTGCATCAATAATCATATCGTCGGAATATGCATCGACCTCAAGCACCAATTTTGCTTCTCGGTAACGACCATCTCGCTCAGCGATGCCTTTTTGCATAACCTCCACAAGCTGTTGATCATCCAATCCGCGTAACTTTGGTCGCTTCTCTCGACCGCGCATACTTATACGTTTTGCTATATTTTCGGCCGAACGAGATAGGTAGACTGTCAGACCTGCATTATTCATTATCGACATATTGTCGCCCCAAATAGGAGCTCCACCACCAGTTGATATAACACTATCTACATTATTATCAATCAGTGATTTAATCACATGATTTTCTCTATCTCTGAAATACTCCTCTCCCTTGGTATCGAACAATTCAGCAATCGACATACCCTCCAGGGCAACAACCTCATTGTCGGTATCATAAAGATCCGCATTCAGTCGCCGACTAAGTTTCCGACCTATCGTGCTCTTGCCACACGCCATATAACCTACCAAAAAAATAAGCATACCTTCAACTTGTTTAATTAAAATAGACCTAATTGCTGAGTATCGAGCACGTCGTCTTGATCCTCTTTCACGACTGACTGAGCTGGGTCAACCGATCCAAAGTTGGCATCAATTGGCAAATCAACACTGTCGATATCAACCGCCTCTGGCTCCGGGATTTCAGCCTCTATAAAGCTTAAGGTAGAGATTTCATATGTGCTGATTCTCTTGCCTTTAGCTCGATGACTCTTGATGGAGATAAACTCATCTACCTCGATTATATCGGCTGGTCGCGTTGCATGAGCACCTTTGTATGTAACCTCCAATTTTGCCCCTACGCTACCACAATATGTGATCAAATCGCAGCTTGCATCCTCACCCAAGAAGTATTGAATCTTGTCGGTAAGTTCCAATTCGAAACGTTTGAGGTAGTAGAAATTTTGCTCGCGGTCGAAATAGCAGACACTATACACCCTATTGGCTGCGTACTTCTCCACTCGGATTGTATCGTCGGGGAAGTGTTGCATCAAATCGAAATTGGTGATATAGTATTGGTGTTTCGCTGTCCATACCACGATCTTATCATCGCCCTTGAACTCGCCCAAAAGCACTCCATGTTCGTCATTATTTAGCCTACGAACATCGTTATCATACCAAATATTTTGCCCTGCCAAGGTCGAAGTTCCTCGCGATTTCACCACAATTTTGTGGATTGGATAGCGCGAGAACAGGTTTCCTTGGCTCTGACGACCCTTGATCGCGAGAGTCGAGAAGTCAAGATCAACGATCAGTTTTTTGAGTCGTGGACGAGGCTTGAAGTAGATCTTCAACACCTCGGCCTCACCATTGCCATTGACCGAAAGGTACAACAATTCGCTCTTGGCAGTTCCCTTAGTTAAGCTATACTCCTTGTCGCGCGTAATGGCTTTGATCGCACAACGCTTCATCATAATTGGCCCTAATCGACCATCACGATAGATCACATTGTATATCGTTCGCTCATCGTTTCGCTTGAACACACCTATATAATATATGCCGCGATCGAAGAATGCCTTGTCGCTAACCTTGGTGATGATGTAGCGGCCATCCTTGGTGATCACAATAACATCGTCGATATCCGAACACTCGCACACCAACTCGCCATCCTTCATCGACTTACCGATTCCGAAGAAGCCCTCTTCCCTATCGACATATAATTTCGCATTGGTCACAGCAACTTTTGTCGCCTCAATCATATCGAATTCACGAAGCTCGGTTCGTCGCGCCTTGCCCTTTCCGAACTTCTCGCGAATACGCTCATAATAAGCGATTGCGTAATCGGTCAAGTGATTGAGATAATTTTGCGTCTCGGCGATTGCATCCTCGATTCCCTTGATTTCGTTGTCGGCCTTGTCGGTATCATATCGCGAGATTCTAATGAACTTTAGTTCAGTCAGTCGCTGCACATCTTCCTTGGTCACCTCACGGCGCAACAGCTTTTTGAAAGGCTCTAAACCTCCATCCACAGCTGCGTAGGCCTCCTCACGAGAGCGGCAACCCTCGATAAGTTGGTATAATTTATTCTCGATAAAGATTCTCTCGAGCGATGCTGCGTGCCACGCTTCGTTTAACTCACGGAGTTTTATCTCGAGCTCCAATCCCAAAAGCGCTTTAGTGTGCTCGGCAGAACGACGAAGGATCTCACTTACGCCCAAGAAGTGCGGTTTATCATCGTAGATCACACACGAGTTTGGCGCGATCGAAACCTCGCAGTCGGTGAATGCGTAGAGTGCATCAATCGTGCGGTCGCTCGACTCGTCATTAGCCACTTGGATTATCAGCTCGACCTTCTCTGCGGTATTATCGTCAACCTTTTTAATCTTGATTTTACCCTTCTCGTTGGCCTTGATAATTGAATCTTTCAGCGATTCGGTTGTGGTTGTATATGGAATCTCAGTGATCGAAAGTGTCCTCTTGTCGATCTTCGAGATCTTTGCTCTCACCTTTACTGCGCCACCTCTCAGACCATCGTTATAGCGGCTTGCATCCATCATACCTCCTGTTTGGAAGTCGGGATAGAGAACAAATTCCTCGCCCCTAAGGTGGTGAATCGAAGCATTGATAAGCTCCACAAAGTTGTGAGGCAGAATCTTAGAAGCCAAACCCACAGCAATACCATCAGCTCCTTGCGCCAAGAGCAATGGGAACTTAATTGGCAACGTAACTGGCTCATCCTTACGACCATCGTACGATAACATCCACTCGGTCGTCTTTTTATTAAAGACCACCTCCAAGGCAAATTTCGACAAACGAGCCTCGATATAACGACCCGCAGCAGCGTCGTCACCCGTGAGGATATTACCCCAGTTTCCTTGGCAGTCGATCAGCAGATTCTTTTGACCCAACTGCACAAGTGCATCCTTGATCGAAGCATCACCGTGCGGGTGGTACTGCATAGTTTGTCCCACGATGTTGGCAACCTTGTTGTAGCGGCCATCATCGACAACCTTCATCGCATGAAGTATACGTCGCTGAACTGGCTTCAATCCATCGTGTACGTGCGGCACGGCACGCTCCAGAATAACATACGAAGCGTAGTCGAGAAACCAACTTTTGTACATTCCTGTCAACTTTCGCACGTTTGCCTCCTCTTCGGTTAGCTTGCTATATTTTCCTGCTGGTGCGACAGGGGTCGACTCAATTGCCTTTTCCTGCTTTACCTCAGCTTCTATAATCTCTCTTTCTTCGCTCATAATCAGGCTATAATCTGGTCATCAATAATATCTTCTTCAACGCGAAGATTGTTAATAATAAAGTTCTGGCGCTCGAAACTATTCTTGCCCATATAGAACTCCAACATATCGTGAATTGGGTCGTCCTTGGTCATGCGCACCTTGTCGAGCAACATCTTCTCGCCGATAAACTCCTTGAACTCATCTGCCGAGATCTCTCCCAAACCTTTGAATCGAGTGATTTCGGCTGTGCTTCCACAATCAGCAATCGCCTTTAGGCGCTCCTCCTCGGTGTAACAATAGAAGGTCTCCTTTTTGTTTCTAACGCGGAACAGAGGCGTTTGTAATATATATAGGTGTCCCGCACGGATAACGTCGGGGAAAAATTGCAGAAAGAAAGTCAACAACAACAGGCGAATGTGCATTCCATCGACATCGGCATCCGTAGCAACAATCACCTTATTGTATCGAAGGTTCTCCATATCTTCCTCGATATTCAAAGCCGCCTGCAGAAGGTTAAACTCCTCGTTCTCGTAGACGATTTTTTTTGTTAAGCCATAGCAGTTAAGTGGCTTACCACGCAGTGAGAATACCGCTTGTGTACGCACATCACGACTCGAAGTGATCGAACCCGATGCTGAATTACCCTCCGTGATGAAGATCATCGACGACTCGGCTAATTCATGTTTGTCGGTTAGGTGAACCTTGCAATCGCGAAGTTTTTTATTATTAAGCGAAACTTTTTTTGCAGTCTCGCGAGCTTTCTTTTGGATTCCCGAAATTGCCTTGCGCTCCTTTTCATTCTCGACAATCTTCTTTTGCAGAGTCTGTGCACACTCTGGATTTTTATGTAGATAGTTATCCAAGTTCTGCACCATGAAATCCATGATGTAATTTCTTAGCGACACACCTGGCTCTATCTCTTTTGAGCCCAACTTGATCTTGGTTTGTGACTCAAAAATTGGTTCGGTAACCTTAACCGAAACTGCCGCGATGATCGATGTTCGGATATCCGAGGCGTCGTAATCCTTATGGTAGAAATCTTTAATTACCTTAGCAATAGATTCACGAAAGGCCGCCTGATGCGTACCTCCTTGCGAGGTATATTGACCATTGACAAACGAATAGTAGCTCTCGCCATATCCCGTTCCGTGAGTGATAGCAACCTCGATATCTTGACCAGAAAGGTGGATTGGAGCATACAATGGAGCTTCTGTCATATTCTCATCCAAAAGGTCAAGAAGTCCATTTTTCGAGAGGAACGCTTTGCCATTTAGGTAGAAAGTCAATCCCAAGTTCAGATAGGTAAAGTTACGAATCATCTGCTCGACATACTCCATATTGAATGCATATGCACCAAAAACTTCAGTATCGACCCTAAACGAGATAAAGGTTCCATTCTTCTCATTCACGCCACTCTCCCACTTATCGCTCACCTCCAAACCTTGCTCGAAGCAAACCGTGCGAGATTCGCCATCACGAACCGAACGAGCGGCAAATTGGCTCGAGAGCATATTTACAGCTTTAACACCCACACCATTTAGACCCACACTCTTCTTAAAAGCTGATCCATTATACTTTCCACCTGTATTCATCTCACTCACAGCTGCGGTAAGCGACTTGAGAGGTATGCCACGTCCATAATCACGAATCGAAACAACATTATCTTCGATGGTAATATCGATTTTATTGCCCGCGCCCATGATAAATTCGTCGATCGAGTTATCGACAACCTCCTTTATCAAGACATAGATACCATCGTCGCTTTGCGTTCCATCACCCAGCTTACCGATATACATACCTGGCCTAAGGCGGATATGCTCTCTGGGGGAAAGGGTGACGATTGCGTCATCACCGTAGTTATTATTTGGAGTTGTATTTTGTTGTGCCATGGTTATTTTTTACGAATTGTGTTTAATGCTTCTACCATTTGAGTGCGAGCCATCTCTGCAAGCTCTTTTGCTTCTAAACTCTCAACGATCTCTTTGCTGATTGGAGGCAGAACCTTAAGGGTGGTTTTATTGCGCCATTGAAACAAGCCCAATTTCGAGAATGAACCTGGCGTGCCATCCAACACTATTGGCAGGATTTCGACACCTGCCTCTTTGGCTAGGTTAAATGCACCTGCTTTGAAACGATGAATCTCTCCATCCTTTGAGCGAGTACCTTCGGGGAAGATAGCAACTGAGACTCCTCTCGAGATCCACTTGCGACCATCGGCAATCACCTTTGCCATCGCTTTTTTGGGATTACCACGCTCGATAGCGATATCACCATGAATCAACAAGTATTGACCGAAAAATGGAATTTTGAAAACCTCCTTTTTAGAGACCCATCTAAAGTGAAAATTGAGAAGATAGAGCGTTGGGATATCCATCATACATTGGTGGTTGATAATCACTACATAGCTCTTTTTTGAGTCCAAATTCTCCGCACCTAGGACCGTTGTTGGCCAATAGAGTTTACCGCCATAAAAAATGCGAGTCATGATCATCGTTAGGTAGTGCACTACCCTACGACCTGGGTCGAATGGCCGACAAAGCAGTAGCGCCACAATGGAGAGAGCCATGACAAATAGGCATAAAATTATTAGAAGAATATAGTATATAAGACTTATCATCTGATGGTTAGAATTTAGAGTGAATATTGAAAAGACAAATTTATGAAAAATTATGCATATTTCAAAAATCTATCGTGACTTCTTATTAACAGAGGCGCAAAAAAGGGTGCTGCCACTTTTCAATGGAGCACCCTTTTAAGGTATTGGTAACTTACACGAATTACTTCTTCGCAGGTTTCGAGATTGTCTCGCGCATAGAGGTGTCAGCGATAATATTCTTCATCTTGTAGTAATCCATGATTCCAAGATTTCCGCTTCTAAACGCCTCGGCCATAGCCAATGGTACTTCTGCTTCAGCCTCGATCACCTTTGCTCGCGCATCTTGTGCCTTTGCGACATTCTCTTGCTCCAAGGCTACCGCCATTGCGCGACGCTCCTCGGCTTTCGCCTGAGCGATATTCTTATCCGCTTGAGCTTGATCCATTTGCAGTTGAGCACCGATATTTTTACCTACGTCGATATCCGCAATGTCGATCGACAAGATCTCGAAGGCTGTTCCTGCATCAAGTCCCTTCTCCAAAACCACTCGCGAGATTGAATCTGGATTCTCCAAAACAACCTTGTGCGATTGAGCCGAACCGATCGACGAGACGATACCCTCACCGACACGAGCCAAAACAGTCTCCTCGCCAGCACCACCGACCAATTGTTTGATGTTGGCACGAACCGTAACACGAGCCTTAGCGATAAGTTGGATGCCATCCTTAGCAACAGCTGCCACAGGAGGAGTGTTGATCACCTTAGGATTAACCGACATTTGAACCGCCTCGAATACATCACGACCCGCAAGGTCGATAGCTGTAGCCATTTGGAAATCCAAAACGATATTAGCCTTTTGAGCCGACACCAATGCGTGAACCACATTCACCACATTTCCACCAGCTAAGTAGTGAGCCTCCAATTCGTTAGGATTGAGATCCAGACCCGCCTTGGTGCTCTCGATCATCGACGAAACGATTGTTGATGGTGGCACTTTACGCCAACGCATAAGTATAAGGTGCATAAGGCTAACCTTTACGCCCGAAAGAAGTGCTGAGAACCACAATCCGATAGGAATGTAGTAGAAGAACATCCAAAAGCCAACTAGCAGCGCTACGCCTAAAGCTATGATATAGCCTGGTTCCATAATTTCCATAATATAAATGTTTTAAAGTTAATTTATCTTTTTCACTACGACACTAAAGTTCTCGAATCCAACCACTTCGACCTCGGTCTTTGCATCAATATAAACATCGCTAGATTTCGCCTCGTAGCTCTCACCATTAATTTCAACCTTGCCCATTGGCGAGAGTCGCGAGATAGCTACACCACAATCACCTACCGCCAACTTTGATGCAGGAGAGGCTGAACTTGCCGAATCAATCTTATTTTTCAAAGAGAAGCGATCCCAAGTTTTGGCTCTAAGCGAAAAGACGATCGCAAGAAGCGTAAGCAGCGCACTCACCACGATAACCACAACTCCACCCACAACGCCAATATTGGCAAACCCTACATAGATAGCACCTAGGTAGCAAGCTGCCGAAAGAATACCTCCAAGAGTTATCCCAGGGAGAATAAGTAGCTCTACAACGCAAAAAATGAGCCCTAATAAGATAAGAATAGAAATAACTAAGATATTCATAATTGTATGGTTTTAGGTTTTAGGTTTAAAATTCAATCTTCACCTCGCTGCGGCTAACGACAATATTTAAATTTGCATCCACCTTTGTGAGCTCCTCGGCAAGAGAATCTGCCAGCTCTTTACTTTCGAGCGACAAGATCACAAATTTATCGGTTCCAACCTTCGAGATTGGGTTATTGGGCACAACTTCGGCAACAGTCTCACGAACCTCATCCGAGAGTGCCGTAGCATCCAGAATTTCAAGACGATACGATAAATCTTCTTCCAACGGATCGGTCGTTAAGTTTCGCTCCTTACCATCGCTCCACACCACGATTTGGGGCACTCTAAATCCACGATCTTTTAGCTCATCGAAAGCCACTTCTGCCTCCTCCAAAGTTGCGAAGCCTCCTACGTAGTAGCAATATCTGTTTTTGTCGTTGACAAGGTACGACACGGGTGTTGTCTTTCTAAAGATCGAAGCTGCTTGTTTGACTTGGAATGAACCCACGTAGATTCTAAAGATCACACCTTTCTCGTAAATTTCAGTCTCGGGGATGGGATTAGAGGTTGTATAGGGCATCGTCTCGACATATTCTATCGGCTCATAATTGATAAACAATCGCTCCTTAATGGTTGGATTCTCAATATTTTTATCCATCACAGAGAGCTTATTTGCCACAACTTGCAGAGAGTCCACCGCGCTGCTTAGCCCCATTTTTTGAGCCACCAAAGTCTCATACTCCACCATCGAGCTCTTTTGCACAAGGTAGCGAAGCAGTTCATCGCCACTACTGTTTGTCTGCCTTGACGAGAATTCAGCTTGAGCTTCACGCATCAACTCAGCCTCCTTTTGCAACACATCCGAAAAGCCCAACACCTCCATAAGCACACCATATGCAAAACTCTTATTATCATATATATAGCCCCAAGAGTCGCCAAGCTGCTTTGAGATCTTAGATCCGACCATCGACAATGAATCGAAGACCTCCTTGATATCATCTGCATCGCTCTGATGCGTAGCCACATCATAGCTGCGACTTAGCGATTGCAAGCTGCTTTGATTAACTGCAAACGAGTCACTTAGCTTTTGAGCCTCTGCCTCCAACTCCTCTGCGCGAAGTAGATTTTTGAAGTCAATATCCGAAAGATTAGCCTTCACATTTTGGCCTTGGTAGATAAATGTTGCGCCGTCGGAAGATGAGTCAAGCAACGATGTCTGCCCCTGAGGAGTTGATCGAACCTCGCCAACACTACTCAACACCCACTCCTGTTCGATAAGATTCAGACTATCGACAACCATTGCCTTTCGCGAACGAAGCTCAAAGAGCTCGTTTTCAAGCGATATAATCTTATCTCGGCTCTCGATTGACCCTTCCGTTCGATAAACTTCACGGAGCCCATCGACCACCATTGCGATCGAATCTTCTTGCTTCGAAAGTGAGTGATCCTCCCTTAGCAGGGTCATATATTTTGCATTTGTTTCCAAACCTACAATACGAGGTTGTATCTGCTGAGCCACAACAGATAGATAGCCAAAACAGGCCAAAGTTACTATTAAAGAGAATCTATTTAACGCCACCATTTTAAAAAGAATAGTTGAATCAGACCAAAAATTTCTAGACGACCCAACAGCATCAAGAAGGTTAAAACGCACTTGACGATATTGGGCAATGCCGCATAATTATCCAGTGAACCTACCTCACCAAATCCAGGACCTACGTTACCAATACAAGCAATTGCGATTGAGTATGAGGTAAATACATCAATACCGAAAAGGGTACAGACGAACGATCCGAAAAGAATTAGGGTTAGGTATAGGATAATAAAAATTGCAATTGAGTGGAGGCCATCGCGCTCTTGGATCACGCCGTCGATCTTGACCCTGAGCACCGCATTTGGGTGTTGCTGTTGGCGCATACTATTGTAAAACATCTTGGCTGCGATAACCATACGATTAGTCTTGATACCTCCCGTTGTCGAGCCCGAGCAGGCACAAACAATCGAGGCGAAGATCAAAAGCGAGATGGTAAATGGAGGCCAAACAGTAGAGTCGGCCGTAGCATAACCAGTGGTTGTAAAGAGCGAAACGAATTGGAATACTGCCCTTCGAAATGCCACCAGCGGCTCAGTGTAGATATCCTCAAAGTAGAGATTAAGGGCTATTAAGACCGAGCAAACTGCGATCACACCGACATAAACTTTCATCACTTCGGAGCGGAAGATATTGTTTCTTTTGCCAGTGATGGTTGCGTAGATAAGGCCAAAGTGCGTTCCTGCGGCAACCATTCCGAAGATTATAATCCACTCTATTAAAGGCGAATTAAACGAGGCGATGCTGCTATTCTTAGTTCCAAAGCCGCTTGTGGCAGCTGTCGACATTCCGTGAGTCAAGGCATCGAACCAATTCATCCCTGCTGCCTTAAGCGACAAGGTGGTAACGATGGTCAACCCGACATATACAAAGAGGATGATGTGCACGATCATCTGCGTACGATAGCGGTAATTCTCCTTGGCAATCGACGAAAGCTCCATATTCGAGAGAGTCATTTTGCTTCGGCCGATGGTTGGAAGCACAATAAGCGTAAACAGGATAACACCCATACCACCAATCCAGGTCGACATCATTCGCCAAAAGAGCAGACCTCGCGGAAGTGCCTCAACATCGGTCAAAATCGAAGCTCCCGTAGTGGTTAGACCCGACACGGATTCAAACCAAGCGTTAACTAGCGAGAATTCACCACCCCAAATAACATAAGGAAAAGTGGTTACAATACAGGCTAAAAGCCACGAGCCCACCACGATACAGTAACCCTCCTTAGTCGAAATTTGCGACTGCTTATCAACAAAGATCAGAGGAAAAGTACCGAGCAGAGCTGTGAGAAGCGCCGAGAGAAGCAGCGGGTAGAACGCTGTATCTTTGAAGCTAACATATGAGATACCAGCAGATAGCAGCATAAATAGTGACATAAACAACATCACTACTCCCATATATCTAAAAACTACATATAGCCTCATATCTCTTTGCGACCTAAATTATTTATTACTTGCACTCTCGCGACGCATTTGAGCCGTCACATACTCGATCTTATCTTGCAACTCTTTAACCTCATCATTGCAATCATCCTTCGAGGCGAATGGCAGGCGATAGGTGATAAAATCGCCTAAGCTACGATTGAGCCTTACGATAGGGTTAACGCAATAGATAATCATAAAATAGTAGAGCATCAGCACAATTACGATCATCACCACCAGCGAGATAAACACTGGCGTTACAGCACGATAAGCATTACGATGCAACTGCTCGGTTCTCGGTTCAATTGATTGGAACGACGAGGTTGTAAAGTCATAGATCGCAGTGACGATATTGGTGTGAATTGGCTGATATGCTTGATAATACGAAGCGCGATTAACAACCGACAGAGTATCAAATTCAGGCTCGTTGATCACCGTATGTGCCAATAATTCCAACTGCGAGAGGTGAAAGGTCAAAGAGTCCAACAGGCGAGTGTTATGAGTCTCATCTGCTGCGATTTCGACCGTAGCTTCCAACTCGTCGATACTTGCCAAACATTGCGCCTCAGCGTCTCGATCATCGAAAAGCGTCATCTGCACAAAGGCAACATCTTGGGCTTGAACTATACGCAGCATTTGGTGTGCTAACTCCGTTTTACGGTTGTTAACACTCAAAATGCTCTTTGTATCTCGACTCAAAGTATTGAGTTCGAAGAAGGCGATCACTCCCGAGATTGAAAGGAGGATCACTATACTTAAAAAACCAACGGAAATCCGCTTACGTAAACCTGTCATTGTTTGCTGAAGTTTGAATCAAAGGCAAAGATAACAAATTATTCGATAATTTGACCAATTAAATCGTTAGATTCATCAATAGAGATGAATTTTACCTTGCAAATTGCATTAATTTTCTCTCTATCGTATGGCACTTTCACTCTTCTGTAAGTTGGAGTAAAGCCAAACATCCATCCTCCACGAATGGTACTTTCAAAAAGAACACTCTCCTCTTTACCCACCGCGCTTTGGCAAAACGTGCGATGAAGCTCTTTGTTCAACGCTTCCAATCTTTCGACCCTTTCGCTCGACACTTGAGGCGACACTTTACCCTCCATATCGGCTGCTGGAGTACCCTTTCTCACCGAGAATGGAAAGATATGCAAAAACGATGGATTTAACGAGCGCAAAAATTCGCAGGTTTGAGCAAAATGATCGTCACTCTCGCCAGGAAATCCAACAATCACATCAATGCCAATAAAGGCATCGGACATACACTCTCGCACTTTGGCAATTCGCTCGGCAAAACGCTCGGTTGTGTAGCGACGTCGCATAAGAGCAAGGATGGGATTCGAACCACTTTGCAGCGGAATATGGAAGTGATGTTGGAATTTAGGTGACGCGGCGCAAAACTCTATTATCTCGTCAGTTAACAAGTTTGGCTCGATCGATGAAATTCTATATCTGTCGATTCCCTCGACTTGGTTTAATGCGCGCAAAAGCTCGATGAATTTTTCACCAGTTGTGCGTCCAAAATCGCCTGTGTTGACTCCTGTAATAACTATCTCGCGTTGACCCAAAGCGGCTATCTGCTCAGCCTCTTTTACGATCTGAGCGATGGGTTGATTGCGGCTCGCACCACGTGCATAGTGGATCGTGCAATAGGAACATTTATAGTCGCAACCATCTTGAACTTTTAGAAAAGCACGGGTTCTGTCACCACTCGAAAAAGCAGCAAAAAATGAGGTTAATTCCTCGGTTGAGCAGCTATATACGCTAGCCTTACCCTTCGATTTGAGCTCAACTACTCGATTATACAGATCGCCTTTATTATTGTTGCTAAGCACAATATCGACTCCCTCGATCGCAGCGATCTCCTCGGGTTTTAGCTGGGCATAACAACCCGTTACCGCGATAATCGCATTGGGACTACGACGGTGCAATCGGCGAATTAAATTGCGACACTTCTTATCGGCGTGCTCTGTGACCGAGCAGGTATTGATTACACATATATCTGACTCCTCAGAGGGCATAACACGAACAAAACCACCCTCTTGGAATTGACGCGCAAGGGTCGATGTTTCGGAAAAATTAAGCTTACAGCCCAATGTATGAAAGTTTACTCTACGTTGCATTTATAAATTATACTATATTTAATCGTGCAAAATTACAATATTATTCTTTACTCTCAATAAAAAAACGTAAATTTGCGACACTTTATGGATTTTATAACGGACATATTTAAATATCAATACTTACTCAATGCCCTGCTCGCAGCTCTGCTTTCGGGCATAGTTTGTGGAGTGGTTGGTAGCTACATCGTATCTCGCCGCATGGTTTTCCTCTCGGGAGGTATCACTCACGCTTCGTTTGGAGGTATTGGCATCGCTCTGTATGCTGGTGCAAACCCCTCGATCGGCGCTTTGATCTTCGCTGTGGGATCATCGCTGGGCATTGAGTGGGCAAACCAACGAGGAAAGATTCGCGAGGATTCAGCAATCGGCATTATCTGGTCGCTGGGAATGGCTATCGGAGCGCTGTTTATGTCGCTCAGGGAGGGGTATACTTCGGGTGATTTATCCTCTTACTTGTTTGGAAGTATTCTCACGGTGACCTCTTCGGATGTTGTGGCTCTCGCGGTTGCAACTTTGATGATCGTCCTCGGCACCATTCTATTTCTGCACTCTGTGATGCTGGTGGCATTCGATGGCGATTTTGCTAAGAGTCGAGGAGTGAATACGAAGTTGATATCATATATTATGGCCGTTGTGACAGCTGTGGCGATAGTCCTTTCGATCCAAATTATGGGTATCGTATTGCTCATCTCGCTCTTGAGTTTGCCAGTGGTTATTGCCGATATGCTCAGCAAATCGTATCGCTCGATTGTGATCTTGGCGCCAATAATCGCGGTCGCGGGCAATGTCGGTGGTTTGATTCTAAGCTACTATTGCGAAATTCCGCCTGGAACAGCGATAATATTTATCCTCACTTTTATGCTTATTGCCATAAAAGTTGTAACTTTGTCTCGCTACAAAAAGCTAATGAACCGATGAAAACTATACATAAGATGGTGCTAAAGGCATATTTAGGACCAATGATACTTACTTTTTTTATTGTCATGTTTGTTCTATTGATGAACTTTCTGTGGCAATATATCGACGAGCTAGTTGGTAAAGGTTTAAGTTTCAGCATTATACTCGAGCTGATCGGCTATGCGATGATCAATATGATTCCGATGGGATTGCCTTTGGCGATGCTCTTGGCTGCGATTATGGCGATGGGTAATATGGGTGAGAGCTATGAACTTTTGGCGATGAAATCAGCTGGAATGTCGCTTCCTCGCATTATTCAGCCGTTAATTATCGTGGTTTTCTTGATCTCGATTGGTGGATTTTTTATAACCAACAACCTGGTTCCCTATGCCAATAAAAAAGTTTATAGTATCCGCTACGATATCAAGCAACAGAAGCAGGTGATCGAATTCCAAGATGGCCTCTTTTTCAACGGAATCGACAATATGAGTATCCGCGTAGGCAAACAAGACCCTGACACTAAGCTACTTCGTGATGTGATCATCTACGACAATCGTGCCTCGAACGGCAATATGTCAACCACGGTTGCCGACTCGGGATACATCCGTCTTACTGACGACAAGAAATTCTTACAGATAACACTCTACAGCGGAGAGTCGTACGAACAGACACGTAGCAGCGAGTGGTACGCCAAAAATACATTCCGCAAGAATGTATTCAATCGCCAAGATGGTATAATGGAGATGGATGGATTCTCGATGGACGAAAGAACAGATGCCGACGCCTTTTCGAATAGTACCACCAAGAATATCAAGGAGTTAGAGTATGCGATCGACTCTCTGGATTTGATGGTTAGCGAAACTACCGTCCGCTCGTACGATCCACTTATCAAGCAACAAATTTTTGTCAAGGAGGGTTCAATCCTATCGCCATCCGACTCCACATGGGTCAACAAAAGCGAGATGGCTAAATTGATGCTTTCGGACTCACTTGATGGGCTAGAAATCAGAAAGTTAAGTACAATTTGGAAGAATGCGCTCAACCAAGCCAAGAGTTCAAGAAATATGTTCTCGTTCGACGAAGCTGGAGCCAAAAATGGCCTCAATCAGCTCTATCGTTCGCAGATCGAATGGCACAAGAAAATATCGCTACCTGTCTCAATTATGATCTTCTTTTTGATCGGTGCTCCACTTGGAGCAATTATCCGAAAAGGCGGTTTAGGTATGCCAGTGGTGGTCTCGGTGATGTTCTTTATCATCTACTATGTGATTAGTATTTCGGGCGAGAAGATGGCAAAAGAGGGCACTTGGGGTGCTGTGCCTGGAGTGTGGATATCCACATTTATATTAGCCCCGATAGCGATATATTTGATTATCCAAGCTACAAACGACTCAAATTTATTCAATATCGAGTGGTATCGAGCAAAAATTGAGATGATTACAAAACGATTCAGATTTAATAAAGCAAAAAAATAGATACAAAATGAAAGAGCAAACAGTGCTAAATACAATAGAGGAAGCTATCGAGGATTTCCGCAATGGTAAAATGATAATTGTGGTCGATGATGAGGATCGTGAAAACGAAGGTGATTTCATCATGGCTGCCGAGATGGTAACTCCCGAGGATGTCAACTTTATGCTAAAATATGGTCGAGGGCTTCTCTGTGTGCCTCTTTGCGAGAGCCGCTGTGCGGAGTTGCAATTGGGAATGATGGAGGAGAACAACTCGTCCCTGCTTGGCACACCATTCACCGTAACCGTTGACCTTATTGGCGAGGGTTGCACAACAGGCGTGTCGATCCACGATCGTGCCGCGACAATCAAGGCGTTGGCAAACCCAACAACTAAACCTTCGGATTTAGGTCGTCCTGGTCACATCAATCCATTACGCGCACGCGAAAAGGGAGTATTACGTCGTCCTGGACACACCGAGGCAGCAGTTGATTTGGCTCGCTTGGCAGGATTGCAACCAGCAGGAGCTTTGATCGAAATCATGAACGAGGATGGAACAATGGCCCGTATGCCAGATTTGATTAAAGTCGCAAAGGAGCACAATATGAAGCTTGTCTCGATTGCTGACCTTATCGCCTACCGTCTTCGTAATGAGTCGATTATCGAGCGTGGAGAAACGGTAAGCCTGCCAACTGAGTGGGGAAATTTCAACATCACAGTCTACAAACAATCTAGTAACGGTTTGGAGCATATCGCCCTTACAAAAGGTACATGGGAGAAAGATGAACCAGTACTCATCCGCGTTCACTCATCGTGCGCTACGGGTGATATCTTGGGATCATGCCGCTGCGATTGCGGAGCTCAACTTCACACCGCTATGCAGATGGTCGAGGCTGAGGGCAAAGGAGCTGTAATATATTTGATGCAAGAGGGTCGCGGAATTGGCCTATTCAATAAAATCAGAGCTTATAAACTTCAAGATGAGGGACTTGACACGGTAGATGCAAATATCGAGTTGGGTTTCGAGGCTGACGAGCGTGATTATGGCGTAGGTGCAAGCATCATTCGCGATTTGGGAATTACACGTATGCGATTAATGACCAACAACCCTACAAAGCGCGTTGGATTAGAGGGTTACGGATTGAAGATCAACGAGATTGTTCCGATCGTAATTGCACCGAATAAGCATGATTTCCGCTATCTCGAGACCAAAGAGCTAAGAATGGGTCACTCTTTAGGTTTGAACAAAAAGTAGAGTTACAGGGATGAGAGCAAAAGATATTAGAATTGTTTTTATGGGCACGCCCGAGTTTGCAGTGCCATCGCTTAGAGCCCTAGTCGAGAGTGGATACAACGTAGTAGGTGTTGTAACAACACCAGACAGAGCTGCCGGCAGGGGTCAAAAGATATATGAGTGCGACGTAAAGGTCGAGGCTATGCGCTTGGGATTGCCTATTTTGCAACCCGAGAAGCTTCGTGCCGAGGAGTTTGTCGAGGCACTTCGCAATTGGGCTCCCGATTTGGGTATTGTTATCGCCTTTAGGATGCTACCTGAGGTGGTTTGGGCGATGCCTAAGTTTGGAACGTTCAACCTCCACGCTTCGCTTTTGCCTCAGTATCGAGGTGCAGCACCTATCAACCACGCGATAATTAATGGCGATAAGGTGAGCGGAGTAACAACATTTTTGCTAAATCACGAGATCGACAAAGGTGCTATCATTGGCCAAATTAAGGTTGATATCGCACCAGAAGATAATGTCGGCACGCTGTACGAGAGGCTAATGACCATCGGGACTAGCCTAGCTGTGAAGAGTGTCGAGAAGATTGCAGCTGGCGAAATCGAGCCGATCGAGCAAGCTGAGATTGACGAATCTACTTTGCGCCCAGCACCGAAGATCTTTAAGGAGGATTGCAAGATTGATTGGTCATGGACGGGCGAAAGGATTGTGAATTTCGTTAGAGGACTCTCGCCCTACCCTGCTGCTTGGACTTCGCTCAGCAAGGATGAAGTATCGACTAGCGCCAAGATCTTCGAGGTCTCTTTCGAGGCGTGTGACTCTGAGCTCGAGATTGGCGGGATTAAGTGCGATGATAAAAACCTATTGGCTGTTAGATGTGCCGATGGACTAATCTCGATCAAGTCAATCCAGCTGGCAGGTAAAAAACGACTCAAAACAAAGGAGCTGCTTTTAGGATTAAAGGGGCTCGCACAATATAGAATGGAGTAAGATGACTCGCGGAATTAAAGAGTATATCGCCATCGCACTCAAGGGTTGCGCAATGGGTGCAGCGGATGTTGTCCCTGGAGTTTCGGGCGGCACAATCGCCTTTATTTCAGGCATTTACGAGGAGCTTATCACTTCAATCAAAAGTGTTGACATCAAGGCTCTTAAGATGTTATTGCGCCTAGAATTCAAGGAGTTTTGGACGCAGATAAATGGTAACTTTTTATTGGCTGTTTTTTGCGGAATTGCTCTTTCGATTCTTTCGCTCGCCAAAGTAATGAGTTACCTGTTGGAGCATCATCCGATAATGATTTGGTCGTTTTTCTTTGGACTTATTATAGCCTCTTCGCTCTTGATTTTCAAGGAGATAAAGCAGTTTAATCTACTCTCTGCCGCTTCGATTGCAGTAGGTATAGCTGCGGCATATTTTATCACGGTGTTATCACCTGCACAAACGCCCAACGATTGGTGGTTTATTCTGCTTTGCGGTGCTATCGCTATCTGCGCGATGATTTTGCCAGGCATCTCGGGGTCGTTTATCCTGCTTTTGATGGGTAAATATCTCTATATTTTGAGCGCCTTGAGCAGTTTTGAGATTTCCACGATCTTGCTTTTTATCTCTGGTGCCGCTATTGGAATTATCAGTTTTTCGCACGCTCTATCGTGGTTGCTTAAGAATTTTCACACGGCAACTATCTCCCTGTTAACAGGTTTCATGATCGGATCGCTCAACAAAGTGTGGCCATGGAAAGAGGTTGTCAAGACAACCTTAAACTCACATGGCGAAGTGATTCCACTCGTCGAGCAAAATATTTTACCTCAGCAATACTCGGCAATCTACGATCAGCCTGCACTGCTCGCAGCGGCAATCGCCATGGCCATCGTAGGATTTATGACCATCTATATAATTGAGAAAATTGGCAGTAAAAAGCCACAAACAAAATAGCTAGACCATGCGTAAATACGGACTTATCGGAAAAACTTTGAAACACTCTTTTTCGGCTAATTACTTCGCTGAAAAATTTGAGCGTGAAGGAATTAAGGATTGCAGCTACTCGCTTTTCGAATTGGAGAAGATCGAGGATGTTCTATCGCTCCTAAAGCGCGAACCAGATCTTTGCGGATTCAATATCACCATTCCATACAAGCAGCAGATTTTTCCATATCTCGATGAGATTGATGTGGAGGCCGAGAGAATTGGCGCGGTAAATTGCGTGAAGATCGAAAATGGGAAACTCAAGGGGTATAACACCGATATCTTCGGACTTCGCTCGTCGATGGCAAAGTTGCTCGATGGCGCTTTTATCAATCGTGCTTTGGTTCTTGGAACTGGCGGTGCTTCGAGTGCTGTGCAATATATGTTGGGCGAGATGGGCATAGAGTTTGAGTTGGTTTCGCGCGATCCGATGAAATCAGCTATCACATACTCAACGATTTCAGCCGAGGACATTACTCGTGCGCAATTGATCATCAACACAACACCTTTGGGCACTTTCCCAGATGTTGAGAGTGCGCCACAACTACCCTACGCTTTCGTTTCACCCTCGCACTTCTTGTTCGATTTGGTCTACAATCCACCCCTCACGCAGTTCCTGAGCTACGGTGAGCAGCGTGGAGCACGAACGCTCAATGGCGAGACTATGTTGCTTGCCCAAGCCGAAGAGTCTTGGAGAATCTGGAGAACGTTGCAAGGTGGCGAAAATTTAAAGATAACGCAGAGTTCTCTTTAGTCACAGACCTTTAGTATGCTCCTTTCAGAGCCCTCTACGCCATCTTTAAATTTTCATCCACCTATCAACGCTCTCTACAATGGAGCATATCAGAAAAAATTAATCGGGAGCCTAACACTTAAGTTAAGCTCCCGATTTATTTATTGTAACTTTTATGATTACCAGTTCAAAATCTTGTTGAAATCGTAATCCTCTGGGTTTGGAACGTATGCCTTTGCAGCCTCGTAATCAGCCTCTGTTAAGTAGCAAAGGATGTTATCGATAACTGCGTTAACCTTATCAGAGTTGATGTCAACTAAACGTGGTGGAATCTTACCAGTTGTAGCATCTTGAAGATCCTTAAGGTAAAGTGGAGAGACGTTACCGTCACCATCTACGAATACCATACAACCTGTCTTGCCATCAGCGAACAACTTGTGAACACCCATACCAAGCTCAGAGCAGTAAGTAAGGTCGAAAGCAGCTGGAGTTTGGCAACGAACCTCGTATCCGATCTCTACTGGACGACTCTTAACCTTCACACCGATCTCCTTAAGCTTATTCTCCAACATCTCATTGAAGATGTGAGCCTTAGAAACTTTACCAAGCTCTGGGTGACCGTGATCGTCGTAAGAGAAGCTTACACCGCTCTTCTTGATCTCCTCGTCAGAAAGCTCGTGGAATACACCCTCCGAGATCATCGCAGCACCATAATCCATACCGATCAACTTACGCTTGATGATAGAAGAAACTACCAAGTTAACGATCTTATCAACTGTGATCTCAGTCTTGTTGAACATCTCAGGGATAACGATCATTGGGTAGTGACAAGCCTCACCAATACCGAAAGCAAGGTGACCTGCCGAGCGACCCATAGCTGCAACTACAAACCAGTTGCCACTTGTGCGAGCATCAACGTAAACCGCACGAGCGATAACAGCACCACTGTTTTTAGCCGACTCGTAACCGAAAGTTGGAGTACCTGCTGGTAATGGAAGGTCGTTATCAATAGTCTTTGGAACGTGGATGTTAGCGATTGGGTATTGCTTCTCCTCAAGGAATTTAGCGATACGGTTAGCTGTTGAAGCAGTGTCGTCACCACCAACAGTCACAAGCAACTTAACGTTATTCTTGATAAAGAAATCAAGGTTGAAGTTGTTAGCGAAATCGTTGTCAGTTGGCTTGAAACGGCTCATTTGAAGGAATGAACCACCACGGTTGAAGATATCATCAGCCATTGGGAAGGTGATCTCAACTGTGTTTGGATTTGGGTTGAATAGACCTGAGTAACCGCCATTAAGACCGATTACAGTATAACCTTTTTGAAGGAATGTCTTAGCGACACTACCAACTACGGTGTTCATACCTGGAGCAGGTCCACCACCTGTAAGAATTGCAATTGCTTCTTTCATAATTTTATATAAATAATTTTAATTTAGGTAAATCAAAAATGCGTGTCAAAGATAGATAAAAATTAGCATATATCAAACTAATTTTGAACCACAATATTTTTATTTACCCCATGAAACGTTATAAATTTCGATAGGGTCATTCTTCGATAGCGACATTCTGCCATTAGACGAAACATATAGCTTGAGAAGTTTGAAGCTAGTTGCCGATTTGTCAACCTTGTCGATCTCAACTCTATACTTCACAGGGACGTTGCGAGGCAAAACGATCTTCGATGTAGCAGAGATTTTACCGCCTGTTGCTCCAGATGTGATCTTTGTACTTCCCTTTGCATATTGGTTTGCCTCGTTGTCGTAAGCTATCGAACCTGCGTTAGTGCCGTAGAATGTTACAGTCTCCTCAGCGCCATTGTTCGTAAGGATAAGGTCAAGTTCAACAGTATTCTTAGAGTACTGGCAACTCTTCACTTGGATGTTAAGATCTGGGTGTGGAGATACGATTTTTTGGTGATTGTTTTGTTGATTACTTTGCTGAGAGTTTTGTTGAGAGTTTTGTGTTGATCTCTGTTGTGCATTTACACTAAAGATAGTCATCAAGACTGCTGCTGCAGTTAAAAATAAATTCTTCATTTTGCTTTAATAATTAATGGGGTATAAGAGCTTTGTTGCTCCTCTGTTTTATTTGTTTGTTTGGGTTGTTTTCAAATTATTGGGCCAATATCGCCTCGATGCGCTCTAGTACTTCAACATCAATAGTAGGCATCGCTGTTGTCGCCACGATATCCTCGATTTGCGACACTTTGCTAGCTCCGATAAGCACCGATGTGACATTATTGCGATTGCTACGCAGTAACCACTTCACGGCCAATTGAGCCAGGGTCATGCCCAACTCCTTAGCAATTTCGTTCAATGCCGAGATTTGAGCAACTTTTTCGGGTGTGATGGTTGCTTGCTTAAGGAAAGTATTGCGATTAGCTCGCGAATCAGAAGGAATTCCTCCCAAATACTTATCCGAAAGAACACCTTGCGCAAGTGGCGAAAATGCGATAAATCCAGTTCCGTAATCTTGGACGGTATCCAAAAGTGACTCCTCCACATCGCGCACCATCATCGAATATTTCGACTGCTCGATCAAACATGGAGTTCCCAATTGCTTCAACACAGCTACCGCCTCGACAAATTGCTTCGACGAGTAGTTCGAAAGGCCAATGTAGAGAGCCTTACCTTGGCGCACTATTTGATCCAAAGCACCCATAGTCTCCTCGATTGGGGTGTTTGGGTCTGGTCGGTGGTGATAGAAGATATCGACATAATCCAAGCCTGTACGCTTCAAGCTTTGATCGAGGCTCGAAATAAGATATTTTCTACTTCCCCAATCGCCATAAGGGCCTTCCCACATGGTATAGCCAGCCTTTGACGAGATGATCATCTCATCGCGATATGGTTTGAGATCCTTTGCCAACACTTTGCCGAATGTCTTCTCGGCGCTACCTGGCGATGGTCCATAGTTGTTTGCTAGATCGAAGTGAGTGACACCTAAGTCAAAGGCTCTAAGTAACATATCTCGAGCATTGTCGAAGTTGTCGATATCACCAAAATTTTGCCACAGACCCAAAGAGATTTCAGGAAGTGAGATTCCGCTTCTACCGCAACGACGATATTTCATCGAAGTGTATCTATCTGCTGCTGCTTTGTAACTCATAATAATTAATGTTAAGATTTAGCTGTAAATTTAGTAATTTTTATCAATTATTCAAAATTTTTCACCCTCTGAATTACATTTTTTAATACCTTTACAACGTTAATAATTGTCGATTGACTCTCCGCGAAGCTAATCGACTCAGTGACAAATGCAATCAAAATCGCACTCAAAGAGCAGTCGTAAGTAGATTGTGTAATTTAAAAAAAAGATTATGAAAAAATATAACGAACTCGATATTTTCGGTGCAGAAACCGATAACAAAGTTGAATTACCTCTGGCGCAAAGTGGAATCTCGGCAGGTTTCCCATCACCAGCTGACGACCCGATGGAGTTGAAGTTGGATTTGAATCGTGAGTTAATTCGAAATCCAGCCTCGACATTTTTTGCTCGCGTGAGTGGAGTTTCGATGATCGACGATGGGGTTGGCGATGGCGATTTATTGCTTATCGACAAGAGTGTTGAGCCATATGATGGTTGCTTGGCGGTCTGCTATATTGATGGCGATTTTACCCTTAAGCGATTCCAGGATAATGGCGATCATGCGTTTTTGGTGCCTGCCAATAAAAACTATACGAAAATCAAGGTGACTGCCGACAACGACTTTATGATTTGGGGCGTTGTGCGTTACTTAATCAAGAAGATGTGATGATTGGACTCTGCGACTGTAATAATTTCTTTGTCTCGTGCGAGAGGGTCTTTAATCCTTCGCTCAATGGACGTCCCGTTGTTGTTCTTTCGAGCAACGATGGGTGTGTTATTGCGCGTTCGAATGAGTCTAAAGCGCTGGGGATCAAGATGGGTCAGCCGCTGTTTCAAGCACGCAGCATAATCGAACAGAATAACGTCGCGATCCACTCGACCAACTTTCCGCTCTATGGCGATATGTCGCGCAGGGTGATGGAGACTCTTCGCGAGGAGTTGCCCTCAATCGAGGTCTATTCGATCGACGAGGCGTTTCTTGACATGAGCCAAATCGCAACCGAAAGCCTCAAGGAGTATGGAGAGAAGCTATCGCGAAAGGTACGTCGCAACACCGGCATACCCGTGAGCATCGGCATAGCACCCACAAAGACCTTAGCCAAGATAGCTAGCAAACTTTGCAAAAGTTATCCTAAGTTAAATGGCGCGTGTCTATTGTATCGAGCGGAGGACATCGAAAAGGTGCTCTCGAAACTCCCAATCGAAGAGGTGTGGGGAATTGGTCGCCGATCTAGCAAGATGCTCAAAGAGTACGACATTCACACCGCTCAGCGCTTTCGCGAAGCTCCTCGTGAGTGGATTCAGCGAAAAATGGGGCTTACGGGACTTCGGACTTGGCTGGAGTTAAATGGTGAAAGTTCGATTTTATTCGACGATCGGCCTTCGGATAAGAAGTCGATTATGGTTTCGCGCTCTTTTTCCCATGAGATTGAGAGCATTGAGGAGCTGCACGAGGCGCTCACTGGCTTTGTGAGTTCTGCTGCCGAGAAGCTGCGAAGACAGGAGAGTGTTGCGGGAGCAATGCAGGTTTTTATCCTTACTAATCGCCATCGCACCGATCAGGCTCAATACAACGGTTCGGAGATGATCCTCTTTGATACACCTACGCAAAGTACCATTGAGTTTGCATCGAACGCTTCGCGTACACTCCGCAAGATCTTTAAAAAGGGGTATGGGTATAAAAAAGCAGGGGTTATACTCTACGACATCCGACCAGATAGCGGTGTGCAATCTTCGCTTTTTGACTCTACGGACCACACCAAACATAAGAGTTTGATGAAGCAGTTGGATTCGATCAATGGCCATTTTGGCAAGAATTCTGTGCGATTGGGGGCTCAGAGTAGCAATAAGAGCAAGGTTAATAGCCAATATCTTTCACCTGGGTATACTACTCGCTGGGAAGATATTATTTTAGTTAAGAGTTAGGAGTGGAATAATCTTCGTAAAGCAGATACTTCTTACGCATAACCTTATATTCGTTCAGCTCACTTTGCCACGAAGCCTTAATCTCCGCCTCACTCACCCCAGAGGCCAATTGACCCTTAAGCGAAGCGTCACCCGAGAGCAGATCGAAGAATTGCGAGCGTGAGATAAAAGCAGCACCCTTGCCCGAGAGCTTCATAAAATTGATAAAATAGCTCAGCGACAACCCCTTAGGGGCATCAACCTCGCGCAGATCCAAACCATAACACACCTTATCCTTCTGCAACGGATTTTTATCAAATCCAGGCAATGCTTGGGGCGTAAAGCTGAAATCACCAAACTTCGGATCAGGATAGCCAATCATCTGAAACGGAGTGTAAGTTCCCCTACCAACACTCACCTCGGTAGCTTCGAAAAAGCATAGCGATGGGTACAATGCAATAGCCTGAGCATTAGGCAAATTTGGCGAAGGTTTGATCGGCAACAGATAAGGTTCACCATGTCGCCATCCCTCAATTGGGACAACACTCAAATCGACAGAGGCTGTTCCACCCCAACCCTCGCCTTTGATCATCGTCGAGAGTTCACCCACGGTCAAACCATGCAGAATCGGGATCGACAAAGCTCCAACAAACGACTTCAAATCGTCGCTTATAATTGGGCCATCTATATAATCATTAGGATTAGGGCGATCCAAAACCACAATCGGCGTTCCATATTGAGCTGCCGACTGCATCGCGTAATAGAGCGTACTTATATAGGTGTAGAATCGAGCTCCTACATCTTGAATATCGAAAACCAAGATGTCGATATCTGCCAACTGCTCACGCGACGGTTTTTTATTCGATCCATAAAGCGAGATTATCGGAATATTGGTCTTAGTATCTCGTCCATCTGCCACACTCTCCCCTGCATCGGCATCCCCACGAAAACCATGCTCAGGCGCAAAGACCTTAACAACGTTGATCTTCTGTGAGAGCAAAGTATCGAGCAGGCAGACGTGCGAAGGGCCAACCACCGAAGTGTGATTGATAATAAGCCCAACTCTTTTACCCTCCAACAAAGGCAAAATCTTGTCGATCTGATCAGCTCCATTTCTCACAGCAAAGAGGTTCGTTACGCTAAAAACAAGCGCAAAACAGAGGATTAATAATCTATAATTTTTCATACAAAGCAAAAAATATCAAATTTTAAAGTGCTAATATATAGATTTTATATGGAAAAATTAAAATATTGCAATAAATTTGCAGCTTCAAAAAGATAAAATTTAAACAAAATAAACTCACTGAAAAGAGATGAAAAAGATAATAATCCTTGCCACAATGCTTCTCGCAGCATTTTCGACTGTATCTGCACAAAAAACCGACTCGCTCGACAGGTTTATAAACCAAGCGATCAGAGATGGTTTTTTCCCAGGTGCGCAGCTAGTTGTCGGCAATAAATCTGGAGTTATCTACTCAAAGAATTACGGATATAT
>JBCQVS010000002.1:0-133977 GCA_047172885.1 Rikenellaceae bacterium | reverse complement strand
GGAACAAGTGTAACTGAGAGTAAAGCGGGACGTTCGCTTCCAATCGTAGGTGCTGCGATCTCGATCCAAGGTGTTGAGGAGTCGGTGAAGGTCAACGAGGGCGATGCTTACGCTTCGTTCACTTTGGATCTTAAAAAGGGCGAAACTCAACTTAAAACATGGTTCAAGATGACCGATAGAGAGGATATCGGCGCTTACTATGTTGAGATTAAAAAATTGTAATAGACTATAGAGAGGTGGGTTTTACTTTACCTCTCTTTTTTTGTTTCAAAGGTGCTTTTGAGGAGGGGGCGATTGATTGGGGACTGCGCCTGATGCCGGCGCTGGCACCAAGCAAGCTTGGATCCAAAAACTGTCGTTTTTGATTTGTATTGCGTTGATTTGGGGAGCGCTTGCAGCGCTTACGATATATGAAATATATTGCTCTTTTGAAAATAAATTTTCAACGATCAATATATTTCATATATCTATGCCAACCTACGGTTGCCATCCCCAAACCATCGAGGTTGCGAACTCGGTGTGTTGAGATTTTAAAACCGTAGGTTTTAATAAATATGGAGAGTATGTTAGAATCGAAAGTTCACTTTCGGGGCTAACATACTCTCTATTTTTACTATAATCAGAGATTGTAAAAGAATCCCAACACACCGCAACGAAAGGTCAAAAACTGAAAGTTTTTGGATCCAAACTTGTTTGGTGCCCGGCCGGCATTAGGCCAGTAAGAAACCTTAGCAAGCGGTTAATGCGCAAACACCCGACCCAACTGAGCTTCCCGCTTCTCATAAGTCAAGCGAGTCTGTGTAGGATACTCCAGCGCCTCGAACTCCTCGACAGCCGTGCGGATATCCCCGAGCAGCATATCGGCCATGTCGCGGGTCATACCTTGTCGCACCACCACGCGCATGACGATCACGTCGTCGATATTCTCGGGCATGGTGTAGGCAGGTATCATCCACCCATTCTGCTGCAAGCGGTTCTGTAGGTCGTAAAGAGTCCACTTCGCCGTTTTATTATACTCATCATCCATGGTCCAGATAAAGAGCGGGTTGTCGACCTTAGAAGAGAAATTCTTGAAGCATGGCATAGCCCCCACCTGATCGTGGCAGTAGATAGCAATATCCATCGATGCTCGCTGTACATCGCGATAACCCTCGAAGCCGAGATGAATAAAATTATAATATTGCCCCAAGATCTGCGCCGCAGGACGTGAGAAGTTGAGCCCCACCTGCGTGATGCTAGCACCCAAGTAGTTAACACTAAACGACATATCGGCTGGAAGATAGCTCTTATCACGCCACACAACCCAACCTAGGCCAGGATAAACCAAGCCATACTTATGTCCCGAGGTGGAGATCGAAACAACATTCTCGAGTCGGAAATCCCACTTGCACTCAGGATTGAGGAACGGCAAGATAAAGCCTCCCGAGGCAGCATCGACATGGATCGGAATAGCGTAATCGGTCTTAGAATTATAGACCGAAAGAGCCTTGTCCAAGGCCTCCACATCGTCATTAAGACCAGTCCAAGTGACACCCACAATCGGCACAATGCAGATAGTATTTTCGTCACACAGAGCAATCGCCTCGGCAGGATCTAAAGTCTGATGCTTCATGCTGATAGGCACCGTGCGAAGCTCAATTTGCCAGAGCTGACAGAACTTCTCCCACACCACTTGATAAGCCGAGCTCATCACCAAATTGGGATGATCGTGCGGCATACCACGCTTTTTTCGTCTCTCGCGCCAACGCAACCACGCTGCGACACCACCCAACATACACGCCTCGGATGATCCAATTCCCAAAGCGCCACACTTCGAGTCACCCTTCTCGGGAGTGTTCCACATATTCGCCAAGATATTGATGCAGCGACCACTCATCAGCGCCACGCGGGGATACTCCGTCTCGTCGATGTAGTTCACGTCGATAGCCTCGTTCATCAATTTTGTGGCATACTCGTCCATATATGTTGTCACGAAAGTGGCCAAATTGAGTCTGGGTTGAGTCTGTGGATATGTCTCATCCTTAACCATTTGGTATGCCACTTCGGCCTCTAGGCCCTTTTGTGGTATGAATTGTGCAGGTGCTGGAGTCATTGTGGGCTCAGCCTGCATCGAGCTAATGCTCTGTGCTGTTGTTTTGTCTACCTTTGCCATAATTTAATAAAAGTTTTACCGTTACATTTCAAAAACTTTGCCAATGAAATCGTATCTTTGCACGAAATTTTTTAGATATATTTATGTTAAGTTCAATTAAAAACATTATTTTCGACCTAGGCGGTGTGGTTATCGACCTAGATCGTGATCGCTGTGTCGAATCTTTTACTCGCGTTGGTTTTCCCGATGCGGAGCACCTTGTTGACTGCTACCACCCTGCCGATTTCTTCAACGACTTGGAGCGTGGTAAGCTCACTAAGGAGGAGGTTTACGATATCATCCGCGAGAAGGCTCAGAAGCCAATCAGCGATGAGGATATCCAAAAGGCGTATGGCGACATCTTGGTCGAGATCCCTCTTTATAAGCTACGTCTTATCGAGTCGCTTCGCAAGCGTGGATTCAAAACCTACGCCCTGTCGAATATCAATCCAATTGTGATCGACAAGGTTCGCGAGTTGTTCACTGCCGATGGAAAGCAGATGGAGGATTACTTCGATAAAGCGTACCTGTCGTATGAAGTTAAGAGTTTGAAGCCCGATCCCGAGATTTTCGAGATTTTAATTGCCGATAGTGGTATAAATCCCGAGGAGACTCTCTTTATCGATGATTCGGATCGTAACATCATGGCAGGCAAAGAGTTTGGATTGCAACTCTACTTGGCTGGCGATCGCGAGGATTATTCTCACCTGTTCGAAGAGTAAAAAAAATCAATATTTTTCTCGAGAAAATTTGCAGATACAAAAAAAACCTCTATCTTTGCATCCGAATTCAACGATAAACGTTGTTTCATCGGGGTGTAGCGCAGTCCGGTTAGCGTATCTGCTTTGGGAGCAGAGGGTCCCAGGTTCGAATCCTGGTACCCCGACAAAGAAAAGAGTGATGACCATAAAGGTTATCACTCTTTTTTTTGGTTTGCACCTCTACCGATAACTAGCATCACTCGATTCGACAATGGTGCGATAGATGTAACCTCGGTACGAGATCAAGAGGCTCTGCTCATCATCATCTAGGCCGATGAGCCGAATATCGTAATACGAACCCGATTTGCGGATTATCACCGTGCCAGAACTCACCGACAACAAGTCGTCGTCACCCTCGGCCATCGAGTAGTTGACATAGGTTGAGTAATCCACCGAGTAATCCGAGCTACTGATGTCGAAGGTCTGAGCTGTGATGGTGGTGTTGTCAACTGTGTTAGGAATTGTGAATTTCACCACGCCGCCACGTCCTGCGAATTGCCCATCGGCACTCACATAGGCAGAGCTTCCCATAAGGTAGATCTCCTGCTCGTCGTCGCTTGTGAAAAGCACCATGCGATAGAGGTAAACCGGAGAGTCGTAGCCAACGACAATCGACCCTTCGCCACTAGCCGAAACGTATATGCCATCGTTGTTATCCGAACAAGAGGTGAGCAGAAAGCCTAAAGCGCAGATGAGAGATAGAGTAAAGAATTTTCTCATGATAGTTAAATGTTTTAAATAGTAATAGTTAGCTCACAAGGGTAACAAATTTGGTGCTAGAGTGATTTTTATCGCAATTCTTGCAAAATATTATTGTTTTCGGCTCTTGGAATTGAATAATTATTATTACCTTTGCATCGCATATCTCACGGGATGGGAGAAGCATAACTGGGAGGTCGGGAACTTCCCGCATAACAAGGAGGGTCGAGAACTCTCTAATTATTAATCATTTAATTTTAAAGCAATATGGCTGTTAAAATTCGTTTGGCTCGTCACGGTAAGAAGGGCTACGCATTCTATCACATTGTCGCTGCTGATGCTCGTGCACCACGCGATGGTCGTTTCATTGAGAAGTTGGGTACATACAACCCAAACACAAACCCTGCAACTATCGATCTTAACTTCGATGCAGCTCTTAGCTGGTTGAACAAGGGTGCTCAACCTACTGATACTGCTCGTGCAATCCTTTCATACAAGGGCGTACTCTACATGAAGCACCTTCAAGGTGGTGTTAAGAAGGGTGCATTCTCTGAGAGCGATGCTGAGGCTAAGTTCAACCAATGGGTGGATGCTAAATCTGGTAAAATCTCTGACAAGACAAGCAAGCTAACTGCTGACGCTATCGCTGATGCTAAAGCACGTAAGAGTGCTGAGGTTAAGGTTAGCGAGGATCGCGCTAAGGCTATCGCAGAGAAAAAGGCTGAAGAGGCTGCTGCTGCTGCTCAGGCTGCTGCTGAGGCTGCTGCTGAGGCTACAGAGGCAACTGAAGAGGTTGCTGCTGAGTAATTCGGCTGGAGTTTGTCTTTCGGGCAGATTTCATGATAGAGAGGGTGTCCTTTGGTCACCCTTTTCTTTTTACCTCGAATCCAATTCACAATATATTTTACGCAGTTACAATGGAAAAAGTAGCAAAAATAAGCAAACTATACGGCTCTGACGGTAAGGCCGTTATAAATCTCCTTTCGACCTTCCCCGACGATTTTTCGCTCTCGGATCCGATCTTTATCAAGGTCGACTCTTTGATGGTGCCCCTCTATTTCGAGGAGTTCGAACGCAGGGGTCGCACTGGTGCGGTGGTGAAGTTTGCTGATATCGACTCGGAGCGTAGAATCTCGGAATTTATCGCTTGCGACTTGATGCTAGATGAGCGCGAGAGTGACCCCGACGAGGTGAACGACGAATTCTTTATGGAGGATTTGATCGGTTTCTCGGTTGAAATCATCTCTGACGAGATCGTAAAAGGTGAGCTTGCGGACTACATTCATTCGGATGCTAACCCATTGTTTGCCATTGTGTTAGGTGGTCGCGAGGTTTTGGTGCCAGCTGCCGAGGAGTTTATCCATTCGATTGACTTCGATGCTCAAATTATTCGTTTTATTTTGCCCGAGGGGCTTTTAGATTTATAGAGTATGGCACGTGTTGTTGTTGGAATTTCTGGTGGTGTCGATTCGTCGGTCGCAGCTCATTTGCTCAAAAAACAGGGGCATGAGGTCATAGGCCTTTTTATGATCAATTGGCACGATACAACGGGTACTTTGGAGGGTGATTGCGCATGGCATGACGATCGTGTTTTTGCTGAATTGGTTGCCAAAAAACTCGATATTGCGCTGCACGTGGTGGATCTTTCTGAGCACTATAAAACTCGCGTTGTCGACTATATGTTCTCGGAGTATGAGAAGGGTCGTACGCCTAATCCTGATGTGTTGTGTAACCGTGAAATTAAGTTCGATGTGTTTCTGCTTGAGGCACTTAAGCTAGGTGCTGATTACGTCGCAACGGGTCACTACTGCCGAAAATCCGAGGAGGTAGTCGATGGCAAAACAATATACAAACTACTCGCAGGAAGTGATCCAAATAAGGATCAGAGCTACTTCCTGTGTCAATTGTCGCAAGAGCAGCTCTCAAAGGCGCTTTTCCCAATCGGCGATCTTTTGAAGCCAGAGGTTCGAGTGATTGCCGATGCTGAGAATCTAGCCACTGCCAAGCGCAAAGATTCGCAAGGAATCTGCTTTGTGGGTAAGGTCGATCTGCCAGTTTTCTTGCAACAAAAGCTCTCAAAAAAAGAGGGTAATATCCACGAGATCAAGGCTGAATGGCCAAAATTCGATAAGCCGATAGCCGAAGATGATCTCGAGGCACTGAGCCAACCATATCACTACACGGTGCGCGATGGCAAGAAGATCGGTGTACACAATGGCGCTCACTTCTACACCATCGGTCAGCGCAAGGGCTTGGGCATCGGAGGTCGCAAGGAGTCGCTCTTTATCATCGCAACCGACGTGGAGCAAAATGTGATCTATGTGGGTGAGGGTGATGCTCACCGAGGTCTATACCGCAAAGCTCTGAAAATCAACTCTGAGGAGTGTCATTGGGTCAATCCAACGCAAGCCTTAAACGTAGGCGAAAGTCGAGAATTCAGCGTAAGAATCCGTTACCGACAATCGCTTCAAAAGGCGACTCTATACTGCCGAGCAGAGGGTTATTACCTGCTTTTCGATGAGGCTCAACGCGGAATCGCAGCTGGACAATTTGCCGCGTGGTACTCTGGTGATGAGCTAGTTGGCTCAGGTGTAATCGACAAATAGGCTATGCGACGCGCACTACTTTTACTCTTAGTGCTGCTCAATGCTGCCACTTTCTCGGCTCAAAACTTGGGTATCGGGTATTACGATCTCGATGGCCTCTACGACACAATTCCCTCTAAGTTTTATGACGACACTGCCTATACTCCCGAGGGGAAATATCGGTGGAACACTTCGCGATATGGTCAAAAACTTCGTCAAACGGCTTCGGTAATTGACTCCATGCGCTTGCCTATCGTTGGCCTCTATGGCGTTGAAAATGAGAGTGTAGTGCGCGATTTGGTGGCGCAATGCAAAGAGGATTATTCTTATATTCACCGCACTCGCAACTCTTTCGATGGTCAAGATTTCGCGCTGCTCTACTTCGGCGATATTCTTTTCGTGGAGTCGGTCGAACCGTTGCGCAACATGCTTGTAGTCGATGCCTCCGTGGAGCTCACTGAAGGCCAAGAGGAGAAGATCACAATAATCTTATCGAGAAACGGCAGCGATACCCACGCATACCTAAAACACAACCCCAAAGATTCCACCATAATCATCCTCGGTAAAATCTACCAAGATGCAATCGACCGCCTAGGCTACCACAACCCCCTCAAAGAGAGAGAAAAACGAGGTGAAGGCAACTACGCAGCTGCAAGAGGCTGGGTGATGCACGATCGAATTGCGGTGAATAGAAGCGAAAAAATCTTAAAAAGTAGCGTATTTATAACTCCGTGGCTCTTAAACCCTTCGACACAGACTCCACTGCCAACCCTCGATAGAGCGGGTTACATCGGGGGATATAGTAAATACCTGCCAGTTTTCATATATATTTATTGATTTTCTTTTGGCATTTAAGAAAATTTTGTTATATTCGTAGTCCAAACCTAGAATATTTAACTAAAATTTTAAAAAGTAAAGTTATGCCGAATCAAAAAAGAGTCTACACCTTTGGTAATAAAGAGGCCGAAGGTAATGGCAAGATGAAAGAGCTATTAGGCGGTAAAGGTGCAAACCTAGCTGAAATGAATCTTATTGGAATCCCAGTGCCTCCAGGTTTTACAATCACAACCGACGTATGTTCGGAATATTATACTCACGGTAAAGATAAAGTCGTCGAAATTCTTCGTCCTGAGGTCGAGAAAGCGATTACAAATATCGAGAAGCTAACAGGTCGCAAATTTGCAAATAAGGAGCTTCCTTTGTTGGTCTCAGTTCGCTCGGGTGCACGTGCATCAATGCCAGGAATGATGGATACGATCCTAAACTTGGGTATGAACGATGAGACTGTTGAGACTATCTCGCAACTAACTGGCAATCCACGCTTTGCATGGGATTCATACCGCCGTTTCGTTCAAATGTACGGAGACGTAGTTTTGGGTATGAAGCCAGAATCGAAGGAGGATGAAGATCCATTCGAGGTGATCATCGAGGAGAAGAAAAAGGCTCGTGGAGTTGAGCTCGATAACGACCTTTCGACCGACGACCTTAAGGAGCTTGTTGTAGAGTTCAAGGCTGCCGTAAAGGAGCAAACTGGATCTGATTTCCCTGTTTCACCTTGGGAGCAGTTGTGGGGTGCTGTATGCGCTGTATTTGGCTCGTGGATGAATGATCGCGCTATTCTATATCGTAAACTTCACGCGATTCCTGCTGAGTGGGGAACTGCTGTAAATGTTCAAGCGATGGTATTCGGAAATATGGGTGATAACTCTGCGACTGGTGTTGCATTCTCGCGTGACGCAGGTACTGGAGAGAACATCTTCAATGGTGAGTACTTGATCAACGCTCAAGGAGAAGATGTTGTGGCGGGTATCCGTACACCTCAGCAAATCACCAAAGAGGGTTCGTGCCGTTGGGCTGAGGCTCAAAAGGTGTCTGAAAAGGAGCGTGCCGAGAAATTCCCATCACTCGAGGAGGTTATGCCAACGGTATACCAAGAGCTTTTCGATATCCAACACCACTTGGAGACCTACTTCACCGATATGCAAGATATCGAGTTTACGATCCAAGATGGTAAACTTTGGATGTTGCAATGCCGCAGTGGAAAACGCACAGGTGCTGCGATGGTCAAGATCGCAATAGATATGTTAGAGGAGGGTCTGATCGACGAAAAGACAGCTGTTCTTCGTTGCGAGCCAGCTAAGTTGGATGAGCTTCTTCACCCAGTTTTCGACACTACGGCTATCAAGTCGGCTAAGGTTTTGGTTAAAGGTCTTCCTGCCTCTCCAGGTGCTGCGACAGGTCCAGTGGTGTTCTTCGCCGAGGATGCAGAGAAGTGTTTGAACGAGAATGGCCAACGTGCGATCTTGGTACGTACCGAGACTTCGCCTGAGGATCTTAAGGGTATGTTGGATGCTGGCGGTATCCTAACGGCTCGCGGTGGTATGACATCTCACGCAGCGGTTGTAGCTCGTGGTATGGGTAAATGTTGTGTTTCGGGAGCTGGTGAGGTGAAAATCGACGCTAAGGCTCGCCAATTTGTAATTGGAGATACAGTTGTGAAAGAGGGAGATTGGATCTCGCTAAACGGCTCAACGGGAGAGGTTTACTTGGGTCAAGTAGCTACTCAAGCAGCCGATATGACAGGTGATTTCGGTAAGCTAATGGATCTTACCACAAAATATGCAGTCCTTAAAGTTCGCGCAAATGCCGACACTCCAAAGGATGCTGCACAAGCGTTCTCGTTCGGTGCCGAGGGAATCGGTCTCTGCCGTACGGAGCATATGTTCTTCGAGGGTGACCGCATCAAGGCGTTCCGCGAGATGATCCTTTCGGATGATGAGGCTGGACGTAGAGTTGCTCTTGCGAAGTTGTTGCCTATCCAACGTGGCGATTTCGAGGGTCTCTTTAAGGTGATGAATGGCTATCCAGTGACTGTTCGCCTGCTCGATCCACCACTTCACGAGTTTGTACCTCACGAGGAGAAGGAGCAACGCGAGATGGCCGAGGAGTTGGGCGTATCGTTCGAGAAGATCGTATCGAAAGTCGAGGAGCTTGTTGAGTTCAACCCAATGCTTGGACACCGTGGTTGCCGTTTGGGTAACACCTATCCTGAGATCACCGAGATGCAGGCACGTGCACTTATCGAGGCTGCGATGAATATTAAGGCTCAAGGCACACCAGTGAAACTTGAAATTATGGTGCCTCTTGTGGGAAATCACAAGGAGCTTCGTTACCAAAAGAATATTATCGACTCGATGGCCGAGACTGTTTTTGCTGAGCGCAACGACAAGATCGACTATATGGTTGGAACGATGATCGAGGTGCCTCGTGCAGCAGTTACGGCTGACCAGGTTGCTGAGGTTGCTGAGTTCTTCTCATTCGGTACTAACGACCTTACGCAGATGACACTCGGATTCTCGCGTGACGACATTTCGAAGTTCTTGCCAGTTTATCTCGATAAGGGAATCTTGAAGGCTGATCCTTTCCAAGTTCTTGATCGCAATGGTGTTGGTAAGTTGATCCGCGAGGCGGTATTCAAGGGTCGTAGCACTCGCGAGAATATCAAGTGCGGTATCTGTGGTGAGCATGGTGGTGAGCCATCATCGGTTGAGTTCTGCCACTTCGCTGGACTTAATTATGTCTCTTGCTCGCCATTCCGTGTGCCGATTGCGAGATTAGCGGCAGCACATGCAGCACTAAAAGAGTAGCTCTCGAAGCCGCCTCTCGCAGCCATTTTCGGCACTTCTCTGCGCTTTTTAATCCTCACGCACCTTTAGTGCGCTGCGGTTAAAAATGCTCGCGAAGCCCCAAAACTGACTACGATATGCGACTTCTGGTTGGAGGCTGGTTTTGTATTTTTTCTGGAGATGCGATTTTGACTTCTCCTTGAGGATACACGATATCTAATTTCTAGTTGTCAACTAGCTTTGACAACGCAAGCCACCACACGGCTTGGGGGAAGTTTTTGCGAAGCAAAAAAAAATAGAAAATGTGAATTAATTAGGTGTCGAGCTTGCTCGTAAAACTAATTAATTCACATTTTCTATTTCGCTGATCTTAAAAAGATCAGCGCCCCAAGACGCAAGAAGTTATAGCTCCGCGGGGAGCACCCCGCCGCCGTCCGCGCAGGACAGTCCGAAACTAACGAAAAGCCTACATCATACCACCCATGCCGCCACCTGGCATAGGAGGCATCACAGGCTCAGCAGACTTCTGCTCTACAAGCACGCACTCGGTAGTGAGGAACATAGCCGCGATCGAAGCAGCGTTCTCCAATGCCACGCGTGACACCTTAGTTGGGTCGATGATTCCCGCAGCTAACATATCCTCGTAGCGGTCATCGCGAGCGTTATATCCCACTGATGCCTCACTCTCGCGAACCTTATTTACAACTACCGAACCCTCGCCACCAGCGTTGAATACGATCTGGCGAAGTGGCTCTTCGATTGCACGTTTCACAATCTGGATACCCGTTGTTTGATCCTCATTCTCGCCCTTAAGACCCTCAAGAAGTGTCGTAGCACGGATGTAAGCCACACCACCACCAGGAACGATACCCTCCTCAACGGCAGCACGCGTAGCAGCAAGTGCATCATCCACACGATCCTTCTTCTCTTTCATCTCAACCTCGGTTGCAGCGCCTACGTAAAGTACCGCTACACCACCAGCGAGCTTAGCAAGGCGCTCCGAGAGTTTCTCCTTATCATAATCAGAAGTCGAAACCTCGATGCTGCTCTTGATCTGAGCCACACGCTCCTCGATAAGCGACTTCTCACCAATGCCATCAACGATTGTTGTAGACTCCTTGTTAAGGGTAACCTTCTCGGCAGCACCCAACAAAGTGATGTTTGCATCCTCGATCTTCATACCCTTGTCGGTCGAGATAACAGTTGCGCCAGTAAGCACCGCGATATCCTCCAACATCTCCTTGCGACGATCGCCAAAGCCTGGAGCTTTACAAGCTGCAACCTTCAACGCACCACGAAGTTTGTTTACAACAAGTGCCGAAAGTGCCTCACCATCAACATCCTCGGCGATGATAAGAAGTGGACGACCACTTTGAGCTACTGGCTCCAAAACGCCCATAAGCTCCTTCATAGTCGAGATCTTCTTGTCGGTGATAAGGATATATGGCTTCTCCAATTGTGCCTCCATCTTCTCGGTGTCGGTGATAAAGTATGACGAGATATAACCGCGATCGAACTGCATACCCTCAACAACATCTACATAGGTCTCAGTACCTTTAGCCTCCTCAACGGTGATCACACCCTCGTTGTTGACCTTAGCCATCGCCTCGGCAATTAGCTTACCAATTGCGCTGTCGTTGTTAGCCGAGATTGTCGCTACTTGCTCGATCTTTGCATCGTCGCTACCCACCTCTTGGCTCTGTGCACGAAGTGACTCAACTACGGTTGCTACCGCCTTGTCGATTCCGCGCTTAAGATCCATTGGGTTTGCACCAGCCGTTACGTTCTTGATACCTACGCCGATAATCGCTTGCGCAAGGACGGTTGCAGTGGTCGTTCCATCACCTGCATCGTCGTTGGTCTTCGAGGCAACCTCCTTGACCATCTGAGCACCCATATTTGCAAATGGATCCTCCAACTCGATCTCCTTTGCCACAGTCACACCATCCTTGGTGATTTGTGGAGCTCCGAACTTCTTGTCGATGATTACGTTACGACCCTTAGGGCCAAGTGTAACTTTTACAGCGTTGCTTAGTGCATCAACACCTACTTTTAGAAGCTCGCGAGCCTCTACATTATATTTAATATCTTTTGCCATTGTTTTTCTTTAATTTAGATAATTGCTAAAATGTCACTCTGTTTCATAATTAGGTAGTCCACTCCGTCGATCGAAAGCTCTTGACCTGCGTACTTTCCGTATAGCACCTCGTCACCTACGGCAACCTCCATAGTCACCTCTGCGGTGCCTGGGCCTGCCGCTACGACTTTGCCTGAAAGTGGCTTCTCTTTAGCTGTGTCTGGGATAAATAGACCTCCTGCGGTCTTCTCCTCTGCTGTGTTTGGAAGAACCAACACGCGATCTGATAATGGTTTTACATTCATAATTTCTGTTTTTATATTTTTTTTGTGTTTGTCTGTGCTCTATTTACATCAATTGGTATGCCAAAGGGCGTATGTCACATATTTTGACAAATGTACGGATATTTACTGACATTTTGTCATTTTTGATTTTTTTTGGCCAAACTATTTGGAGGTTTAAATAAAATCACATATATTTGCACTCCGAAACCAAGAAGTACTGCTTCGAAGAGTTTCTACATGGTGGAAGTAGCTCAGTTGGTTAGAGCGTCGGATTGTGGTTCCGAAGGTCGAGGGTTCGATCCCCTTTTTCCACCCACGAGGTTGTTTAGCTGAAAAGTTAAGCAACCTTTTTCTTTGTAGGCAACTTTTTTTGCGAATGTTAGATATTTTTTTGTAACTTTGGTAAATTTTAAATTTTGCACCTAAACTATGATCACATTCCTTGTCTGCCTCGCAATTCTCATTGGCGCATACTTTATCTATGGTGGCTACCTGGCTAGAGTATGTAGGATCGACGTTTCGGCTCAAGTGCCCTCAAGAAAATCATTCGATGGAGTCGATTTTATGCCTTTGCCTCGCTGGAAAACATTCCTTATCCAGCTGCTCAATATCGCAGGTTTAGGGCCGATCTTCGGAGCTATTCTTGGTGCGGCTTATGGCCCAGTGGCCTTTGTGTGGATCACTCTGGGTGGTGTTTTTATGGGTGCTATGCACGATTTTATCGCTGCGGTGATGTCGCTTCGTCGCAATGGAGAGTCGCTGCCTGAGGTTGTTGGTCACTATCTTGGCAATGGCGCTCGTCAATTTATGCGCCTCTTTTCGGTGCTGCTGATGGTCCTGGTGGGTGCTGTGTTTATGTCGCAACCGGCCGAGCTTATTGTCTCGCACGTCGACTTGCCGTTGGAGCAGATCGCCTTCGGAACTACCTCGTGGGAGATGGTTGCTGTGTTGGGTGTGATTTTGCTCTATTATCTGTTGGCCACAGTCTTGCCTATCAATAAGATCATCGGACGAATCTATCCGCTTTTCGGATGTGCCCTTTTGGTTATGGCGCTCGGAATTTTTGTGGTGCTTATGCTTCAAAGCGATGTGTATCAAATCCCTGAGCTTACATCTTTGAAGAACTTCCATGCCAACGCCTCGAAGCTGCCAATCTTCCCGATGCTCTTTACAACTATCGCTTGCGGAGCGATCTCGGGATTCCATGCTACGCAGTCGCCAATGATGGCACGGTGCGTAGAGTCGGAGGGTGAAACGAGAATGGTGTTTTATGGTGCGATGATCACCGAGAGTATTATCGCTCTTATCTGGGCTGCTATCGCTATGGCTTTTTGGGGAAATGTCGAGGGGCTCAATGCTGCTATTGCGGCTAACGGTGGTTCGGCAGCTATTCTTGTCGATCTGATCACTTCGAAGACCCTGGGTTCAGCTGTTGCTGGTGTGGTACTGTTTGGCGTTATCGCTTGCGCTATCACCTCGGGAGACACTGCATTCCGTTCGGCTCGCTTGATCGTTTCCGATATGTTGGGACTTAGCCAAGAGCGGCTTCTACCTCGCTTTTTGATCACTTTGCCGCTCTTTGCTGGCGCACTATTTATAATCTTTGGGCTTCCATTTAACGCTATCTGGAGCTATTTTGCTTGGACAAATCAAACTCTGGCGACTATCACCCTATGGTCGATTGTGGCTTATCTTGCCGAGCAACGCAAACCAATTATTATTGCGCTGCTGCCTGCGGTATTTATGACTTTTGTCTGCTCGAGCTATATTTTCATCTCGCCACTTATGGTGGGTATGGCAAATAGAATGGTGGCTTATGGCGCTGCAGGAGTCGTTACAGCGGTGATTTTTGCATATATGATTTACACAACAAAACGAAATAGTTAATGACCAAAGCGTATCTTAATCCTACTAAAGATCAAACTTTTGAAATCGTCGCAGCTGGTGATGCTGCATTCAACTTTATAACAATAGTTGCGAAGTCACGCGAGCTGCAACAAAAAGGTGATGTTGCCGAGGCGTGTAACCTTCGCTTTCGAGCAATTCAAGATTTGCAGGAGCTGCTTCCCGAGGATGAGGAGATCTCATTGGAGTGGGAGCACCCGAATACGCAGGCGGTAATCGAATTGGTGAATTTGTCGGCTGTCGATCACTTTCTAATTGGCGATTATGAGATTGCTTCGGCTCTTTTGGAACTTTCGCTTGAGGTGGATGGCGAGGATCATTTGGAGTCGACGAACCTATTGGCTTACTGCTACTTAGCTATGGAGGAGTATGAGCTTTTTGACGAGGTTATAAACGATATCTCGGACAAGAGTGCTAGCCGTGTGGTGTTGCTGCTCTGGTCTGCTTACCTTCGTGATGGAAAATTACCCGAGGGTGAGTTACGTAACTTCAAGAACCGATTTGCGGCCTACTTCGCGGAATTTATCAGCGAGGAGCACCCTGCCGATCAGGCCTATTTAGAGGATATTGAGAGTGAGCGACCCTCACTTGCGGCTCAAGCTCGCGAGTTGTGGTTTAAAACAGAGACACTTTGGGAGGCTTGCCCCGAATTTATCGCAGCTCTGAAAGGGTAAGGAAAGCTCCGCTTTCCGTATCCAAGCTCGCTTGGTGCCCGTGCCGGCACTAGGCGCAGTCCCTAAGCAATCTCCCTCCCTGAAGAAAAAGTGCGCAGAGGGCGAGCAGATCGTAGATCTGCAATACAAACCCAACGTTCACCTAATACCGTCATCCCAGACTTGAGAAAGTGTCTGTTCAAGAATTTTGGATGACGTGATAATGACTCAGCTCAAGGAGTCTACGGTAACATAAATTATAATGTAAGCGAAAATCCACCCTACTCCCGATTCTTAGAATCAATCCAGATCGTCACAGGTCCATCATTCACTAGTGCGATCTTCATATCGGCACCAAATTCGCCAGTTTTAACCTCCTTGCCGAGCTTTGATGTGAGCACTTCAACAAAGCGAAGATAGAGTGGTCGCGAGACAGCCTCACCAGCAGCTTTGATATACGAAGGTCTGTTCCCCTTCTTGGTCGATGCCTGGAGGGTGAATTGGCTCACCACCATCGCCTCGCCACCAACTTGGCTGATGTCGAGGTTCATAACCCCTTCTGAATCATCAAAAATGCGCAACTTGCTGAGCTTCGAAGTGAGCCATTCGATATCCTCCTCACCATCCGTTGCCTCGATGCCAAGCAGCACCAATAATCCCTTTCCAATTGCGCTATGTAGCTGATCATCAATTGTCACCGAAGCATCGAGTACCCGTTGAATTAATATTCTCATCTCTGTAATCTCTATTTTTTAGGTTCAAAAAGATCCCACAAATCCCCCGCAGGTGTGGGCGCAGTAATTGTTATCGGCTCTTTACGCACAGGATGCACGAAGGTCATCTGCCGAGAGTGGAGCATGATTCCCCCGCCAGGGTTCGAGCGCTTCGATCCATACTTCAGATCGCCCTTGATCGAACAGCCGATCTTCGACAATTGAGCGCGGATCTGATGGTGGCGACCCGTAAGAAGCTCCACCTCCACCAGTGAGTAGTTCTTTGTCGCACCTATCGCTTGATAGCGCAGACGAGCCTCTTTGGAAGTCGCCTTAGGGCTGTCGTAGGCTCTCGAACGGTGATTTTTAGAATCTTTGACTATATGGTGCTTCAATTCTGTTAGCTCCAACGATGGCTCTCCTTCGACCACAGCCCAGTAGCGCTTCTCGATCTTGCGGTCGCGAATAAGCTCATTTAGGCGCACCAAAGCCTTGGAGCTCTTGGCAAAGAGCACCAAGCCGCTAACTGGTCGGTCGATACGGTGAGCAACACCAAGATAGACCTCACCTGGCTTATTGTCGCGCACCTTAATATATGCTTTAACTTGATCCTCAAGTGCACTTTCACCCGAAGGGTCGGGTTGCACCAAATCACCACAGCGCTTGTTAACCGCTAAAAGGTGATTATCTTCGTAGATAATATCTTCTTTTTGAAACATTTACAATTTAAAAGTAAAGGGTAGTAAATCGGCAGCGCTCTCGACAATGGTTGCAGAATTGTGCCCGCTCATGATGATTCGCATAGGCGTGCCTTGCCTACGCTCGGTATCCATCAACACTTGGCGACACTGGCCACAAGGGTATACCTCGCGCTCATCGGGCACCGAGGCGATAGCTAAAGCCTCTATAGGGTCGTCACCATGGTTCGACTGTGCATAAAAAAGCAGTGTGCGCTCGGCACAAAGTCCAGCAGGATAGACCTCACTTTCGACATTACAGCCATGGATAATCTTGCCACTCTTAAGGCGTGCTGCCGATCCGACACGAAATGACGAATATGGCGCAAATGATTTATTGGTCATCGCCTTAGCCTCATCGATAAGTAGGCGATCCTCCGAGGTTAATTCATCGAGACTCTCAAATTGAGAGAAGTTTATTTTGAATACTTTTTCCATAATTCTTAAACGCTGAGTGTTCTACAAAGATAGGTATATTCTTTGAATAATCCTATTGTAAAGGGGTGTAGAAATGAAAAATTAGCTAACTTAGCCGAGTAATACCGAGCCTCGTGCAATAAAAATGAATTGACATCGTTTGAAAAAAGTAATGGATTCCTTTGTTCTATAAAATATAATCTCTACTTTTGTGGGAATTGGGAGAAATGTATAATCTTACCACTATTTTAAAGATAAAAGAAAAAGACAAGATAATGAAAAAACTACTTATTTTAGCCGCACTATTTACCTCTACGCTTCTTTTGAGTTGTAGCGAAGAGACCACTACTAGCACAGAAATTGACAGCAGTGGATTTGTAGATAGCAGCAAGGTATACCTCTCTTCGTTTAGCTCGACCCAAGTTCTTGATTACGACGAGTGGATTATCCACGACACTGAGGCTACCGAGGCTGAGGATTTCGCAGGTTTGAGCGCAGCGCTAGCGGCTATTGCTGAATCGGGTCGCCAGATCACAATCGAGTTCCCTAACTTGACCTCGATTCCCGACTATGCGATGATTGGAGTGACCCCCGATATCTACGACGAGGATGAGGATGATTACTTCTTCCCAACCGAGATCGACTTTACCGACTACAACACCGATGTGTTGTTTGGAATCTCGGCACCCGAAGTGGAGTCTATCGGTAACAGCGCCTTTATCCGCTGCTTTAATCTTACCTCTATTAGCTTCCCAAAGGTGACCAGTGTTGCTAACGATGCATTCCTTTATTGCTCGTCGATTCCTGCGGTGACCTCCGAGGAATTCCCTATGCTTTCTGAAATTGGCGGAGGTGCATTCTCGCTTTGTTTGTCTCTAACCACAGTAGAGCTACCAAATGTCACAGAGATTGGAGATGCAGTTTTCTTGAATTGTCAAGCTATCAAGAGCGTAACCTTGGAGAATGCTGAAGCTATTGGCTCATGGGCATTCAATGGTTGCCAATATCTCTCAGAGCTTTATGCTCCTAAAATTACAACGATCGGCTACGGTGCATTTTTCTGCAATTATAGCCTTACAGAAATCGACTTTTCTGATGTTACCTACGTTGGCAAATGGGCATTCTACTTCTGCACAGGCATCGAGAGTGTCAACCTTCCTGCGGCAACATATATCGGTGAGCAAGCGTTCTACACCTGCACAGGTTTAACTTCGCTAACCTTGCCTAAAGCAAATCAAATTGCCTCGGGAGCATTCTACTACTGCTTATCGCTCGAGGAGCTATCGTTGCCTTATATCACCGTTATTGATTCAGATGCACTTCGCAACTGCAGTGCATTAACATCGTTGACTCTAGCTACTGCCTCGCAACTTGATCGCGTCGATGCAAATGCATTCTTCGATACCGACACAACTCAAATTGCACTCACCGTGGGTGAAGAGAATGAGTCGTATGTCACAGATAACGTACTTACTGTCGGAAGCTGCTCGCAAGAGTTTGCCTCGATTGAGGTGTTGTAAAACCCTCGCGAAGACTCGCTAAAAAATAAAAAAAAGTACCGCTAGTTTTGAGCCTTGCTCAGTAAACTAGCGGTACTTTTTTTATTCTCTCCGAGCGAATAACCCTTGGCTAATATTCCATCTCAGCCTTAGTAACCGTGCAGCCTTTGGTGGATTGAGTTGCAGCAAGTATCCAAGCGCTATGGCGAGTGTGGCGCACCATTTGGCTATTTCGGGCAGCAATACTCCGCCTCCTGAGATTTTCGAGCGCAAGCGTTGGCTCACACCTATATTATATGTCAAGCGATCGAAGTAATCTAGGGTAAGCTTCTCGGGCGGGATAATATGCCACATCACTGCCTTGGGGCAGTACCAACACTGCTCTCCACTGCGTGCAAGGCGTTCGAAAAGATCGCTCTCCTCGCCTCCGATCAATCTCTTTCCCGTGCGACCCAACTCCACATCGAACAGACCATGCTTTTTGAGTGCCGAGGAGCGAATCGCCATATTGCCTCCTCCAGGGATGCGCCCTGCAGGAAAAGGTTGCGCTCTGTCGCCAAAATCCAGAGGGTTGGCTATCGGCAGCTCCGTGTAGTGTGACATCCATCGAGGGCGCTCGGAGGTGTACTTGGGAATTATCTTACCTCCGGCCGATGTCACTTCAGGGTGCGCATCGAAAAGCTCGACATATGCTGCGGCAAATTCCGCGTTGATAATCTCATCGTCGTCGATAATCGCGATGATCTCCGCTTCGCTCTGCTCGATTCCGCAATTGCGTGCCCACGACAAGCCTTGGCGCGATTCAAAGACAACTTTAATATTTAGGTGCGCATGCTGCTGAGCAAACTCTTCTGCCTTCTGTTGGGTCAGATCCGACGAGTTATTATTCACCACAACACACTCCCACAACTGCGCAGGAAGGCTTTGCTGAGCCACCGAACGGAGCGTGACCAGCAAAGATTTCCACCTATTATAGGTCGCTATGACTATCGAGATCTTTTTCACGGGGGTAAAAGTAACTATTTTTGGTTAATTTTAGATCAATTTTTGTGGATATGACTTAAATAAATTACTTTTGTCTAGTTTAAAACTAATAATTAATCTACATGATGAAGCTTATGCGCAATCTTTTTAATCTCTGCCTGGTGCTCTTTATTGCCTTTTCGGCATCGGCTCAGCAAGATATTGTGAATTGGAAGAGCGATTTGGAGAAGATCAGCTCGGACGAGTACAAAATTATAATTACCGCCGATATTGAGGATGGTTACCACATCTACGACGTAGCTCCATTTGGAGGTTACAACCCTACGACCATCACCTTTGACCCTTCTCAAGGTGCAGAACTCATCGGAGAGTTAGTTGTTGTCACCGAGCCAAAGCGATACACAGACGAGTACACCAACGAGGAGATGGGTAGTTTTTACGATACCGCGCAGTTTGCTCAAAATGTAAAGCTCACGGCCGAAAGTGCCGAGGTAGGAGTACTTATCGAGTGGATGAGCTGCACCGAGACTAGCTGTATTCCTCCCGCTGAGGTTGAGCTTACGGTTTCGCTTGGTAGCGAAGTTGCGACTGCTCCTATTGCTGCTCCTGCTGCTCCCACTGAGGGCCACACTTCGATCTGGGCACTTATCATCGAGGCTGTACTTTGGGGCTTTGCTGCGCTGTTGACCCCTTGCGTGTTCCCGATGATCCCGATGACCGTTTCGTTCTTTATGAAAGGTGATGGTGGTGCTTCTACGGGGCGTTTCAAGGCGCTATTGTACGGAATCTTTATCGTTGCGCTATACACCTTACCAATTGCCGCGATTATCATTGTAACACGCATATTGGGCGGTGATGCCGTTACCGCCGACATCTTCAATTGGTTGGCTACTCACTGGCTTCCAAACTTGTTGTTCTTCGCTGTCTTTATGATCTTCGCAGCATCGTTCTTCGGAGCCTTCGAGATCGTTTTGCCAAGTTGGCTTGTCAATAAAAGTGACGAGAAGGCTGATCGCAACTCCTTGGCCGGAATCTTCTTCTTGGCTTTGACCTTGGTTTTGGTCTCATTCTCTTGTACTGGCCCTATCGTGGGTTCGGTCTTGATCAAAAGTACTGCGGGTGAGTTCTGGAATCCAATTATCACTATGTTGGCCTTCTCGACTGCCTTCGCACTGCCGTTTGCGATCTTTGCTTTCTTCCCTTCGACCCTTAAGTCACTCCCTAAGAGTGGCGGTTGGTTGAACTCCGTTAAGGTTGTTCTTGGCTTTGTGGAGTTGGCTTTGGGTATGAAGTTTTTGAGCGTTGCTGATCAAACCTACCACTGGGGACTATTAGATCGTGAGATCTACCTTGCAGTGTGGATTGTGATCTTCTCGCTGTTGGGTCTATATCTTTTGGGTAAGTTGAAGTTTGCTCATGATAGTGATATGCCGCACCTTACCGTTGGTCGCCTTGGACTGTCGATCGTTGTTTTCTCGTTTGTGGTCTATATGATCCCTGGAATGTGGGGCGCTCCGCTTAAGGGTCTTTCTGGGTACTTGCCTCCTATGCACTCACAGGATTTTGTTGTTGGGCAGGGTGGCGCTGTGGTATCTTCGAGCAGCACGTCGAGCAGCGATATGGCTGGTGCTAAGTATAGCGATTTCTTGCACCTACCTCACAACCTCGAGGGATTCTTCGATATGGAGGAGGCTGAGGCATATGCTGCCAAGGTTGGCAAACCTCTCTTTGTCGATATCACGGGTCACGGATGTGTTAACTGTCGTGAGATGGAGGCTAGAGTGTGGTCGGATCCTCGTGTGTTGCAGATCTTGCGCGATGATTATGTCGTTGTGGCGCTCTACACCGACGACAAAACTACTCTTCCAGAGTCTGAGTGGGTGACAACCGACTCGGGTAAGGTGCTCAAAGGTTTGGGTAAGATCAACTCGAGTTATGCCCTTACCACCTATGGAGTCAATGCGCAGCCATATTATATCATCCAAGATAACGCAGGTGAGCAATTGATCGCTCCGCGTGGCTATGACCTTGATGTCGAGGCCTTTGTGGAGTTTTTGAAGGCTGGTGTGGCGGAGTATCACAAAAATAATTAAAAGAAAGTTGCGAAAATATTTGGTGGAGAACTTTTTTTGCCCTATATTTGCAGTCCCTAAGGATAACAACCTCAAGGGAAACGTTCAGAAAATTAGAGTAGCGCCAAGCTACGAGATTAAAAATATATCGCGGGATAGAGCAGTTGGCAGCTCGTCGGGCTCATAACCCGGAGGTCGGAGGTTCGAGTCCTTCTCCCGCTACCTTAGAGGATTGAGTTTTTACTTGATCCTCTTTTTTTGTGCTTGTTAGTTTTCGTGTATTGACCTAGGACTGCGCCTAATGCCGGCGCGGGCACCAAACAAGTTTGGATACGGAAAACTACGTTTTCCTTACAGTTAATGGGTCGAAGCAACGCGAACGCTGCAACACGACTTGGGAAGGTTTTTGCGAAGCAAAAAAAATAGAAAATGTGCACTTTAGGTGTTGAGCTCGCTCATAAACCTAAAATGCACATTTTCTATTTCGATGATCCAAAAGGATCAGCGCCCCAAGACGCAAGAAGTTATAGCTCCGCGGGGAGCACCCCGCCGCCGTCCGCGCAGGACAGTCCCCAAGCTATTATACGAAAATTACTCCTCCTCGCCCTCAGCCATAGTAGTATAGACGTTAGAAACGTCCTCATCCTCCTCCAAGCGCTCGATAAGCTTCTCGACATCCTCACGCTCCGCAGCAGATAGCTCCTTAGTGTCGGTAGGGATGCGCACAGCCTCTCCCGAGACGATCTCGTAACCCTTCTCGTCAAGCCAGTGTTGAAGTGCTCCAAATGACTCGTATGGCGCATAAACAGTGATAGACTCCTCAGGGTAGAACTCATCCACACCCAGGTCGATCATCTCCAACTCTAGCTCCTCAGCATCAACCTCCGCAGGGACATTGAACTTAAAAGTACACTTGTGCTCAAACATAAATCCTACGCTACCGCTATTACCCAACGTACCGCCACACTTATTGAAGTGCATACGCACGTTAGCCACAGTGCGGTTAGTGTTGTCGGTAGCAGTCTCAACAAGGACTGCGATTCCGTGAGGTGCATATCCCTCGTATACGAACTCTTTGTAGTCAGCAGTGTCCTTAGATGTTGCACGCTTGATGGCACGCTCAACATTCTCCTTAGGCATATTCTCTGACTTCGCATTTTGCATCAAGACACGTAGGCGCGTATTCGACGATGGGTCGGGACCTCCAGCCTTAACTGCGATTTCGATCTCCTTTCCAATTTTGGTAAATACACGAGCCATATTGCCCCAACGTTTCATTTTTCGCGCTTTGCGAAATTCAAATGCTCTTCCCATTATATTTTTATTTGTTTATTTTTAGTGTCGCAAATATACAATTTTATTCTAAACTATTCAAAAATACCAGTATAAGAGTGTGGGGTAATTTTGCTTAGTCTCGCCTTAACCTCGTCAGTAACATCTAGCTCGGCGATAAATTGAGCGATCGAAGAGGCTGTGATGTGCGAATTTGTACGAGTCAAAGCCTTAAGAGCCTCATAAGGCGATGGGTAACCTACGCTACGAAGAACGGTTTGGATTCCCTCGGCCACAACAGCCCAGTTAGCCTCCAGGTCAGCATCAATAGCATCCTGATTCAAGATCACCTTGCCAAGACCCTTCAACAGAGAACGGATCGCGATTAGCGAGTGCGCCAAAGGAACACCTGCGTTACGCAACACAGTCGAGTCGGTAAGGTCACGCTGCAAGCGCGAGATGGGAAGCTTAGCCGACAAGTGCTCATAAACAGCATTTGCCATACCCAAGTTACCCTCAGCATTCTCGAAGTCGATTGGGTTAACCTTGTGTGGCATAGCGCTCGAGCCAACCTCACCCTCTTTGATCTTCTGCTTGAAGTACTCCATCGAGATATAGCTCCACATATCGCGGCTAAGGTCGATAAGAATCGTGTTGATGCGTTTCAAGTTATCAAACAACGCAGCCATCATATCGTAGTGCTCGATCTGAGTGGTATATTGCGAGCGATCCATCTCCAAAGTGTCACACACAAAGCCATTTGCAAACTCCACCCAATCAACCTCAGGGTAGGCGATAAAGTGAGCATTGAAGTTACCCGTAGCACCGCCGAACTTAGCAGCAACAGGCAGGTTGTGAAGCATATCTAGCTGCTTGCACAAACGCTCAACATATACCATAATCTCCTTGCCTAGGCGAGTTGGAGAGGCTGGTTGTCCGTGAGTACGTGCCAACATCGACACCTCCGCCCACTCGTTGCTCATCGCGATAAGCTTCTCGACAACCTCGTCCATCGCTGGAGCGTATACCTCCTCGACAGCCTCCTTGATCGAAAGAGGAATCGAAGTGTTATTGATATCCTGCGAAGTGAGTCCGAAGTGAACAAATTCCTTGTAGGCTTGCATACCCAAGGCATCCATCTTCTCCTTAAGGATATACTCGATGGCCTTAACATCGTGGTTAGTAACCGATTCGATCTCCTTCACACGCTTTGCATCCTCCTGCGAGAAATCGGTGTAGAGCTTACGAAGCTCATCGAAAAGCGCTGGATCAACGTCAGCTAGCTCAGGTAGTGGCACTTGGCATAGAGCGATAAAATACTCAACCTCGACACGTATGCGGTAGCGTATTAGAGCTGATTCTGAGAAATAATTTGCTAAAGATTCCGTTACATTACGGTAGCGACCATCGAGTGGTGAAATGGCTGTTAACTTATCTAACATATGATAATTTTGTTTTAAGATTTTTAATTTGTGTCAAAAGTAGGAAAATTCGGTGAATCTGACAATTTTTTCTATCTTTGTGGTTGGGTATTTTACTTTTTTATTTAATTTTTACGAGTTATGTTTAATTTTATTAAGGACAACCCGATACTTTTTTTGCTAATTTTTATAGCAATTGCATCGCCGTCGCTCTTTTTTGGAGCGCTTCAAGTGATATTTTACATCGTGGCAGGTATCGTAATTTTGCTTATGATCCTCTCGCTGATCTTCAGAGCCAAAATCCGTCGTATGCAACGCGAGATGGAGGAACGGATGGGTCAAGGTACTGGACACTCTCAAGGGTCGAGCCAAACCTACGGAAGTTTCTTTGGCGGTCAAAGCCGTTCGCGAAACCAAAGTGATGACGATGTAAAGGTCTACAAGCAATCGGGTACAGGAGAGAAAAAAATCTCGGAGGATGTTGGCGACTATGTCGACTTCGAAGAGGTAAAGGAGAAATGATAAAACAACTATGACAAAGATACTATTTCGAATAGGCCAATATGTTCTACTAATGCGCAAGGTCTTTTCTCGACCCGAGAAGGGTTCGATCTATAGACGTAGAATATTATTCGAATTGGAGGCCTTGGGTCTCGACTCGATTGGCCTCACCACGATCATCTCGTTCTTTATCGGAGCGGTGGTCACCTTGCAGATGGCCATAAACCTCGACGATGGATTTATCCCTCGCTCGATGATCGGCTACGCCACACGCCAAACCCTGATCTTGGAGTTCTCCTCGACAGTTGTGGCATTGATCCTAGCGGGAAAAGTCGGCTCGAATATCGCCTCCGAGATTGGATCTATGCGCATCTCCGAACAGATCGACGCCCTAGAGATTATGGGTGTTAACTCCGCCTCGTACCTGATCCTGCCGAAGGTGATCGCCACGGTGCTCTTCTTCCCGCTGCTCACCGCATTTAGTATTATGATCGGTCTGATCGGAGGCTTTATAATCTCGATAGCCACAGGAATCATGATCCCCAACGACTATATCGAGGGAATACTGCTCGACTTCGAGACCTACTCGGTGATCTACTCGCTTATCAAGAGTGTCTTCTTCGCCTTTATCATCACCTCTGTCTCGTCGTACTACGGCTACTTTGCTGATGGCAACTCGCTTGAGGTGGGTAAATCGTCGACACGCGCTGTGGTGGCGAGCTCGATTGTAATTATGATCTTTAACCTTATCTTGACCCAAATCTTGCTTATATGATACGCACTCAAAACATCGAAAAGTCGTTTGGCGACAAGAAAATCCTGCACGATATAAATGTCGAGTTCGAAACGGGCAAGACAAACCTCATCATCGGCAAGAGTGGCTCGGGAAAGACTGTGCTGCTCAAGACCCTCGTGGGGCTTCATGAGCCCGACACGGGAGGCATCTTCTTCGATGATGTCAACTTCACTTCGCTCGGCTTCACCGCGCGCAAAGAGATCCGTAAGGATATAGGTATGATCTTCCAGGGTGGTGCTCTCTTGGATGCCTCGACCGTGATCGAGAATGTGCGCCTGCCGCTAGATCTATTCACCTCGCTCTCCGAGGCCGAAAAGCGTGAGAGGGCTGACTTCTGCCTGCACCGCGTCAATCTCGACCATGCGCACCACCTCTACCCTGCCGAGATCAGTGGCGGTATGATTAAGCGTGTGGCTATTGCTCGCGCCATTGTGCTCAACCCCAAATATCTATTCTGCGATGAGCCGAACTCGGGTCTCGACCCCCAAACCTCGATCGTGATTGATAACTTGATTCATGATATCACCGCCGAGTACAACATCACCACCATTATCAACACCCATGACATGAACTCCGTGATGGAGATTGGCGAGAAAATCGTCTATATCCACGAGGGGCACAAGTGGTGGGAAGGATCGAGCGACAACATTCTAAATAGTGATAACAAGGAGCTTAACGACTTCGTCTTCGCCTCGCAGATGGCTAAGCGGGCTAAGGCGGCTCAGGGGTTTTAAGCTGCTGGGTTGGTTGCTGGATTAGTTGCTTACTGGCCTAATGCCGGCCGGGCACCAAACAAGTTTGGATACGGAAAACTTCGTTTTCCTTAACTATTGCGTTGGTTTGAGGAGCGCTTGCAGCGCTAGCGATATATTAAATGCATTGACCTTATGAAAATAAATTTTCAACGATCAATGCATTTAATATATCTATGCCAACCTTCGGTTGCCATCCCCAAACCATCGAGGTGCTAACTCGGAGTGGCAAGGATTTTAAAACCATAGGTTTTAAAAGAATCCCAACACACCGCAACAAAGATCAAAAACGACAGTTTTTGGATCCAAGCTAGCTTGGTGCCCGCGCCGGCATTAGGCGCAGTCCCAACCAGTTTTTTCTGCAAAAAAATTAGAAAAACCGACATTTTTTGACTAACTTTGTATCTTAATTGCGAATTTCAAACCCTACCTAATAAAAAATGTCAAAAATTATCAATGCGTGCTGTATTTCAGCCACATTTGTGCTATGCGCTGTGTCGTGTTCGACGACGCTTTCAAATAAAGGAGCTACTGAGTATGTAACCGAGGAGGCTCAGACGTCGCTTGACTCATTGGAGCTGGCAGCAATAATAGAGAGGGAGTTGGCGGATCAGGAGCTATTGATCCCTGTTGACTCGTTGGATATCATCGCATCAATCGAGGCTGCCGAGGAGCAGACGGAGGAGATTGACGAGATCGACGAGATGATAAACCAGATCTTCTTCGACGAGACACAATCGAAGTCGGTGGCATTGTCGGAGTATAAAAATATCACATTTGAGGATATCGAGCTTGATCTGAGAGAGGAAAATTCGCACTATCCAGCCGATGGACACGTCACTTCGCCATATGGATGGAGACGTAGCCGTATGCACGCAGGAACTGATATCAAGGTACAAGTGGGTGATGATATCTATGCAGCATTCGACGGCGTAGTACGTTTGGCAAAATATTATGGCGCGTATGGTAACTGCCTTGTTATCAGACACTATAATGGCTTGGAGACTGTTTACGGTCACGCCTCGAAACTCCTCGTCAAGGTTAACGACGTGGTCAAAGCGGGTGACGTAGTTGCACTGGGTGGCAGCACAGGTCGCTCGACTGGTTCACACCTTCACTTCGAGGTGCGCATAAATGGAAATCATATCAACCCATCTTTTGTTATCGACACCGACAAGCGCGAGATTCGCGACACAACGCTCTATGTATCAATGCGTAACGGTAAAATCTTCGCTTCGAACAACGAGGATAAGGAGGCGCGAGAGGCGAAGATCTTGCAGGAGATCAGCATCAGATACTACACGGTGCGCAGTGGCGACACGCTAGGTGCTATCGCTAGGCGCAACGGCACTACGGTCACCACGCTATGCAAGCTCAACCGTATCTCATCGACCTCGGTTCTCCGTATAGGTCAGCGACTTATCGTGCGCGACGGAATCAAAGTTCCGACCACGAGCTCATCTTCTTCGAGCAGCGCAACAGCATCAACACCATCTAGCAGCGCGACAAAAGCAGCATCTACCACCTCTCAAAGCTCTACAGCGGCGAGTGGCAACACCGTGACCTACGTTGTTCGCAAGGGTGATACTTTGGGTGGCATCGCAACTAAGCATGGTACGACGATCACTAAGATCTGTCAGCTGAATGGCATTTCGCGTAACTCGACACTTCAAATTGGGCAACGTCTGCGCGTTAGTGGCACAGCGGTTAGCACCTCTTCTTCTTCGTCGACTTCATCTTCATCATCGAGCTCATCAAGCTCATCGTCAGCCACTTACCACACTGTGAGAAAGGGTGACACTTTAGGGAAAATCGCGAGCCGCAATGGCACCACGGTATCTGAGATTTGCCGACTCAACGGCATCACTAGCACCACGACGCTCCAGATCGGACAGCGACTTGTGCTTCGTGGATCGAGCGCCGCTTCGAGCAGCTCAACAACTAGCGCAACTGCCACTGCAGCAACGACTTCGAGCAGTAGCTACCACACAGTTAAGAGTGGCGACACCCTCTCGAAGATCGCTAAAACGTATGGCACGACAGTTTCATCGCTATGTAGCTTGAATGGAATTACGGAGAGAACAACGCTTCAGATTGATCAGCGTTTGAGGGTTAGATAGGGATTGTGCCTAATGCCGGCGCGGGCACCAAGCGAGCTTGGATACGAAAAGCGGAGCTTTCCTTACAGTTAATGAGTTGAAGCAACGCAATGCTGCTACACGACTTGGGGAGGTTTTTACGAAGCAAAAAAATAAAAAATGTTTGTTTATTAGTGTCGAGCTCGCTCGTAAAACTAATAAACAAACATTTTTTATTTTGATGATCTTAAAAAGATCAGCGCCCCAAGACTACTCCTTCTTACGCACAATACGCACAGTAGACTGAGTAGCCTGGCGGATAAACACCCCAGGGGTATATCCATACTTGTCGAGCAGCTCATCGGTGTAGCTACGGATAGTAAGCAGCTCCATCTCGCGGCTCATAAGCACATCGAAGCCATCGTTATGCAGCAGCTCCTTCACCTCGTCGATATGCCACGAATTGTCGACACAAAGGCTAAGGTTCACCGCCGAGTTATGAATCAAGTTGGTCTTGATACGCAGGCGCTCGAGGGTCGAAAAGACCGTAGCGAAGCGCTCTTCAAGAGCAAACGAGAAGTCACGCGAGCGAATAGTGAGCAGCACCTGATCCTTCTTGAGGATGATAATTGGCACACGCACAGGAGCCGAGGTTCCACGGATCACAGTTCCTGGCTTACGCTTATCACTAAATGGACGTACGTAGAGCGGAATATTTTTGTTCTGCAGTGGCTTAATAGTCTTCGGGTGGATGATCTGAGCACCGCTGTATGCTAATTCAATGGTATCTAGATAGTTAAGCTCCTTGATCTGCTTAGCATCGGGGAAGGCCTTAGGGTCAGCATTCAAGATTCCATCGACATCCTTCCACACGGCCATCGACTCTGCCTCGAGGATATTGGCCACTACGGCTGCCGAGTAGTCCGATCCCTCACGACCTAGAGTTGTTGTTGTACCATCGGGTGCGAAACCGATAAATCCTTGACCGATGAAGATGCGATCTGAGCTCGCCTCGATCTTTGACTTCAAGAGTGGCTCGGAAGCCTCGATGTCGATTGTGGCATCCTTGTGTCGCTGCTCTGTGAGGAACGTGGTTCGCATGTCGATCCAGGTGTTTGACAGCGATACTGCGTTGAGGTACTCCGAGATTATGGTTGTCGAAAGGAGCTCGCCATAAGCTACGATGGTGTCGTACCAGAGCTCAGCATCCTCGGTTTTGTAAACAGTTTTTGTCGCTACATCCTCCAACTCCGCGAAAAGCTTCTCGACACTCTCGATGACAGTTGGCGTGTGGAAAAGATCGTCGATGATCTCTGCGTGGTAGCTTCTTAGCGTCGCAATGTGTTCCATTGATGTTGCAGTGTCTCCCTTTTGGAGTCCTGCGAAAACAGCTTCTAGGGCATTTGTCGTCTTGCCCATCGCTGAAACGATGATAAATAGATCGCTCTCATCGCTAATAATTTTGTGGAGGTTGCGCACGCCATCGGCATTACGCACCGAAGCTCCACCAAATTTGTATACTCTCATTTATTTTAAAACTTTGTAATTTGTATCGGTATTATAGAATAGGAATGCGTATGTATCGGCCAACTCGTCAATCTTCTTCGACGTTGGTTTTCCTGCGCCGTGACCCGCGTTGCTCTCGATGCGGATTAGGATTGGGTTCTCGCCACCATCGCTATGTTGCATTTGAGCTGCGAATTTGAATGAGTGAGCTGGAACAACACGATCGTCGTGGTCGCCAGTTGTCACCATCGTCGCTGGGTAGTTCACACCATCCTTGATATTGTGTAGAGGTGAATATTTGTAGATATACTCAAATTGCTCCTCATTGTCGCTCGAGCCATACTCTACGGCCCAACCCCAACCGATAGTAAACTTGTGGTAACGCAACATATCCAACACTCCCACAGCAGGCAAAGCTACCGCAAATAGATCAGGACGTTGCACCTGACAAGCACCCACCAAAAGACCACCGTTCGATCCGCCAGCGATAGCTAGCTTCTCGCTCGAGGTATATTTGTTGGCGATAAGGTATTCTCCTGCACCGATAAAGTCATCGAAAACGTTTTGTTTGTTCTCCAACATTCCCGCTTGGTGCCAAGGCTCACCATACTCCAAACCTCCGCGAAGTGTAGCTACAACGTGCACACCACCTTGCTCCATAAACATAATCGCAGCAGGGCTAAATCCAGGTGTAAGGTTGATCTGGAAGCCACCGTAACCATAAAGGTAACATGGGTTGTTTCCATCCAAGACAAGATCCTTGCGGTGCGATACGAACATCGGCACACGAGTACCATCCTTGCTAGTGAAGAAAATTTGGTTTGTTACAAATTGCTCGCTATCGAAATCAACCTCAGGCGATTTGTAGAGTGTTGACTCGCCTGAAGTGAGTGAGTATGAGTAGATTGCCGATGGGGTAGTGTAGTTCGAAAGTGAGTAGTAAACCTCCTCGGCCTCCTTGCCACCGTGGAATCCACCAGCGCTACCGATTGCAGGAAGCTCTACCTCGCGAACCAATTCGCCTGCTTTAGAGTATTGATAAACTTTGCTTTGTGCATCTTGCAGGTAAGAGGCCATAAAGTAGTCTGCCGCAGTCTCGACACCCTCTAAAACAAATTGTGGGTGCTCGGCAATAACCTCTTGGAGTCCGCTCTTTGGATTCTTTAGGTCGATTTTCGCTAGGCGGTAGTTAAGTGCGCCATTGTTTGTCAAAACATAAAGGTGATCCTCGAAGCAGTCGATGATAAAGTAATCGTGGTCGAAGCCTGGAAGAAGTGGCTTGAATTTCTCCGAACCAGTTGCCGTTTTATAAAGGATCTCAGCTCCTGAAGTACCCTCAGAGCCCTCGATAAATAACCATTTTCCATCGTTACTTGGATTAGCGCTGAAGTAACGAAGTGGGTGTGCTGTGTCGACATAGATCAATTTATCGGCACTTTGCGCCTCACCCAACTTGTGGTGATAGACCTTTTGGAATTGGTTTTGAGTCGAGTAAACGCCCTCGGTTGGAGCGTCGTAAGCCGAGTAGTAGAAGCTCTTTGAATCTGGAGCCCACACTGCACCCGAGAATTTCACCCACTCGATTTTGTCGCTCAAAAGCTCCATAGTCTCGGTGTCGAGCACAAAGATATCGACCCAATCCGACCCTGAAGCAGCAACGGCGTAAGCACAATATCGACCATCTTCAGAGAAAGTCACATCGCCTAGAGCCTTGGTTCCATCGTCCGAAAGTGTATTTGGGTCGATGAAGATCTCAGCCTCAGCCTCGAGTGAAGCCTTGCGATAGATAACCGCTTGGTTTTGCAGGCCATCGTTATAGCTATAATAGTAGTAGTCACCATGTTTGGCTGGTGCACCCTCCTTGGCGTAGTTCCAAAGTTGCATCAAACGCTCCTTGATTGCATCGCGGAATGGAATTTGGCTAAGGTAGTCGAAGGTAACCTCATTTTGCGCCTTGACCCACGCTGCGGTCTCCTCAGAGCTATCATCCTCCAACCAACGGTATGGATCTGCCACCTTGGTGCCGAAGTAATCCTCTACGAGATCCCCACGAAAGGTTGCAGGATACTCTTTATGCTCAATTTTAGATGTGCTCATACATGAAATAGTTAAAGATGCTGCGGCTGCCGAGACGAGCAACTTATTAATATTGATGCGTTTCATTGTTCTAATATTATTTTAAAGTTTTTGCAAAAGTAGTAAAAAGATTGCGATTTTTCGCTTTTCCTCGTTAAAAACGATATCCTACACCTATTTTATATTGTGTAAAGGCCCAATCGCGCAGACCATATTGGTGTTGCAGGTATGGTTCATATCGACCAAATTTCATTCTAAGTTGGCTCTTGATACTCATTGGACAATCGCCATCACCTTCCCAACCTGAGTAGCCTCCGAAACTCTCTGCGAGGGTGAACCATCGAGTGGTGAGAGCAGCTTGCACGCCATACATCACTGCATCGTTTTGGCGGCCATTATCGGTTTGCCAGCACAAGAATCCTAATGTTCCAACCATGCGAAGCTCCTCGAAAAAGCCATCTCCTAGGTCGATTGATTTTGCAACTGAGGTATCGAAGAAGTAACCTGGAGAGTCGAAGTATCGCGCCTTGAAAAAGCCATAACCTAGGGCGGTTTTGAGTCCGATTCTTAGGGTTATGTCGGGTCGTTTTGCGGTTTGCTCTAGCACGTGGATATCGGTTGTGAGGTATGCATCACCCGCTTCGGTGCCCACCAAGTCGATATCATCACCTAATCGGCTATGCTCGTGACTCTCCTGGCTCATCTTGTACCATTCGTTGATCGCTTGCACCCACATCGTCACGTTAACCCTGTCGGAGAACAATGGCACAACTAACTTAACGTGAACATCATAGGTCTCATCGCCACGGTGTCCATCGAAGTAATCACCACCGATCTCCAGGAGAATGTCCGACGAGGTTCTGCCATCCAACATATCGGGAATCGGCAGAGCATTAGGGCCAAAATAGTCGGACGAGACCTTGGTTGGCACTGTCAAATCGGGCTTCACGATCGAGACTTGAGCCGAAGCCACGCCAAAAGAGAGGAGCAGCGCGAGGCAAAGAGCTATTTTTTTGAGCGAGATCATAGCTTAGAGATAATATTTTAGAGAAAAGAGCAACCCGCGCGGGATTGTAAGCGACATAGCGTAACGAGAACCCTCCAAATCTTGGTCGAAGGTATACTCCGTTAGCTCCGTTCCGAAGTCGTAAACGTTGTAGAATCCAAGTTGCATCTCACAATCGTGATCAAAGAGTTTCGCGAGGTATGTCGCACGGATGTCGATATTGAAAAAGGCATCTTCGCGAGTTCCGAAGTCGTTATCCATCGTGTTGATTCCACGCGTGGTAGAGGGATAGATCGCCACTTGGCGATTTCCGCTACTATCGTATTGTGTTGAGTGGTCGAAGAATGAGAAGGGTTGACCATCTTTGAATTTGAAATTGAAGGCGAATGACAATCTATCGCTTACGTTGTACGAGGCGAACATCCGCATAACATAGGCGCGCTCTTGATCCAATCGGCCAACGTAGCTGTAGTCGCTATCGGGGTTGCCGGTGTTGATCAAGGTATTTGGATTGGCGCTGCTCTCGGATAATACACCTAAGTTATTATGCAGCGGTCCATTTCCGAGTGTCGATAATCCCGATTGCATATATGATTGCCACGAGAAGCTAAACATAAATTTTGGCGCGGTGTAGCTATATTGAATGTTTGAGCTAAAGTAGAATGGCGAGGAGGTGAAGAAGTTATCTCCCATAAGTCCATCCGCGTAGTTGTCAACTACATATGATGGTGTTGCTCCGCTGTTAAGATAGAAAATATCGACTCCACTTGCCACATCTTCTTTGTAATATCCATACTCGGAAGCGGGTGCATCATACGAGGTGATCCAATTATTAACATACTTGCGAGCCGATTGCAAGAAGGAGATTCTGTGACGACCAAAGGTGAAGTTCACTGGCAGGTCTAACGCCCAATAGGCTGGTTGCTGAGCCGAAGAAGAGAGGGTGTGAAGCGCACCACCTGTCGAGGTGAAGAAGTCGCCTTTTGTCACCCCATCGCTCGTGTAGTAAATATCGGCATTGAGATAATCGTCCGAGAAGAATTGCAGATCCTCGATGGTGTACGCGACTCTGCGACGTGCAAGGGTCACCTCGGCTGAGAACCAATCGTTGGGGTTGATGCTCAAGCCCGCCTGCATCTCGAGGTTGGGGCTTACTTTCGATTTTCCTCCACTTAGGAGCATTGCATCGAGGGTTGCAGCAACGTCGGCTCTTAGCATCAGCGAGTTTGACAATCGCTTTTCGCCTTGCAATTTTAGGGTGTTCTCCAAGAGTCCACTTGCATAGCTCGAGGCGCTCCAATCGTAGATGTATAACGGTGTTGCTGACTCCTCGGTTACCATCTGCGTGTAGATCATATTGCTAAACTCCGATACAGAGGGTGCTGTGTATAGGAGTGAATTGAAGCCATCGAACGATAGGGTTAGCCACTTATTCAACTCCTTATTCAATAAAATCGAGTGCGAAAATTCAAAGGTGTTGCCATCGGGCGAATAGGGTTCAAAAGCCTCACCATCTTGGTCGTAGAGGTTGCGACTAAAGTTAATATCCGCGTGGCGTGAGTTGTGGAGCGAGAGGGAGAAGCCAGAGGTGTAGCTCAGGTCACCTCGCTGTGCCGCGCCATAGAGCGAAGCCGAGTAGCCGTTGTAGATAGATGTCTCCTGCTCACTATAATAAAACTCCGAATTGAGATTTGTGCGGTAGGCGTAACTTGCCAAGTAGTGCGTTGAGTCGAAAAGCGAACCGAGCGTCATAGGTAGATCGCCACTAAATTGCGCTGAAGCGTACTCCTCGGCGTAATACCCATCAATTCCAGTGTTGTCGAACGAGACGATATCACGAGATCCAAAGTTCAGATATTGAGAGTGATAGTATCGCTTGCCATCCTTCTCGGTGAAGAATGTTGATGAGAATGTTCCCGCTCCGTTGACCTTGTTGCGGTACTCGATATCTTTGTAGGCTCTGTCGCTCGCTGTGCGGTGAAAGAGGTGAATTGCTGAGGCTGTGCCAGGCGAAATTCCACCGATGCCGCCAGTGTTGTAGCTTGCCGAGATAAACGCCTCTGAGTCGCGTTGCTGCTCAAAATAGAGGTTCGAGCCGATGTAATCGAGCGCAAGGGAGCTTTGATAAAGGTCAGGGGTGTAGAGTGTCGAGCCCGAGAAGTAGCGGCTGTCGATGCGGAAACCATCGAGGTAGTAGCTATTCCAACGGTATGAATTTCCCTCGATGGAGAAGACCAGGCGATCGGGTTGGTTGAATTGCCCCGTCGTCTCGGCTTGGTAAGTGACATACATATCGAGGTTGTCGAGGTAGTGCACCAAGTCGTTGTAGTGGTATCGCTCCTTGAAAAAATCGCTGCTGCGAGACTCAATACCCCACCGAGGTAGAGACTCTTGCGCTTCCACGAGGTGAGGCATTAAAAAAAAGGTAAGCGTAAGCAGGGCGGTACGAAGTGACAAAGGCATAGTTAACATTATTAATTACGCGCAAAGTTACCATTTTATTTCGTAAAACGTTCATTTGATAGTGTAAATAGCCTTTTGCGGGGTGAAAATTCGAATATGTGGCCTTTCGACTTTTTGGCGGTTATGGCACAAAAAAAAGACCACCTCGAAAGGTAGCCTTTTTTTCTCAGTGACAGAGGAATTACTTCTTGATTGGCATTCTGCGCTCTTTGATACGCGCTTTCTTACCAGTAAGCTCACGGAAGTAGTAGATACGTGCACGACGCACAACACCATACTTGTTAACCTCGATCTTCTCGATGTGTGGAGAGTAGAGTGGGAAGATACGCTCAACGCCGATGCCGTTAGACATCTTACGGATTGTAAACATCTTAGTCTTGCCAGTACCCTTGATTTGGATAACTACACCACGAAATGATTGAAGACGCTCTTTGCTACCCTCAATAATTTTGTAAGTTACGGTGATAGTATCACCAGCGCCAAATGCTGGAATATCAGCATCAGTCTTTGTCCACGTTTGCTCGTTTACGAGCTTAATCAATGCATCTTTGCTCATTGTTGCAATGTTTTTTTGTATTTTTAGCGCACAACATTATCGCTGCATTGCCTCTACCATAGCGCTCAACTAAGCGTTAATCCCTAGAATTTCTTGATCCGCAAAGCTACCACCCTAAAGCCGTAACCCCCATCTCAAGCCCCTTCTAAATTGTGCAATACCCAATATAAGAGGTTGTTTCACTTCCCTTTCGGGAGGGCAAAGGTAGTAAAAAAAATGAAAAGTGTGAAATGTTGTAGAATTTTTCTTTGGGTTTTTAACAATTAACGCCTTTGCTCTACAATATATTCCCGCCCATGGCGCCCAATGCCGAGATGTCGGAGACCGAAAATCCGCCTGTGATATACATCAGCACTCTTTGATCTGCTTGGCGCACGAGCATCAAAAATTCGCAAATGTCGCTGTCGTCGTGCGAGGCGAAGTAGAAGCGGCACACCTCTCCCTCTTGGCTAATTGAGCTGATTAGCTCGAAGCCTTTGCAGAGTTTCGCCAGCTCGAACATCTCGCCAGTGATGTGGCTCATCCCCTCTTGGTTCTCGACCATAATGTCTATCGACTTGATTGATCGGAGTAGATCCATTGCCTCCTTATCATCTTCGCCCGATATGACCATTCCTGCCGCCAAGATCTTTACCATCGCAGGGCCGATCTCGATTGTGGTGATGTTTTTAGTATCTCGATATTTCTCGAAGAAAGCTTCGATAGTTGCGCTGTTCTCCTTAAAGCTATTTTGCGCTAAAATGGAGTTGGAGAAAAGCGCCATACATATAATTAATAATATTCTTTTCATGGTTTTTATAATCTAAATGAAATGCCTGCTGATATAGCGTTGACCTCAGGCCCTTGATCCTTGTTGAATAGTGATGTGAAATTGTAGTCGCAATATAAGCCAGTATTGCCGACATGTAATGCCACGATCATACCCGTAACGTTCTGATTCATTCCCTTTACTTGCGACTCGACAACTTTGGGTTTTTTGCATTTGGTGCGTGAGTCTAGCAAAATTCCTGCGTATACTCCAGCGTCGATGATAACATCGCGTAGGTGTGCCGTTAGCGTGAGTGGGACTGTTGCGTAGGTGGTCATAAGTTTACTCCTTGAATATGATTCGTCTAGTACCACTGGGGTAACCATCTGGTTTTCATAGCCTAATGTTGTATAGTTGCTAAAGGAGTAGTTGTTGTAGGTTGCGTTGATACCTGTATTGATCCTGAACTTTCTCTTGCTATCGAGAAAGAATGTTAGTTGCAAGACATTCATTCCCAATGAGTATGATTTGTAGGGTGTAAGTTCTAGGAAATTATTGTCGGTATAGCTATACATGGAGTAGTCGGGAGAGGGTAGTGTGGCAAATCCTGCGCGAAGTGTTGTGAACCAATATGTGCTACTGATACTTCGTCGTCTGCCTACTACTTTAATGGGAAACCTAGGTAGGTGTCGCCTCTATCCGCGTTCTCGTCACTGACCAGCTCATTGCTTGGTTCTTGGTGTAGTCGTCTGCTTCTGTACCTTGCGTGGTCGTAACAGCCGTTTCTCACCGAGGTCATTGCGAAGGATGAGGCGGAGCTTTTGGCCTCCAATCTCTTCCTTTCGCGCCAGAGTGTTTCGCTCACCTTGGAGACTACATCCTGGGCGTCGGCCTCGGAGCGGAGGATGCTCTTGGCGAAGCGCAACATCCGCCCATGGATCTCACCTATATATATGTTGAATTCGTTTTTTGTCATTTGTGGGTTTCTGTTGCTCTCACATGTTATACGTTTCAGGGGGTGGAAGTGTAACAGAGAGGGTAAAAAAAACAGCGAAGTTTCGAAAAACTATCGCTGTAATTGTGTTTTTGTTGGTGCTTGAGTCTTTTAGATTTCCTTGAACTGATTCTTTCTCACGTCATCCCAGACTTCCTTGCACGTCATCCCAGACTCGATCTGGGATCTACAACTCCTGCTACTCTGCTGGTATTATTTTATTAGACCCACTCGCTCTTGTAGATCCCAGATCGAGTCTGGGATGACGTGAGAATGGGTCGGTTCAAGGGTTTGGGTTCGGTTCAAGGGTTTGAGTTGCGTTCAAGGGTTTGGGGTGTGGCGTATAGTGTATAGAAAAAATCTACTTCCCTTCGAAAACCATCCGAATAGTAGGGTAGGTAGATTTCAAATTCAGAGTCACCTGCTCATCGCTGCACCATCGAGCCTCCTCGATTCCCTCCTCGCTCTGTCCAGTGGTGGATTGCGCCTGGCAACTCATCGAGTACCAATGGGTGGTTTTTAGTACCCACTCGTCACCAATCATATATGTGTGTTGGGTGGATGTGATCTTCTCGCCAAGGGTGATTCCTCGAATCCCAGTCTCCTCCTCCACTTCGCGCACTGCACACTCCTCCAAGCTCTCACCCTTCTCTAAGTGGCCTTTAGGCAAATCCCAACGGCCGTTACGCAGGATCATTAGCGACTCTCCATCCTCGTTTTTGACCAACCCACCTGCGGCATCTACGCGGCGGAATTGATTACAGAAACCATCGTACGCGCACTGCTTATCGGTGCACAAATAGAGAATGGAGTTGTATTTTTCAAAAAAATGCACTACCTTCGCTCTCGATAGCTCTCCCTGGCACTCTCGGCATGGATTGATAACAAGATCGTAGTCGGAAGATACTGATTGAGAGAATGTTATATGTTTATCGGTAAAAAATATTGTCCTATCCATTTTTTAAACTTTTTAATGACTAATGCAAATATAATAAATAAATTGGTAATTATGAAAAAAATATTAATATTTATGATGGCGATTGCAGCTGTTGCGACTGGGTGCAGTGATTCACCTAAGCCGCTAAAGATTGATAATGAGCTTACTCGCGATGAGAAGAAGGCTGGAATATTAACTCCCGAAGTGATGTGGAAGATGGGTCGAGTAGGCTCGTCGTCGCTTAACTCGGCAGGTGATAGTTTGATCTACTGCGTTTCCTACTATAATATGGACGAAAATAGAGGTGTTACGGCCATCTACTTGGAGGATGTAGCCTCGAAGAAGATCGAGCAGCTGACCGACTATAAATCGAACAACGTTTCGCCTCAGTGGAGTGCAGATGGCAAGAAGATCTACTTTATGTCGAACCGCAGTGGCTCGATGCAGGTGTGGTCGATGTCACTTTCGGGAGATGATGTTATGCAAGTTACCGATTTCAAAAGCGGCGTTGAGGGTTTCGGAGTATCGCCTCGAGGAGATAAGATGTACTATGTGCAGAGTGTAAAGGTTGCAGATCGCACTTCGGCCGATTTCCACAAAGATATGCCAAAGTCGAACGCTCGAATCTATGATGACCTTATGGTGCGCCACTGGAGCTATTGGGATGAGGGCGAATACCAGCACATCTTCATAGCTGATCTCGACGAGAAGGGTCGCGCTGCCGAGGGTATTGATATCGTCGGAGCAGATGCTGCGTGGGATACTCCACTAGCGCCATACTTCGACACTGCGGAGATCGCTTGGAGCAATTCGGGTGAAAAGTTGGCTTATACCTGCAAGCCACTTGTGGGTGCAGAGTATGCCGTGTCGACCGATTCGGATATATATATATATGATGTTGCTTCGGCTCGCACCGAGAATATCTGCAAGGCGGATGATCGCGATGCATTTGTTGGTTACGACAAATATCCAGTTTGGTCGCCTAACGACTCCTCTTTGGCCTTTATCTCGCAACGCAGAGCGGGTAACGAGTCAGATAAGGCTCGTCTGTTTGTCTATAACTTCGAAAAGAAGAGTATGTCGGACGTTACAGCTTCGTTTGACTACAACGCTGCGAATGTTATCTGGAATGGTGAGTCGCAACTCTATTTTATCGCTCCGATCAACGCTACGCACCAGCTATGTGTTGTGAATCTAAATGGTAAGGTCGGTGTGATCACTCGCGGCGATCATGATATCAATGCAGTCTCGATCGAGAGTGGTGTGGCAATGGCTGAGGTTACCAAAATCTCGCAAGCCACAGAGCTCTACTCGATCAACCTTGCAACGGGAGATATGACACAATTCTCAGAGGTGAATAAAAACATCTACGACAATATCACAATGGGAGAGGTTCAAAAGCGATGGATCACAACAACCGATGGCCTGGAGATGTTAACTTGGGTGATCTTGCCTCCGAACTTCGACCCTAATAAAAAATATCCGACTCTGCTTTACTGCCAAGGAGGTCCTCAAAGCGTGGTGTCGCAATTCTGGAGCTATCGTTGGAACTTTCAACTAATGGCGGCTCAAGGTTATGTGGTTGTAGCTCCGAATCGTCGTGGTTTGCCTTCGTTCGGCCAAGAGTGGTTAGACCAGATTTCGGGTGACTACTCGGGTCAAAATATCGACGATTACCTCTCGGCAATCGACTCTGTGTCGCAAGAGGCGTGGGTTGATGAGAATAAGTTGGGTTGCGTAGGTGCTTCGTATGGTGGTTACTCGGTTTACTACTTGGCGGGTGTTCACCAGGGACGTTTCAAGACATTTATCTCGCACTGCGGAATCTTTAACTTCGAGGCGATGTATGGCGAAACCGAGGAGCTGTTCTTCGTAAATAACGACTACGGTGGCGCGTATTGGGACGCCGAGAACCCAACTGCGGTGCGCTCTTACGAGAATTCACCTCACAAATTGGTCGATAAATGGGACACTCCGATTATGATCATCACAGGAGAGAACGATTTTAGAATCCCTTATACTCAATCGCTTCAAGCCTTCACAGCTGCGAGATTGAAGGGGTTGGACTCAAGATTGGTGGAATTCTCGGACGAGGGACACCAAGTATTTAAGCCACAGAACTCTTTGGTTTGGAATCGTGAGTTCTTCTCGTGGTTGGATAAGTACTTAAAATAGCGAGAGTTCTCCTATTTTGGCCTCATTATTGAATGTGATTTTTCTGAAGAAAAAGCCTATCGGGTTGAAAATTTTGGTTAACATTTGATAATCAAGCAAAAAAAAATAAAAAAAAAGTATAGTTTATTGTGAGATAATAAAATAAACCGTATATTTGCAGACCCAATTGGAGGTTAAACGGACAAAAAAGGAGGTTGAACGGACAATATTGGAAGTAAAAAGGAAGTTACAATATATAAACACACTAAATAAAAACAAAAAATGACAAAGGCAGATATCGTAAGCGAGATCGCTAAAACAACAGGTATTGAGAAGTTGCAAGTGCAGACCATCGTTGAAGCATTTATGGAGACTGTAAAAGATTCTATGGCTGCTGATAACAATGTTTACCTACGTGGTTTTGGTAGTTTTATCATCAAGAAGCGTGCTCAAAAAGTAGCTCGTAACATCTCTAAGAATACTACAATTACAATTCCAGAACACAATATTCCTGCTTTCAAGCCAGCTAAAAGCTTCGCTGCGAAGGTTAAGTAAATTAATACGAACAATTAAAATTTAAGATTATGCCAAGCGGTAAGAAGAGAAAAAGGCATAAGATGGCTACCCACAAGCGTAAAAAACAACTACGCAAGAATCGTCACAAGAAGAAATAGTGATCATTCAGGGCAGACAACTTATAATGTCAACGAAGTATTAAAGCTAAAGAGTCTACTCTTTAGCTTTAATACGTTAATAATCAAATTTATCGCGCCTTTTTTGGGTAGTTTACCTCGTTATTTGGTGCGAATTTAATACACGTAGAGCCTCAAGGCTTTACTCTAAAATTTATTTCGATTTTATGAATCGAGAGTTAGTAATAAATGTAACTCCATCGGAGATCTCGATAGCGCTATGCGAAGATAAGGTTTTGGTTGAGCTCAACAAGGAGCAGAGCCAAACTGGATTTGCAGTGGGTGATATCTACTTGGGCAAGGTTCGCAAGATCATGCCTGGGTTGAATGCCGCGTTTGTCAATATTGGTCACGAGAGAGATGCGTTCCTTCACTATCTCGACTTAGGTAACCACTTCGAAAGTCTCGACAAGGTTGTATCGAGCCACCAACCCTCGAAAAAGGGCGTGAAGGTTGAATCGTTGAAGCTCAACGATCAATTGGAGCGTAATGGCAAGATCGGCTCGCACCTGCAATCAGGACAATTGGTGATGGTTCAAATCACCAAGGAGGCAATCTCGACCAAAGGTCCTCGATTGACTTCCGAGATTTCACTTGCTGGTCGCAATGTGGTCTTAGTGCCCTTCACCAACAAAGTGGTCCTTTCGCAAAAGATCAGAGCGGCAGAAGACAAAAAGCGTCTGCGCAAGATCGCAGCATCGGTGCTCCCTAAGAACTTTGGCGTGATTATCCGCACAGCGGCAGTCTCGGCTAAGGATGAAGATATTGAGCAAGATATCACGCAGCTGTTGGACAAATGGCGCGAGATTCTGCAAACGGTTCGCAAACACTCCACTCCATCGCTGATTATGAGCGAGATGGGTCGTGCAAATGCAATTATCCGCGACTCACTCAACGGTTCTTATTCGCAAATTGTGGTCGACGACGAGGCGATGTACACCAACATCCGCAACTATATCCGTACGATTCAACCCGAGCAGGAGAAGATCGTGAAACTATATCGCGGAAGTGTGCCGATTTTCGATAACTTCGATATTTCGAAGCAGATCAAGTCGCTTTTCGCCAAGTACGTTTCACTTCGCAGAGGTGCTTACTTGATTATCGAGCACACCGAGGCGATGAACGTGATTGATGTCAACTCTGGTAATCGCACCAAGGCTGAAGATAACCAAGAGCAGACCGCTCTGGATGTCAACCTGGCGGCAGCGGCAGAAGTGGCTCGTCAATTGCGCCTGCGAGATATGGGAGGAATTGTGATTGTCGACTTTATCGACCTGCACAAAGCTCCAAATCGTCAACTCTTGTATGAGGAGATGGTTAAATTGATGTCGACAGACAAGGCTAAGCATACGGTTCTGCCAATCACCAAGTTTGGTTTGATGCAGATCACACGCCAAAGAGTGCGACCAGTACCCGTCGAGAATACCGAGGATGTATGCCCAACCTGTCAAGGTACAGGAAAGGTGCAACCGACAATCCTTTTGGATAAGACCATTGAGAATCAAATCTCATTTTTGGCTATCGACCGCAAGACGAAGTTCGTCAATTTGCGCGTTAGCAACTACGTAGCGGCATATTTGACCAAAGGCATCTTCTCGCTTCAACGTCGTTGGGCTTGGAAATACAAATGTAAGATCAAGATAACGACCGACCAAAGCATGGGTATCCTCGATGTAGGTTACTTCGACAAAAAGGGTAAGAGCCTAATAAAAAAATAGGGGACTTAAACTCCCGTAAAATTTACTCCTAGATGGAACTCAAAGAGAGTATTTTAAAACAATTTGCCCAGTCAAGAGGCTTGGCAGAGCTCGAAAGAGCTTACAGATCTAATAGCACTACTATCCACCTCAAAGAGTTGGTTAGTGGTGCTCTTTCGTCCTATGCAGCGGCTGCCATCAGTGCGCTTGGCGGAGTGCATATCTTCGTCACCGAGGATCGTGATTCGGCAGCCTATCTGCTCAATGACTTCTATTCGCTTTTGGGTGAGGAGCATATCTTCTTCTTACCTACTTCATATAAACGTTCGATCCTTTATGGTAAGGAGGATGCTAATGGACTTGTGCAACGTACCTCGACTTTGAATCGACTACGTTCGCAAAGGACAGACATTCCCTTTACGGTGGTCTGCACCTATGTCGATGCCCTGGCCGAGAGTGTGGTTGACACTGCGGTGATGCACCGTGAGCAACTCTCGATCAATGTTGGGGATCGCCTTTCGGTGGCCTTTCTAACTGAGGCTTTGGAGGCTCTGGGCTTTGTGAAGGTTAATTTTGTCTATGAACCTGGTCAATATTCGTCGCGTGGTGGCATCTTCGATATCTTCTCGTATAGCCAATCTCGCCCATATCGTGTTGACTTTTTTGATGATGAGGTGGAGTCAATCCGTTGCTTTAATATCTCGAATCAGTTATCTTATGAGAAGGTCGACTCGGCCGTAATCTTGCCAAGTTTTAATCAGGCGGAGGCCGCGGGTGATAAGCGAGTGAGTCTGGCGGAGTTTGCCGGAGAGGTAAACTATTGGTTCTATGATCCTGCTTTTGCACTGGGCAAGGTCAACGACATTCGTCGTAAATTGCTCGGTTCGATGGAGGAGCCATCGCAAATTGATAGCATGATCTCGAGTCGCAACAAGCTGCTCTCGGATATGAAGGAGAGTCGACTCTTTGTGTTGCGCGATACGCTTGCCGAGAGAGCTGCCGACGTTGTGGTGGAGTTCTCCACTGCGCCGCAGGGTGAGTTTAATAAGAACTTTGAGCTGCTGGCCTCGGATATCGTCTCGAGTGCTGAGCAAGGCTATCAAACATATATCGTCTCGAAAAATAAGGCGCAGGTGGAACGCTTGGAGAATATCTTCCATCAGATTGGTTATAAGGGACTTGATGTAGTCTCGGTGCCTTTGGCGCTGCATAGTGGTTTTGTCGATCGAGACCTTAAATTGCGACTGTTTACCGATCACCAACTCTTCGATCGGTACCAACGCTACAAGATCAAGGATGAGATCAAGCGCGATGAGCAGATGACAATTGCCGAGCTCAACGAGCTTAAATTGGGTGACTATGTGGTGCATTACGACCATGGAGTTGCGAAGTTCGGCGGCTTGGTGAAAATTGACGTTAATGGTACAATGAAGGAGGTTATCAAGCTGATCTACAAGGATCAAGACCTGCTGTTTGTCAATGTCCACTCGCTGCACTGCATCGCAAGATATCGGAGCAGCGATGCTGAACCACCAAAGATTTACAAACTAGGTGGTGGCGCATGGCAGAAACTCAAGAATACGACCAAGAAGGCCGTTAAGGATATCTCGCGCGAGTTAATCGCCCTATATGCTCAACGCAAGGCGAGCAAAGGTTTTGCATTCTCGCCAGATGGATACCTGCAACAGGAGCTCGAGGCGTCGTTTATGTATGAAGATACACCCGATCAAAATAGTGCTTCTGAGGCAGTTAAGCGCGATATGGAGTCTGACGAACCAATGGATCGTCTGGTCTGCGGTGACGTGGGATTTGGAAAGACCGAGGTTGCAATTCGTGCTGCTTTCAAGGCGGCAACCGATGGTAAGCAGGTGGCAGTGTTGGTGCCAACGACCATCCTTGCGATGCAGCACTATCGCTCGTTCTGCTCTCGATTGCGCGATTTCCCGATCCGAATTGAGTATCTGAATCGCACAAAATCGACCCGTGAGGTGAATCTAATTTTGGCCGATTTGGCTGAGGGTAAGGTTGATATTTTGATCGGAACGCACAAGATATTGGGCAAGAGTGTCAAGTTTAAAGATCTAGGTCTGCTAGTGATCGACGAGGAGCAGAAATTCGGTGTAGCAGCAAAGGAGAAGCTGACGCAAATTAGCGTGAGTGTCGACACTTTGACCCTTACGGCAACGCCAATTCCGCGAACCCTGCAATTCTCGCTGATGGGCTCTCGTGACCTGTCGGTGATCTCCACTCCTCCGCCAAATCGTCAACCTATTGTCACCGAGTCGCACCTCTTCACCGAGGAGATTATTTCTGAGGCTATCGAGTCGGAGATCTCGCGAGGAGGTCAAGTCTACTTTGTCCACAACCGTGTGGATGATATCTTCTCGATCAAAGCGATGTTGGGTAGAGTATGCCCAAAGGCCAGAGTAGCTGTGGGTCACGGACAAATGCCACCTAAGGAGCTCGAGGAGGTGATCATGGACTTTATATATGGTGAGTACGATGTGCTTTTGGCCACCACGATCGTCGAGAATGGAATTGATGTGCCAAACGCTAACACCATTATAATCAACAATGCACACCGCTTTGGACTCTCTGCGCTGCACCAATTAAGAGGTCGCGTGGGTCGAAGCGATAGAAAGGCATATTGTTATCTGTTGTCCCCTCCCGAGGAGCTGTTGACATCTGATGCAAGGCATAGATTGCGCGCTATCGAGGAGTTCTCGGACCTTGGTTCGGGCTTCAATATCGCCATGCAGGATCTGGATATTCGCGGTGCGGGTAACCTGCTGGGCGCTGAGCAGAGCGGATTTATCGCCAATATCGGCTTCGAGACCTATCAAAGAATTATGCAAGAGGCGATCCTCGAATTGCGCCAAGAGGGTCTGGATGTAGCGGGTCTTTCACCCAAGGAGCAGGAGGTTGTCGAGAAGATGGGATATATCGAAGATTCGCATATTGATGTCGAAGTTCCAGCTTCGCTTCCAGATAGTTACATCGGTCAAGCAGCTGAGAAGCTCAAATTATACCGTGAGCTTGACTCATTGAAAAATGAGCAGGAGCTTGTCGCCTTTACCGAGCGCCTAGTTGACCGTTTTGGTCGCATGCCGCGCGAGGTCGAGGAGCTTTTGAATGTGGTTCGCCTACGTCGCGAAGCTATTCGATTGGGTATGGAGCGCGTGAAGGTGAAGAATGGTTTGATGATTGTGCAGTTCGTAGGTGAGCAAAATTCACCTTATTACAAAAGCGAACTATTTATGTCACTCTTGAAAACCATCACTTCGAACCCTGCGAAATTTGTACTTCGTCAAAACAATAACCGTTTGGCAATGACCGTTAGAGGTGTGAAAGATATCGAGGAGGCTTACAAACTGCTTCTCTCTTTTTAACCCTAAACATATTTCTTCAATGAATTTAGTTATTGATATAGGCAATACCTTGGCTAAGGCTGCTGTGGTCGACTGTAGAGAGATCATTGCGACCTATGTGGCCGAGTCGTTGCAGCAACTACCTATAAGCCAGGTGGTTCTCGAGCATGGCGTTCACCGATCCATCCTCTGTACAACTAGGGGGTGTGAGGCAGAATCTACCCATTACGTTCGCCAAATAGTAGGCCACTGCCTGCTGCTCGACGAAAATGTGCAGACTCCGTTGCGTGTGGAATACTCAAGGCAGAAGTTAGGCAAGGATCGTCTAGCGGCTGCTGTGGGTGCTTTTTCTTTGTATAATGGCTCCGATTTGATAATTGTTGATTTTGGAACAGCTATCACCATTGACTTTGTCTCGGCCGAGGGTGTTTTCCAAGGAGGATTTATCTCGCCAGGAGTAACCACTCGATTGCGTTCGCTTCATGATTACACTGCTACTCTGCCACTTTGTGATCCCTCGAAGAGTGTTGAAGGGGTTGCCAAGTGTACCGAAGATGCGATAGTTGGCGGGGTGATTAATGGCATAACTTATGAAATAGAGGGGTATATCAGGCGGAAAAAAGAAGAAAAATGCAATTTTTTTGTTATTTTTTCGGGTGGAGACTCAATTTTTTTTGATAAACGAATTAAAAATGCGATATTTGCAGACCAGTACATCCTCTTTAAAGGGTTGGACACAATTTTAGAATATAATGCGTAGATATAAAAATATACTTTTAGCGGCTCTTGCGGCACTAATAATGATTCCTTCTGCACTCTTTGCGCAGAATTACGGTAGTATCAATACCTACTCGCCCTATTCAATGTATGGCTTGGGTGAGTTGACAACCCCTGGTACCACCTTTACGCGAGGAATGGGAGGTATGGGAGTATCTCTACGTTCGTTTACCGATATTAACCTTCTTAACCCTGCTTCGTACAGCGCAGCTTTGAGTCGAAGTGTGCTATTTAGTTATAGTATGGAGGGTTACAATATGTTTAATAAGCAAAATCTTAACGGATCGAATGTTTATAACTCATATGCTGGAGTAAATATCCACGATATCGCTATACAAGTGCCTTTGGCTCGTAACCTTGGTATGGGATTTAGTATTACTCCTTATAGCTCAACTGGTTACGATATCTCAACAACCCAAAATATGGTTGACATTGGTCTGTTGAGTTATATTTATTCGGGTTCGGGTGACATCACTCAAGTGAAGTTGGGTGTCGGCTGGGCTCCATTCAAGAACTTCTCGATTGGTGCTGCTGCTCAATACTATTGGGGTCAATTGGATCGCGCTTTTACCCTTTCGCCTTATGTTGTTACGGGTAATGGAACTTACTACTCGACAATCGGAATCACCTCGTATGATGTTTCGAGAATTATGGCTCAAGTGGGTTTCCAATGGTCGCCAATTAGCACATCGACTAAGAACTTAAGTATCGGTGCTGCGCTAGATATTGGTGGTAATCTTAAGCCAGATTACACGCACACGGTCTATGGTGATGCCTCGCTATTGTACTTCGTAGCATCCGAGGAGGAGGAGGTTTTATCGCTAGTCTTGCCAACGCAGATCAATGCCGGTATCTCGTATCAAACGCCTCAGTTGATCATTGGTGTGGATTACACATACCAAAACTGGCTGGCTAAAAATAGTACTTTGGTAGAGTATACAGCCTCGGGAGTTGCTGTTGCATATAATGACTTTGGAACAGTGAAGTTCGGTATGCAGTGGACTCCAAATCGTAATGATGCCCGTCACTACTTTAGGCGAGTTTCGTACCGCGGAGGTGTTCGCTATGGAGGTTACCAAAATAGCTTTGGAGGAGAGGAGATCGAGCAATATGCTGCGACTCTGGGAGCGAGCTTCCCTGTCAAGAATACTGGCATCTCGAAGATTGATGTAGGTTTGGAGTATGGTTCTTTAGGATCGAGCAGCACATACATAGATGCTGATTCTACGGTGGGTCTTATTGGCCAGCAATACTTCAAGTTCTCGCTAGGATTCTCTCTATTTGGAGAAGATTACTGGTTCCAACGTCCAAAATTTGATTAGAAGAAACTTACAAAATAATTAAATTAACAACGTAACGTATGAAGACAATTAAACTTTTGCTAGTTTGTGCATTCGCTGCTGTTTCATTCAACGCAGCCGCACAAATTGATTACAATGATCCACAATGGGCTGCATGGGGTGACACCGCAGAGGCTCGTGAGGCTAACATGTTAAACGGTTCATTCCTTAAGGAGGCTGTTGACAACAAGGATTATGATGCTGCAACCAAGTATCTTAACCTATTGATCGAAGGAGCTCCAAAGGCATCACACAACACTTATGCTCGTGGTATTTTGCTTTACCGCAACAAAGTCAACCGTGCACGCAGTTTGTCAGAGAAGGAGATGTATATCGACTCAATTATGTTGCTTCATGACCTACGTTTAGAGCACTTTGCTGATCACGCATCTTATGGTGCTCCAGTGATCCTTGACAGCAAGGCTCGTATGTATGCTACTTACAAACCAAAAGATCGCGAAGGTCTTCGTGAGGTGTTCAAACAAGCTATCGAGGTTGGTGGCGCTTCTACTAAGCCAGATCTAGTATGTATCTACTTCCAAAATCTTTGCGATGACTATCAAATGGATGAGGTTATGGCTGACGAGGTACTCTCTGAGTACGATCGCCTAACTCCATACTTCGAGGCTTTGGGTGCTGCTGACGACGACAACTACAAAGACAAGTTCGATGGTATGTTCGGTATGAGTGGTGCTGCAAGTTGCGAGAACTTGGAGGCTCTATTCTCTGAGAAACTAGCAGGTTCGGATGATGTTGACCTTTTGGCTAAAGCGGTAGCTTTGATGAATCGCGCATCTTGCGACTCTCCATTCTACACTGATTGTGCTGAGAAACTTTACGCAGCTCGTCCAACAGCTAATGCAGCAATGGCGTTGGCTTCAATCTTCCAAAACCAAGGTGACTACGACAAAGCATCGTTGTACCTAACAGAGGCGTTGGCATCTGAGGAGGATATGGAGGCTCGTGAGGCTCTACTTAGCCGTATCGCTCTTGTGAAACTTGCAGCTGGTGATATGTCTGAGGCTTTGAAGGCAGCTAACGCAGCTATCGCAACTGAGGATGATACTCTCTCTGATAACGGTGTTGCATTGTTCGTTAAGGCTCAAGCATATGCTCGCTCGATCTCTTGTGGTGAGTTCGCTTGTTTGGCAGCTTACTGGGCAGCTTACGACGTTATGAACCAAGCTATTGCAAACTTCTCTGCTGAGGAGGCTGCATACCTTGATCCAGCAAAATCTATGGCAGCTAGCTACCGTAGCGCATTCCCAACTCAAGAGGAGTGTTTCTTTAACGAGGTTAGCGCAGGTAGCTCATACCGCGTTACTCACGGTGCAGCAACAGGTGTAACAACAACTGTAAGATACAGATAATATACAAGTGCGTTGATGCGCAAAAAAATTATAAATAATTGCTTGGTAGCACTTCTCATTGTGGGAAGTGCTATCTCGCTGTTATCGTGTGACGATCGCAAGGTAACAACTTCAAAGGTGTCGCTGGAGACTCTGATGAGTGAAATGAGCGATAGCTTGACGGTTGTCGTGACTGAAAACGGCCGACCTTCGTATCGTTTCACCTCTCCCTTGGTTGAGGGTTACAGCTTGGCTCGTGAGCCTTATCGCGAGTTCCGCAAGGGAATCCAGATTATCACCTACCTCGATGATTCGCTCCGAACTGTCGATGCTACACTTCACTCGAATTACGCTATCCACTATCCAAACCTGCAATTGTGGGAGGCTAAAGGAGATGTTGTCGTGGTGAAGCACGATGGCAAAGAGCTCTACACGCAACAGCTTTTTTGGAACTCGACAACCAAGAAGATCTATTCGAATGTCGATACTCAGATTCTGGACACCGCCACGGGGGATACCTATCGAGGTGAAGGTTTCGAGTCGGACGAGGAGATGAAGGAGTGGAGCTTTAGAAAGATGAAGGGTAGTGTTCGTGTCGATGTGTCGCCAACTCAGACCGATTCAACAGCTGTGGCCGAGAGTCCAGAGCAAGAGATCGAGGAAAGCGAGGCGAATGAGGCAAAAGAGACAAAGAGCGAGGAGAAGGTGGAGGCAAAAGAGTCTGTGAGTAGCCAAAAATCGCCCGCGGCAGCAGCCTCTCGCAAAACATCTATCACCCCACGTCGTCAACCTTTCCGCCAAAGTGCCGAGCCCGAGGGGCTTGATAGCGGCGTGGTGAGGAGTCGCGAAGTTCAACCTATGGCGCTTCGTGACAGCTTAATGGAGCGAGCGAGATAGGCTCTTAAAGATTGAAATTTTTAGATAATCCATGGTAAATATCATTATTGTTATACTTCTGACATTGTTGCTCTCAGCCTTTTTTTCGGGTATGGAGATCGCCTTTGTGAGCAAAAATAGATTGAAACTCGAGATCGAACGCAAGCAAAATAGAGCTTTCGACTATCTTGTTGAGATCTTTGCGAACAATCCTGGGCAATATATCACAACGATTTTGGTGGGTAATAATATCTCGCTTGTAATCTATTCGCTCTTTATGTCGAGCCTGGTACGTGCGGTTGCTGCCAATCTTGGGTGGTTGACAATTGCTCAAGAGGGGTCGGTTCTGCTCGAGACGGTGTTGTCGACCCTATTGATTATCTTTATTGGTGAGTTTTTACCAAAGTCGATTTTCAAGAACAACCCCAATTTCTATTTTCGTATTTTCGCAGCTCCGATCTACTTTTTCTATCTGCTCCTGTATCCAATAGCCAAGTTTACAACGCTGCTCTCGATGCTTATTCTGCGCCTTATTGGTCACAGAGTCGATGCTCAGAGTGTCGATGCAACCTTCGATAGGGCCGACTTGGCTAGCCTGCTCGACAATTCAACCCCCGAGGTGCAGAGTGATACGGAGAATGAGATCAAGCTCTTTCAAAATGCTCTCGATTTTGCCGATCAACGTGTGCGCGAATGTATGACCCAACGCGTGGATATCGCGGCGGTCGATATCGAAACAACCTCTATTGAGGAGCTCACAGAACTGTTCAACCAGACCAAATATTCGCGCCTGTTCGTCTGGCGAGGCAGTATCGACAATATCATTGGCTATATCAATTCGAAGTCGCTTTTTAGCGAGCCGAAAGATATCTCCTCGATTATGAAATCTGTTAACTGCGTGCCTGAGTCGATGCCGCTTATGTTGCTTTTGCAGACTTTGACCAAGGATAAACGCAATATCGCAGTTGTGATCGACGAGTTTGGAGGTACGGCAGGAGTGATATCCTTAGAGGATGTCTTGGAGCAGATCTTCGGTGAGATTGAAGATGAACACGACGAAACGGAGATGATCGAAAGGCAGCTAAGTGAGGATGAATATCTTCTCGCAGGACGCTTGGAGGTGAAGTATCTTAACGAGCGTTACGACCTGGGTTTGGAGGAGAGTGAAGATTACGACACCCTGGCAGGCTATATAATATATACGCATAAGGGTATTCCAGTACCTGGCGAGAGTGTCACAATTTCGCACTTCGAATTTAAAATCCTTCGCACTACACACACCAGAATTGAGCTTGTAAAGGTGAAAATCATTGAGAATAAGTAGTCAGGGCGGAGATAAATGAGATAATTTTGTGACTTTTTAAATAGAATCTTGATCATACTTAAAATTATTTTATTACCTTTGGAGTCAATTTAGAATTAAATAAACAATTAACTTAAATATATGGCAAGTTTAAACACGCTACGAACCAAATTTGGTTATGTGCTTTCGGCTATTATCGCCTTTGCACTTTTGGCTTTTATCTTCTCATTGAAGAATGAGATGGGCTTCTCTTCTAACGATGTAAAAGTTGGAGAGATCAACTCTGAGGATGTAATGTACACTGAGTACTATGCAGAGTATCAAAACATTAAAACACAATCTGGCGCAACAGAGTCAACTGAAGAGCAAGCAGCAGCCTTGGCTAATGCAGCTTGGCAGTCGATGATCTCGAAGAAGTTGCTTGTCCCAGGATTCGAGCAATTGGGTCTTTCGATGAGCGAGGAGGAGCGTATGGCTGTAATCAACGGAGAGGTAGCAACTCAATCTTTTGTTTCAGCTTTCGGTGATCCTTCAACTGGCGCATACAACCCAGCTTATGTGGCTCAGTTCCTTAGCCAAGCATCAGTTAACCCTGAGGTTGAGGCTATGTGGAATGAAATCAACGCGCAAGCTCGTGAGGAGCGTGCAGCAATCAAGTTCGGTGCGTTGGTTCGCAGTGGTGCTTACGCTAATAAATTGGAGGTTGCTCAAGGTGTAGCTTCGGCAAACGAGACTTTCTCAGGAAAGTGGGTTAGCGTGCCTTACACATCTATGCCAGACTCACTTTTCACAGTTACTGACGCTGAGATCAAGAAATATTACGAGGCTAATAAAGCATCATATCGCACTACTCCAAGTCGCGGCATCAGCTACGTTACGTTCGCCTTCGAGCCAACAGCAGAGGATATCGTGAACCTTGAGAATAGCGCACTTGCAGCAAGCAAGGAGTTCGCAGCAGCAGAGGATGTTAACGAGTATATCCGCGGAAACTACTACGGTGAGATCGCTCCAAGCTATGTTACAGCAGCTCAACTTCTTCCAGCTCAAGCTGAGGCATTTGCCAAAGATGAGATGTATGGTCCAGTGAACGCAAACAGCACTTGGACAATGTCGAGAGTAGCTTCAAAGTTGATGGCTCCAGATTCAGTGGGTCTTCGTCACATCATCCTTAACTACACTCAAGAGGCTTTGGCCGATAGTCTTGTGACAGCACTTAAGGGTGGCGCTTCATTCGCTCAAGCGGCTCAAGCACACTCGCTATATACTCAAACAGCTCAGCTAGGCGGTGAGGTTGGAGTTCTTCCTTTCTCATCTTTCGCTGACGATTTCGTTACGGCTCTTGCTCCTGCTAAAGCGGGTGATATTATTAAAGTATCAATGGGTGAGATGATCCAAATCCTTCAAGTTTACCGTGCTGATAGCGCTAAGCCACACTACAAAGTTGCTTCGGTAGAGTATCCAGTCGAGGCTTCTCAAGCAACTATCGCAGCTCTACACACCGACGCAGGTATGTACTCGCTAGATGCTAAGGGTAGCGTCGATAAGTTTAGTTCGGCAGCTGGTGATCACGGTCTAGTTGTTCGCACAGCATCATTCTCGAATGGTGAGCGTACAATCCGCACTATCAACGACTCTCGCGAGATTATCCGTTGGGCTTACGGTGCTGAGGTTGGTCAAATCTCTGATATCTTCAAGACTGAGGATGGTTACGTGGTAGCTATGCTTACTTCGATCAACAACGATGAGTACCGCACATTGGCAAGTGTAACGCCAACAATCCGCACAGTGCTTCTTCGTGACAAGAAGTTCGCTGAGGCATCTAAGAAGATGACAGGATCGTCGATTGAGGCAGTTGCTGAGGCGGTTGATGGTGATGTTGCAGAGTTCTCTGAGGTGAAGTTCGCTTCTCAATATATCGCAGGTCTAGGTGTTGAGCCTAAGGTTGTGGGTGCTATCACACTTGGTGGCAAAGCAGGTCTTACTGCTCCTATCCAAGGTCAGTCAGGTGTATATGTTCTTGATGTTGCTCCAGCGGTAACCGTTGAGGCGCAAACTGAGGCTATGCAGAGCGCACTAGCGCAAGCAACAGCTGAGGATAGAGCATCGCAATATATCTTCAATGCCCTACAAGAGATGGCAAATATTAAGGATCTCCGCGGTGAGTTCTTTTAATTGATATACAATAAAAAAAATGGTGGCTAATTGGCCACCATTTTTTTTGATATGGAACCCGAGGCTTTCCTTGCAACTCGATGTGGCAGGGATTTAAAACCGCAGGTTTTAATAAATAATGAGATGCTATTAGAAGCGAAAGTTTACTTTCGAAGCTAATAGCATCTCATTATTTACATATAATCAGAGATTATAAAAGAATCCCAACACTGCGCAAAAGATCAAAAACGCCAGTTTTTGGATCCAAACTTGTTTGGTGCCCGCCCGGCATTAGGGCAGTCCCCAACGTCCTCAACTCTTGGTATCCGCCCCAGCAACAATAAGAATACTCAACTCATAGAGCGCATACATCGGCAAGGTCACCAGCAACATAGTAACAATGTCTGCCGTAGGTGTAATAACAGCCGCAACAGTGAGCAAAATAACAATAGCCCAACGACGATACTCGCGCATAAAAGCGGCCGAAAGAAAGCCCAATTTCGCAAAGAGCCAGCAGATAATAGGCATCTCGAAGACCACGCCCATCATCAAGCTAAGAGTTATCAGAGTGCCGATATAGGACTCCATGGCGATCATATTGTTAACCGTGTCGCTCACCTGATACATCGCCAGAAAGCGAAAGGTAAGCGGAAAGATCAAGAAGTAGCTAAGCGCCACACCGACCATAAACATAAAATATCCGCTTACAACAACCCGCGAAGTGTAGCGCCGCTCATTAGAGTAGAGCGCAGGCGAGATAAACCGAAATAGCTCGAAGAGGATATATGGAAATGCGATCAGCACACCAACCCACATCGCCACCGAGATATGTGTGGTAAATTGCTGCGTGAGCTGCGTGTTGATTAGCTCGATCGAGAAGCTCTCGATAGGCTCTGCGGCAGCCTCCGCGCCATAGATCAACTTATTGAAAAATAGAGTAACTCGATCGAGTAGTCGGTAAGTCACAAAGTCGCTATCCTTGGCTGCGAAGATCACCGCAAAGAGCTGATCCTTGAGAGAAAACGCTGCACAGGCCGCAACAACAACGACCCCCACAATGCGAATTAACACACTGCGGAGCTCGTCGAGATGATCCCAGAAGGTTATTTTTGGCTCTTGCGACACTACTCCTCGCCTTTCTCCTTCTCCTCGGGTTTTTGCGTTGGTGTAGCCGATGCCTCCTTCGAGATATCGTTTACACCCTCCTTGAAGCTGCGAACGCCTTGGCCTATGCCCTTCATTAGCTCTGGGATCTTTTTACCTCCAAAGAGAAGCAAAACGATCAGCACGATAAATAAAATTTCGGGAAGGCGGAGACCCGCAATAAAAAGTGGTAACATATCTTTGTTGTCTTAGAATTTATTCTGTTTTAGTGACTCTACATATCCATTCACGCGCTTCATCTCGGTTGGGATGTCGATGCTTTGTGGACAGTGGTCTACGCACTTCTGGCAGCTGATACAGTGATCCGCTTGGCGAAGTTTTGGCACTGAACGGTCGTATCCTACAAGGAATGCACGACGTTGAGCTGCGTAGTTTTCGTCTTGAGTGCTGAGCGGATAATTGCCCTCGTTGATGCACTTATTGTAGTGGCTAAATGTCGCAGGGATATCGAGTCCATAAGGGCATGGCATACAATATTGGCACGCTGTGCAGGCGATCATCGGGTACTCCATCAACATCTTAGCGGTATCCATCAACAACTTATTCTCGTGCTCATCAATCGGCTCGAAATCGGTATACGTTCCGATATTATCCTGCAAATGCTCCAAGTAGGTCATACCGCTCAGCACGGTCAACACCTTTGGATGCGAGGCAGCGTAGCGGAATGCCCACGATGCAATCGACTCGTCGGGTCGCTCCGAGAGTAATCTCTTTGAAAGGTGATCGGGAAGGGTTGCTAGGCGACCACCCAAAAGCGGCTCCATCACAACGACAGCGATTCCGCGCTTCTCGAGCTCATTGTAAAGATATTCAGCATTAATATTGCGCTTAGGATCAGCATATTGCCAGTCGACATAGTTAAGCTGGATCTGTACAAAATCCCAGTGGATCTCATCGTGGCGCGAAAGCAAGTAGTCGAATACGGTGATGTCACCATGGAACGAGAATCCAAGGTTGCGAATACGCCCCGCGGCACGCTCTTCGACAGCGAAATCCAAAATTCCATTGTCGATATAGCGAGTCTTGAAGCGCTCCCAATTGCCGCTACCCACCGAGTGAAGCAACAGATAGTCGATATAATCTACGCGAAGCTTCTCGAACGAGTTCTTGTACATCGCGATCGAACCCTCTTTGCTGAGCGTGGTGGTGTTGAAATTCGAAATCTTGGTGGCTATGCGGTAACTCTCTCTGGGGTGGCGACTTAGCGCAACTCCCATCGTCTCCTCGGACCATCCTTGAATATATACTGGTGCCGTATCGAAATAGTTCACACCATGCTCCAAGGCGTAATCAACAAGGTCGTTTACCGCCTCTTGATCGATAACATTTCCATCGGCTGCAGGAGTGTCTAAAAGTGGCCAACGCATACATCCGTAGCCCAAAAGACCAACTTTACCGCCTCCGTTTGGCTCATCGCGCTGCTCAATTACACCATTCGCGCTTTTAGTTTTACTAGATTTGCTGCTCGATGATGACGAAGTCTCGCTACCCGATGAGCAACTCGAAAGGGTTGTTAGGGCAGCTGCGCCACCCAAAAATTTAAGAAAGTCTCTTCGATCTATATTTTTCTTTATCTTTGACATAGCTACCAGAATTAAATTGTTGAATGTTTCGTTACTCCCTCGACGTAGACCGCACTAAATGGACGTGCTGGACATAGATTCTCGCAGGCGCCACATCCGATGCAGCGAGCAGTGTCGACAACGGGGATCTTTCTGTTGCCATATTTTTCCTTGTCGGTTGCCTCGACAAGCGATATCGCTCCCGTGGGGCAGTGCGTAGCGCAACCCTCGCATTGAACGCCATCGGTTAAGATCACGCAGTTCTCGCGGATAAAGGTTGCAACGCCAATCTTGGTCGACGACTTGGTCGCAAGGTCAATGGGAGTGATAGCTCCCGCCGGACACACCTCGGAACATTTGGTACACTCTGGACGGCAAAAACCATACTCATACGACGCCTCGGGCTGCATAAATGTCATAAGTGAGGTTGATGGACGAAGTACGTTATTAGGGCAAACTGTAACGCAAAGTTGGCATCCTACGCACTTCTGCGTGAAGTTCTTATAGCTGATAGCTCCCGCAGGAACGATCGGAGTTGTGCGCTTATTTATCTTCTTGCCATCAATCAATGCTACGCCACCATCGAACATCTTCTCCTCGGCCTTAAGGGCAGAAGTGACTAAAACGGCTGACGATACCGCCAACATATCGCGCTTTGATTTGTCGGTTGGTGCTGCTGTCTCTGTTTTTGCAGCACTCTGCTTCTTGCGAGGCGAATATGTGATTGCGCCTTGGTTGCAACTGTCGATACAATCGAAGCAGACAACGCAGCGGCTATAGTCTATCTTGCGATCCTCGGGTGTGATACATGATGCCTTGCAGGTGCGGACACATTTACGACATCCGTTACATTTCGACTCATCAACCGTGATAACAAAGCGTGAGAATCTTGAGACGAAACCAAGGATAGTTCCCACTGGACAGATCGAGTTGCAATAGGTGCGACCACCACGCCACGCTAGCACGCTAACTGTGATAAGGGTGATAGCTGCGATAGCGATAACGCCACCTGCCATCCAGATCACCTCGGTAGAGTAGAACGAGTAGCTATTCATATTCTCGGCCACGCCTGCCAACACGTTGTTACCCATTTGGTAAAGCGGAGCAAAGAGAGCCGAGATCATGCGACCGAAAGCTCCGTAAGGATCTAAAAGAGCCACAAAAGATCCAGCACCTAGGAAAAATCCTGCCACGAAGAGCGCCAACACCGTGTAGCGAAGGATGCTTTTCGCAGGTGAGTAGCTGAATTTGCGCTTCTTGTTGCTAAGCGATGCAAATTTCGACACTGCATCTTGGAATAGTCCCAAAGGGCATATCACCGAGCAGTAGAGTCGTCCGAAGAAGAAGGTAAGCCAGAAGAGGACAAAAATGATTATAAAGTGCACTCCAAGCAGTGCAGGTAAGAATTGAACTTTCGCTACCCAGCCAAGGTAGTTATGGATTGTCCCCGTGAAGTCCAAAAAGAGCAGTGTGGCGGCTACGAGAAATAGCGAGCCACAGATGGTCCGTAATCGTCTAAGTTTGTTCATTGTTTTATTTGTTTGTTGTATAACGCCAATGGCAAAGATAACATAAAAAATTCAATGGACAATGTTCGGTGGGTAAACATCTCATTATTTACTATAATCAGAGATTATAAAAGAATCCCAACACAACGCAACAAAAATCAAAAACGACAGTTTTTGGATCCAAACTTGTTTGGTGCCCGCCCGGCATTAGGGCAGTAAGAAGGATTACTCCGCCACCCGACGATTAAGCAAAGCATGCGTGATAGTCAACTCATCGACATACTCCAACTCGTCACCAAAGCCGATGCCACGAGCGATAGTCGAGATCTTGAGCGAGGGAATCCCCTTAAGTCGATTCATAATAAAGAAGTGGGTTGTTTCGCCCTCGATAGATGTGGAGATGGCGAGGATAACCTCCTTCACCTCACCGCTCTTAACACGTTCGGTCAACAGGTCGATCTTCAGGTCCGAAGGCCCTACGCCCTGCATAGGCGAGATCACACCACCCAGGACGTGATAGAGTCCTCGATATTGGTTTGTCTTCTCGATGGAGAGCAGATCGGATACCTGCTCCACCACGCAGATGGTCGAGTGGTCGCGCTGAGAGTCTGTGCAGATCGGGCAAACGTCATCATCCGAGAGGTTGTTGCAAACCTTGCAATACTTCACCTTATTGCGAAATTCGTCGATTCCATCGGTGAGTTCCGCCACGGAGCTACTCTCCATCTTCAAGATGTGGAGAGTTAGACGAAGCGCTGTACGTCGTCCAATTCCTGGGAGTTTGGTGAGCTCACCAACTGCATTATCGAGTAGTTTTGACAATTGTGCAGCTGTTAGATCTGTTCAACCCTGCGGCTCTCGATCCAGCCACTTTTGCCGTCGGCAATCACAACTTCGAACCATCCGTCGATCTCGCGTAGGATCTTTACGGTGGTGCCACTATGAAGTACAAATAGGTCGGTCGACGAGCGATCGGGAGAGCTCTTGATGGCGATGCTTTGGCTCATGATAACCGCTTTGTTGTGGTTGAGAATCTCGCGACGCTCCTCCAAGGCGTAATGAAGTGATATCAAGAGTATAAATGCTGCGAAGAGCCCAACCCCGAAGCCTACCTTGCGCAGCTTAATCGAGCCTGCAAGCAGAAACAGAATTAGTGCTGAGAGGATCAAGCTGAGTGCCACAAGCGAGATGATGCTCCACCCTGTGCAGTTGAAAGTCTGCGCAATAGAGCGGCTCCACTTGCGAATAAAAAACTCGGGGATCTCCTCGATCTGGTCGCGGATCTGTGATTGTGCCACACCGAGGTTGTAGAGGATATCCGCATCGTTTGGCGTTATAAGCAGCGCCTTTTGGTAGTTGAGTATTGCGCGAGCCATATCCTCGCTCTTGTAGTATGCGTTGCCCAGGTTGAAGTAGAGCTTGTCGGAAGATAAACCCTGCTCGGTGATCGAGGTGTAGAGCTCGATAGCCTTTGCGTAGTCGCCATTGATATATGCGGTGTTGGCACTATCCCATGTCGCCTCGACGAGCATATCGGCTGCCAGTGGTGTTGCTGTTTGCTCCACCTCTGCGATTTTAATCTTTTGAGGGTTCTCGAGGCTAAGCGAGTCACTTTGAGCTGCTGCCGAGAGTGAGGTAAAGAGCAGTGAAATTATTAAAAATAGATTTTTCATAGCGTATTATCGTTTAATCTCGGTTTCAATTTTTGAAATCAACTTCACAGTTGTTGTGTAGACCTCGTTCATCTGAGCTGAAGCCATTGGAGAGTATTGCGCCTCGTCACAGATGGTTGTGATATCCGAGAAGCCTGTGATAAGCTCCTGCGCCACACCTCGCTTGCTGAGCTCCTTGCGAACGCTCTCCTTTGTAAGGTTGGCCACTGGAATGTTGAACTTGTCGCTCATATATCCCCAAATTGCGCTAAGCACCTCCTTGTAAAACGATTTCTCGTCACCCGAAGCCATAAATGAGTTAGCTGCTTTGAAGCGTTGAACGGCAACTTTATTTGCTCGCTTACCACGCACAAGGGTTGAGTTTTGCGACTCCTTGATGTAGCGGCGAAGCATAAAATATATTAGTGCAAAGAGTGCAAATATCGCTGCTAGCAGAGCGTAGTAGAGCCTCGAGAGGATAAATGGTCTGCTCTCGGTGCGTACCTCGCTCTTTCCGATCTTGATATATCGGATATCCTCGCCCAAAAGTTTCACATCTTCGCGAGCCATAGATCGACGAACTGTTGCCGAGCCATCACCGCCATTGCTGCCGCTCGATGTGTCGGGCAAAACCTCTAGGTTGTAGAGTGGCGACTCGAGGGTCTCGTAGGTCATCGTTTGGGTGTTGAAGAAGCTAAAGCTAGTTGGTTGAATCGAGAATTCACCCTCGGAGCGAGGGATAATTGGATACTCGAATTGCTTGTATCCGCTAGCTCCATATTGGTTTGAGCTGATCGACTCGGTGGTCTTAACGCTATACTGCTCGAATGTCGATGGGAGGTTTACCTCAGGCGCTTGAAGCAGCGAGAGGTTTCCAGTTCCCGAGATCTTCACGGTGTACGAGAGTGATGAGTTACTTGTGATGCTTCCCGTTGGGGTAAGCGAGCAATCCAATTTGAAGTTACCCACAGCGCCATTGAACGATGCTGGAGCACCTGCTGGAAGCTCCTTGACGTCGATGGTGATCTTTTGAGTGGTTAGAGGTCGACGAACGTTGATAATCTCGAAGCCACCGCCAAAGAATGGGTCGATGTTGTTGCTACGCACGCGAACCTGTGCAATAACGGTCATCGAAGCGGGGTCGATCGACAACTTGCCCGACTGTTGAGGGTAGAGCAAATAATCGTAAAGGGTCTGCGTATCGTAGACCTTTCCGTTGTATGTCTCGCGTTGAACCTCGCGGTTGTTGCTGCGGATATCTTGCGACCAGAAGCCGTTGAATGTTGGCATCTTCTCGTTCTCGGCACCCGCGATAGCTACTCTCGAGTAGAGCTTGATGGTCACTCTAAGTGGCTCACCCTTAAAGAGTGAGGTGCGTGAGACCACTGCGCGAAGAAGGATGTCATCCTCGGCTACGCGGTCGTTTTGTGTAGTGCTCTGGCGTTGTGCTGCCGAGCTAGAGTTGTTTGATGAGGGTTGTTGTTGCTGTTGGCTTGCCGCTGCGCGCTCCTCTACAACCTCGATAGGCAGTGGCTTGGTCGAGATCTTCTTGCCATCGACCACAGCCGAGGCTGCTCCAATGGTGGAAGTTCCCGCTGCCGATGCAACAACCACATAGGTATATGTGTAGTTGACGCTCTTGGTCATCGAACCGTTGATAATCTGCACCGACGAACCGCGCGAGACAGCTGGACCTGCCAAGATGTCGAATCCTGTGAGCGCAGGAGGCGTAAAGCTATCATCCTCGGGGTTTGCATTAAGAGCAAATTCGATACGGAAAGTTTCACCAACGGCAACCTGCATAGGGGCGTTGGTGGTAAAGGTCGTAGCACTCTGCGCAAAGGTCGCTAAGGTGATAAGCAGCGCTGCTACGGCAAGTGATATTTTTAGTCCTAATCTTTTCATCAACTTATATAACGGTTGAACATACCTATTTATTATAAACAAAAATTAAAGTTTTATTATAGCTACAACTTTATTCGTTTTTTGTCTTTAGACCCCTTCCCCAAACCCCTTCCCTAAGGGAATGGGCTTTGTCGAGTGGCACTTTGCCACTCTCCCTAAGAGTCCGCAAATCAAGATTTTTCAAATCTTAATTCGCATTTAAATCAGAAAGTAAGAATCTGCGCCAAAAATAGTTTTTTGCAGATTCTCACTTCAATTAGTTTTTATTTTTTCTCCTAGTGTTTGAAATCCTCGAAGAAGTCGTTACCCTTGTCATCAACGATGATAAAGGCTGGGAAGTTCTCAACATAGATCTTACGAACAGCCTCCATGCCCAACTCCTCGAAGTCGACCACCTCGACCGACTTGATAGCATTCTTAGCAAGGATCGCCGCAGGACCTCCGATTGAGCCAAGATAGAAACCACCATTGTCGCGACAAGCGTCAGTGACTTGCTGAGAGCGATTTCCTTTGGCAACCATCACCATCGAACCGCCATGCTTTTGGAATAGATCAACGTAGCTATCCATACGACCCGCCGTAGTTGGTCCGAAGCTACCCGAAGCCATTCCCGCAGGAGTCTTAGCAGGGCCAGCATAATAAACTGGGTGCTTTTTGAAGTACTCAGGCATCTCTTTGCCCTCGTCCAACATCTGCTTAATTTGAGCGTGAGCAATGTCACGAGCAACAATAAGCGTACCACGAAGGTTCAAACGAGTCTTGATTGGGTATTGAGTCAAAATCTCACGAACTTTATCCATTCCCTCATCTAGGTCGATATCCACAGCTGGCGACATTGCAGGAGCCTCTGCAGGCAAGAATTGAGCAGGATTCATCTCCAATTGCTCCAAGAAGATACCATCCTCGGTGATCTTAGCCTTGATATTGCGGTCAGCCGAGCAGCTCACACCAATTGCCACTGGGCAAGATGCAGCGTGACGTGGAGCACGAACAACGCGAACGTCGTGAACCAAATATTTACCACCGAACTGAGCACCAATGCCCGACTCTTGGCAAATCTTAAGGATCTTCTCCTCCCACTCCAAGTCGCGGAAACATTGACCACCCTCGTTTCCTTGAGTAGGTAGAGCATCCAAATATCCAGCTGAAGCCTTCTTCACGGTTGCCAAACACATCTCAGCTGAAGTACCTCCGATGCAGATTGCCAAGTGATATGGAGGACATGCCGAAGTTCCCAAGTCCTTGATCTTATCCTTGATAAAAGCTGTCAATGACGCCTCATTCAAAAGCGCTTTGGTTTGTTGATAAAGGAATGTTTTATTAGCTGAGCCACCACCCTTTGTCATAAACAAGAATTTGTAGCTGTTGCCTTTTGTCGAGTAGATGTCGATCTGTGCAGGTAGGTTGTTGCCCGAGTTCTTCTCCTCCTCCATTGTGAATGGAACCACTTGCGAGTAGCGCAAGTTACGCTCCGAGTATGTCTCGTACACACCGCGTGAGATGTGCTCAGCATCGTCAGCACCTGTGTAAACATCCTCACCCTTTTTCGCAACGCAAATTGCGGTACCAGTATCTTGGCAAGTCGGAAGCTCACCCTCGGCAGCCACGCATTGATTCAAGAGCATTGTGTAGGCAACAAATTTATCGTTGTCGGTAGCCTCCTCATCCTTCAAGATGTTGCTAAGCTTCTCTAAATGAGCCGAACGAAGATAGAACGAAACGTCGCTGTAAGCTGCCTTAGAAAGCAACTCCAAACCTTTAGGATCAACCTTTAGGATCTTGCGACCGTCGAACTCTGTAACGCTAACATAATCTTTGGTTAGAAGTCTGTACTGAGTTTTGTCCTCGCCAAGTGGTAGAGGCTCTTGATAAATAAATTCTGCCATGATTGTACTATTTTGTATTTTTATTGTTTGTAATCAATTCAATGATGCAAAAATACAAAATAAATTGGGATAAGCGAAAGAGTGTTAAAATAATTTCGCTTGACCCCAATGATTTTTATGTTGATATGTCTCTATAGCACGATTACAATATAATTGTCGTCCAACTTCTTGCCATCAAGCGTGTAGGTTGTCTCGCCTACTGGTTCGCCTTTCTTCCATTCAAATTCGTGGATAAAACCAACCTCTCTTTCGACTCCATCGCCCAGGTCGAGCGTGGCGGTGAGGGTGTAATCATCTGCTCCTTCGAATTGGCCAAAGTACAATCTGCAATCTTTCTCGCCTAAGGCATTTTGAGTGTAGAGTTGCAAGCCCATAAATTCAGGTAGATAGGCGCGAGTCTCTTCAACATCTTCGCCCAAGCGGTACTCCACATCGTTGTAAGTGATTTTGATATCGTTCTCGAGGATATTCCCCTCGACATCCTCATCGAGTAGATTCTCGCCCTCTTGGTTGTAGACTCGGATGTACATATCCACGGGGCCAACATCCCAAATTACATCAGAACCGAATTCGCAGCCGATAGTTGAGAGTGCCACCATAAGCAGCACAAACCATTTTAGTGAGTAAAGTTTTTTCATAGTTTTTCTGTTTTATTTTAACTAAATTAAGTAGGGTAAAATAATTATTGGTGTGTTTTTAGGAGTGCTATTGGAGATGAGATTTTTTTGCTATTGAATCGAAAATATAGTTATTCTATATTGAGATTTAATAGTGAAAAATCTCGCTCCAAGAGTGCTGTTAAAAATATGGCAATAATTGTTTTACACTACTTAGACTCAAAGTGGAAAGTAAAGCGCAGATCTGTTTGCTTTTGGTCTCTTTACTATTCAAATGCGGATTTAGTCGAAATACTGCATGAAGGTAGGAACTTTTTTTAATATTGGATCAAAAAAAGTTTAGTATCAATATTTTTTATATATTTACATTCTGAAAAACAAACTTTTACTTAAGGACAATGAAAAACATTCTAATTATCGGTGCCGGAGGCCAAATTGGCTCGGAGCTAACCACATACCTGCGCTCTATCTATGGAAATTCACATGTCGTCGCAACCGACGTAAGAGAGTGTAAATCACTTGGCGAAGATGGCCCATTCGAGGTTGTCAATGCCTTGGATGCCACCTCGATAGCCTCGACTGTTGCGCGTTACAATGTCGACTCTGTTTTCAACCTTGTAGCCTTGCTTTCTGCCGTAGGTGAGAAAAATCCTCAAATGGCGTGGAATGTCAATATGGGAGCTTTGATGAACTCACTGGAGGTTGCACGTCAACACCATTGCCAACTCTTCACGCCTAGCTCGATTGGAGTTTTTGGAGCTTCGTCGCCTAAGGATCAAACGCCTCAAGATACGGTGATGCGCCCTTCGACAGTCTATGGTGTTTGTAAAGTTACGGGAGAGCTGCTTGGTGATTACTACCACTCACGTTTTGGGCTCGATACTCGTTCGATCCGCTTCCCGGGAATTATCTCGAATGTGACTCTGCCTGGTGGCGGAACTACCGATTACGCGGTTGATATCTACTATGAGGCGGTTAAGAGTGGAAAATTCACCTGCCCGATCCCTCACGATGTCTATATGGATATGATCTATATGCCTGATGCTCTGCGCGCTTGTGTTGAATTAATGGAGGCTGATCCTGCTAAGCTTGTTCACCGAAATAGCTTTAACATCGCCTCGATGAGCTTCTCACCCGCGGTGATTGCATCTGAGATTCAAAAGCGTATGCCCAACTTCGAGATGAGTTACGAGGTTGACCCTGTGAAGGAGAAAATCGCCAACAGCTGGCCAAATTCGCTGGACGACACTTGCGCTCGCGAGGAGTGGGGTTGGAAGCCAGAGTGGGACCTCTCGTCGATGACCGATGATATGCTAAGCGTGATCGCGGAGCGCAGTAAAAAATAGTTACTCCTCCTTGCAATTACGTTGCAAGCGAGCCAAACCACCACGCTTTAGTGGCGTAGAACCAAGCCGCTCGGTGAACTCTTCGGAGCTCATCGTGCGCCATTTTTTTGCGGATATTGGAGCGAAGATTGGCTGAATTGCGGGGTTGCGCGAAAGGGGAGTATTACGGTTATAAGGGCAGATGCTTTGGCACTCATCGCAACCGAATATCCAGTCGTGAAGCGATTGCTGCTCAGGGTTTTCGCACTCCACCGTGAGCGCAGAGATGCAGCGGCGACTATCAATTGTTCTTGTTTCAGAGATCGCACCATTTGGGCAAGCATCAATGCAACGACGACACTCTCCACAACCAACGTGCTCGAGTGGAGAATCAAACGCGTCAACCTCCGTTGTGAGCAGCAAAACCCCGATGTGGACAAACGAGCCAAATTGAGGGGTGATGAGAAGCGACTGTCTGCCGATCCAACCCAATCCAGCCTCCACGGCCAACTGCTTTTCGAGTAGTGGCGCAGTATCGACACACGCGCGACCTTTGATTGAAGGATCAATACTTTGCAAACTTTTTAATAACTCCTTGAGCTGCTTGCGGATAATTTTGTGGTAGTCGCGATTAAGTGCGTAGGAGGCAATTTTTGGCTCTCTGTTTTCGTTTGTATTAATGCTGTATATGTTCTTGTAGTTGAGTGCGCAGACTACAATCGAGCGGGTGTTGTCGAGCAGGTTTGCAGGGTTAAATCGCTGATCTAGATACTTTTGCATATATGCAATATTCTCGGCAGAACCACTCTCTAGCCACTTAAGATAGGCAGTGCGGTTGGAGTCGAACTCGCGCGGAAATGTTATCCCGACAAGGTCAAATCCAGCAACGGTGGCAGATTCTTTGATAATATTACTCTTTAGCATATCATAAATTTGCCCAAAAGTAGTTATTTTTCAATTAAAATTCATATATTTGCCAAATATTCCATTTTAATTTTTTGGATGAATTAGGTGGTGTAAAATTAAAAAAATAATTTATGGTTATTAATACTTTGAAAGATCTTGCGCTGCGTAGCGTAGAGAAATTCAGCGACAATGTTGCATTTTCGATGCTTAACGGTGAGAGTGTTACCTATAACGAATTCCGAGTGAGGATGACGGTAGTTCAAGATCTACTTCAAAATGCGGGACTTAATTCGGGCGATAAGGTTGCCCTGTTGAGTAGTAATATGCCAAACTGGAGCGTCTGCTACTTCGCAGTTGTTTCTGCTGGTATGACTATTGTCCCCATTTTGCCTGACTTTTCGGGCCCAGAGCTTGATATGATTATCCAGCACTCTGAAGCAAAGGCTATTTTAGTATCGGACAAACTATTTACACGTCTATCAAAAGAGACTATCTCAAAGCTAAATGTTGTTATACGTACCAAGAACCTAAGCGTGATTTCGCAAAAGGTCGAAGAGAAAGGTTCGTTCACAGACCCAAAATCAGAAGACATTGCTGCAATCATCTACACATCGGGAACAACCTCTAAGCCTAAGGGAGTTATGCTTTCGCACTACAACCTTGTGCGCCAAGTTGAAGTTTTGGACTCGCTATTCTTGATGAACGCGGATGATGTTTGCCTCTCAGTGTTGCCCTTGTCGCACACCTATGAGTGCTCTTTGGGTATGATTTTGCCATTCTCGAAGGGTGGTCAGTCGGTCTATTTGGATCGTCCGCCTACCGCAACGGTGCTTATGCCAGCTTTGAAGCGTGTGCGACCAACGATTATGCTTATCGTGCCGCTTTTGATCGAGAAGATCTTCCGCTCGCAAGTGCAGGCGAAGTTCAACTCTACGGCTTTCCTTCGCACAATTTGCAAGGCGACATTTATCCGCAATATCTTCTATAAGGTTGCTGGAAATCGCTTGATGAAGGTCTTTGGAGGCAGAGTTCGTTTCTTGGGTGTTGGTGGAGCTAAGCTCGATATCAACACCGAGGAGTTCTTGGCGGTATCGAAATTTCCTTATGCTATCGGCTATGGTTTGACCGAGACTGCTCCAGTTTTGGCAGGTGCTATCCCTGGTAAGACTCGCTTGGGCTCTACTGGTCCGATGGCCAAAGGTTTGAAGGTGCGTTTGGAGAATATAAATCCAGAGACTGGTCAAGGTGAGGTTGTTGTGAAGACCCCATGCGCGATGGTCGGATATTACAAAAATCCTGAGGCTACCAAGGAGGTATTTACTGAGGATGGATGGTTCCGCACGGGTGACCTTGGTGAGTTGGATAAGGATGGCTACCTATATATTAAGGGGCGTTTGAAGAATATGATCCTTGGACCAAGTGGTGAGAATATCTATCCTGAGGAGATCGAGAGCGTTTTGAATTCTCATGTCTATATCTCGGATTCGGTTGTTACCGAGCAGGAGGGACGTCTAGTGGCGTTGGTTCACTTCAATACTGTTGAGATCGAGAATCTCTTTAAGGAGTGGCGTGATGAGTTCCGCGATAGCTGGGAGAGCCGCATGAGCGAATGGGAGGCTCGCAAAGATGCAATGAAGAAGGAGATTCAAAGTTATGTAAACTCTAAGGTAAACCGCTTCTCGAAGATCTCGGAGGTCGTTGAGCAAGAGGAGGAGTTTGTGAAGACTCCAACGCATAAGATCAAACGATTCTTGTACAACAAGAGCGGTAAAGGAAATAACGGAGCTGCTGATGCGAAAAACGCGTAGTGGCGGGGTGTGAAACAAAAAAATAGGTTATCCATTGGATAGCCTATTTTTTTGTTTTGATATTTAGCCCCACTTACTCGGCCACTTCGGATGATTCTCGGCGGCGGGAGATTGAGAGGAAGCGTTGTAGGATTTGTCCTAGGCGCTTGACCTCAAGATTGCGGTAGAGGTGTCCAGCTTGCGCGATGGCCACCTTGCCAGTCTCTTCGGAAACTACAATCACTACGGCATCGGAAATCTCGCTAATGCCGATTGCTGCCAAGTGTCGAGTGCCGTATGATTGAGGTACATCGCTCTGCGTGACGGGTAGGATACACTTTGCCGCTACTACGCGATCTCCAGCAAGCACCACAGCTCCATCGTGAAGCGGTGAGTTTTTGAAGAAGATGTTTTTCAGTAGCTGAGGCGACACCTTCGCATCGAGAGCAACGCCACCATCTGAGATCAATCTTAGGTCGCTCTGTTGGCTAATTACGATCAGCGCTCCAGTGAGGCTCTCCGACATATCGGCACAAGCTGAGACGATAGGATCGAGGCTCGACGATGTTACAACTCTCTGCGACGAGAAGATATTGATGATAAATCCCAATCGCTTTTGTCGCATACCGATCATCTGTAAAAAGCGCCGTATCTCGGGCTGAAATACAATGATCAGCGCTATAACACCCACCGAGATAATCTGGCCGAGGATCGACGAGAGTAGCTCCATGTTGAGCGTTTTGACCACCACCCAAAGCAGGTATATCGCAATGATACCAGTAAGGATATATGGTGCATTTGTACCCTTTGTGGTGCGGTAGATCCAAAACATAATTATCGCTACAAGGAGTATATCAATAAGATCTCTGAGCGAAAATGGCACAAACCACATAGTTGTAGTGTCTAAATGTGTTGCTTAAATTAAGAGGCTACTATTTTGTAGTTTCAGTTTTCTCAGCTGCGTAAAGCTCGTTTACGATAGCCAAAACTTGAGATGAAAGATCAAGGGTTGTGTCGGCGTCGATCACAAGAGAAGCATCGAGGATCATCTTGTATTGCTTGTCTGCGTTAAGTTGTTGAACTGCGCGACGGAAAAGATCTTGAGCACGGTTCGAGAATACGTAGTTCTCCTCCTCCAATGCTTGAGCCTCTTTTTGAGCGTTAGCTTGGTAGTTTCTGATGCGAGTCTCGATAGCGGTTTGTTGCGTTTGAGCATTAGCGGTTGTGATAAGTCCTTTTTGGTACTTCTCTTGAAGTTGAGAAGCCTCATATTGGAAGCCTTGCTCTGCTTTAGCCCAAGATGCTTGTGCTTTTTCAGTTTTTGATTGTAGCGCTGCACCTTCAGTTTGGAAGATATCGCTAGTTGATAGAACCATTTCGCTACGCACGTAAGCTACTGCTCCAGATGCCGCAGTTGTTTGGCTCTCAGTTGATTGACTCTCGGTTGATTGGCTCTCAGAAGGAGTAGTACAAGCCACAAGCGAGAAGGCTGCTAGTGAAGCACAAATAAAAAATTTCTTCATATTGTTATTGGTTTTAAATTTCTTAGACGACAAAGATAGAAAAATTTTATTTACTTTTGCATCTCAGTAACTTTTTTTGATGTAAAATTATGTATGAATATATCTCAGGTCAAGTGGCCGACTTGGCTCCAACCCAGGTAGTTTTGGATGTGGGTGGTGTTGGCTACTTGCTAAATATCTCGCTCGAAACCTATTCGGCAATCGAGCAACATGAGAGCGCTAAGCTCTATGTGCATTTCGTGGTTCGCGAAGATGCGCAGATTTTTTATGGCTTTGCTACGCAACAAGAACGCGAACTGTTTCGTTTGCTTATCAGCGTGTCGGGCGTTGGTGGCAACACCGCGCGCATGGTGCTGTCGACTTATAGCCCTCGCGAGATTAAAAGCATTATCATGACCGAAAATGCCGTTCTTTTGAAGAACGTCAAGGGGCTTGGCTTGAAAACTGCACAGAAGATTATCGTGGAGCTAACTGGCAAGGTCAACTCGTTGGGTGAAACGGGTGAGCTATCGTTACCGATGGCCCCTCAAAATAGCGAGGTTGCTGCAGAGGCACTCGAGGCTTTGATGATGCTTGGCTTCCCTAAGGCGGCTTCGGATAAGAGCATTAAGGCGATACTCAAGGAGTCGGCGGATGTTACAGTTGAGACTCTTATTAGGTTAGCTCTCAAGCGGTTGTAGGCTTTTGCGCAAGGCGGAATTCTCTTACCTTTAAAAGAAAAGAGAGTTTGAGTTTTAGAATTGATAACTTTTTCGTATCTTTGCATGATGTATATGATGAAAATTAAAAACATAGTGATCTTTTCGTTGCTGCTTTTTGTCTCTGTCGCGTGTGGAGATGATTCTGATCTTATTGCCGAACAGCGAGAAGATATTATCACATTCCTCGAATCGAGCCACTCGCCTGTGCTTATCGCTCAGAGTGCCGTTGCCGATTCGATCGAAGATGATCCAGAGTTTTATACCGTCATAAGCTATGGGGTGTTTCGCTATATCGAGGATTATTATAACAGCAGCAGAGCTTCAAAACGCGAGGTTGAAAGTGGAGACACTCTAACCTTGACCTTTTGGTGTTACGACTTTAGCGGTTATACAACTCCCACGAGTAGCAACCTTTTTTATACTAACGATCCAACGTATGAATATACATTTGAATCGGCGGGTATGAATACCGAATATTGGAGTTTTGAACCATTAGAGATAGTTTTGGGTAAGGGTGACATACTAAAGGCTATCGAAACTTCGTTAGTGGGATGCAAAGAGGGAGATAACGTTGAGATTTACCTCACCTACGACTCAGCCTATGGCAGCACTTGGATTGGAGTTAGCAATCTCGAGGAGCCAATAGCCTTTTTTTGCACCATTGAAAGCATAGAAAATTAAATAAAGATGAAGCATAGATCAACTAAATTTTTTGGAGTATTTGCAATTTTTGCAACGATCTTCACTATCTCGTGTACAGAGTATAACTCGGTGGATGCAGAGGATATCGAGAATGAAATTTTCGCTGAGTGGATGGCAAAATACCATCCTGATCTTTTGGCCAACTACCAAGAGGATGGTGCATACTACATTGACCTAGTTACCGAGGGTGACACCACAGGACGACCAATTAGTGATACATCTTGTTGGGTAGCCTACGATCTTACAGGTTATGACCTTAATGGTAATATCTGCGTAACGCGTAACGATTTGGTCGCTTGGCAACAAGGTACTTATACCGACTACACTCACTATGTGCCATATTTCCGCTTCTCGTATGATCTTGACGATTATGATGATTATGACGACTACGAGGATTTCGATCTATTGTTGGAGTGTACTCAATTGGCATTTACCAACCCTTTGACAGTTGGTGATCGTGATGATGTATTGCTATACAATGGAGCTGAATTCACGCTCTACTCACCTTCGTCTATTATCTCTTCGTCAGGTGTTACAGGCTCGGGTGGTTACGAGGGTCAATACACCTTGGGAACTCTGCCTTTTATCTGTAAGATCAAAGTTACCAATATTGTTTACGATCCGATGAGCTACGATGAGCAACAGGTCAATGCCTTCGCGATTTCGAATGGTGGACTTACAATCAACCCAGAGTCGTTGAACAATGATTATGACGATGATGATGACGACGATGATGATGACGACGACGACGACGATGAAGAGGAGGAAGAAGAGGAAGATGGAGAAGAAGATCCAAATGCGTGGACTAATGCAACAAGCAATGTGCCATGGGTCTATATCAATACCAACTACCACCCTGGCGCAACAGCTACTGTAAGCGGAGCATCGTTTAACTACATAAACCCTTACACTTCAGTGGTTCCAGATTCACCTTACTACAATGGTATCGCAGAGCTAGACCGCAAGATCAACATCGCACTTGCAAAGCGTTTCGACGATGACTACTACGATGATGGTGAACTAGTCGGTGAGGATGGTGCGGCAACAATTTGGTATATCTGTCGATTGTTGGATGGTTTTATTGTCGACACAAATATCGACGAGGTTAAGGAGTTGATTTATGGCTCGGTAGACTCTACGGGTTCTGCAATTAGTTATGATATGTCCTCTGATGAGGGTAACTATATCTCATCGTGGTTCTACTCGATTCCAGCAATGCGCGATGGTCAGTGGAGTGCAATTGTCACCTCGTCAACCTTTGCTTATGGCTCTTCGGGAAGCGGTGGTGATTCAGCTAGCACTTCGACAACATATTACTCTGATTATTATAATTACTATAGCTCTTATGGTAGTAGTTATTATGATAGTAGCAGTTATTATAGTAGCAGTTATTATGATTACAGCAGCTATTACGATAGCTCAGAAACTACAACTACGTCAACTACATCAGAGATTCTGCCATTTTCTGGCTTGATCTTCGAGATGTATTTGGTGGCGGATGAATAGTAGATAGGGAAAATATTATATACTAAAATATAGGTGGGAAGCAGTGCGAATATTGCTTTCCACCTATCTGGCTAATAAAACATAGGCTTTTTTAATACAATATATTAGATTTACATTTACAAAATAATATGAGCAAAAAGAGAAAAATAGATACTATCGAGATTGATGATTTAAACGCTTTGCCAGATCTTTTCGACGGCAAACATAGAGTGATACCAATCGTAACTGGAGAGGATGAAAACTATCAGGAGGTGCCAATCCCCGATTCAATTCCGATCCTTACGCTTCGCAGTTCGGTACTTTTCCCAGGATCAATCACCTCGATTACCGTAGGTCGCGAAAAGAGTATGAAGTTGGTTCGCGATGTGCAAGCCTCGGGAGGAATCCTAGGTGCTGTGCTTCAGCGCGATGGTAGCATCGACGACCCAATCCCTTCGGATATGTACCGCGTGGGAACAGCAGCGCGTATCATCAAGATCTTGGATATGGGCAATGGCTCGCAAAGCGTGATTCTCAACGGTTTGGAGAAGATCGAGGTGGAGAGATACCTCACCACTGAGCCCTATTTCACCGCTATGGTCAAGGTGTTGCGTGACTCGACAATCGATAATGATAATATCGAGGTCGACGCACTAGTTGACTCGGTTCGCGATATCGCCTTAGAGATTATCAATAATTCGAATATGATGCCCAAGGAGGCTGCTTTTGCCATTAAGAACATTGATTCGAAGCGAGGAATAGTAAACTTCATCTGCACAAATATCGAGTTCTCGGATGCCGATCGCCAGACCCTTTTGGAAGCTCCAGGCTTGTTGGCACGCACGCGTAAACTGCTCGAAATCTTGATCCGCGAGCAGCAATATATGGAGCTTAAGAATGAGATCCAAAGCAAGGTGAAGATGGAGATTGATCGCCAACAACGCGACTATTATCTCCAACAACAACTGCGCACAATCCAAGACGAATTGGGTGAAGGTGCGGATGGCGACATCGAGCGCTTGCAAGAGGCTGCTGAGAAGAAATCGTGGTCCGAGGAGATCGGAGAGCATTTCCAAAAGGAGCTTGCTAAGTTGGAGCGCTTGAATCCAGGCGTGGCGGAGTACTCGGTTCAGATGAACTACCTGCAACTAATCCTGGATCTTCCTTGGAACGAAACCACTGCCGATCGCTTCGATTTGGCAGCCGTTCGTGGTCAATTGGATTCCGACCACTTCGGCTTGGAGGAGGTCAAGGAGCGCATCTTGGAGCATTTGGCGGTTTTGAAACTCAAGGGCGATTTGAAATCTCCGATCATCTGCCTTTATGGCGCTCCTGGAGTTGGTAAAACCTCGCTAGGTAAGTCAGTTGCCGAGGCTCTAGGTCGTAAATTCGGCCGTATTTCGTTGGGCGGTGTGCATGACGAGTCGGAGATCCGTGGTCACCGTCGCACCTATATCGGAGCGATGCCAGGCCGCATTATCCAAACTATCAAGCGTTGCGCCTCGTCGAACCCAGTTATCATCCTCGATGAGGTCGACAAGATCACAGCGAGCAACCATGGAGACCCTTCGAGCGCACTTTTGGAGGTGTTGGATCCAGAGCAAAACACAACGTTCCACGATAACTACCTCGACAAGGAGTATGACCTTTCGAAGGTGTTGTTTATCGCAACGGCAAATAATATTAGCAATATCAGCCCAGCACTTCGTGACCGTATGGAGATGATCAATATCGCGGGCTATATCCTCGAGGAGAAGGTTGAAATTGCGCTTAACCACCTCTTGCCAAAGCAGTGCAAGGCTCACGGAATCGAGACAGGCGATTTGATCTTACAGCGCGAGGTTGTCGAGAAGATCATTGCCGACTATACACGCGAATCGGGTGTGAGAACCTTGGATAAGCAACTTGCAAAGCTAGCGCGCACGAGAGCCAAAAATATCGCATTCGAAGAGGAGTACTCGCCAGAGGTCACCGCTCAGGATGTTGCAAAGATCTTGGGCGTGGCACGATTTAGTCGCGAACAATATAACATCGCTGGAATCAAGGGCGTTGTAACAGGTTTGGCATGGACCGAGGTTGGAGGCGATATCCTCTATATCGAGTCGCTGTTGACACCTGGAAAGGGCAAGGTCAACCTAACGGGTAACCTAGGTCAAGTGATGAAGGAGTCTGCGACAATTGCCCACGAGTGGGTGATGGCACACCACGAGTCATTGGGAATCGATGCTAAGTTGTTCGAGACCACCGACATCAATATCCACGTACCAGAGGGAGCGATTCCAAAGGATGGCCCTTCGGCAGGTATCACCATGATCACCTCGATTGTCTCGACCTACACCTCGCGAATTCCAAAGGAGCGTATCGCAATGACTGGCGAGACAACCCTTCGCGGTCGAGTGACACCAGTTGGAGGAATCAAAGAGAAGATCTTGGCGGCTAAAAGAGCTGGAATCGAGACACTTATCCTCTGCGAGGAGAACCGCAAGGATATCTCGGAGATCAAAGATATCTACCTCAAAGGGTTGACGTTCCACTACGTGAGCACCAATGAAGAGGTTTTGGCATTGGCTTTAAAATAGGAGAGAGAATGAGAGTTGTTGCGATTATCCCTGCGCGTTACGCCTCGACACGCTTCCCCGCTAAGCCGTTGGCTCTGTTGGGTGGCAAAACTGTTATAGAGCGTGTCTATGAGAAAGTGAGTGAGGTGGTTGGCGAGGTTTTTGTGGCCACCGACGATGAGCGAATTGCAGAGTGCGTCGCTGGCTTTGGAGGTCGTGCGGTCATGACCTCTGAGGAGCATAAGAGTGGTACAGATCGCTGTTATGAGGCACTTTGCAAGTCGGGAGTTGTGGCCGATGTGGTGATCAATGTTCAAGGTGATGAGCCATTTATCGCCGCCGATCAGATCGAATCGATTATCGCTTGCTTCGAGGACGAGAGCATTGATATCGCAACCCTTGTGAAGCCTTTCGCTGAGGATGCATCGTTGGAAAGTCTTGAGAATCCAAACTCACCGAAGGTCGTTTTGAGCAACGATCGCCGAGCGTTATACTTCTCGCGTTCTGTCGTTCCCTATCTTCGTGGCACAGAGCGTTGCGATTGGCTAAAGAGTCACACTTTCTATAAGCATATTGGTATGTATGCCTTTCGCACCGAGGCACTTCGTGAGGTTACTTCACTTCCTCAAGGTGTGTTGGAGGTTGCCGAATCGTTGGAGCAACTGCGCTGGTTAGAAAACGGCTACAAAATCGGAGTTGGAATAACTCACAAAGAGACAATAGGAATTGATACGCCCGAGGATTTAGAGGCCGCAGAGGCGTATTTGAAAACAATAAAAGAGTAACATTATGAAATTTATCGCTGGTCCCTGCGTTATCGAGTCGGCAGAGTTGCTCGACACGGTAGCCGAAAAATTGGTTGAGATAAATCGTGAATTGGGTGTTGAGATCGCTTTCAAGGCGTCGTTCGACAAGGCTAACCGTACCTCGTTGGGCTCGTACCGAGGAGTGGGTTTGGAGCGTGGTTTGCAGATGCTCGCTGACGTGAAATCGCGTTGGGGGCTAAAATTGGTCACCGATATTCATGAGTCGTACCAGGCTGAGGCTGCGGGCGAGGTGGTCGATGTTTTGCAGATCCCTGCATTCCTATGCCGTCAAACCGATCTATTGGTGGCAGCGGCAAAGAGCGGCAAGGTGGTCAATATCAAAAAAGCGCAATTCCTGTCGGGTGCCGATATGATCTATCCTTACCAAAAGGCGATGGAGTCGGGAGCAGCTGAGGTGTGGTTAACTGAACGCGGTAACAGCTTCGGATACAACAATTTAGTAGTCGATTTTCGCAATATCCCCGATATGTTGAACTTCGCCCCAACGGTGCTTATGGATTGCACCCACTCGGTTCAGCGCCCAGGTGCTGCGGGTGGTGTGACTGGTGGCAATCGCGAGTTTGTCCCTTCGATGGCCTTGGCAGCTAAAGCCTTTGGTGCGAATGGTTACTTCTTGGAGGTGCACCCAGATCCTGATAAGGGGATGAGTGATGCGGCGAATATGTTGCAATTGGATAATTTAAAGCCTCTTATCGAGGAGCTTATAAAATAGGAAGCTATGAAGTCTGAGATACTAAACTTAGCGCGTGCCACGATTCAAACCGAGATCGAGGCACTACGTATGTTGGAGCAAAACCTTGATGACCAGTTTATTAAGGCTATCGAGGCGATCCTTTCGTCGAGCGGCAAGGTGATCTTTACCGGCATCGGTAAATCGGGTATTATCAATAAGAAGATTGCAGCCACTTTGGCCTCTACAGGCACTCCGAGCTTCTATCTTCATCCTGCTGAGGCGTTCCACGGAGACTTGGGTATGATCTCGAAGGATGATATTATCATTGCAGCTTCCTACTCGGGTGAGAGCGATGAGGTACTGAAAATCGTTCCGTTTATTCACTCGAATGGCAATCTTTTGATCTCGATGTGCGGAAATCCTAACTCGACACTGGCGAAGAATTCTGATATCAATCTCAATATTGGGGTCAACCACGAGGCGTGTATTTTGAACCTTGCGCCGACCTCATCGACTACTGCTCAGTTGGTTATGGGCGATGCTTTGGCCGTTGCTCTGATGAAACTTCGCGAGTTTACCGCTCGTGATTTTGCGCGTTTGCACCCTGGTGGAAGCTTGGGTCGTAGGTTGCTTATGACCGTTGGAAATGTTATGCGTAGCAATGATTTGCCAACGGCATCGCCAGATTGCTCGGCAAAGGATATGATCCACATTATGAGCCGCGGAGGATTGGGCCAAGTGGTTGTGTGTGACTCGGATAGCCGCGTTGTGGGCATTGTCACCGATGGAGATATTCGTCGTGCGATGGAGCAGCGAGAGGCAGATTTCTTTAAAATCTCGGCTGCCGATATCGCAACGCCTAACCCGATTACAATCGGCGGAGATGAGAAGTTGATCACTGCCGAGAAGCTCATGACTGCGCGCAAAGTTAATTCGCTGCTAGTTGTCGATGAGCAGCAGCACTTGCAAGGTGTGATCCAGATTTACGATATTAAGTTGTAGCCTATTTACTCTTCCAAATAGCTGGCAGCTGCAAAACAAGCACGGCTGCCGAAATGATCGCAATTCCCAAAACGGTTCCCCAAGTTGGGTACTCATTAGGCAAGAGTAACCAGCTCAGTACCACGCCAATAATAGGAATCGTGAACTTCAAAATATTAAGCTCCGAGACCTTAACACCAGGCAGAGCCAAGAGGTAATACCAAATCGAGAATCCCGCAGCAGGAATGATTGCAAGCCAAATTATCGCCACATAGAACTCTAAAGGCAACGCCTGGTGCAGCGCCTCGGTAGGCTCGATAAAGAGCGAAGTTAGAAACAACATCAATCCACCCGAGAGGTTCGAGGCCATCGTGAGCAGCATTGACGAGACCTCACCTTTGCGCTTCACGACCATGATATTGGTATACGAACCGATCAAATTACTAAGAATCAATAGCGCCACACCCCAATAAAATTTATCGCTGGTGGCAAGTTCGCTACCCGTAAGGCTAATCGAGATCACTCCGGCCATACCCAACATAATCGCGAAAATCTTGCGCGGGGTAAGTTTGTCATTCTTCAAAGAAAAGTGAGCCATAACGGCAATAAACAGAGGTCCCGCACCAATAATAATTGCCGAAATCGCACCTGGAACCAAGTTGAGTCCCATATAAAACAGACCATACTGCAGGAAGCTCTGCACAAAGCCAAAGAGAAGCATAAACCTCCAATTTTGGGCAATCTGCTCTCGCCAATTAAGTCGCGAGAAGAGAATCATCGGCACAAGAATTAATCCCGCCAAGGTGAATCGAATTCCCGAGAGCATCATCGGAGGCATATACTCAAATCCGATTTTCGCACCTGCAAAGGCCGAACCCCAAAGGAATGTGGTAAAGAGTGCCAGGGTGTAATAACCCCAACTATTTCTAGTAATTTTCATACGTTCTATTTTGTGGTGTCTAAAAATACAAAGTAAACTGCGCCGATCAGCAGTACAAAAGCGACCAAGTGATTCCATCTAAGTTCGCTGCCTTGGAAGAAGCAGTTAGCAAAGATGACAAAGAGAGTGAGGGTTATAACCTCCTGCATCACTTTGAGTTGCATAAGTGTGAATGGTCCTCCGTTGCCAATAAATCCCATTCTATTGGCTGGTACTTGGAACGCATATTCGGCCAATGCGATAGCCCACGAGAAGAGCACCACGGCATAGATTGGCCATGATGAGCTTACGCCTGTCTCCTGTAACTTCAAGTGGCCATACCATGCGAAGATCATAAATACGTTCGAGACTACAAGAAGCCCGATAGTCATTAATCCTGTCTGTAACATAAATTTAAGTTTTAAAACCTCCAAGCCAAAATTCGGCTCCGTTTATTCCCTTGGTGCATCTCGATGGTGCGTGTCTCTCGAGCTCCTACTTTTCTGAGTGCAGAGCGCAACGGTGGTAGATTATCTTCCGATGAGACAAGGGTTGTGAACCATTCGCATTGACGCTTAAAATCAACGCTTTGCGAGATCATTCTCTCGATAAAGAGTCGTTCGCCTCCTTCGCACCATAATTCGTTGCTTTGGCCTGCGAAGTTTAGTATGCCTTTGTTTTTTGCTTTTAATCCTCTCAGTTTTCGCTCGCTGCCTCGTTTGGCACTTTGGGCTGAATCGTGGAATGGTGGGTTGCAGATTGTAAGGTCGAAGTAGTCATCTTCGCCGATGACGCCTTTGAAAATATCTTCTTTGCAGTGCTGCTTGCGTAGCTCAACGTGACCTTTCAACAAAGAGTTGCGATCAATAATCTGCTGTGCACTCTCGATCGAGCGATCGTCAATATCACTGCCGACAAATTCCCATCCATACTCAGCTCGGCCGATAATCGGGTAGATGCAGTTAGCTCCTGTGCCGATATCCAAACACCTTACCGCAGAGCCAGCTTTGAGCGAGAGCAAATCAGCCGCATAGTGAATATAATCGGCTCGACCAGGAATCGGAGGAGTAAGTGCCGACGAGGGAATATCCCACCACTCGATCTTATAATGCAGAGCCAGAAGCGCAGCATTAAGCGCCTTGACCGCCGCAGGATCAAAAAAATTAATCGAGCGAGTGCCAAATTTATTGGGTGCAACAAACCTCTCCAAGGCTGCGTAAGCTCCGATAAGTGCGTCGAAGTCGTAGCTGCCGCGGTGGCGATTTCTAGGGTGTAGCATCTCTTTGCTCTCCTTTTTCTCCCTTTTTTCGGCCATCAATTATCTACTCTTGAGGGATAAAACTTTTCTTAAGCTCCTCGAAGCTCTCGCCAAAATTGTTTAGGTCGCTGCCAGCAAGAGGATAGCTCTTAACGGGAAGTATCGGAATAACCTCGACCTCGGGGAAGTGCGTAGCGCGGTAACGCTTGAAGCAAACCTGGCGGAATGGCTTTGCGTTAACTGGCTGATAGTATTGATTATACGACTGCACTCCAATGTGGCGTGGCTCAGCTCCTCGGATAAACTCCTTGGTGATGTCGCCTGACGAGTAGAATCCAAATTTTTGGAGATAGTAGTTGGTTTGCAGCCCCATCACAAAGATATATTTGATCGAAGGGTGGCGCTTAAGAAGCGAATTGATATGCTCCAAACCCTCGCGAGCTTGCTTCTCAGGCACAAAAATATGTTTTCCACGAGGTGGTCGTGCCAAGATGTCGTTCGATAGCAGCGTGCCATGAACCTGCTCAGGTCGACACGTGCCCGAGGTCATCTCCTCGAGAGACTCGAATATTGTGCGAGCTTCGCTGTAGCGGCTTCTCTCGCCCAAGTCATATGGAGCGTGGCGGAAGTAGTAGTCCAAGAACATCGCGTGCTCCAAAACTTCATCCTTCCACTGCAAGGTCGAATTCTCACCAATTAGTAATACCTGTGTGCCAACTACCGATGGCCAATCTGCTGTCTTCATTTATTCGTTAAATTTTTGCCAAAGATAGTGATAAAAAGATTACCTTTGTGCTTTAAGTACAATATAAATATGAAGGTAATCATAATTGGCGGTGGCGCCGCAGGATTTTTCGCAGCTATAAATATTAAAATGTTTGCTCCTCAGATTGGTGTGACGATCTTGGAGGCAGCTGCTGCGCCCTTAGCCAAGGTGCGCGTTTCGGGTGGTGGACGATGCAATCTTACCAACTCGTTTGCCGAAGATCTGCCCTTGATAAAGAGATATCCTCGAGGCGAAAAGGTTATGCGTAACTGTTTTAAATTTTTTGATCACAACGACGCTTTCGACTGGTTCGAGGATCAAGGTGTGAGCCTAGTGACCCAAGATGATAACTGCGTTTTTCCTCGCTCGCAAGATTCTGGTGAGATTATCGACACTTTTTTGCGCCTCTCGAAGGAGCATGGCATTGATCTTAAGTGTCGCCAGAGGGTTACTAAAGTTAAACGCCTGGGTGAAGGGTTCGAAGTTGAGGTAGATGGTGCGGCTGAGAGCTTAAAGTGCGACATAGTTGTAGCTACAACTGGTGGCGCTCCAGCGAAGGATGGTGTCTCTCTTTATTCGGAGCTTCCAATCCGTTTTGTCGATCCAGCACCGTCGCTCTTTAGCTTCAATATCAAGAACAATCCCATCACCGAGCTTATGGGAACGGTGGTCGAAGATGCCGTTGTCTCGCTCAAAGGTAGCCGTATGTCGGGCTGCGGAGCGCTGCTTATCACCCATTGGGGTGTGAGTGGCCCTGCTGTGTTGAAACTCTCGTCATATGCCGCACGGAGAATGCAAGAGAGTGATTACAAGGCACAAATTATGATCTCGTGGGTGGGTAGCACCTCGCAGGAGCAGACCCTTAAACTCTTGCTTGCCCATATCTCGGAACATAGCAAAAAGCTCGTTGGGTCGGTCGCTCCATTTGGCCTTACCGCTCGCACGTGGTTGCACATTTTGCACCGCGCGAATATCTCGCAGGAGCGCCGCTATGTGGAGCTAGGTTCTAAGGGAATTAACCGCATTGTCGCTGCGTTGTGTGCCGATGAGTACTCTGTCGATGGTCGCTCGGTGCATAAGGAGGAGTTTGTCACAGCTGGTGGCGTTGCCGTTGGTTGCATCAATCCGGTGACCATGGAGTCGCGCGATTGTCCGAACCTTTTTGTGGCGGGTGAGTTGGTTGATGTCGATGCCATCACGGGCGGATATAATCTGCAGGCGGCATGGAGTATGGGTTACGTGGCGGCGCAATCTATTCGGGATATTTTTAATGCGTAAATATAGATTTTTCCAAAATCGCCAAAAAATGCAGTTTTGGCTAAATTGGGTGAAAAATTAAGAAAAATTAAGAAAAAAGAGCTATTTTCGAATGAAAATGGCTCTTTTTTTATCTATTTTGACCACTTTGAGAGTAAAATAAATGATATTTCTTGATTTCTTAAAAATTAACTATTACTTTTGCTGCGTAACATCACGCAAGCGTAAAATATAATTTTAACAAAAAATAGTGATATGAAAGTAAGAATTTTTGCCATTGCAGCTCTAGCCTGCTTGGGATTAAATGCGAACGTTTTTGCTCAAAAAGGAGCAATCGACAAGATCATCGAGATGGGTGAGAACGACAATCAAGTTATGCACCAACTCGACATTTTGACCAACCGCTTTGGTGGCCGCCTAGTGGGTTCTGATGCCTACGAGAATGCTGCGGAGTGGATGATTCGCGAGTATGAAAGTTGGGGTCTTGAGGCTCACTTGGAAGAGGCTGGAGAAGTTCCAGTAGGTTTTAACCGTGGTCACTGGAGCGGAAAACTCCTTAGCGAGGAGGGTATGGTTCTTCACTTTGCAACTCCATCGTACACCTCGGGTACTCGCGGAAAACAACGCGGTGTGGCGCTCCTCGAGCCTAAGTCGCAAGCTGAGTTCGATGGTATGAAGCACGCTTTGAATGGTGCTTGGGTATTGATCTCGGGCATGAGTGGCGGTTGGCCAGTTGATATCTCTGAGAAGGGCGATTCACTTCGTAAAGCTACAATTGCTCGCAACAACGAGATCGCAGCGAGCAACCGCGAGATTATGATGGCCAACAGACGAAATGGTGAGAATAATCCTACCGAGCCACTTATCGAGGATGTTCCCTACCTATTCTACGACCAAATGGTTGAAGCTGGTGTTCTTGGTTTTATCCAAGCCGCAGCAACTCCAATCCGTGCCCTTTATGATCGTCCACTTTTGAACGACCCAACCACAACATTCGACAATCTTTCGACTGTTCCGGATATCAAACTCGATGAGCACCAATATGCTAAGATCAAGCAGATGGTCGTTGAGCGTCGCGAACCAATCCTTGAGTTCGATATCCGTAACCACTTCAAGATTGGACCGATCAAGTATCACAATGTTGTAGCTTCGATCAAGGGAGAGAAATATCCTGACGAGTATGTTATCGTAAGTGGTCACCTCGATGCTTATGATGTTGCGACTGGTGGTGTGGATTGCGGAACTGGTATCGGCCCAATGATGGAGGTTGCTCGCATGATCGCAGCTTCGGGTGCTAAACCAAAACGCACGATTCTTTTCGTTGGTTTTGCTGCCGAGGAGTTTGGTCTTTTGGGAGCTAAGGCGTTCTGCGAGACTCACAAGGATATGATGCCAAAGATTTCGTATCTGTTCAACCGCGATGGTGGTCCATTGGCTCCTGTTGGTTTGTCTGTGCCTGAGGCGATGTATGATGATATGGCGAAGATATGTGAGCCACTCAAGAAGATCAACTCGGATATTCCATTCGAGCTAACTGTCTCAGAACCAACTAAACGCCCAGTTAGAATGGGCGGTACTGATGCTACTGTATTTGGTGTGAATGGTGTTCCTTACATCGGCTTCAAGGAGGCGGATTGCAAAGGTTACAACTTCACATATGGTGAGATTTGGCACACTGAAAATGACCTTTATAACAAGAATATCCCTGAGTATCAAGAGCACGCTGCAACGGTTACTGCAGTGGTTGTGTTGGGTATCGCAAACCTTGATCACCAACTTTCTCGCGAGGGCATGTATGTTGACTAGTATTCTTCGAATATAAAAAAATGACCAATGAGTTTTAATATTCATTGGTCATTTTTTTTGTTTACACCTCGATCTTCTCAACGGGTCGAGAGTGATCTACCGAGCGGTCAAAAACGAAGATGTAACTTTTCGTTGAGCCCTGCCATAAATAGTAATGCATATGCGGCTGTCGAGTCATCCCTGAGGGAAGCGAGACAGCCTTTTCAATTCGGCCAGCTTCGGCTTTGCGAAGCGAAATTCCATTCTCGATCCATGCCACAGCGAGATCATCTGTGTAGCGACCCTCCATCTTCTCGTTGCAGAAATTATAGAGCAGCGAACCTCGTTTTTCCAAAGAAAGAGGTTTTTCCAAAAGCTCCGTTGAGGCAAGATAATCGAGGAATTGCTCCAAGAAGCCTTCGTTCTCGTTGATAATTGTGCGCGTCACACTCTGCCACCCTTTGGCGTTGTAGAACTTGTCGAGCAGCTTGGAGAGCAATCTGGCACGATCGAGTTCCACGATCGAGATTGCGGGGGTCTGAAGCACTTCATAAGGAGGCGTTCGCGAATATCTAATTCCTTGCTCCTCGGCCTCACCTCGCATTTTGGTGCCAGGAAGCAACTTCAAAAGTTCGAGCTGAATCTCACCCGCACCAATTTGCGAAAGTTGTCGCACATCGAGGAAAATTTGCGAGAGGGTGTAGTGGGGTAGTCCCGCAATAAGATCGGCATGAGTCTCGAAGTTACTCATCTGTGAAAGTCTCGCGAGTCCTCGTATAGCCGCCTCATTGCTACCAATCCTGCCGCACGCCTCGATCACCCTATCGTCGAGGCTCTGCATACCAGCCTCCAAGTGCAACAAACCCTCGGGCATCGACTCCAAAAGCTCGGCCAAAGGTTCAGAAAGCAGCGCAGGGTGGATCTCCAAGTGGAAATTCATCGACGGGAATTCGGTGAATAGCGTAAGCATCTCCTGGGCACGTTTGGGCGAGTAGTTAAAGGTACGATCGAGAATTCGGATATCCTTAATTCCATGTTTTTGAATCCGAGTAATCCGCTTACGAACCTCGCTAATGGGTCGATTGCGAATAGGTTTATCGCCTCCACTAACGCAAAAGGCACATGAATTGAAACATCCACGCGAAGTCTCGATCTGCACAAATGGCGAAGTGAGGGTGAAAAACGGGCTACTCTCGGGCGATGGAAGTGTCGCGAAATCTGCCACTCGAGCGGTGCCGTTGTCTATGTATTTCCCGTTGTCGGCGCGATCCAAATAACACAATCCGCTAATCGACGAGTGGGGTTCACCTGCCAAAAAGCGATGAAACTCTATCTCTCCCTCACCTCGAAAGGCAAAATCGACAAAGTCGTTGCGACGCAAAAACGGCTCATTGTCGCCATTGAACTCAGGACCTCCCAAGATAATGGTAACCTCGGGCAGAATCGCTTTGATCCTTTCGCATACCTTGACAACCACCTCGTGATTAAATAGCCACAAAGTCGCGGCGATAATCGTGGGTCGAGCCTCATAGAGCTCCTTGCAGAGAAGATATACATCGCTGTTGATCGTGCCGCTTACTCTGCTCCACTCGTATGGATCACCCTTGCGGCAAGCCTCGATTGCTGGCAAGGCTAATGATGAGTGAGAATAAGAGGCGCTAATATCTAACCAGATGAGTTTCATGAGATTTAATTTTTTTACAAAAATAGTAAATATTATTGACTTCTGACCTCTATGAGTCTTAGGATGTAGTTTTAGCAGAAAAATAGTTTTTGAGAAATTTTATTATATCTACATTTTATTGCAACGATAAAAATAGAATTTCAAGCGATTTTGGATATTTGCTTGAATATTTGTAGCGATTTTTTTTTGGTTGCAATCGCTTGCCTTTTTTGAGAACTTTTAGAGCTGCTCGAGACTATCTTTGTGAAAACTGGAGTTAATTACAAGATAAACAAAATAGCTATGGAGAGATTAATCGAGAGCAAAGAGACAGTAAATAAATGGATGGAGCGCTTCGGAGTGCGCTTCGGAGTCTACAAAAATGGCACGTTCAACGAGCAGCTATTTCCATTTGATTCGATTCCTAGAATTATCGAACACGAGGATTGGAAGATGCTCGAAGCGGGTTTGATTCAGCGTGTTAAGGCGCTCAATATGTTTCTCCACGACATCTACCACGACAAAAATATCGTTGCTGATGGGGTGATCCCAGAGGAGTTTATCTACTCGGCGAAAGATTACTTGCCACAGTGCGAAGGTATCACCCCATCGAAAAGGGTCTATTCGCACATCTCGGGAATCGACTTGGTGCAGGCTAAAACGGGCGAGTGGTATATCCTAGAGGATAATCTTCGTATTCCTTCAGGTGCGTCGTATCCGATGATCGCAAGAACCATCAGCCGCAAGGTCTCTCCCGAAACATTCCAAAACAATCCAGTGGCAGACAATCGTAACTACTCGAACCTCTTGAAAGAGATGATGGATGCGGTGAACGATGGCAGGGGGCTCAATGTCATTCTTACGCCAGGCCGTTACAACTCGGCATTCTTCGAACACTCTTACCTTGCCGAGAAGACTGGTTCGGTGTTGGCATTCCCAGGGGATTTGGTTGTCGAGGATGATATCTTGTATTACAATGGTCTTTATAATCGTAGGCAGCGGGTCGGTGCTATCTATCGCAGAGTCTCGGATGAGTACCTTGATCCAATGATCTTCGAGGCTTCGTCGATGTTGGGTGTGCCAAATATTATGCAGGCATATGCTAAGGGTAATGTGGCGATTATCAACGCTCCAGGAAATGGCGTAGCGGATGATAAGGGAACATATTACTTTGTGCCAATGATGATTAAATATTATCTTAACGAGGAGCCGATCCTGCAAAATGCGCCAACTTATTTACCATATTACAAGCATGATTACGATTATATTTTATCTAATATTGAAAAGCTGGTTATCAAAGATGTCAGCGAAGCGGGTGGTTACGGAGTCGTCTTTGGTCGCGACCTTACACCTGAAAAGTTAGAGGAGCTAAAGGGGCTTATCATCTCGCAACCACGTCGTTGGATCGCCCAAGAGATTATCGACTTCAAGGATCTCGAGCTCTTAGAGGAGGATGGATCGACCATCGAGCGCAAGGCCGATTTGCGAGCATTCGTAATTCAAGGCGATGAGACCAAGGTGTGGAGAAGCGGCCTTACGCGTTACTCGCGAATCAAGGGCTCGTTTGTGGTCAACTCGTCGCAGGGTGGTGGATTTAAAGATACATGGGTATTAACTGAATAAGAAAGATTAAGAAAAATTTATGGTTTGCAACGTAATCACGGCCGATAAGGCCAATAGACTCTACTGGCTTGGTCGCTATGCCGAGCGTGTATATATCTCACTTCACCTGCTGCGTCGCTACTACGACAAGGTTATTGATGGCGATATCGCCGACTTGCATGAATATTACCAACTCTTGGGTGTCGAGACCCAAGGTGAGGATCTCAATAGCGAGCTTTTCCAATTGGCGCAACTCTACTCGCCAGTGAGCAACTGCTCGATTATCTCGAGCTTGAATGGCGCCAACGACAACGCAATTGTGCTTCGCATGGATATCACCAGCGAGTCGTACTCATATATCCAAATGTCATTGGCTCTTATCACCGAGTGCGGAATTAGAGGCGAAAAGAATATCACGCTTCTGCAACCCGTAACCGATTATATGTTGGCATTCTTCGGCTCGATCGACGAGAGAGTCTTCGACAAGAGAATCCGTAAATATTTGAAAACTGGTCGCTTCGTCGAGAATCTCGATCTTCATATCCGCTTCTGCTACCCATTCTTCCGCATCGAGGAGGTTTTCGTCTCACTTAAGGAGGCTATACGCAAGGCAGGCGCAGCAGTCGACGAGTACTCATTGGAGCAGCTCGAAAGGTTGATCTCAGAGGAGAATTACGACCCAAGTTGCGAGGCGTATCGAAGCAGTGTGCTCGGATATTTGAACTCACTAGTTTTGGTTTAAGAGTATTTTATGGAACGCAAACGAGAATATAAATTTAGTTATCAGACCATCGTTACTTATAGTTCGATGGTCTGCTCGTACCACTTTCTGTTGCGTTGCACTCCCAGCGAGGAGCAGTTTCAACAGATCAAGGAGCATCAGCTTCAACTGCTAGCTCCAGCGAAGATCACCAGAGGCAAGGATGCCTTTGGCAATGTGATTCACTATGGTCACCTCAATGATCGACACGATCTCTTTGTGGTGGCCTCGAATGGTGTTGTGGCGTGCGACAGGTATCAAGCAGAGGAGAGTGCGCCTAGAGCGATTTATAAAACTCCGACTCACCTCACCCAAGTCGATGCCGAGATGTTGAATTTCAATCGCAGTGTAAGGTGTAGCGGCTCTAGTTTGCAGACAGCCTTGGCGCTATCAGCCGCGCTCTATGACTATCTGATCTATATGCCTGGCAAGACTTCGGTCGACACAACAGCTATCGAGAGTTTCAACATGGCCGCGGGAGTTTGTCAAGATTTTTCGCATATTTTGATTGCTTTATGCCGAGAACGTGCTATCTTTGCAAGATATGTCGTGGGACTAGTCGTAGGAACGGGTGAGACTCACGCATGGGTAGAAGTGTGGTGCGGTGGTGTGTGGTATGGAGTCGATCCAACGCATAATAGGCAAGTGGAGTCGGGATATATCAAACTCTCGCACGGTCGTGATGCCGATGATTGCTCGGTGGTTCGCGGAACGATGCGTGGCGCAGCTTCGCACTCAACCCAAATTAGAGTGGTGGTTGAAGAGATTTTGAAGTAAAAAAAGGTATAATAAAATATGATAAAAGAGGTAGTATCTGTAGCAATGCCCCTCGATGAAAAACTGATAATCAAGAAAAACGTTATTTCGTCGGGAGAGTCAAAGCGCAGAATATGTATTGTGACGGGTACCCATGGCGATGAGCTAGAGGGTCAGTATGTCTGTTATAAATTGGCTAGTCTGTTGCGCGATAATCTAGACAAGCTCGATGGAGTGGTCGAGATATATCCAGCGCTCAACCCGCTCGGAATCGACACTATCTCGCGTGGTATCCCAGGCTTTGATTTGGATATGAACCGCATTTTCCCAGGAGACCCTGCTGGTGCGATGGCCGAAAGAGTGGCATACGCCGTTCTTGAGGATCTGAAAGGTGCCGATATGGTGATCGACATTCACTCGAGCAATATCTTCTTGCGCGAGGTGCCGCAGGTGCGTATCAATGTCGATGCTGCCGAGGTGTTGGTTCCCGAAGCTCAGCTTCTGGGAATTGATTTTATCTGGGTGCACGAGGCTGCTACGGTTTTGGAGGCTACTCTTGCGCACTCGCTTAACTCGACAGGTACGCCATGCGTGGTGGTCGAAATGGGTGTTGGTATGCGCGTGAATCATACGATGGGTGACAGCTTGGTCGAGGGAATTTTGAATATGCTCTCGAGCAAAGGTATGTGGAGTGGTGAAGTGAAACGTGAGAAACTCGTTGAGGGGATAATTTCGCAAGGTGAAAGGGTTTCATTCCTCAATGCTGAGGCTTCTGGAATTTTTCTTACCGAGCGCAAGACATCCGAGGTTTTGGAGTGTGGTGAGGAGATCGGAACCATTGTCGATCCACTTACTGGCGATATTCTTCACCATGTGCTCTCTCCTGTGAGAGGTTTTTTGTTTACTCTGAGAGCCTATCCGGTTGTCTACGATGGATCGCTACTGGCGAGAATTCACCAAATTTAACACAAGCGAGAGGATGAAAAAAGAGATACTATATACGATGCAGTCGCCTCACCGCGATGATTTTAATATCTACGGCTACCGCTTCGGTTCGGGCACAAAAACCTTGGCGGTGGTGGGTGCTATCCGTGGCGACGAGATCCAGCAACAATATACTTGTGCGGCGCTAATCAAGCGACTCACCGATTTGGAGCATAGCGGATCGTTGATCCCAGGTCACGAAATCTTGGTGATCCCCTCGGTGAATCCCTTCTCGATGAATATTGGAAAGCGCTTCTGGTCGATGGATAACACCGATGTGAATCGAATGTTTCCAGGTTACGACAAGGGTGAGACTACGCAACGAATAGCCGCTGCGGTTTTCGAGAGCGTCAAGAATTATGCCTATGGAGTGCAGCTTGCAAGTTACTATATCCCAGGCGAATTTATCCCTCACGTCAGGATGCTCAACACTGGCTATCAACCTGAAAAGGAGGCGAAATATTTCGGTATGCCCTATGTTTACGTCAAGGATTATACCCCTTACGACACTACGTTGCTTAACTATAATTGGCAGATTTGGGGTGTGAAGGCCTTCTCGCTCTATACGGGTTACACTCGTAAATTGGTCGAGGAGTGTGTGGATAGCGCTGTTGAATCGTTGCTCAGGTTTATGGTTAGCGTGGGGATGTTGTCCGCTTCGGTGCGCCCTGGATATCACTCGCAGGTGATCACAAGTGCTGATTTGGTTACTGTGAGTAGTCGCACTTCGGGATTTTTCCGCAATTTGTGTACTCCGCAAGCTAGTGTTCATCGGGGTGAGTTATTGGCCGAGATTGTTGATCCTTATGATGCTTCGATCCGCGAGATGATCTACTCGCCTGTGAATGGTGTGGTCTTTTTTAATCAGGCTAATCCGTTAGTTATTGAAGGTGCTCACCTCTTTAATATAGTTGAAGAGAGAGCCGTCTAAAACAGCAGCAGAGTGCGGCTAGCAAGGCGATTTTTGGCACTTCCTTCACCTCCCAAATCACATCCCCGAAACGACCCCACGTCATCCCAGACTTGATCTGGGATCTACAAAAGAGAGTGGTTGTCGACAACATATTCCAGCAGGAGTTGTAGATCCCAGATCAAGTCTGGGATGACGTTAAGAGGTTAAGCTTAATTAAAAAAAGAATAAATAAAAACATGATTATAAATCTCCGCAAGAAAATCCTCTTGCAAAATATGCTGCTGCTGAGCTTTTTGACGATAAGTAGCAGCCTTTTCGCTCAAAGCTACCTGCCTGCTTCGTCGGGGCAAATCATCGAGCACAGCTACTTCACCCTCGCATATGCCGAAGAGCATGAGCAGGCCGAGTGGGTCTACTATCTGCTTTCGCCAGAAACCCTTGCAGGAGATGCCTCACGAGGCGATAACTTCCGCGAAGATCCAAAAGTCGCAACTGGTTCGGCAACCTTGAACGACTATAAAGCTTCGGGATATGATCGAGGTCACCTCTGCCCCGCAGCCTCGATGTCGCGCAACGATGTGGCGATGTCGGAGAGCTTCTACCTTTCGAATATGTCGCCGCAATTACCTTCGTTTAACCGTGGAGGATGGAAGCGATTGGAGGAGAGAGTGCGGGATCTTGCGCTGCGAGATAGCGTGTTACACGTTATCACAGGGCCTATTTTGGCTGACTCATTGGGCACGATAGGAGAGAATTGCGTTACCATTCCTAGCCGATATTACAAGGTGTTGTACTCGCCCAAGAAGCGAGCGATGATCGGTTACGTGATGGCGAACACCAAGGTCGATGGGGCGTTGGAGGAGTATGCCGTGAGTGTTGATTTTGTTGAGCAGCTCACCTCGATCGACTTCTTTGCGGAGATGAGTGAGGAGTTGGAAGCGTATGAATCTGCGTTCGATTCTTCGATGTGGCTGGTTGAGGGTGAAGCTATAACGGTCACTGTTTCCGAAGGGGTCGATGAGCCAAATGATGAGGAGCAAAGCAATCAATGCCAAGGCGTTACAAGCTCGGGTGCGAGGTGTAAACGCGCAGCGCAGAGCGGAAGTAGATATTGTTGGCAGCACCAAAAAAACTAATAACTATGTCGCACGGTTTTGCTATATATCGCTCCTCGATCGGATGTTTACTTGTTGAGCATCGCGATGAGAAACTTACGCGGTTGCAGATTCTATGCTCTGAATCTCAGGAGGTTGGCGTGGCGGATTTGTTCACGGATCGAGTCTTTGCGCAAGTGGAGGAGTATCTTGCGGGTGAGCGTCAAACCTTCGACGTTGAGCTAGATCTGTCTGCCTGCACGCCTTTCCAAAGATGTGTGCTAGAGGAGCTTCGCAGGATTCCATTTGGGCAAACTAGAAGCTATGGCCAGATTGCCGAGGCGATAGGCAATTCCAAAGCATCACGAGCCGTAGGCAATGCAAATAATCGGAATCCAATTCATATTATCATCCCATGTCACAGAGTTGTAGGCGCTAGTGGTGCACTCACAGGATATGCCGCAGGGGTGGATGTAAAGGCGAAACTTTTGGCGTTGGAGGTCAAAAAAACTAATTCACTCCAGCAGCCCAACGAGCCCCAGCCAAGAACGACTTGCGGAATGTTTCGCAGGTCATAGCGGGTGAATCCTCGCGTGAGTCTCCTGCGTGGCCGAGCATCGAGTGGAAGATGCGTGCATCGCCATAGTCAACTGTGAAAACGAGTACCTCCTCGCGACCAGTGCCGCCAGTCGAGGTCTCGGAGTAAGCGGTGTAGAGTACATCTTTGATATTGCCAGGCCCCTTGGTCTGGTCATATAGCTCGTCGTAGGTCATAACTCCCTTTTTCGAGAGTTTCGGATCTACGGCAGGGTGTTTCGGATTGCGGCAGTTGATGGTAAAATCGTGGCGCACACCGTGGTGACCAACAGTTCCAGTGGCCTCATACTTGACCATCTGGCCATCTATCCAGTTGGCATATACGCCTGGTGTGTGAGCTCCGCGACCTCCGAATGCACCCAAAGCTGTGATCTTTTGGTACTCCTCCCAATCGCCGAAGATGGTGTTTGCAGCGTGGTATAGATATACTCCGCCATCGCCCTTTTGGATGTAGTCGAGGAACCCGCGCTTCATCTCCTCGCACCACATATCGCCGTTGTAGTCCATCACCACAAGGTTGTATGGCTCGAAATCGGGGTTGAAGCGGCTCATGTCCTCACCCTTTTTAGGCGAGAGTGCGATATCCACATCGAAGCCACCCTCCTCTAAGAGTTCGTGGAGAATAACGTGGCTCACCTCCCAGTTGTGAGTGTTGTGTTGGCCAGTTATAATCAGCGCTTTAGGGGCTTGTGCCCAAAGGGTTAGTGCTGTGAAAAGCAGCAGCAGCGAAAAGGAGAATTTTTTTATCATAATTTTATGTTTTAGTAGTCTGGGTAGACAAATTTTTAAAAATAGAGGGTAAAACAAAAGGCCTGCTAAATTGTGAGTGTGTATAACGACTCAATTCAGCAAACCTTTAATTTATAGAGTGCCTTGCAGCTTCTAGATTACGCCTTCAAGAATTCGTTAATACCTTTGGCAGCTTCTCTACCAGAGGCAATTGCGCGAACTACCAAGCTAGCACCCATCGCAGCATCACCCGCCGCGAAGACCTTGCTCACAGAGCTTTGGTTGAGCTTGTCGATAGCGACATTCTTGCGATCCGATAGGTCGACTCCCAACTGCTCCAAAAGTCCCTGGTAAACTGGATTGACAAATCCCATCGCTAGGAACACAAGGTCAGCCTTGATATTCTTCTGGTTGTTAGTCTTGTTAAGCGACATACGACCATCCTCACTCTTAGTCCACTCAACCTCCACAAGCTCAACCTCTGTAACGCAGCCATCCTTGCCAACAAAGCGTTTAGTGTCGAGTGACCAGAAGCGATCGCAACCCTCTTTGTGAGAGCTCGACGTCTTAAGGACGATCGGGAAGTATGGCCATGGCGTAGCTGGATTATCATCTACTGGAGGCTTAGGCATGATCTCCACTTGGGTAATCTTGACAGCTCCCTGGCGGTTGGCAGTACCGATACAGTCGGAACCTGTGTCACCACCACCGATAACCAACACGTGTTTGCCTTTGGCGTTGATTAGCTCCTCACGAGGGAATGTTTGGCCTGCAACGATGCGGTTCTGTTGTTGCAGGTACTCCAACGCAAAGTGGATACCCTTCAAATCGCGACCCTCCACTGAGGCCAAGTCGCGTGGTACGCCCGAACCGATTGTAAGACACACTGCATCGAACTCGTCGACGATCTGTTGCGCTGGGGTGGTAACTCCGATATTCTCGTTGTATTTGAACGTCACGCCCTCTTTCTCCATCAGTGAGATACGACGATCAATGATGTTTTTATTGAGTTTGAAGTCTGGAATACCTAGGCGAAGTAGACCTCCTGCAGCCTCATCCTTCTCGAATACGGTCACCGTGTGTCCCATTCGATTAAGTTGGTTGGCTACTGTAAGACCCGCAGGACCGGATCCGATAACAGCAACTGTTTTGCCTGTTCTCGACTTAGGGGTGTAAGGGGTGATATACCCCTCGGCAAATGCCTTTTCGATAATGGCAACCTCGTTCTCGCGAATTGTTACAGCTTCCTTTGTTTTGTTCAATACGCAACCCTTCTCGCAGAGTGCAGGGCAGATACGTCCTGTGAACTCTGGGAAGTCGTCAGTTTCTAACAACACCTCGGTTGCCTCTTTCCATTTTCCTTTGTATACAAACTCCTGCCACTCTGGTTGTTTGTTGCCTAGTGGGCAGCTCCAGTGGCAAAATGGTACACCGCAATCCATGCATCGTGATGCTTGCAGTTGTCTATCTTCTTCGTTGAGTGTCTGTTCAACCTCGCCAAAGTCAAGAATTCGTTCTTGGACTGGACGGTAGCCAGCCTCTTTTCTCTTTATAGTTAAGAATGCTTTAGGATTTCCCATTTCTTACTCCAATTAATAATCGTGTTGAACTTTATCTATCTTCTGTTGCAAGGCTTGCATCTTCTCCTCTTGCAATACTTTTTTGTACTCGATTGGTGTCACCTTGATGAACTGATCGACGTACTTGTCAGACCACGACTCTAACATGGTCTTGGCTAGTGGACTACCTGTCTGCTTGTAGTGAGACGAGATATATGAACGTAGCTCGCGGCTATCGGCTAGATCCTCGATAAGCGACAGCTCGACCATCTCCATATTACAGAAGTAATCGAAGTTACCCTCCTTATTCCAAACGTAAGCCACACCGCCGCTCATACCAGCGGCAAAGTTACGACCTACCGTGCCAAGAACCACCGTGCGACCACCAGTCATATACTCACAGCAGTGATCTCCAGCACCCTCTACCACGGCAATAGCGCCACTATTTCTTACGCAGAAACGCTCTCCAACTCGGCCGTTGATATAGATCTCACCCGAAGTTGCTCCATAAAGGATTGTGTTACCTGCGATGATATTCTCGCTAAAGTCGAATGTCGCTCCACTTGGAGGAACAATGACGATCTTACCACCCGATATACCTTTACCCACGTAGTCATTAGCGTCACCCTCTAAGCGGAAAGTGATACCGTGCGAAAGGAATGCTCCGAAGCTCTGACCTGCAGAACCCTTGAACTTACAAGTGATGGTGTCGTCAGGAAGCCCAGCGTTGCCATACTTGGTTGCCACAGCACCCGATAACATCGCTCCCGTAGAGCGGTCGGTATTGCAGATTGGCATATCTAGCGCTACGGCCATTTGCGAGTTGATCGCAGGAACCGACGAGCTGATAAGTTTTCTGTCGAGAACCTTCTCGATATCGTGATCTTGCTCCTTGATCTTGCGGATGGCGTTTGTAGCTGCCTCGGCAGGAGCGTAGAGTAGATTGTCGAAGTTTAGCTTGCTTGTCTTAGGGCTGTTCTTCTCAGAGTCAACCTCTAGGAGCTCTGGGTGTCCGATGACCTGGTCGAGTGAGGTGTAACCCATCTCGGCTAGGATCTCGCGAACCTCCTCGGCAAGGTAGGTTAGGAAGTTAACTACATATTCTGAGCGGCCTAGGAAGCGTTTTCTGAGCTCCTCGTTTTGAGTAGCAACACCCACTGGGCAAGTATTCAAGTGACATTTACGCATCATCACGCAACCCAAAACAATTAGGATACTTGTTGCGAAACTATACTCCTCAGCTCCTAAAATAGCTGAGATAACTACATCACGACCCGTTTTCAACTGACCATCGGTTTGTAGGGTCACTTGACCACGAAGGTTGTTTAGAACTAAGGTCTGTTGAGTCTCGGCCAAGCCAAGCTCGAAAGGTAGACCTGCGTGGCGAATCGAGCTAATAGGGCTCGCTCCAGTACCACCCTCGCTACCACTAATCACGATCAAATCGGCCTTAGCCTTAGCAACACCCGCAGCGATTGTTCCAACGCCACTCTCCGAAACCAACTTCACGCTGATGCACGCCTTAGGATTTACGTTCTTAAGGTCGTAGATGAGTTGCGCTAGATCCTCGATAGAGTAGATATCGTGGTGAGGTGGTGGCGAGATAAGCGATATTCCTGGGATTGAGTGACGTGTTTTAGCGATCACCTTATTCACCTTAAATCCTGGAAGGTGACCTCCCTCACCTGGTTTCGCACCTTGAGCAACCTTGATCTGGATCTCGTCGGCATTAACTAGGTATTCTGATGTTACACCGAAACGTCCCGATGCAACTTGCTTGATAGCGCTACGAGCCGAAGTTCCATCCTCACGAGGGTGGAAACGCTCTGGGTCTTCTCCTCCCTCACCAGTATTCGAACGGCCACCGAGTTTGTTCATCGCAATGGCGATAGCCTCGTGAGCCTCCTTGCTGATCGAACCGAACGACATTGCTCCTGTGGTGAAGCGACGTGTGATACTCTCAACAGGTTCAACTAGCGAGATGTCGATAGGGTTGCGCTTGAATGCAAAGAAGTCACGGATAAATACTGGGCTCTTTTTGTCATCGACAAGCGATGTGTACTCCTTGAACTTCTTGTAGCTGGCAAGGCGAGTCGAGAGTTGAAGGGTTGCGATTGTGTCTGGGTTCCACTCGTGGTGCTCACCATCCTTGCGATAGGCGTAGATACCAGCGAAGCGGAGTGATTTATTTTCGTCGAAATCCTCGCTGTATGCTTTCGAGTGCTCCTTTAGAAGGTCAACTGTGATATCTGCGATATCCACACCGTCGATCTTCGAAGTTGTTCCTTTAAACCACTTGTCGACGAGCGTAGAGTTGATACCTACAGCCTCGAAGAGTTGAGCTCCACGGTAGCTACAGATAGTCGAAATACCCATCTTCGACATGATTTTAAGCAATCCCTTGTCGATTGACTTGATATAGTTCTTCTCGGCAGTGTGATAATCCAATTGAATATCGCGACGCTTAACCGAGTCGTCGATCACAGCAAATGCCAAGTATGGATTGATAGCACTAGCGCCATAAGCCAAAAGCATAGCGAATTGAGTCACCTCACGTGCCTCGGCAGTCTCGACAACAAGTGCGATTTGAACACGCTTGCGACGGCTGATAAGGTAGTGGTGAACAGCCGACACGGCCAAAAGCGATGGAACTGGTGCGTTGTCAGCATCCACATCCCTGTCGCTAAGGATCATATAGTGGCAATTGTCGTCAACCGCTTTTTCCGCCTCTTTGCAGATGCGCTCAACGGCTGCATTAAGACCCTCGGCACCATCAGCTGCTGGGAATGTCATGGCGATTTTAGCCATGTTAAAGCCCTTGTAGCGGAGGTTAGAAAGGATATCTAGCTCGGCATTTGTAAGGATCGGGCGCTTAAGCTCCACCATCTTACAAAGCTCTGGATTTGGATTCAAAAGGTTCTTGTCGATAGTTCCGATGTAGCTGCTAAGCGACATTACGAGCTCCTCGCGAAGTGGGTCAATCGGTGGATTGGTCACCTGCGCGAAGTGTTGACGGAAATATGAGAATAGGCGTTGAGGCTCTTTCGAGAGAACGGCAAGCGGAGTGTCGTTACCCATCGAATTCACTGGCTCCTTACCCTCGACTGCCATCGGAAGGATCAACTTCTCGACCTCCTCGCGTGTGTAGCCAAATGTTTGAAGCTGCTGAGCGTAGTTTTCAACGTTATATTTTACGGTGCGACCCGAGCTGATTTTGTCCAAGATAATACGATTCTTCGACAACCACTCTTTGTATGGCTGAGCAGCTGCAAGCTCCTCTTTAAGGGCATCGTTATCGTAGATCTCACCCTTCTCCATATCGACCATAATCATCTTACCTGGTTGCAGGCGACCACGCTCCTTGATCTCGGCACCCTCGAAGTTGAGAACTCCAGTTTCTGAGGCGATGATGATTGTATTGTTTTGCGTGATCACATAACGCGCTGGACGTAGACCATTTCTGTCGAGCATACCTCCCGCATAGCGACCATCCGAGAAGAGTAGGGTAGCAGGGCCATCCCATGGCTCCATCAAAATACTGTGATACTCGTAGAATGCTTTAAGTTCTGACGAGATAGGGTTCTTGTCGTTGAAACTCTCAGGAACAAGCATCGAAAGGGCGTGTGGGAAACTCATTCCCGACATCACGAAGTACTCCAAAACGTTGTCCAAGGATGCACTATCACTCATCGCCTTTTGGACGATAGGTCCCAAGTCAACCTCACCCAATGAAGCTGCCGAAAGAACACTCTCGCGAGCCTCCATCCACAAGCGGTTACCCTTCACGGTGTTGATCTCACCATTGTGACCTAGTAGGCGGAATGGTTGAGCAAGCGACCACGTTGGGAAGGTGTTGGTACTAAATCGAGAGTGAACAAGCGCCATTCCCGAGGTGAGTTGTGGGTTTACTAGGTCGAAAAAGTAGTGACGAAGCTGCATCGACGAGAGCATTCCCTTATATATAATTACGCGAGTCGAAAGGCTGACGATATAGCACGACACTTTATCCTCGATGTCTGACTCAGCAATTCGAAGTTCGATTTTTTTGCGTAGGCAATATAGACGAGCATCCAGAGTGAGAGCACCCTCTTTTGACTCGACTACGAAAATTTGTTTGATATCTGGCTCAGTTGCACCCGAACCAACACCCAAAAGGCTGCTGTTAACTGGTACATCGCGCAAGGTGATCATCGAGAGACCATCCTCTTGGATCGCCATTTCGATAATATCTAATGCTTTTCTCTGGTCGATTTCATCCTTTGGCAGGAAAACTAGACCTGTTCCATAGCGACCTTTTTCGGGTACTGCAATACCTTGTAGTAGAATAAATTCATGAGGGATTTGAAGCATGATACCAGCGCCATCACCAGTTAGAGGGTCGGCTCCTTCGGCTCCACGGTGTACCATGTGTTCGAGTACTTGTAGACCCTTTTCGATGATCTCGTGCGACTTGACACCTTTTATATTAGCCAATAGTCCAACACCACACGCATCATGCTCGTAGGCGGGATCATACAATCCCTGTTTTTTTAAATTCTCATTGTGTTGCATATTCTCATTTTTTATATACGTAAACGCCTTTAAATTTCGATTGTAAGTAGTTCTATTTCTAGAATTCTACAAATATATAAGCAAATTTGTAGAATGCCAAATAAATAACGAAAAAAATTAATATTTTCGCTAAAAAAGTGATTTTTTTGTGCTTTGGAGCGTTGAAAGATGTAAAAAAGAGGAGTTTTTACGCTGCTATTTATTAAAAACGTTTAATATATAGCTTATATTTATTTAGCATAATGATACAAAATAGAGCAAAATGTATTGTTTGCAATTCATTTTGCTTACAGTTTTTCACTATTTTCCCCTATAATCCTATTTTAGTGAATAAAATTTTTGATTTTTTCTTTACGGCAAGGGGTAAAATAAAGTGGTGAAATCACTACATTTTCAAGTTGTTTTTGGTGTGAAACATCCCCTCAGCAATAGCGATTAATTCGCCATTTTGGTTGGTAACACTAACCCTGCAATTGTACATTTTTTTGCGTCCAAAGACCTCGATTGCCTCGGCCGTCAAGCGATCACCCTCGAGGGCAACGGCCAAAAAACGGATGTCGGATTGGATTGAAACCGAGACGGGTTGTTTGAAATTTGCCATCGCTGCCATCGCGATGTCGCAGAGTGTGAAGATTGCTCCGCCGTGAGCAACGTTGCCTGCGTTGAGGTGGCGCGCTTCGACGGTGAATGAAAGTTTGGCGTGTTGCTGGTTTAACTCCTCTATTATGATGCCAGTTTGGTTGGCAAAGATGTCGTTTTTGTAGATCTCTTCGAAGTTCATTTTTTACTCTCTTTTGGTTTTGTGGCTATGTTTTGCAGATTTTACCTCCTGCAAGACAAAGGTAGCGATTTTTTTTAATTTAGCCCTAAAGTTGGCTATACATATTTATTATAAACCGAAAGCGAGCCGTGTAGATAACTTTTTGCATCGCATTTGCAATTTTTGTGATAAAAAGTTTGATTATTAGAATCTTTTATCTATTTTTGTCGGTAAAATAGAGAGTGTGTATATTTTTAAGGTTTGAACATTACGTTGAGTTGATGATTTTTTTGCTTCGGTCTTTGATTAGATGCGCCGAGGGAAAATAGTTATTGGCTATACTTGCTTTTAAACGCACGCTTAAATATAGAACTTAAATAACAACAACAATAAACAACTAAAAACAATTTTTTTATGATTAATCTAAAAAAAGGTATAGCTGCTCTTATTCTATCAGTGCTTGCTATCCCTACTTTTGCTCAAAGCGAGAGTAGCTCATTCGATCCTTATTGGTATCTTGGTGTTCAAGGTGGTGTTGGTCTTACTATCGGCGAGACTTCTTACTCTTCTTTGCTTTCTCCTGCTGCTGCATTGTCAGTAGGTTACCAATTCACTCCAGTATTTGGTATGCGCCTAAACGGTACAGGTTGGCAATCAAAAGGAAGCATCGTAACTTTGGATGAGACCTTTAAGTACAACTACATCCAAGGTAACCTTGATTTCATGTTCGACGTTTGTAGCATCTTCGCTGGTTACAACGCTGACCGCGTATTCAACCCTTACGTATTTGCAGGAGTTGGTTACAACTATGGTTTCAACAATGACGAGGCTGTTACTTACAGCAACGCTGGTTACGATCTAGCTTACATCTGGGAGGATTCTCAATCATTGTTCGCTGGTCGTGTTGGAGTTGGTGCTGATTTCAAAGTTTCTGATCGCGTAGCTTTGGGTCTTGAGTACAACGTAAATGGTCTTTCTGACAAGTACAACTCTAAAGAGGCTGATAACCTTGACTGGCACCACAACCTATTGCTAGGTGTTAAGATCAAGTTGGGTGACAATGGTAAGAAAGCTGCTGCTGCCGCTGCTGCTGCTGCCGCTGCTGCCGCTGCCGCTGCTGCTGCTGAGGCTGAGGCTGCTGCAAAGGCTGCTGCTGAGAAGGCTGCTGCTGAGGCTGCTGCAAAGGCTGCTGCTGAGAAAGCTGCTGCTGAGAAAGCTGCTGCTGAGAAGGCTGCTGCTGAGGCTGCTGCAAAGGCTGCTGCTGCTAAAGAGGCTGCTGCTAAAGCTCCACGTAACGTATTCTTTATGCTTGACTCTTCTGATCTTACAGCAGAGGGAACAGCTCGCGTTAACGAGATCGTAGCTCTTATGAAGGAGTACCCAACTCGCGATATCGCTCTTACAGGTTATGCTGATGAGGAGACTGGTAACGCTAAGTACAACATGAACCTTTCTGCTGAGCGTGCTGCAACAGTTAAGGCTGCTTTGATCGAGAATGGTATCTCTGAGAGCAGAATCAGTACTGATTACAAGGGTGATACAGTTCGTCCATACTCTGAGACTGAGAAGAACCGTGTAGTAATTGCTCTATTGCAATAATCAACGTTTCTGAATTATAGAGTGGTTGACCCAAAAGGTCAGCCACTTTTTTTTGTGCATAGAATTAGGTCAATGTATGAAAAAGTACAATAATTTTGCTATCTTTGTGTAAGTGCGAAAAACCTAAAAATCTAAAAAACGATATGGTAACAATAGAAAACTCAAAGTTAAAAGTAGAGATTAACGAGTTGGGTGCAGAGTTATTCTCGATCCAAAATCTAAGTAGCGGCCGTGAATGTTTATGGTGTGGTAATGAGGCCTATTGGCGCTCACGCTCTCCAGTTCTTTTCCCAATCGTGGGTGCTCTATACGATGGGGTTTGCCGCATTGATGGGGTGGAGTATGAGATGAAACAGCACGGAGTTGCTCGTGCGCTTCCTTTTGAGGTTGTCAAGAGTGAGCCTTCGGAGGTTCTCTTGTCGCTTAAAAGTAGCGAGGCAACCAAGAAAAACTACCCATATGAGTTTGAGTTGAAGATAGACTATAAGCTCTGTGAGAGTACTTTGGTGATCTCTTACCAGGTCGTTAATCCTAGCGACGAGACGATCTACTTCCAATTGGGAGCTCACCCAGGATTTAACTTTTTGGATTTCAATCCAGATGCCCCTGTTCAAGGCTACTTCGCCTTCAACGACGTAGCGGAGGATAGCGAGTTAATGCTTAGTAAATTTGAGGCTGGTTACTTGAGTGACGAGAAGCAAACCATCAAACTTTGTGGACAGAAGTTGCCGATTGTAAAGGATACTTTCGATAATGACGCTTTGATCTTGGAGGAGTCGCAGAGTTGCGATATCTCGCTCTTGGATGCTAAAGGCGAGGAGTATATCCGCGTTAAGTACGATGCTCCCGTTGTGGGACTTTGGTCGAAGCCATGTGGAGGTTATGCTCCATTCACCTGCATCGAACCGTGGTATGGCCGTTGCGATAGAGCTGGTTACACAGGCGAATTTAAGGATAAAGATTGGATGCAGAAACTCTCTGCTCATCAGAGCTTTACAACTTCGGTTGTGGTTGAAATTGCTAAATAATCAAAAGCGAAAGATCAACTCAAGCTCGTCATTTTTTAGAATGTCGGATGGAAAGAGGTAGAATCCATCGTAGAAAGCAGTGCGAAATTCCGAGATATTGCCACGGCTAATGTCGTAGTCAACATGGTTGAAAATGAGTTGGATTAGTTCGGTGCAGTAGAGTTGAGTGGTGTCGCCAAGGATGAATTGATGGTCGAATTCTACGTTTTTTGCTAACCATAGACGCGCCTGGGCTGTCACATCCGCGAGTTGCTGTTCGTTGAGCTTTGAGGCTCGATATATTGCCCCATTTTCCGCTTTAGACCCCTTGAAGAACTCTTCGAGGGGTTCTATTTTTATGCGATCCACCTCCCCATTGGGCACTTCGCCAGGAACGCAATGTATGACCATCGCGCAATTATCCACGAGCGTTGTAATCCCAATATGGGTGTACTCTCCTCTGGGGTCGCTGGCTCTCACCAAAAGGCTAGCTACGGATCCGCCTTTGCGAAATATTAGGTCGCCTTCACGCAGCTCTACCTCGCTGGGGATTTTTTGTGTATCTAGATTGATATGAGCGCAACTAATAAAAAAAGGCAGAGTCAATATGCCTATCATTAGGTGCGATATTGCTCTGCCTATTCTCATGTAAGTTGCTATGATTAACTATTTTAGCTCCATTTTCCACTCGTTGTTCTCGTCAAGAGAAAATTTCATGGTGCTTGTTTTATCTGAGCCATCAGAATAAACCATATTTGTCATAACTTTTGCTGATGTGCCATCCTCAGAGATCTCCTCTCCAAGAATCTTGTAGCTTGAGATAAGTTGACCATCTGGCGCTTTTGCTGCTTTTTCTTCCATCATGGTTGTAAACTCTTCACGCTCTTTATCTCCTTCAAGATTTAGCCCTTGGCTAAATGATTTGAAGTCACCTTTTTGGATATACTTAATCATCTTTTCAGCTGCTTGAGATGGAGTTGATGCTGAACCTCCTCCACATGATGTAACAACAACTGCAACGGCGATAATAGCCACAAAATAGGATAAAAATTTCTTCATAATAATTGATAAATTTGTTATAGAGCCCAATTTTTGTAGCAGAAAACTTAGAGAGGAGCTCCTTATTCTCTAAATTTGACGAGATTAATCAATACAAAAGTATAAAAAATATTCTAAATAGCAATTACATTGTTCTAAAAAGTTCAGGGTAGAAAATATTTATTATCTCTAAAGTGTGATGGTAGTTTGATTATATGTCACATTTTGCTATCTTTGTTAAGTGTAGTAGCCTTTAATGTGTCTACTTCATTTTAAGATACAAACAATATAACCACTAACCAATGAAAAAATTAAATCTAGCCCTGTTGTCTCTGCTTTGCGTGTTTGCAGCCCAGGCAAAAAACATCTATGTATCCCCGAGCGGATCGAACACCAATAAGGGCACTGCTGAGTCTCCCTATCGTACTATCTCCAAGGCTGCGCTTGTCGCTTTGGCAGGCGATAGTATCATCATCCACGGAGGAACTTATCGCGAGAGGGTCTCTCCTGCAAATGGAGGCGTTAACCCACAATCTCGCATAACCTATATCGCAGCTCCTGGAGAAACAGTCTATCTGAAAGGCTCTGATGAGGTGAGAGAGTGGACAAAATATAGCGGTGACATTTGGCAAACCGTTGTCCCAAATAGCCAATTCGGAGAGTTTAATCCATACGATACTAACCACTACGGTGATTGGTTGCACAATGGTAAGGATCGCTCATTGGGCGAGGTCTATATCAATGGCGCAGCGCTTTGCGAAGAGACTAAAATCGAGGAAGTGAAGGAGCTTGAGAGCGGCAGATGGTATAGCAAAGTGGATGATCAAAACACCACAATCTTTGCTCACTTCGATGGTGAGAATCCAAACAAGGCGCTCACCGAGATTAACGTGCGACCAACCTGTTTCACTCCGCACACCGTTGGAATCAACTACATCACAATTGATGGGTTGAATATCTCGCAAGCAGCATCGCAATGGTCACCTCCAACGGGCGAGCAGGTTGGTATGATCAATCCTAATTGGAGCAAGGGTTGGATTATCAAGAATTGCGATATTTCGTACGCTAAGTGCGTGGGAGTCAGTATTGGTAAGGAGCGTTCGACAGGTCACAACTATGCTGCTCAATACAAAGATTCTCCATTCAACAAGTCGGGATTTAGTCGCGAGATCGAGAGTATCATCAGCGCGATAAATAAGGGCTGGAGCAAGGAGAATATCGGTAGCCACCTAATAGAAAATAACAAGATCTATGAGTGTGGTCAGGCGGGAATCGTTGGTCACTTGGGTTGCGCATTCTCGACTATTCGCGGTAACGAGATTCGTGATGTGAATTACACGGAGTATGTCACAGGCTTCGAGACTGGCGGAATTAAACTTCACGCTGCCATCGACGTTGTGATCGAGGATAATGTTATTGTTCACTGCCGTCGCGGTTTGTGGTTAGATTGGCAGGCTCAAGGTACGCACGTGAAAAATAATATCTTTGATGAGAATATCTCGGAGGATCTCTTTATTGAGGTGTCGCACGGACCAACGCTTGTTTACAACAATATTATGCTCTCGGAGATCGGTATTTTCCTTGATGCTCAGGGCATTATGCTTGCCAATAACCTTGTAAAGGGTAAGGTTAAGAATCGTAATTCGCAGGAGCGTTACACTCCATTTCATATGCCTCACTCAACTCAGTTGCGCGGTTTCTTCAATAGTTCGGGTGGCGATTGGAGATTCTACAACAATATTTTCCTTGGGCAAATCGAGGATGAAGATGGCGTGGTTAGAGACAATGGTTTGAATGTTTTCAACGACTTCCCATCTGATTTTGGTTCTCCTAAGTCGAAATCTGCGCAGGCGAATAACCTAGGATTTAAATTCCCAATTTGGATGCAGGGAAATGTATATTACAACCACGCAACGCCACACGAGGAGGAGACTGGTCACACGGTTTTGTCGGATGAGGCTCCACAAATCGAGCTGCTGCGCACCGATGATGGCGATTATTACCTTTCGGCATATGTTGATCTTTCGGCTTTGAAAGATGTTGAGACGATCGAGATTAATACCGCGATGTTGAAGCAAGCCTTTATCTCGGAGCAGATTTTCGAGAATCCTGACGCTTCGCCATTTATCTTCGATGCCGATTACTTCCACCTCCCTCGCAACGTAGAGAAACCTACGGCAGGACCTTTCGAGAGTGCTCCGCAGGGGATTTTGTGGCAGGCTTTGTAGCGGGTCGAGTGATCTAATTGGTCATTAACTATTATGGGACTGTTTCCGTTTATCGCGGAAGCAGTCCCATAATAATTTTAGCTATCTTTAAGGGGTGAGTGTTATTTCAGGTTCTCCACAGGGTTTGCCTCGGCAGCCTTGTGGGTTGTGAAAATTACTACTGCACTGATTACGATTGTGACTGTTATGGCGCTCGAGGTGAAAATCCACCAACTCAGCGGAATCTTATAGGCGAACATCTTAAGAAGCGCACTAGCGGCATAGAGGCTTGCACCACCTCCCGCGATGATGCCAAAGATAAGCAACCACACCACATCGCGCATAAAGAGCTGGATAATCTCACGAGTCGTAGCGCCATGAATCTTGCGAATAGCAACCTCGGCTCGTCGACGCTCGATCTCGTCACGCGTATAGCCGATAAGACCAATGAGGGTGATAATCAAAACGATCAGACCTGCGTAGAGCACCATATTTCGGAACTTCTCACTATCTGAGTATGCTGCAACCACCTCCTCTGAGTAACTCTGCGTGTAGAGCATTTTTTCGGGTAACAACTGCTGCAATAGCTCATTAATCGAGGCGACGACTTCGGGCGTCTCCTCCTCCAATTTAATCATTAGAGTGTATAGATAATCCTTGTATCCCTTTCCCTCGGTGTGGTTGAAGAATATCACTTGAGGCCTGCTATCCTCGTAATAGGCGGTGCCGCCAATAATCCCTTTGAACACTCCGCAAATGGTATATCTCTGGTCGTCGGTTTGGCTATGTTCCGAGAATAGCATCTCTCGACCGATGGCATTTCCGCCCCAATCTACTTGCTTTTCCATCTCGGTGATAAACTTTTCGCTTACCAAAACCTCACGACCCACGGGAGCATCTCGGCTAAAGTTGCGACCCGCCACAATTTCTATGTCCAAAAGGTCGATGTAGTTCTCGTCAGCCGAGTAAAGATCCCGTGTATTAAAGCGAATATTCGCATCTTCGGGAAGCTGAGCATCATTGCCAGAGCCACCACTAAGTGGCACTGAGGAGCAATAACTCATCGACTCGACACCCGCCACTTTGCCAATCTCCTCTTTTATCAAGAGCCTCTCTTTGGGGGTTAGTGTCGCTGTATGCACAGTGATGATCTTGTCGTAGTTATAACCCATATCAAGGTTCAACACAAATCTATATTGCAAAGCGATGATTCCCAAGAGTGAGACAAAGAACATTGCGCCAGCAAATTGAATCGCCAAGAGCGCATATTTCCACTTGGTGTTACGCTCCTTGAAACGGGTAAATGCCGCAGCAAGTGGAATCCGCGAGTAGAGAATCGCTGGAACAACGCCACATACCGCCACCACAAAGAGCGAAACGATAGAGACAATCCACGCCGAACTCCACCCAAAGAGTGCACGGTACTCTACGCCTACAATTTCCACCACTGGCTCTTGCAGGGCAAAAATTAGAAAGACGGCGAGTGCGAGTGAAAATAGCAGCGTGAGCAAAGCCTCACCAATGAGCATCTTGTAGATAGCCCACGTAGGCGCACCATAACAACGTCGTGTAGCGATATTCTTCGCACGCTTGACAAGTGCCGTTACGGCAATCAGCAGATAGTTTAGCATCGCAATAAGCAACATCGCTACACCAAGCGAGGTAAGCATATAGGTCATGATTTTGACATCCGACTGCCCGCTGTGATACTCAGCTAAGGGGCGAAGATGAAAGACGATATCCATCTCTTCGGTGTTCACTCCCCACTCCTGAGCTTGCGCAAACATATTCTTATTTTTGACCTCTACAAATGCTCGCTCAACATCTGCAATGTCGGCACCCTCGATAAGCCTTATATAGCCTCGGTAGCGATCGTTACCCAATACTCCATCTTTGCCGCCACCCATAATGTCGATGGGGGCAATGATTTCGATGTTGCAAAGATCTGAATTCTCGGGGTAGTCGTCGAACAATCCCTTGACTACATGCTCGCCATAGTTCTTGGTTAGACATTTAATGCTTACGCCAATCATCGAGGTTGGGTCACCATCGCCACTCATCTTTTCCGCTAGTGAGCGAGAGATCATCACCCCTCCGATATTCGAGAGGGTAGTTTTTGGATTCTCGCCCGTTGTTGCTGAGGGGAACATTTCGAAGAATAGCGTGTCGGCAGCTATCAGAGAGGTAACAGTTGTTGGTCGCGACTCCTCGAAGGTAACCCCTGCACGAGCAAAGGTAAGATCATCGCCAAGCGATGTGAAACGGGTGGTCGTCTCGATTTGAGGCGTGTAGTCGGCAGCAAGCCCCACGATACCACCTGAAAGATGGTCGTAGGTGCCTGAGTGCTGACCATCTATAAATGTCGTTGTTATTCGATATGTTCTATCACGCTCAAGCACAAAATCCTCGTAGCTATTCTCGAAGTAGACCTTCGAGAACATCACAAGCGACATGGCTAGCGCAACACCGAGCAGAAGGACCTTTAATAGAGCCCCATCGCGGTTTTGGATTATGTTTTTCATTTTTTGTTTAGTTAGCGTGAACCCAGGAAGTCGTATAGTGAGGTCAGTCTTGGTGCTTCGCGAGGATTTTTAACCGTAGCGCACTAGTGTGCGTGAGGATTAAAAACCGCAGGGAAGTGCCGAGAATGGCCTTACTAGACGGCTTCCGATCCATTTTACATATAATTTTGAACATCCTCCACAATCTTGCCATCAAAGAGGTTGATGGTGCGTCCCGCATACGCCGCATCGTGCATCGAGTGAGTCACCATAATAATCGTGCTACCCTCACGGTGCAGATCCATCAAGAGGTGCATCACCTCGGCACCATTCTTCGAATCGAGGTTTCCCGTAGGCTCATCGGCCAAGATTAGCTTCGGGTTCGACACCAAGGCACGTGCAATAGCTACACGCTGCTGCTGACCTCCCGAGAGTTGTTGTGGGAAGTGCTCGGCACGGTGAGTGATGGCCATGCGACGAAGAATCGCTGTCACTCGCTCCTTGCGCTCTTTCGATTTCACACCCATGTAGATTAGCGGAAGCTCGACATTCTCGAACACCGACAACTCGTCAATCAGGTTGAAACTTTGGAAGATAAAGCCAATATTGCCCTTGCGGAACTTGGTGCGATCACGCTCCTTTAACGCTCCCACCTCTTGTTCTAAAAGCTCATACTCGCCATCGGTTGGGTTGTCCAAGAGCCCCAAGATATTGAGCAGCGTCGATTTTCCACAGCCCGAAGGACCCATGACAGCGACAAACTCGCCTTTTTTTACCTCGAACGATACGCCTGCAAGTGCGATAGTTTCAACTAGTTCTGTTTTGAAGTGCTTTCTGATGTTTTTAATCTTTAACATAATTGTAATTTTTTAATTGTTATTGTTTAGTTTAAATTTATTTTTTTAATGATTCTATTGGGTTGCTGCGAGCCGATTGGATCGTGAGGGCCACCACCACCGCGGCAACTGCCGAAAAGACAACCAGTGTGCCGAGCACAAAGAGCAGAGGCGAAACGGAGACGCTAAAGGCAAAGGATGAGAGCCATCTCTCGACCACGAAAAATGCCGAGGGAATAGCCACCACAGCAGCTGCCACGCAGATGTAGAAGAAGCGGCGATAGACAAGCGTGAGGATCTGCGAGACTTGAGCGCCATGGATCTTACGCAAGGCGATCTCCTTGTGGCGATACTGCATCTCGAAGATAATCAATCCCACAACACCGATGAGGGTGATGATGATGGCCAAAATGGCGAGCAGCGAAATTATCACGCTATAACGCTCCTCACGCTCGTATAGTTTCCACAGTGACTCATCGAGAAGCTCGCAATCGAAAACCTGCTCGGGGTTGATCTCGGTTGCTATCTGACGGATATATTCGATTGTCTCTTCTAATGCCTCGCCTTGCACTCTGATGTAAATGCTCATGGTTATAAAGTCATTCATAAAGGCCATTGGTGCTACCGCTTTGCGCATGGTGTGGGTCACAAAATCTTCGCATACACCCACCACCGTGCAGCCTGATACCTCCTCGTTGAGTTCAATTTCATACTCTCGCTGCATCGTGCGATTGACAACCATACCTTTTTCACCCTCTACGAAGTTGCGACCCTCGATGATAGGAATCTTGAGCAGTGGGAGAAGATCGGCATCGCACGGAATAAAGGCTAACTCCTCACGCTCTCCATCTTTGTTTGTTCGTGAAGTTCTCACCCCTTCACCCTCACCTACGTAGCCATACGCAAGGCTAGCCATCAAGATTCTTGGGTTCTCTAACAATCGCTCTTTGAGTAGCTTCAGATCCTTGTAATTGTTGTATAGCGCACCTGTGTTGAGCACCAATACATTCTCCTTGTCGAAGCCTTGATCGGCTGTTTTAATGTAGTTGTTTTGGTGGAAGATAAAGAGAGAGTAGATGACAAGAACGATCGAGATAGCCACTTGAAGCCAGATCAACAAGGCACGAAGTCGACTTCCCGAACGGCTTCCGCCATTAGACGTTTTAAGAGCTATCGCAGCGGTAAAACTAGTCGAATAATAGGCAGGATAGAGTCCCGATGCAAGACCAATAAGCAGCGCCACAAAGCCTACCGAAGCGACAATGGGGCCGTTCGCGAGAGGCGAAATATCGTCGACAACAAGCAACTCCATCAGCGAGGATTGAGCCACGAGGATCACTAAAATAAGCGACACAAAAAATGCAATAGCTACAAATCCCACCGCTTCGCCCACAATCGAGAGACGCAGAGCCGCCTTAGACTCTCCAAAAACATAACGAGTGTTGAGCGAACGCAAACGTGAAGTAGCCAAGGCAGTCGAGAGATTTACGAAGTTTACAACGGCGATAACCACGATCAAAATAGCAATCCAGAGCATGGTGTTCGAGGTGCTGCGACTCCCTTTTTTGAAGTTCGAGTTGCTGATCTCGATCGTATCCGAGTAGTAGATCTCCGAGATTGGGAGTAATCTCACGGGAGCACCTTGCAGATAATTTTTATACATACTCCCATCTTCAAGATCATCAATTGCGGATTGAATACCGCTAAGGATTGCATCGAGATTCTCTTGGCTGTTTGCGGTCTTGATATAGAGAGAGGTTATAAATAGCCCTTGGCCGAAGATAGCCTCTCCAAAGGTTTTGCCTCGATTAATAATGCTGTTGGGAAAACCGCTATTCGAGGGTAGATCTTCGTAGATGCCGCCTATCGTTAAGCGATCTTGAATCTCCACTTTGTGTGGATACTTTATGAAGATCATCTCACCTATGGCACCTCCAGCGGGAAATAATTTTTCGGCGAGTGAAAGAGGTATGATTGCCATATCTGGCTCGTTGATAGCTTCGATAGATCCCTCAATCATATTGAATGTAAAAATGCCGATCGGAAAGTTGCAACCATAAGTTGTGCATTGGATAAAATCTCCATCCTCACGGGTTGCCGCTAATGCATCGCTATGTCCGGCATCACAGGCAAAAAATGCCTCGACACGAGGTTCATCGCAGATCAACTGCTCGGCAATAGTGGGCCAAATCCAAGGATTATATCCACGGCCATCCAAATCGGCTTCGACACGGAAGATCTTCTCATGCTCCTCCTCGGTAGTTCCGTAGTTATACTCCCATGAGAGCTGAATTGTGATGATGATAGCAACGGCGAAGGCTATCGCTAAGCCCAAGATATTGAGCAGCGAGTAGAGCCTTTGGCGTCGCAGAGTTGTTAGGAAGTTGTGTAGTTGGGGGTTCATATTTTTTTAAATTTTTTAAGTAAAAGCCACCAGAGGAGTTGCATGCTTATGGTAGAGGTTTTTTTTAGTTTGCCTCCTCTGGGGCTTTTATAATTTAAGAGTTCTTTCCGATCAGATCGGCAGGGTTCGAATTCGCAGCCTTTAGGCTCTGCACCGTGACAATCGAGGTGGTGACTAGAGTGACCACCGCCAAAACTGCCACAAAGACCCACGCCGAGATAGAAATATGATAAGCAAACGTCGAGAGCCAACGACTAACAACTGCGTAGCTCACAGGCGCCGCAACAACAAAACAGATAGCGATAATAACGAGGAACTTCCGATTAATCATCATCAAAATCTCACCCACCGTAGCGCCATGCACCCGACGAATAACAATCTCCTGTTGACGGAACTGAGTCTCGAACAGCACCAGACCAAAGACACCCATAAGCGAAATGATAATCGAGATCACCGTGAATAGCAGAATCAACCTCGACTGTTTGCGCTCATCGCCATACATCTGTGCGATACTCTCCTCCTGCGATTCGAAAGTTAGATAGTCGGTATAACAATCAGGAACCATCTCCTCGACTGCGCTCTTTACGTGATTTTCCACCTCCAAAGGATCGGCACCATCGGCAGTGCGGAAGTAGAGGATATGGGGCAGAAACCACCGAACATTAGCATCAAAACTTAGGGTTAATGGCTCGTTTGTCTTCTTTAGTGTCTGGAAGTTAAAATCTTTGCAGACTCCCATAAAGGTCATATCTCTAGAGGCTAATTCCAGGAATTGTTCATCTTCGCCATACTTCTTCTCAGCTGTTTCGTTGATAACAAATGCTTTGGAAGCGTTGATCTCACCATCGGTGATAAGGCCATCACCCGAGACCATATCTATGCCGAAGAACTCCAAAGTATTAGCCATTCCCGTTAAGAAAACAGTCTCGTAAACAACCGAATTGACCATCTTTCTGCTTCTCGAGCCACCCTCGCTAGGCAAGGTGTTTGAAAGGAATGTGGCATCCACAATGCCATCATGAACCTTTAGCTTCTCGATAAAATCATCACGAAGGGTTACATTTTGCGAAATGGTTCTCGGTATAACGGTCGATATTACATTTTTGGTGTCGATACCGATATCGAAGTTCAACATATAGTGGTATTGGCTCTGCATCAAAATTGCGCAGATAAACAAGACCATCGACGAGACAAATTGAATCCCGATAAGCGAGAAGCGCAACACCTTACCAGCACGCGAAGCAGCAAACCCGCTTTTGATAACCATAGCGGCAGGAAACGAGGTGATGTAAAGCGCAGGATAGGTGGCAATCACAATCGAAGCTAGCGCACCAAAGAGAGCCAACGATGTCACAATATCGACATTGTCGAGAATGAAAACCGAAGCTGAGACATACTCTCCGATAAACCCATCCTGCATAGCGACAATGATATATAGAGCCAACGCAAAGGCACAAACGAACAACCCCAACGCCTCGAAGATAAAGTTCGCAATCAATTCAGCCCGCGAACATCCAAAGATCTTACGAGCATTAACAGCACGGATACGGAACGGCACGAGGGCGAAAAAGAAGTTGATAAAGTTGACAAATGCGATTACAAGGATCACCGCAGCAATGGCGATCAGCGTGTAGACCGTTCCCCAATTTCCTTCGGTCGGGTCGCTCATCCCTTCGGCAAAATAGATATCTTTGAGTGGTTGGAAGCGGATATTGTAGTTATCTTCTGTTGTCTCTCCCTTGCCTGCAAATTGCTTAGCAGCAGCTGCGTAGATTTGGTTTGCCGTAGCTGTAGTCTCCTCCAAGTTGATATCCTTGCGCATCTTGTAGTAATATTCGCAAAACGATGAATTAGTCTCTGTGAGGCCACTATCACCCATCTTTGTAATAAAATTGAGGTTGCTAAATGTGCCTCGTGGAGCCATATCCTCGAAAATCGCAACTACGGTATACTCGTCGCTCTTCTCTATGCTTTCTCCATCTTTGATCGTGTCACCCAGACCCATATTGTACTTTTTCGCTAGACTTTGCGAGATCAACACAGCTAAGCTATTTTCGAGTTCGAACTCAGTGGTGCTACCCTCCAAGATTTTCATGTCGAGCAGCTCGACAACTCCATTTGTCGCTGTGTGTAGATTATCGTCGATCTTGATCTCCACGCCATTTTTCGATAGGCGCACATCTCCACCATTGTAAAGGCCATTGATTAGTGAGTAGCTGAGAACTTGGGGTAGTTCCTGTCCGACAGCTTCACTTTGAGGTCGTGGCATTATGCTCTCATAAAGGCCGTTGTCCTCCCACGTGTCGGGCTTCTCGATACGATAAATTTGTTGATAATCACTCACACCTTGGTTGAATGTGAAGTCGTGACGCAGCTGCACCGCAATAAAATAGAGCGATGCGAAGGCCACACCAAGACCCGCGATGTTCAAGGCACTCGACACCTTGTAACGGCGGAGGGTTGCTAGGAAGTTGTTTAGAATTTGTCTCATATTTTGGTTTAGTTTTTTGTCTTTAAATTAACTATTTTTTCCAATCAGATCAGCCGGATTCGAATTAGCAGCCTTCAAGCTCTGCACCGTGACAATCGAAGTAGTAACCACAGTCACCACTACCAAAACCACCACAAACACCCAAGCCGAAATAGGGATGTGATAAGCAAAAGTAGACAACCAATGGCTAACTACAGCATACCCCACAGGTGCCGCCACAACAAAGCAAATAGCAATAATGGTCAAGAACTTGCGATTAATCATCATCAAAATCTCACCCACAGTAGCGCCATGCACACGACGAATAGTGATCTCTTTTTCTCTGAATTGCGTTTCGAACAAGACCAATCCAAATACACCCATCAGCGAAATGATAATCGAGATCATCGCGAAGAGCAGAATCAGGGAGTTATACTGCTTCTCGACATTGTAACTCTCGCCCAACTCCTCATCGAAATATTTAAACTCCATATATCGGCTACTAAAATCCTTAGCGTAGACCTCGGTCTGCTCCTTGATATACTCGGTAACTTCGCCTACATTAGCATCAGGCGTGATCCTCACGTAGAGGTGCGAAGGTCTAATCCAAGCCGACTCACCAAAGACAAAGAGAGCCAATGGAGTGACTGAATTGCGCAAGTGCGAGTGGTTGAAATTCTCGGCAAAGCCCACGATCTCCGCCTCGGCACTTGCTCCTTGGAAAGTCTCACCCACCTCAACACCAAACTGCTCCATCGCTGCACGGTTGAAGATGCACGAACCTTTGCTCGAAAACTCATCCTCGATGCGGAAATCACGACCCTCGATCACTTCGATGCCCATAAAGCGCAAGAAGTCGTAGCTCACAGGGGTAACCTTGAAATAAAAAGTATCTTCACCAAAGTTACGACCCCAATTCATCGCTTGCTCAGCGACAAAAGGTCCAGAGCCATAGGTAACATCCAGAATCGAACTATTCTCCTTGAGCTTGGCGGTGAAATTATCACGATTGGCAACAGTGCCAACCAGTGTGCCAGGCAGGTCGATAGTGAGCACATTGCTTTTATTAATTCCAATATCGTAGTTGAGGAAGTAGTTATATTGCAGCTGCGTAAAAACGGTATAGATCAAAAGCACCATCGAGGCGATAAACTGCACGCTGATTAATGCGTAACGCAACACGCGTCCAGCTTTGGACGATGAAAAACCGCTCTTGATAGCCATAGCCGCAGGAAACGAGGTGATATAATAGGCTGGATATAGCGCTACAAGGATCGTCACCACCAAGGCCACACCACCAATGAGTAGAAGCAACTCCACATTATCGGTAACCAAAATCGAAGTGGAAATAAATCCAACAATAAAGCTATCTTGAGCCGCAAACACCCCAAACATAGCCACCGCAAAGGCACAAAGCATCAACCCCACAGACTCGGCAATAAATCCAAAAACAAGCTCCGTGCGAGAACATCCAAAGATCTTACGAGCATTCACCGAACGGATACGGATTGGCACAAGGGCAAAGAAGAAGTTGATAAAGTTAATAAATGCGATAAGGACAATCGCCGCAGCAATCGAGATCAAGGTGTAGAGGGTTGTTTTGTTTCCCGAGGCGATTCTTTGCGATGTGTCCTGGGCGTAGTAGGCATCTGCGATTGGCATTAATCTAATGTCTCCATCTGCGAAAACTCTCTCGGCATCCTCTTGTGGTGCTCCAAGATCAACGTAATATTTTATTATTGCCGCTCTGATCTCTTCATTTGTGCCGATGGTTGCATTCTCGCTCATCTTGAAGTAGTGAGGGTATGACCATTGTGAGAATTCGTCGATGGCCTGGTTCGCTAGATTCTCGAATGCCTTGAAGCCTACGAAGTCACCACTACCCTTGATGTCGTCGTATATCGCCACAACCTTTTGGAACGACTCGCTGCTTGGTCTATATAGATCGTCACCGACCTTAATGGCGAAGGTCTCAGCAGCAGAAGCGGAGATGATAACAGTTTGGCGAGCCTCATCACGGCGGAACTCTTCGATGTCTCCCTCAAGGATCTTGAGCCCCATAATGTCGACCATGCCGCTTGTGATAACCGAAGTACGCAGGCTTATTTGTTTCTTGCTATCGCTATCGTGATTCTGGTTATAGAGGACACTTGCCATATTTGGGGCAGATAGACCCATCTGGTCAACCCCTGCAAAAGTCTCGATGATAATTTGCGCAATAGGGCGTGAGATATATTGCGTGTAGAGCCCTTGGCTTATGCCGCTCTTGACTTGCAGCTCGTAGACCTGTTTGTAATCGGGGATATTGCGGTTGTAGTTAATGTCGTAGTTGACCTGCACCGCGATTAAATAGAGCGATGTGAGGGCTACACCCAAACCTAAGATGTTCAAGGTGCTCGACACCTTGTAACGACGAATTGTTGCTATAAAGTTGTGGAATATTTGTTTCATGATTTTTTAAGTTAGGAGTTAGAAATTAGTCAAGCAGCAAAACCTCATTGTCACCATACTGCTCATAGCTAGAGACAATCACACGCTCACCAGCCTCGAGTCCCTCGACAACCTCATAATATTGAGGATTCTGGCGACCAATCTTAATAGCACGTTTGTAAGCCTTACCCTCAGCCTCATCGACAACAAAAATATAGTTGCCACCTGTCGATTGATAGAACGACCCACGAGGGATAATCACCGCCTCGGCTGGTGCACCTAATTGAAGATTCAAATAGTAAGTCTGTCCGGCACGAATATTCTCAGGGCGATCACCCGTGAATTTGAAATCGGCACGAAACTGCCCCTCGCGCACCTCAGGATAGACCTTGCGGAGCTCCGTCTCGAAGGTCTCACCTCCACGCTCAAAGGCGGCTGAGAGTCCCGAATTTACTCGGTCGATATAGTGCTCGTTGATCTGCGCCTCGATCTTGAATGAGGATAGGTCGTTAACCTGACCGATCTTCTGCCCCGAGGTAATCGACTGACCTAGAACCACATCCAAGAGTCCAAGCTCACCGTCGATAGGCGACTTGATATGAAGATTATCAACCCTTTGGCGCACCAGCTCCATATTGCGACGCATATTCAAAAGACTCTCCTCCATCTGCTCCACCTGCACCGTGCGATAGATGCTATCTTGCTTCTGACGATCCAAAACCAATTGTCGGCTGCTTACCGCCAATTCCCAATCCTCCTTGGCCATCAACCACTCCTCTTTAGCTGTGAGCTTGTCGCGATAGAGCTCCTCTTGCTGCTCATAAGCTCTTCGCTTACGCTTCACATCCAACTCCAATTGTAATCGCTCTTGGTTGAGGCTCAAACGCTCCTGCTCCATGGTGATTTGGGTGTTACGCAAGAAATTTTGCTTCTCGGCCAACTGCGCCTCACTATCCAAAATCGAGAGGTTGAGGTTGTTGTTGCTCAACACTGCGATCACATCGCCACGCTTCACGGCGGAACCCTCCTCGAAGATTATCTGCTCCACAACGCCTGCCTCCAAGGGGCTAAGTTGGACAGTGCTAATTGGTTGCACCTGGCCAGTGATACGTACATAGTCGTTAAACTCTCCGAGCCGAACCGTCTCGATCGCGATGGTCTTTGAGTTGATACGTAGCGTTGCCGAGTTGTCACGCAAAACTAGCCACGCGATGAAAACAAGTAGTACTCCTGCGAGGAAGTAGGGCAAGTTCTTCACTCTAAAAATGGCCTTTAAGCCTTTGGGTTGTTCAATTTTGATATCCATGGTTTCTCTATTTTATTCGTTTATTAGCTCTTTTCCACTGTAATATTCGACCATTTGTGATTTGATCTGGTAGTTTAATCTTGCTCTAAGATCCTCGGCTGAGGCTTGTAGAAGTTCGTTTGCTGTGGTTTGCAACTCGATGATGCTTGCCACTCCCTGTTCGAATTTGCGAAGCATAGCCCCGTGTGCCGCCTCGCACGCCTCCTTTTTCGCCTTGGCGCTAATCTGCTCCTTGTGGGAGTTGTCGCGAGAGAGTAGCGCTTCATGAGCCGCTTTGCTCACCTGGAGCTCGGTCTTGTGAAGTTGCAGCTCAGCGGTGCGTAGTGAGTGTCGCGATCGAGCAACCGAAGTGCGGTAGCTTAGCGAACTGAAAATTGGGATCGAGAGACTAGCTCCGACGTAGTAACCATAATTGGTTTTGATCTGGTCGGCAAATGGGGTTGGGATATATCCATCGGCAAGACTCGCGTAGTAATAGTTGTTGTACCCTGCTCCAAAGGTGAGAGTTGGAAGGTAGTTGCCTCGAGCGATCTTAAGATTCATTTGACTGATTTTCAATTGCCGCTGTGCGATTTGGTATTCGGGGTTGGCCTCGATATCGAAGCTCTCTGTCGATGGAATCTCTTGCGGGGTTGACTCTGCGATAAGTGTGATATCTTGCTCAAATGGGAAGTTCATTGCCTCCTTTAGACTAAGCAGCGCTTGCGAGTATAGGCCACTTTGTTGGGTCAAGATTAAGTCGTAGGATGCCACCTGCGAGAGTGATAGTGCCACATCGGCTGCGCTTTTTATGCCTAGCTCCTCCTGCTTGCGGCTTAGCGTGAGTACCCTCTCGGCAGCCTCTTTTTGTTGCTCGACAATAGTTACGCTCTGCCCGTAGTAGAGTGCATCGAAGAATAGTTGCATTACGCTGAGTGCTGCTGCATCTTTTGCCTGTTGGAGCGAGTGATCTCCCATTTGACTCTTTAACTTTGCGGAGCGTAGGGCGTTGATCTTGGTGAGTCCACTGAAAACTGTGAGGTAGCTCGAGACGCTATACGAGTTCGAGACATTGCCCACGGTGGTGTAGGTGTTGGTCTCGGGGTCGATCGAACGGCCATACGAATTGTAGAGGCTCGATGAGGCTGAGAGCGAGGGGAAAAGTGAGGCTGTGGCTTGGATCTTCTCTTGTTGGGTCGATGCGTTTGCCTCCTCTTGGATCTTTACGTCGCTGTTATTTTCCACTGCGTAGCGCATTGCCTGAGCCAATGTGAATGAATTTTGAGCTTTTATCGCGGTCGTAAGGGTTAAAGCGGTGACTATTAGTACTATTTTCTTCATATTTTTTCGGTTTTGACCATTTTTGTACATAGAGCGTGCCAAACTTGTAATCATTTAAAAATCAGCGTTTTGCAAAATAGGCCAATTTTAAAAGTGTCTAATTTTTTGACACTTGTGTAAAGATTTTAGACACTTTTATGAAAAACGAGGATAAATAAATTTTGCAACAATTCTTTTTTTTAATTCATTATAGGTAAATTTGTGAGATAAGTAACCATAAACCACTAGCATGAAAAAGCAAGGCACACTACTAATAGTCGATGACAACAAGGCGATTCTATCGGCCGTGAAGCTATTGATGTCGGCCTATTTCGAGAAGATTATAACTCTGTCGAACCCAAATTCTGTACCTTCGACTCTGCGATCCGAGAGTGTGGATCTAGTGCTTTTGGATATGAATTTCACCGCTTCGATCAACACTGGCAACGAGGGGTTATATTGGTTGGAGGAGATCAAGAAAGTTGATAAAAATCTGCCAGTTGTGGTCTTTACTGCCTATGCCGATATTGAGCTTGCAGTGGAGGCTATCAAGCGCGGAGCAGCCGATTTTGTGGTGAAGCCCTGGGATAACACCAAGCTGATCCAAGCATTGCAAAAGGCATACTCTTCGGTGGGGCAAAAGCGAAACGCAAGATTATCTACGGCGATGTATTGGGGTTCGACACCCTCGATGCGCGAGTTGGAAAATACCATCGAGAAGGTTGCGGCAACCGATGTCAACATTCTGATCACAGGTGAAAATGGAACTGGAAAAGAGGTGTTGGCTCGTGAGGTTCATGCGAAATCTAACCGCAAGAGTTCACCAATGATAACAGTCGATATGGGTGCAGTCGCTGAAACGCTCTTCGAAAGTGAGCTTTTTGGACACACCAAAGGGTCGTTCACTGGAGCCGTAGGGGATCGAGAAGGTAAGTTTGAAGCGGCCAATGGTGGTACGATTTTCTTGGACGAGATCGCCAATTTGCCATACCATCTTCAAGCTAAATTGCTCACCGTTTTGCAGAGTAAAAAGGTTGTGAAGGTGGGAAGTAACATCTCCGTGAATGTCGATGTGAGGCTTATCTGCGCGACAAATCAGGATCTCGAGAAGATGGTTGCCGAGGGTAAATTTCGCGAGGATCTATTTTATCGAATCAATACGATTCAAACCAAGATCCCATCGCTTAGGGAGCGAAAAGATGATATATTGCCCCTTGCCGAGCGGTTTTTGGAGAGCTACGCAACAAAGTATCGCAAGTCGATCAGCGGATTCTCCTCTGACGCTGTCGAGACCCTAAAGCGACACCTGTGGGCTGGAAATATCCGCGAGTTGCAACATACAATCGAAAAGGCGGTGATCCTTTGCGATAGGGAGTCGATCGAGTCACGCGATTTGTTGTTGAAGGTAAAAAAGTGCGAAGTGGTCGCACAGCCATCAAGCGAGGTGGTAACCTTGGAGTCGCTGGAGCGCCAGACAATTGAAGCTGCTATAAATCGTAACGAGGGCAATATGTCGTCGGTGGCAAGCGAATTGGGGGTGACGCGGCAGACGCTTTATAATAAGATCCGCAAATATAAATTATAAGTAGCCGAAAATTAGTTTTATGAATAACGCATTTAAAAATATAACCATTCCGCTTGTGCTACTATGCTGCTTTATAGCGAGTAGCGTGTGGTTGATCTGCTCAGAGGTATATATCTGGGCAAGCATCAGTGCGCTGATCTCAGTGGTGTTGTTTTTTCATGTGTTGTCGATCGGCAAGAGCGCTCAGCGGAAGATTAATTTTATGTTCAACGCTCTGGAGAGTGACGATTATTCGTTTAAATTCGAGGAGTCGTCGGATGATATTGGCGAGTTGGCATTCAACGCGATGCTGAATCGAATAAAGGAGTTGTTGTCAAACGCGAAGCTGCGCACAATCGAGCAGGAGAAGTACTACGAATATATTTTCGATCGGCTCAATACGGGTGTTGTTGTGATCAACGATAGAGGGAATATTTTGCAGGCTAACGAGGCTATGCGCGAATTGTTGGGAGTCGAGATTTTAGCTCACACGAACCATATAGCTAAGATTTATGAGGTTCTCTCTCAAGCTATTTTGCGCTGCGCCGATGGTGAAACGCGTGAGGTTACCGTTGCTTCTGAGTCTGGCGAAAAGGCCTTCTCGGTGGTTGCCTCGGTGGTTGAGCTTAATGGCCGGGAGTTGAAAATTGTGGCGGTCAGTAGCCTCGATAGTGCCTTGGATCGCAAGGAGATCGAGACTTGGAGCAAGCTAACGCGAGTGTTGACGCACGAGATTATGAACTCCCTTTCGCCTATCACCTCGCTAAGTGAAACGCTTTTGTTGATGAACAATTCGCCGCAGATGCAGCAGGGTCTTGAGACCATCGTGCAGACCAATAAGAGCTTGGTTTCATTTGTTGAGAATTATCGAAACTTCACAACTGTGCAGAAACCTGTGAAGCATCCTTTCGAGGTTAAGCCACTGTTGGACAATCTATTGCGCTTGATCTGTCCAGATGATGTCGAGTATCGCCTAAGTGTTGAGCCTGAGGATACAATGCTTTTTGCCGATGAGAATCAGGTGTTGCAAGTGGTGGTCAACCTCTTGAAGAATGCGGTTCAGGCGGTCGAAAATAACCCCGAGAAATATATCGAGGTGAGGGTCTATATTCGTGAGGATGAGAACGTTGTTGTCGAGGTGTGCAACAATGGTCCTCAGATTGCCCCCGAGGTGATCGAGAACCTATTCTTGCCATTCTTTACCACTCGAAAAGGTGGTAAAGGTATCGGTCTAAGCGTATCGAAGCGAATCATGCAGCTACATGGCGGATCGCTCACCCTCTCTGTGAATCAAGTCGATAGGGTAGTATTCTCGTTGCTGTTTAGATAAGAAGAAAAGCCTGGATTATGAGCGGCAAGGCTCAGTGAACTCCTCCTCATGTTTTTGGATTCTCTCGCGCCACTCTGCATGGATCTCAAAGGATTGGCGCTCCACAAGGTTGAAGGCAACCATCACCGACTCGCTACGTCCCTTAACCTCCAAGGTTGTTGGGTCGATAATCTCTTGTAGGAATGTCAAACTCTTGGTTCCTAGCTTGCTAACTTGGGTTGTGATTGCGATTTTTCCTTCGGCCTTGATCTCGTCGAAGTAGATTGTGTTGGTTGAAACAACGATCAATCCCTCGTTTTTCCATACGTATGGCATCCCTAGAACCTCGACAAAGTAACCCATTTTACCCATGTCGTAATATTGTTGGATAACGGTATTCCCAACGTGTCCCGCCATATCAATGTCGGTAAATCTAATTTGAACCTCTTTTGTTAGCATAGTTTAGTCTTTTTTTGTGCTGCAAAGATAGTCAGATTCGCATTAAATACAAGAGGATGGCCTAATAAATTTCTTATAGCCATCCTCTTAAAATATTATCTTAAAACTTACTCCTCGACATATTCGAATGCCTCGATAGGTTCGAATAGCTCAACTGGCTCCTCGGCGATAAGTTTCCATCCGCCAAGAACCAAGACTAGAACTCCGATGTCGAGAAGCGCCGCGATAACGCCTCCGACAAGCGGAATGATGCTAAAAATGGCCGCAACGCAGGATAGAATCATTGCAGTGTATAGTTTCGCAGCACCATTTTTCGCAGAGTAGCCCATCGTTGTTGAGTTCTTTAATCCTCGGTATGCTAGCAACATAAATGTGGAGGCGATAAAGTATATAATAGGTGTGATAATCCATCCGATAACGGGGATGATCTTGATAAAGATTCCGCAAATAATTAACGTAATTGAGGTGTGTAGCTTGTTCACACTTGGTAAATCCGCAGGGTGGACAGCATCTTTAAACTCCTTGATTCCATACAAAAAAGCAAAAGCACCAACAACGGATGCACCAGCTGCCATCTTGCCTAATGGTCCGATAACAGGAACAAGGCTAAGGAACGATAGTCCCAACACAGCGGCTACAAGGTTGCAGATGTAGTACAATTTAACTCCGATAAGGATGCTCTTTGTACTCGAGAGCCATAATTTTCTATCCATAAACAATTAAGATTTAGTTGATTAAAAAGATGTGCCATTTAATAACAAAGATACTATTAATTCTCTAATGTCGCAAGGTTTTTATCCTGCAAAGAGCTATTTGAGTGTAAGTTGCTGTTTTATTTGAAAAAAATATGTAACTTTGATCTTGTAAGTAAAATAGATTATAGCAATGAAAAAGATAGTAGTATTTACAGGTGCGGGAGTTAGTCGAGATAGTGGCATTGCGACCTTCCGTGATTCGGATGGATTGTGGGCTTCTTACCGCATTGAGGATGTTTGTACTCCCGAGGCGTTGGCCACAAATCGTGACCAGGTGATCGAATTTTACAATATCCGTCGCAAAGAGTTGCTGGCAACCGAGCCTAACGCAGGACACATGGCCATTGCCGAGTTGGAGCAACATTTTGACGTTGAGGTGGTGACGCAAAACATCGACGATCTGCACGAAAGGGGAGGTTCGACAAGGGTAATGCACCTGCACGGTGAGCTTCGCAAATTGCGCAGTAGCCTGCGTGAGGAGGTGATTTTCCCGCTCGATGGTTGGCAGCAGACACTCGATATGCGAGCTCCCGATGGTGCTCTTGCACGTCCGTTTGTGGTCTTTTTTGGTGAGGGTGTGCCGATGATCGAGCGAGCTGCCGAGACTGTCTCAACGGCTGATGTTTTGGTGATTGTGGGTACTTCGTTGGCGGTCTATCCAGCAGCCTCTTTGGTGAGGTATGTTGGTCGCCATGTGCCGATTTACTTGGTTGATCCTAACCCTCCGACTATCACTGGGATTCCTAATAAGGTGCATTATATAGGCGAAAATTCAATTACGGGAGTGCCGAAACTCTGCGAAATTCTAAAGGCTGAGCTATGAAAAGTGCAGTTATAGAGACTCTTGTTGAGCGAGCGACAACGAGTTGGGATGACGAGACTTTGCAGAGTTACCCATCGGGCAAACCGACCTTTACTAATCAGAAACTAACCCAACAAGGCAAAACGGAGAGAATTAGGGTAACTTGTTGATTATGTGTTTAGTGTGCAGTAGTTTGCGGAGGATCGCAGTTTAACAAAATGGCAGTTTTTCGCAGTTTGGAGCAGGTGTTCCGTTACGAATGCGTTACCTGTTTTTGGTTTTGTGGTTTGGGGAGATGTGGAGTTGTGAAAAACTATTCGCTATGATTCCATTTCGCTGAATTGCTGGATGTTATATTCGTCTCTTTGCTCAAAGATCTTTAATTTTGCAGCCCGCAAAATTGAAGGGTAATTAAGAACAAAAAATTATATTTATGAGCAAAGATTTAAAAGTTGGCTTTTACCTCCGCCACAAGGAGGTGAGACGAGATGGGAGTGTGCCGATTATGGGACGCATCACCATCGGCAAGGAAATGGCGCAGTTTAGTGCCAAGTGTTATGTCGCTGAGAAATTATGGGACACAAAGTCTGCGCGAGCGATTGGCAAGAGCAAGGTTGCTACGGAGCTAAATCAAGCTCTTGATAGAATCTCGGTCGCTATCCATACAGCCTATAAAGAGTTGCTTGATCGCAAGGACAAAGTAACAGCCGTTGAAATCAAGAACACATTTCAAGGCATGGCATCGGGGCAAATCACACTGCTGCAATATTGCGACAGGTTCTATAATGAATTGAGCGCACGTGTTGGTGTGACACTCACACCTCGTAGCCACTACCAATATCTGATAACATATAAGAATCTCAAGGAGTTCCTCCGCAAACGTTATAACCTCAGCGATATTTCATTCGGAGCATTGGAGTACTCATTCATCGAACAGTTCGATTTTTATCTTCGTGTCGAGAAGAAACTTAAACCAAATTCAGTAGTAAGATATGTAAACTACTTCAAACTCACAATGAATAGAGCTGTACAAGATGATGTCTGCTTCTTCAATCCCTTTATGGGTTTTCGTTCCGAGGGCGAGGTTAGCAAGCCGAAGTCGCTAACACAGGAAGAGTTGGATAAGATTATCTCAACTCCACTCGACACTCCGAGTCGCTATCTGGTGCGAGATCTATTTCTATTCTCAGCATTCACAGGCATAGCATTCAGCGATGTTAAAAATCTCACACAACGCAATCTCGTTCAAACAGAGAGTGGCGAGTGGTGGATACACTCCAAGAGGGTCAAGACTGGTGTGGAGTTCAAAGTGCCGCTGCTTGATCTACCTCTAAAGATCATCGAGAAGTATCGAGGTCAAGGCGAGGGCGATCGTCTGTTTAGGATGCTGAGCTGTGTTAAAACCAATATTCACCTAAAGCATATAGCGAGAATGTGCGGCATAGAACAGAATCTGACCTACCATCAAGCACGGCACTCCTATGCGAGTTTAATTACTCTATCACAAGGAGTTCCGATGGAGACCGTGAGCAAGATGTTGGGGCACAGCACAATTAAATCAACGCATATATACGCCAAAATTTCAAATGAGAAGATTGATAAGGATATGGAGATATTGGCAAAGAGAATTGAGGGCAAGTATAATTTAGTAGGTTTAGAGTAATGGTAGAGAAGAGAAAATATAGCACCTTTGCGGTGATGTTCTACCTCAACAAAAGCAAAGTTAAAAAGAACGGAATGACAACCATAATGGGCAGAATATCTGTGAGTGGAGAGATGACTCAATTCTCCACAAAGATCGACATTGACCCATCGCAGTGGGATACAAAGCGGTATCGCCTCAAAGGTAAGGGACGTGAGGTATTGGAGATTAACAACAAACTTGATAATCTCACAAATGAGATCACTATGCACCATCGTGAATTGGTTGATAGGCAGAGTTATGTAACAGCGGAGTTACTTAAAAATAAGGTGTGTAATATAGGACAGAAACAAGATACTTTACTTGCCCTATATGCAGAACACAACGCAGACTATGAGAAGATGATAGGAGTGAATAGAGCAGCTAAAAGTGCCGAGAGCTACCACTATGGTTATAAATATACACGTGAGTTCATTGAGGAGGTACTGGGTGTAGATGATATTCCACTTTCGCAACTAAATCTCTCATTTATTGAGCAGTTTGATCTATTCTTGCGAGGTCGCAAGGGGTATGCAAAATCAACAGTCAATGGTCATATGGTGTCGCTGAGGCGAGTTGTCAAGCGTGGACTTAATCAAGGAGTGATCCGCAAAGATCCATTTGTAGGTTACACTTTCGAGGCTAAGCCCCACCGATATAGACATATGAGTGCAGCAGATTTGGAGCGAATGTTGAGTACTCCAATAAAGTCTAAAGCGGTCTGTTTCGCTCGTGATATGTTTATATTTTCGACATTTACAGGAATATCATTTGCTGATATGCGTAATCTTAGCACAAAACACCTACGCCAAGATGGCGCACGTATGTGGATTGAGATAAAACGCCAAAAGACAAAGAGCGAGTGTTATATTCCGCTGTTGAATATTCCACGTAAAATTATTGCCAAATATGAGACTGTGCGCAGGAGCGATAAGGTATTCAATATGGTGACGAGTGCAACGATGCAGGAGAATTTAGAAAAGGTCGTAAAACTCTGTGGCATAGAGACTCACACTTCTTATCACTAGTAGTGACAGACTAAAACCTCCTACTATCTAAAACTCAACAACTTACAAATTGTAAAAATAGCATAGCTAACTATTTAGAAACGAGCGAAAGCATCTGCTTTGCGTTAATTTGCTTACTCCTCAATGAACGACTTGTATGGTACAAATGTAGAAAAAAGTTCGTTAATATGCAAATCGTAATTATTGCTTCTACTGCAAATTTGACTAAGAACCTTTGCACGCTCCTTAGTCGTTGCTATTACAAAGATAAATGCTAAATTTAGATATCTGCAAAATACTATATTGAATTTTACTCAGATCTTATAATTTAAATAGAGACTGCAACTTTACCTAAAATAATATAGCGACTATCATTGCTGCCAAAGTACCCCCGAAGCGTCTAAAATACTTCGAAAAACTTATGCGAAAAAGTTATTTGTAAATTCCCCCGATTCTATCTTCGAAAATAGTGAATGGATCTTTGTAGAACTCCACGAAGTCGGCTTCTGCTGCGTGGCCTTTGTAGGGTGCAAAATGGTGTTCTGCGCCATAATTTGAGTTGCGCCATACTACCACATATGAGAAGTTGACATGCTGATCTTTCAATATCGGCAGTAGCGTCTTGCTATACCATGTTGGGTCGGTTACGCCCTCTAATCCTGTTTCGGACATCGCTGCAACTTTTCCTCGTTTGGCTGCTAGTTCTGATATAATTCTTGATTTCATCAAAGCTAGTTGCGGGTTGTTTTCACCATCAGGTCTAAAGTCCCAATAGTCATCGAAGGCGATAATATCGACATAATCGTCGCCAGGGTATCGTAATAAAAACTCCTCTTCACTCTCGAACTTGCAATCTGGCGAAAAAGCATACAGCATATTGTGAACACCTAACTCATCTCGCAAATACTCAACCGTATATCTCCACACTGCGACAAACTCCTCGACAGTGCAATGATTTACACCCCACCAAAACCAATCGCCATCAAATTCGTGGAATGGTCGGAAAATAATTGGGATAAGCTCCCCATTACCACCTTTAATTTGACCCATTACCTCAGCTATATTCTTCAGCCAACTATTATATTTTGCATTCGCCTCACCCCCAGGTAGCATTTGTGCCATCGCCTCCACAGGTGTCTTTGCCCAATAGAAACTACTATTCTCGACCATTGGATTAGATGCGTGCCAACATATTGTGGTAACTCCACCTCGATTATATGTGCCAATAATTTGATTTATTAGAGCTTCTTTTGAGCGCTCCACTCGTTTTGGGTCGCTAGAACATAGCCCAGAAAAATCGGCTCCGATGATTGCGGGATGACTGCCGCACATCTCCTTGACGTCGCTTCTGTCGTTAGAGGTGCTCGACCATATATGGCCCATTGTTGTGGCGTCTTGCTGCCCAAATAATATTCCTCGTTCAGGAGTTTTGTGAAGATTATTATATAGGTTTATCGTCAGCTCACTAGCATCTCGATCAACTGTAATATGCGATGGCTCAGAGGTTGTAGCACTGCAACTTGCCATAATAAATATCGATAAAAGTAGGGTTAATTTCATAGCTTAACAATTTTAATTCCTTTAATCTCTAATGATCCTAGTTTAATCTCTTCGTTTGCGTCGAAACGAAGTCTGATTTGATTCTCTCCCTTTGGCAGGTGAAGCGTTCCGAGAGGTTGTTCTGCCCAGATTTGTTCGTATGCCTCTACTCGTGGTGAACGGTCTGGGCTTTCAATCTTGATGGGGGTGTATGGGATGAGTAGTGCGCTTTTTCCGCCCTCGAGGCTAACCGAGTGAGGGTGCTGAGTCGAGGAGTATTGAAGTGTGATTTGATACTCCGCTTCCGCGTCGACAATCACATCCCAAAAGATAGAATCTTCGGGTGCCATGTCGACCATCCAATCGCCTGCCCAGCCGTGATCGTTAGTGTAGTAGCGAGTTCTTCCGCTCATCAGAGCCTCGTGCGAGGGTAATTCGATTGGCTCGTTGAGTATTCCGATATGTGCTGTGCGACTTATCGAGCGCTCATATTCCCGCGTTGCCTCGGCAAACCAGGCGTCGTATGCTGCTATCATTTCGGCTGCCAATTGAGGCTGCTCGGCCGATAGTTCATGTTGCTCGGCTGGGTCGGTGACTTTGTTATATAGCTCTCGTTTTCCACCCTCGAATGTGATTAATTTATGGGTGTCGTTGTATATCACACCATTGTTTGGCGCTAGTATTCGATCGCTGTTCGATCTGTGGGTAAATAGATATCTTTCATCTAATTTACTCTGCTTGCCTGTTAGCAACCCTTTGAGCGATACACCCGATAGTTTGCGGCCATCAACCTCTTGAGACTCAATGCCACATAGGTCAAGAATTGTTGGCATCAGATCGACATAGGATGCCGCCTCGGGCAACTCCACGGACTCGATGCGACCCTTCCAATAGACTAAGCATGGCACTTTGAACCCACCCTCATAGGGGTGACCCTTAACTCCTCGCATACCACCATTGTAGCGTACACCATGGGGGCCATTGTCGCTTAGGAATACAATCAACGTATTGTCGTCTAGGTTGTTACTATTTATATATTGCAACAATCGTCCAATGTTAAAATCTAAATTCTCGCACATCGCATAAGTGGCAATTGTCTCACCACTATGCTCACCCTCTAAGTGTGCGTATTTGTTGTAATATTCGTCAGGCACTTGATATGGCGCATGAGGAGCGTTGTATGGCACGTAGCAGAAGAATGGCTTACCACTCTCAGCACTATTATTCATAAACCTTATCGCCTCATCGGTCAATACGTCGGAGATATACCCTTCGGCATTAAAAAACTTCTGATTGCGTTGCAGGCGTGAATCGAAGTAGTTGGTGAGGTGTCCCGAGCAGAAACCTACAAACTCATCGAAACCTTGACCATTGGGGTCTTGCGGATAGTGAGCTCCATTGTGCCATTTCCCGAAGCATCCTGTCGAGTAGCCGTTCTCTTGGAATACTTCGGCGATGGTCTGTTCACGAGGATCCATATTCTCAGAAGCACGAGTCACCGACATTGCGCCAGTGCGTAGGTGATCTCTTCCAGTAAGGATTCCAGCTCTAGTCGAGGCACTTAGAGGGCTAACATGAAAATTGGTGAAGTGAGCCGACTTTTGGCTCAGAGAGTCAAGCACGGGAGTGTTGATAATCTCATTGCCATTAAATCCAAAATCTCCCCAGCCTTGATCGTCTGTCAAGATGAGCAATACGTTGGGCTCTACCGCCTGCTCCGCAGAGCAAGCGGTGAGTAGTCCAACTCCTAAAAAACCTAACCAACTGTAACCTTTCATCTATTCAATTTCTTACAAACTTAAAACTTCTAAACACATTCGCGAATTATGGTATGGGCATTTCCACATACCTGCTTTATCCTCGCTCATATTAATTGAGCCATCTTCTCGGCGGCTCCACCACCATTCGCCACCATTGTGATCGACGATCTCACGCTTGATATATTCCCAGCATTTTATCGCTTCTGCTTCGGCTACGGTGTCGCCATGATATTTAGCGAGCCACATCAAACCAACAACAGATTCAGCTTGCACCCACCAGTGACGGTCGGTATCCAATTCACCATTTGCATGACGCTCATAGATCATCGAGCCATCCTCTTGCAAGCCCTCTTTCGAGACCTCGGCAACACGAGCTACGATTGGCATCACTTTCGCCTCTAAATCTTTATCACCCAACACCTGAGCTGCTTCCAACAGGAGCCACGAGGCTTCGATATCGTGACCGTAAGAGAAGATGCCATCCAATCTACGCCACTCCATATCGAAAAAGAGCGATAGGTGACCCGTTGCTGGGTTGTAAATTTTATCTGTGAAAATATTAATCAATCGCTCAAGTGATACTTTAACTTCATCACTTTTCCACACTCGATAAAGGTTAGTGTAGGCTTCCAAGATATGGAGATGAGTGTTCATCGTCAGCGGTGCGTTGTCATCTTTTTCGCTTAGGCGAAGATCCTCGATATCCGACCAGTCGCCCTTGCGAGCCTCGATATAACCATTCGAAGCAGCTACATAGCTATGCTCCTCGATCGTGTGAAATAACCGTTTTGCCTGTTTTAAACTATCCTCGTCTCCTGTTGCTCTGTTATACTCACTTAGTGCGTAAATAGCAAAGCCTAGAGCGTAAAATTGGTTCTTCGTATCGAGCAGTGCGCCAGTGTGATCTACACTCCAAGCGAGAGTCCCTTTGTCGGCATTATAGAAGTTTGCCAATAGATACTCCTTGGCGTGAGTTGCACACTGCAAATACTCCTTATCGCCAAGTATCCTATAAGCAGCCGAGAAGGACCACAAGATACGAGCATTAAGCACCGCACCACGAGGAGCATCCTTTAGCAGGGTGCCATCGCTCAACATTGCGCCATAGAAACCACCTTCGGCGCAGAACATTTTGCGTTGCCAGAACTCTAAAATATTGGTGCGCAGATTATCCTTAACCTCACCCTTTAACTTTTCTATATCATGCATTTATCTCTCGTCTTTTATTTAACTCAGCTCTGATTCCCTCCATGCGTTTTTCACTCAAAGGATATAACAACATAATGGCAACACCCAATACGGATGCCAAGGCAGGGATCCAACTCATTAGCGAGCGTAATCCCGTAAGTGCCACTTCGCTTTGAGCTACCGACACACCATCCACTGGCGTTTGGTAGTTGTAAGCAGTCAATAACCACAATACTAGCGAAGTTCCAAAAGCTCCACCAAACTTTTGCGCCATCGACGACGATGAGAAGACCAACCCAACGGAGCTGTGACCATTTTTGTGCTCCGAATAATCGGCAACATCGGCAAACATACTCCATACCAAAGGCAAGGTTACACCAGCACCAATCGAGATGATAACTTGCAAAATCAGCATCACCCAATAGCCACCTGTTGAGCCCTCGGTAAGAAAGTAGAATGGAATTGAGAGCAGACCTGCGACCAAGATTGCCGCCATATAAGCCCATTTTTTGCCAATCCAAGAGGCAAGTGGCACTGCTAAAACTACACCCACCATATTGGCAATTTCACCAATAGCTAAGAAAAGTGCACACGAAAGAATCACACTATGCCCAAAGAGACTACCCAAGAAGCTCTCTCCACCGATATAATCAGCAAAGTAGTATGCCGCAGCACCTCCACGGATAGAGTTAAAAAGCAGCACAGCTATAGAAACACCAAGCAAGATCCACCAAGGGGCATTACCCACAAGTGACTTGAGATCCTTACGAATGCTAGCAGGTTTTTTATCAGCAACCTCCTTAACCCTCTCCTTAGTCATCGCAAAGCAGAGCACAAAGAACACGAAGCAGATCAGCGCCACAACACCGATCGAAAGTTGCCACGATGCAGGGTCAATGGCAGGATTCTCCACACCGCGCATACTTCCGAACATATCACGCAAAGGCTCAAAAATAGCCAATGCCACAAAACTACCACCATAGGCGAAGAACATTCTAAATGATGAGAATGTGGTGCGCTCCTTAGAGTCGCTACTCATAACGCCCAACATCGCTCCGTAAGGAACGTTGATAGCAGTGTAGACGGTCATCATCAAGATATATGTTGCGTAAGCCCAAACAAGTTTACCGCCATACCCCCATGCAGGAGTGGTGAAGGTCAAAATGCCAGCAATGGCAAAAGGCAAAGCAATCCATAACAAATATGGTCGATATTTGCCCCAACGTGTCTGAGTGCGGTCAGCCAAAACTCCCATCATTGGATCTGATACAGCATCCCACAATTTGGTGACAAGCACCAAGAGAGTAGCATCCTGCAAGCGTAGTCCAAATACATTTGAGTAGAAGAATGGCAGATAATAGATAAATATTTTCCAGAACATCGACGAGGAGAGATCTCCAAATCCATATCCTATTTTTTCGGTTAGTTTAGTAGTCATGACCTTTAGTTTTTCAATATTACAAATTTATGATATTAATTTAAAGGAAAGTGATATTATTATAACACATAGTTGTACATTTCTGCTTTTTTGTACTTTGGGCTCTGTGTAATCTAAAAAAATCAAAATTATAGATGAAGTTTTCAGCTGCTGGAGAAAGATTATAAGATTGTTAAATAAAGACATAAAAGTATCATTATGCGTTATAAAACTACTATTCTCACCTATAAATAATCTCTATTTTTGCATATGGATTTATGCCTAAAAATTAGTTGTATTATTTTCTAAACAGCATTAACATTATGAAGAGAATAAAAAATATTATCGCTATGGCGACATTGGCAATAGTTGCAGTATCTTGCAACACTTCACAACCTGTAACAAGGTCATCAGCAGAAAAGCTACTTGATCTAATTAACGCTGGCATCGAGAAGGGTGTAGTAATGCTTGGACACCAAGATGATCCAGTTTATGGACATTCGTGGAAATATGAAGCTAATCGTTCTGATGTGTTAGAGGTTGTTGGCGACTATCCAGCAGTTATGGGTTGGGAGATCGGTGGAATCGAATTGGGTGATGCTGAGAGTCTCGATGGAGTGCCATTTAACTTGATACGTGATGAGATTATCTCGCAGCATAAGCGTGGTGGAATTAATACCGTTTCATGGCACACGTTTAATCCTTTTGGTGGAGATTCATGGGATGAGGGTCCAGGAGTTGTGACCTCGATATTAAAAGGTGGTGAGCACTATGATATGTTTCAAGCACAACTCTCGATCGTTGCCGACTTCTTCTCGACACTTAAAACCGATGACGGTGAGGCAGTGCCAATTATATTCCGTCCATGGCACGAACATGATGGAAGTTGGTTCTGGTGGGGAGATAAGTGGTGTACGCATGCCGAATATATAGAGCTGTGGGATATGACACACGACTTTATGGCAGCTCGGGGCTTAGATAACCTCGTGTGGTGTTATATGCCGATGAATGGCGGTGACGACAAAACCCCTTCGGTTGATAAGTTCGACATGCTGGGCATCGATGAGTACCAATCAAAGGGCAATACCGAGAAATATATGCAAGATATGGGGAGCAAAATCGAATTGCTTAAAAAGTATAGTGCAAAGTACGACAAGCCAATTACCATCTCGGAGACTGGCTCCGAGGGGCTGCCAAGCGAGAATTGGTTTACCGAAGTATTGCTTCCCTCACTTGAAGGTGCACCTGTAAGCTATGTGCTTTTGTGGCGTAACGCCTGGGATAAACAGGAGCACTTCTACTGCTCGTATAAAGGTCACTCTTCGGAGGCGGACTTCCGCAAATTTGTTGCTAATCCAGCGATTATCACGGCACGTCAAGTTGCAGATATTCAAAAATAGAGGCGACTACTTAAGTGGTGGTTTTGACCAATAATGAATTAATCTATAATCGTCATCCTAGGCTCGATTTTAGATTTGTAATACCTGTCATTAAGTGTTACATCTATTATGCAGATCATTTTTTTATCGAGTTTAGGGTGACGTACTTTGTGCTGCAAATATGACTGAATTGAATATAAATGCCTCAAGGTTTTAACCTTGTAACCATCTGATAATTAGCGCATATTATAATACTTCCCCTACTTTAGACAGCATTCTCTTAATTAATAAGATATATTCCTCTCCTTGTGTCGGTTAATATTATTTTTATTTCACTAGTTTGTTACTC
>JBCQVS010000001.1:0-139211 GCA_047172885.1 Rikenellaceae bacterium | reverse complement strand
CCATTGGCAACCCCTCGCTTCTGCCCGAATATCGTAACTCGCTGAGTTTGACCTATGTCTACAAATATAAATATTCACTTACGGCAGTGGCGATGATCTCGCAAAATACCGCTCTGCAGATATTGAAGCAGGATGAAGATAATCCAGCTATGACCTATATAACCTCAGAAAACATTGATCGTCAAGCCAGTTACATTCTTAGCGCCTACCTGCCATTTACCGTCACAAAATGGTGGAATCTAAGCACGAACCTAACCTATCTATATCGTCAAGAGCGCCTCTATGCCGACACAGATAGCTACAATCAAAACCTCTATATCGGCTACCTCCAATCCAACTTTACTCTGCCACGCAAGTTTAACCTCAATATGAGCTACTACGCTATGTCGGATGCAAAATCGGGAAATGTCACGATCGCAGCAAACCACAAGCTGTCGGCTTCGCTCAGCAAGCGATTATTTGGCGATAAACTCTCCGCTTCGCTTAAAGCCTCAATTCCATTCAACGATGGGGTTTACCTAAGCACATCGACCGACGAGATCGAGCAGCGAATGCTGCTGAAAAGCTCATGGACATCTCCCAACTTCGGCTTCTCGCTAAGCTATAATTTCAAAGCGGGTAAGGAGTATCAATCTCGGCAAGCTATTGAAAGTTCATCGGCCGAGGATCGCGCCAGAATGGAGAATAATAAGAGTAATTAGTTCGCTAATATCTAACGATAAAGAACCTTTAGAATAATTCACGCTGTGAATAGCTCTAAAGGTTCTTTTTTGCTATTTGGCGCTGTATTTGATTCAGTGGTGTGAGTTATGATTATCTTCAAATTTTAAAATACTCTTTTTGGCTACTTTTTAAGCAGTATGACATCTTAAATTTGCGATTTCATAAAATTTGCTGTACCTTTGATCTCTATTAATATTCTGTTAAACTTTAGCCATATATACAAGCCGTAGAAAGATGATGACCAAGATGAAAATGTGGATTTTAGCCACTCTATTACTATTTATTTCAAGTTGTGGATCGCAAAAAGATATTAGTTATTTGCAAGGTGCACCAGAGGGTTATATCCAACAAATCGACAAGTTATTTGAAGTTAAGATTAAGCCTGACGATTTGATCTCAATTATGGTCAATAGCCGAGATACTGAGCTAGCGCAGATGTTTAATCTTCCGATGGTAAGCTACCAAACAGGAACTCGAGCGACTGGTCAAAACACAGTGCTTGCTTATTTGGTTGATTCTCAGGGAAATATCGACTTTCCGCAATTGGGCCCTATTTATGTCGAAGGGATGACACGTTCTGAGCTTACCTCGCACATCAAGCAAGAGTTGATTTCGAAGGGTTATATCAACGATCCAATAGTGACAATCCAGTTCCAAAACTACCAGGTTTCGGTAATTGGTGAGGTTGTGCGTCCTGGTAGCTTTTCGATCTCGAGCGATCGAGTAACTATCTTCGATGCGTTGAGTATGGCTGGCGACTTGACAATCTATGGTCAACGTGATAATGTGAGGGTTATCCGCGAGGAGAATGGGTTGAGAATAATTGCTGTTGTGGATCTGCGCAGTGCCGATATCCTAAACTCGCCATTCTACTATCTTCAACAAAACGATGTGGTTTACGTCGAGCCTAACCGTGCGCGTGCTGGTCAGAGTGAGATTAATACCAATCGTACTGTTGGAACTTACGCATCTATACTTTCGGTGCTGATTTCGATTGCTTCACTGTTTATATAATTCACAATTAAATTTAAGATCTAGAGACACTTCTATGAGAAATGTAAATAATAGAGCAGAGACAACCGATAGGGTTTCGATGGAGGAGATCAACGTTAAGGATATATTTATGACCCTTTTCGGGTATAGAATATGGTTCCTTGTTTCGCTGGTGATCATGGTTACTCTTGGCGTGTTTTACTTAGCCAGTGAGCCAAATATCTATATGCGTGCAGCTACGGTGATCGTCGAAGATGAAGGCCGAGGCGGTAGTGTAAGTGAAGCTGCGGCTTTCCAAGAGATCTTCAATATGGGCGGAAGTTCCGTCTATAATGAGATGGGTCTATTTAAAAGTAACCGTTTGATGTTTGAGGTTGTCGAGCGACTAGGGCTTGAGACAAGCTATAAGATGCGCGACAAGCTCCGTGTGATCGACCTCTATAACTCAACCCCAATTAGGGTGTTGTTCGAGGATATTTTGCCAGAGCAGAGAATGAGTTTTACAGTTGAGCTACTGGGAAATTCACAAGTTAAAATCACGGAGTTTGAGATCCCTGCGAAAAGCGGTTCTGAAATGATTGAGCTCGAAGATATCAGTGGCTATATCGGTGGTAAGATCTCGACCGATTATGGTAGCTTTACAATCTCTCCGACCCTATTTATGAACGATGAGATGGTCGGCAAGCAGATCTATGTCAATCGTCAAAGCCCTCAAATGGCGACTCGATATTATAACGAGCGATTGAATGTTGGTCTAGTTGATAAGTATGGTACGTTGATTTCGATCTCGATTACCGACGAGAGTGTCAATCGTGCAGACGATGTTATCAATACTTTGATTGAGGTTTATCGTGATGATGCAATTGATGATAAAAACACGATCCTAAGCAATACGACTAAATTTATCGAGGAGCGTCTGTTGATCATCGAGGCCGATCTTACGGCAGTTGATGCTGAGATCGAGGAGTTTAAACGTCGCAATAATATCACCGATGTAGCCTCTGAAGGTAGCCTCTATCGTGAAAGTATTAACCGATTCGATGAGGTGAGTCTAAACGTTGATAATCAGCTGAATATGGCCAAATACATGAAGTCATATTTAGAGGATGAGGCCAATGTTGCAGCCCTTCTGCCAGTTAACATCGGTATTGGTGATGCTGGTCTTCAATCGCAAATTGCGCAGTATAACGAAAATATGAACCAGCGTAACAAGTTGTTGGTTAATAGCAGTGTGAACAATCCGTTGGTTATCGACCTTCAAAATATCTTGGTGAGTATGCGTTCGTCGATACTTTTGTCGATCAACAACTTGATTGCTAATCTCGAGATTCAGGCGCGAAGCTATACGAAAAAAGAGGTCGAGAGCCTCGATAAAATCAAGGATATCCCCTCGCATCAGAAATATATCATCAATATTGAGCGTCAACAAACCATCAAGGAGCAGTTGTATCTCTATCTGTTGAATAAGAAAGAGGAGAGTGAGCTTCAACGCTCTATCACCGAGAGTAATTGTCGCGTGGTGGATTATGCACTAGGTAATCCTAGACCAGTATCTCCAAATAAGATATTGATTCTCTTTATCTGCGTGGTGCTAGGTGCTGTCATTCCAGCAATCTTAATCTACATCATTAGCCTCTTTAACACGATGGTTATGACCCGCAAGGATGTGAAAGGAGTGCTCCAAATACCATTCTTGGGCGATATCCCAGCTCAAAAAGTTATTCCAGCAAGTGAAGTTGTTGTGGCCGAAGGTAATCGTGATGCTGTTGGTGAGGCGTTTAGAATCGTGCGCGATAATATCGACTTTATGAATATCGACAATAACAAGGGCGGTAGCATTATCCAACTTACCTCGATGAATCCGAACTCGGGTAAGACCTTTGTGTCGATCAATATCGCAATGAGTATGGCTCTTGGAGGGGCAAAGGTTGCTGTTGTCGACCTCGATATTCGTAAGGGAACACTTTCGAAGATCGCGGGTATTGGTATTCGTCCAGCAGGTATTAGCCAATATCTGAGTGGAAAGGTGACCGATGTCAATGAGATTATACGTCCATTTGCGGGCAATGCACCATTCGATATTATCTCATCTGGAGTTTTGCCTCCTAACCCTGCCGAGCTTCTTAAGGGAGAGCGTCTAACGAAAATCTTTGAGGAGCTTAGAGCTAAGTATGACTATATCTTCATTGATAACCCTCCATATGGTGTGGTTGTGGATGCTGCGATCTGTGCACGTTTGTGCGACCAGTCGATCTACGTTATTCGCGCAGGTAAGCTCGATAAGCGTTTCTTGACAGATATTCAAGAGCTTTACGATATGCAGAAGCTGCCAAATATGAGTGTGCTGCTCAATGGCGTTAACTACAAAGTTAATGGCTATGGTTACGGTTATGGATACGGCTACGGTTATGGCTACGGTTATGGCGATAGCGAGCAGAAAAGGACATCTTGGTTTAAACGAATTTTAGGATTGTAGAGATGCTGTTCTTTTCACGAAAACATAATTTGTTCGAAACGCCTCTGTTTGAGGGGTTTAAGGATTTTCATAATCATACTCTGCCCGCGGTGGATGATGGTGTGAAGTCTATAGAAGATTCGCTTGGAGTGTTAGCCTATTTCGAGCAGCTTGGTGTAAGGGAGGTTGTCTTAACTCCGCACGTGATGGTGGGGGTCAATCAAATTAGCAATCTTGTGCTTTCGACCTTCGAGAAGCTCCAGGCGACTTATAGTGGCCCCATTAAACTCTCGCTGGCCTCTGAATATATGCTCGATTACAACTTTATGGAGCAATTTCAGAAGGGGGTACGAATGCTTTCCCAGTCGCATATTCTTGTCGAAACCTCCTATCTATCAGCGCCTGAGAATATGGATGAGTTGCTCTATGAGGTTGCCTGTGAGGGTGTTACGCCAATGGTGGCACATCCTGAGCGTTACCACTATATGCAGAAGCCGAAGTATCACTCCCTCAAGGAGAGTGGTTGTGGATTGCAGCTCAATTTGTTATCTCTGGGTGATGTGTATGGCTCGCACGTTACCAAAAATGCGCTCTATATCCTCGAGCAGGGACTGTATGACGTGATGGGAACCGATCTGCATAGCCTAAGAAGTTTCAAGGGCCGAATATCGCGCATAAAACTTTCGTCGAAACATATTGATATGCTTCTTAAGATCAAGGAGAATATAATGTAGAAATAGGTCCATAAAAAAAGTGACTAATAAGCCCAAGAGCTTATTAGTCACTTTTTTATGTGTTTTATTTTAGTAGATACGCTCAACAGCTAACTTAACCTGCTCATTAGTAAGGTATTCATCATACTCAGTATATTTGTCGATCATGCCCTTAGGTCCGATCTCGATAATGCGGTTCGACACGGTGTTGATAAACTCGTGGTCGTGTGATGTCATCAGCACGATTCCCTTGTAGCTCATAAGCGAGTTGTTGAACGCCTGGATCGACTCCATATCAAGGTGGTTGGTAGGTGAATCAAGAACCAATGCATTTGGCTCTTCAACCATCATCTTAGCGATCATACAGCGCACCTTTTCGCCTCCCGAAAGAACGTTAACCTCCTTATAGACATCCTCTCTAGCGAAAAGCATCTTGCCCAAATAACCACGAAGGTAAACCTCCATTGTGTCCGATGAGTATTGAGCCAACCAGTCGATAATCGACATCTTGCTCTCGAAGAACGAGTGGTTGTTTAGCAGTAGGTAGCTATTTTTGATCGTTACACCCCATTTTGCCTCGCCAGTGTCGGGAGCATCATTTCCAGAGATAATCTCCAAAAGTGCAGTTACGATACGTGGCTCGCGAGAGATAAATGTAACCTTATCGCCCTTGTTAATGGTGAAGTTAACATCCGAGAAAAGTGTCTCACCACCAATGCTTTTGCTAAGGTCGGTAACCTCCAAAATATTTGTTCCTGGCTCGCGCTGCATCGTAAAGATAATACCTGGGTATTTACGCATCGAAGGTTTGATCTCCTCGATATTGAGCTTCTCCAACATCTTTTTACGCGAGGTAGCCTGCTTCGATTTTGCAACATTGGCCGAGAAACGCTGGATAAACTCCTGCAACTCCTTCTTCTTCTCCTCAGCCTTCTTGTTCTGCTGAGCTTGTTGACGCTGAGCAAGTTGGCTCGATTGATACCAGAAGTTATAGTTACCCGAGAAGAGGTTAATCTCGCTATAATCAATATCCAAAATGTGAGTACTTACAGCATCCAAGAAGTGACGGTCGTGCGAAACGACAAGCACCGTTGCATCGTAGTTAGCCAAGTAATTCTCCAGCCACATCACAGTGTTGACATCCAAGTCATTGGTAGGCTCATCCAAAAGAAGATTGTCAGGTTTTCCAAAGAGAGCTTGCGCCAACAACACCAACACCTTCTCCTTTGGGTTCAACTCACCCATAATAGTGTAGTGCTTATCCTCCTTGATCCCAAGACCGCTAAGCAGCGTCTCAGCCTCATTCTCGGCGTTCCAACCATCGAGCTCAGCGAAGATCATCTCCAACTCAGCCGCCTTCTCGCCGTCAGCCTCCGAGAAATCCTCCTTTGCGTAGAGAGCCTCCTTTTGTTGCATAATGTCCCAAAGAACAGAGTGACCCATAAGTACAGTGTTGAGCACCGTGCAGTGGTCATACTCGTGGTGATCTTGCTTTAGAACCGAAAGGCGCTCATTTGGGCCAAATGTCACACTTCCCTTAGTGCAATCCACCTCGCCACTCAAAATTTTGAGGAATGTAGACTTTCCTGCGCCATTAGCACCGATCACTCCGTAGCAGTTGCCTGCAGTGAATTTAAAGTTAACATCCTTAAAAAGAACTCGTTTTCCAAATTGGAGCTCAATATTTGATACTGTAATCATCTCTATGCTTTTAAATTGAGCGGCAAAGATAACCATTTTTATTTAAATTAGTATTATCTTTGCTCGCATGAAACAAAAAATTCTATTTGTCTGTCTCGGCAACATTTGCCGTTCACCAGCAGCCGACGGAGTGCTGCACGCAATGGTCGTGAAAGCTGGCCTAGAGAACTATTTCGAGATTGATTCTGCGGGAACATACGCAGGTCACGCTGGCGAGCTTCCCGATCATCGTATGCGTCAAGCGGCATTAAGGCGCGGTTATAAACTTACTCATAGATCGCGACCTGTGGAGATCGACGATTTTTTTAATTTCGATCGCATTATCGCCATGGATGATAGCAATGTCGAAAATCTTCGTCGTCTGGCTCCTTCGCCTGAGGCTGTTGAGAAGATCGAGCGTTTTGCTGCGCTCTGCCAAACGCACTCAGATGTTCATTATGTGCCCGACCCCTATTATGGAGGTCACGATGGATTCGACAAGGTGCTCGATCTGTTGGAGGATGGATGCCAAACTATCCTCGACGCTTGTGAAGCGAGATAATATAGCTGGTGAAAAGAGGAAGGAGCATCATTCCTAAAAGAGGCAGCATCACGGAGAGAACCTTGCCAAGGGTGGTGATAGGGTAGATCTCTGCACCAACAGTTGTCAGGTTCATCCATGCCCACCAGATCGCATTGCCAAAGCCGTGGAGGTTTTCGTTTATGTGATACTCCACGTCGTAGAATATTAGTGCCGCAATATATGTAAAGAGAATTGTCACCATAAGGTAAGCTACCAGAATTTTGTCGATACTCTGAGCCGAGACCAATTTAACAAAGAGCCTATAAAACGAGATAATCGCTCGAAGAATCGGAAGCAATCCCAAACTTAGCGCAGCCTGGCGATTGACCGCCACGCCGCAAAGCATAATAATGGCTAGGTATGGAATCGAAATAAGTAAAATGGGGAGTCGTTGATAAAAGAAACGCCTCTTATCTCTTGCGCCACGCATATCAATAAAGAATTTTATGATATATGTTGTGCAGATCACCCCCTCGGTGACTATATAATATGGTGTAAAGTCGGTGTGGTCGTTTAAAACAATCTCCAAAGAGAGTGCGATAAGCAAAACGAGGCTGCCAACAACTGCAATATCATCAATTCTTTTGCTCATCGTAAATTTTTTTATCTCTCCCTTTAGCTTCAAATTCAATACCATAGCCTCTGGCGGGTGAATAAATAGTAAATTTTTACGCCAAAAGTTTTGGTATTTAACAAAAATGTTCTACCTTTGCAATCGCAAAAGGAACAATGGCGGGTTAGCTCAGCTGGTTAGAGCGCATGATTCATAATCATGAGGTCCCGAGTTCAAGTCTCGGACCCGCTACATTTGGAGTCGCATCTTATTTTGGTGTGGCTTTTTTTGTACACTGTGCTTTTGCCAACCAAAACCAACAACCACTAACCTAACATTAACTAACCGAACTTATCGAAAAAAAACGACTTTACGGCATCTTCTGCCACCACTCAACGAGTATATTTTAAAATTGTCTTAGGTCTGCATTAAAGTCTCGCAAAACTTTAATAATGCACTCCTATATTTTATATATGGTATTAAAGGCAATTTGACTCTTTTCTAATCGAGTCTCACTCAATGCATGCTAGATCCCTCCAGAATTATTTTTTTTGGTCGTTATACGTCCAAGAAAAAAGAGAGATAAATATGAAAAAATAGTTAAAATATTTGGCAGTTAAATATTTTTTTACTAAATTTGCATTACCAACTGAGTCATTTTAAGAATAGCTAACCACTTTTTTAGGATGAATTAAGAAGCAACAAGATAAAAAATATAATTAACAGAGTTATTAACCAGAGTTCGTAATTGCCGTGAGGTAAATGGAATTCATAATTTAAACGAGACTATTTAAATAGAGAAAATTAACCAACCAAATCGATCTTGCTATCACAACCAGATAATGAGATCTCAGAAACAAAGTAACAAAACAAAGTCAACTTAACCAACTAACATTTTAAGCATTATGAATTTAAATTTACTTAAACTTCTTTGTGCTAAGAGTTCGCAGCCTCAAGGCAGTAGCGCAACTCTAGAAAAGAGAGAGACATTTAAAGAAAAAAGCAGCCAGCTTCTAAAGAGTGTGGCATTATCTCTTCTCTTTATTGCAATTTCTGGTGCATCTTTCGCACAAAATCAATCTGTATCAGGTACAGTAGTCGACACTGATGGATATGGTATCCCAGGTGTAACCGTAATGGTGGTAGGTACTACTAGCGGTACAACAACAGACATGGATGGTAACTATACCATCTCAGTAGCTCCGAGCGCTTCTCTTGAGTTCTCTTACATCGGCTACGAAACAATAACAATGGAGGTCGGCGTGAGAACTAAGATCGACGTAGTTATGGATTCTTCATCAGAGAACATCGACGAGGTTGTCGTTGTCGGTTATGGTGTTCAAAAGAAAGAGACCCTTACAGGTTCTATCGTACAAGTAAAAGCAGACGAGGCATTGGCTGGAAAATCTACAGCTTCTGCAATGGGTTCTCTTCAAGGAGAGGTTCCTGGTTTGACTTATACTCGTACTTCTTCACGTCCAGGTAATGAGGATGAGTCAGTATATATCCGTGGTGATATGTCTGTAAACGACATCACTCCTCTTATCCTTTTGGATGGTATCGAGGTAACAATGTCTCAACTTTCTAGTATCAACTCAAACGAGATCGAGTCATTCTCAGTACTTAAGGATGGTTCTGCAGCGATCTTCGGTACAAAGGCTGCCGGTGGTGTTATCTTGGTAACAACTAAGAAAGGTCAAGCTGGTGCAATCAAGGTTGATTTCAATGCAGAGCTTCAACTCAACATTCCTAACTCTATGCCACTAGCTAACGCTTATGAGTACGCTCAAATGGTAGTTGAGGGTTACGAGAATACCTCAGCGATCACTTACGTTGACTCTGACGGTGTTACTCAATCAGTTGCAGGTTCTTTCCCTGCTCAGACATTCCAAAATGGTATTGATGACTACTATACATTGGCTTCTGGTCAGCTTCCAGCTAACCAATTTTCGTCAAGTCAAGGTCAAACTATTGTTTATGATGCTCCAGACCTTATGGATTACTATTATGGTGTAACTACAACACAACGTTATAGCATTTCTGTATCTGGTGGTTCTGAGAAACTTACAGCTCGTACTTCTATCGGTTACTCTGACGAGCGTTCTTCATTGAAGGTAACTTATGATGGACAAAAGAAGTATAACTTCCGTTCTAACATGACTTACAAACCAAATGATGTTATCACAGTTGATTTCGGTGCATCTTATGACGTTACAAACCTTGACGTTCCTACAAAGGGTGTCGGTATGGGTATTCAAGATCCATGGGTGTGGCCAATTTTCAATGAGAATGGACAAATCTACTCAGCATATCTAAATGGTGCTAACTCTGCTCTTGCTCAAATGCTTGAGGGAGGTCGTACAACAACTCAAAACTCTCTTACTAACATTAGTGGTAAACTTACTGCTGATCTTAGCAAAATTACAGAGGGTCTATCTATCTCTTACCAAGGTAATGCAAGTTATCGTTTGATCGACAAAATGACTCGTCTAAAGCAAGCTACAGCTTATGACTGGGAGGGTGAGGAGTATTCAGTAAGTATCGCAGAGTCTGCAACAGCTGTAACATACAACATCACAACTACACTATTCCAAAACCACCTTATCCAAGGTAACTGGATGCGTTCATTTGGCAAAAACAACGTTGCTGCCATGGTCGGTATGACTTCTGAGCTATATGAGAATACTGCATATCAGCTAAAACGTACAAATATGTCTTCTGCAGATCTTGATGATATCAACCTAGGAGACTCTTCTACATCTACTAACTCTGGTGCTAGCTCTGCATACGGTTTGGTATCTTACATGGCTCGTTTGAACTACGACTACAACAACATCGTAATGGCTGAGGCTTCTTTCCGTCGTGATGGTTCTTCTAAGCTTTCTGCTGACAATCGTTGGGCAAACTTTATGTATGCTTCTGCTGGTATCCGTCTTACTGAGCTTGATTCATTCAAGGGTGGTTTCTTCGATAACTTGAAGGTTTATGCTTCTTATGGTGAAACTGGTTCTACAACTGGTATCGGTAACTATGACTACTTCTCTACAATCTCTACTGGAACTCGTTACTTCGGTCTTGAGGACAACGTAGCTGTTGAGAATACTTCTTGGATCGGTTCAATCACAACTGATGATCGTACATGGGAGCGTGTTGCTAAGAGTAATATCGGTGTTGACTTCGCAATCCTTGATAGTCGTTTGAGCGGTACTATGGAGTACTACTACAACCGCAATAACGATATGTTGGTTAGTGTAACTTATCCTTCTATCATTGGTGGTGATGCTCCTGAGACTAACAGTGGTGATTTTGTTGCTCAAGGTTGGGAGGTTTCTCTTAACTGGAGAGATAGAATCGGTGACGATTTCAGATACAACGTGGGTGTTGCAGTTTGGGATAGCCGCAGTCTTGTAACTAAGATGGAGGGCCAAAATGTAATCTCAGCAGGTCTTAATGACATCGTTGAGGGTCAACCTCTAGGAGCTATCTATATGTACAAAGCTTCAATCATGCAAAATGAGTCAGAGGTTCTTCAATACTACAAGGATAACTACTTCTCAGATCCAGATGATCACAACTCATCAAAATCTTCTGCAAACCTTATGCCAGCTTACAACACATCTAACCGTCTTGTTCCTGGTTGTGTTGCTCGTGAGGATCTTTCAGGTGATGGTATCATCACAACTGATGACTTGTATATGATGGGTGATGACCGTGCTCACTACAGCTTCTCATTCAACCTTGGTTTCCAATGGAAAAACTTCGATTTCTCTGCATTCTTCCAAGGTGTTGGTCAACAAAACATCATCCGTACAAATGCTATGGCATACCCATTTAGTAAAAATTGGATGAACCAAAATACTTCATTCATAGGCACTTGCTGGAGTGAGACAAACACTGACGCTGAGTTCCCAATCTTGCTAGCTAGTGGTGATTCAACAAGAAGAACTTGGAACTGGACAAGCAATGATATCAACGTTGTTGACGCTTGGTACTTGCGTGCTAAGACTATCAGCGTAGGTTACACTGTTCCTAGAGCTATCGTTGAGAAGGCAGGTCTTGAGAACGCTCGTATCTCAGTATCGGGTAATGACTTGTTCTGTCTTTCTAACGTATCTGACGGTTTGGATCCTGAGTACGCAGTATCAGCAACTCAAGGTAGTATCGTTCCATTCAACAGCACAGTACTTTTCAATTTACAACTAACATTCTAATCTAAGAATCGATCATGAAAAATAATATAAATATTCTAAAATGTGGCTTACTCGCTTCTCTTGCGGGTTTCGCTATGGTTTCTTGCCAGAGTTTTCTTGATCAAGAACCACAAAGTTCGGTAACGGAGGCAATCTACTTTACAGCTCCTGCGCACTTCGAGTATGCTTCAAATAAGTTCTATGATGCATTAAATTTTGGTGATTATACAACTGATGCAAGCTCTGATATTTCTGGTAACTTTGGTGATTCTGAGCCAGTAGGTCGTGGTATTATAACACTACCTGAGACCGATGATGATTGGGATAATTGCTACACTCGTCTACGTAAGATCAATCAATTGTTGGCAGCTGCTGAGGTTTATGATACTCCTTCTGAGATCACTGAGTATGTAGCTAGTGCATCTTTCTTTAGAGCATACGAGCACTTCACATTGTTGCAAAAATTCGGAGGTATTCCTATCGTAACAGAAGTTCTTGATCCATCTTCTGAGGTAACTTACGGTCCTCGTAATAGCCGTTATGAGGTTATTTCTCAAATCCTTGCTGATTTGGATGTCGCAATCGCTGGTTTGTTGGATAACGATAAAGTATCTTCTACAGGTAAAGTTACTAAGCAAGCAGCTCAAGCATTCAAAGCTCGCGTATGTTTGTACGAGGCAACTTGGGACAAATATGTAGGAACTTCTACTGACGGTGACGGTGTTACTTCAGGTGCTGGTTCTACAAAACCATCTGACTATCCTTCTACAACTGAGTTGTTTACAGAGGCTAAGTCTCTTGCTCTATCGGTAATGAACTCAGGCTACTTCGAGCTTTGGGATCAATCTGAGAACTCTATCTATGATGGCGTTTGGGGATCCGAGCACCTTCGTTACCTATTCGTTTTAGAGGACGCGTTGAGCAACCCATTCGGCTTGCAAAAGTCTGACAACAAAGAGTATATCTTCCAGTCTATCTACGACTATACTTATCGTAATACAGGTTTGAATATGTCTCACTCTTACGTTTGTCCTGCGACTCGTAAATTGATGGATATGTACCCATGTACTGATGGTCTGCCAATCCAATACTCTCCATTGTTCCAAGGTTATGAGAATGTTCTTGACGAGTATCAAAACCGTGACTGGCGTTTGACAAGTCTTCAAGCTATCCCTGGTGTTAGATATTGGGATAACAACCTTACTACAGGTCGTGCGTCATCTCTAGTTGCTGGTTACGAAATCGCACAAGAGGATATGCCTGCAAGTTTGACTTATGTTCCTGGATTTGTTAGCCCATTAGCATCAAAGCGTAACATCGGTTACCGAGGACAAAAGTGGGTATCTGAGCACCCTGAGCGTGCTGACAGGACGGAGTCTATGAACTTCCCACTTATCCGTTTGGCTGAGGTTTACCTAATCTACGCTGAGGCAACTTGCGAGTTGGGTGGTGGTTCTATCTCTGATAGCGATTTGGCTATCTCTATCAACAAGATCCGCAAGCGTTCTGGTATTGCTGACCTTACTAACGATCTTATCGCACCTTATAGCGATTTGACAATGTTGGGTGAGATACGTCGTGAGCGTGCAATCGAGTTGTACGGTGAAGGTTACCGTTTCGACGACCTTAAGCGTTGGGATATCGCAGTTGATGAACTAGCAACAGTAGTATGTGCTGTATATGCTTACTATGATGGTCAACCAACAGAGTACGTTACTCTTTCTGACGGTAGTGAAGAGGCTAACTCTGACTTCGGTGGTGAGGGTTATGTTGATCTTTCAGAGACTGAGATCGCTGGTTTCCCTGATGGTGGTTTGGTTACAACTGAGACTTCAACCTCTTCTTACGCAGGTTTCCCAACAGTTAAGCCAGGTGCGTTGATTATCGACTCTAAGTCAGTGCGTTTGTTCGCTAAGAAGCACTACCTAGAGCCACTTCCAAACGATCAGCTTCAACTTAACACTAACTTGACACAAAATCCTGATTGGATTTAGTAGATACTTAGGTATGAATTAATATTCGTACTTTAATATTTGCGGTGATGAATTTTATAATTCATCACCGCTTTTTTCTTATGCCCTAATTAGTTGAAATTGTTGATAGAGGAGAATTTAAAGTTATTTTGTTCGAAATATATTTGTGGAAATAGATATATTTTTGTAATTTAGTCACCTAAATGAGAGATTATGTCAAAATGTGAACATCTCTGTTTTAACCTTTGAAAGAAAACCTAAATTACAACCTAAATATGAATTATAACAAATACATAAAACTACTTCTCTGCATTTCGGTTCTCGTGTGCAGTGTGGTTGCTGTCAAGGCTAGTGTACCGCTGTACACTACCGACATTAAAATGTCTGCTTCTGGTGAGATCGTCTTAACTCAAAAGGGAACTTGCAGCATTGATTTTTATAATGCCGAGACCTTTGAGATGCTTCGTAGTTTTCCACTTGATGAAACCCCAACAGGTTTGGCTATCGAGGGTGATAAGGCTTATGTGACAACATTTCAATCGAAGGGTCACCTGCAAGTAGTATCGACTGTTGATGGTACAATATTGAGCAAAGTAGAGTTGGGCTCAGGCGCTTGTGCTCCGATTTTTAATGGTGATAAGTCGAAGATATATGTCTGCAACCAATTTTCGGATAACGTAATGGAGTTGGATGCTGCATCGTTGAAAGTTTTGCGAACAGTCAAAGTTCTTCGCGAGCCCAAGTCGGTTGTCGTTAGCCCTAATGGCAAAAACTTGTATGTCACCAACTTCTTGCCAGCGCAACGTGCAGACCTTGATGTTGTAAACTCAGCGGTTTCGGTTATCGACATCGCGGGATTTACAAAGATTAAGGATATTCCTCTTTCGAATGGTAGCAACGCACTTCGTGGAATGTGTATCACTCCTGATGGAAAATATGTTTTCGTCTCTCACAATTTGGGTCGTTTCACCGTTCCTACCTCTCAGCTTCAACAAGGATGGATGAATACTAGCGCCTTTAGCATCATCGACACCGAGAAGCAAGATTATGTGGGTGTTATCTTGGTCGACGAGCCAGATCGTGGTGCAGCAGGTATTTGGAGTATCGAGTGCGACGAAAACAATGTCTATATTTCTCACAGTGGCACTCACGAGATTAGCGTGATCGACCACAAAGCTATGCTAGATCGTTTTGATAAATATCCAGACAAGTCGAAGATGGATTACGATCTTCGCTTCTTATACGGTCTAAGAAAACGTGTGAAATTAGAGGGTAACGGCCCTCGCGCAATTTTATTGGCTGGTGATAAGCTATATGCTCCGACCTATTTCGCCGACAAGCTAAATGTTTTGGATGTTAAGACAACGGCGGTTAAATCTTTCGATCTTAACCCTGAGCGCGAAGAGTCAGTTGTAGATCGTGGTGAGCGTTACTTCAACGATGCAATGAACTGCTTCCAAAGCTGGCAAAGCTGCAATGGTTGTCACCCTGGCGATGGTCGTACTGATGGTATGAACTGGGATTTGACAAACGATGGTTTGGGTAACTCTAAGAACTGTAAGAGCTTGTTGTTGAGTAATCAAACTCCTCCTGCGATGATCTCAGGAATTAGACCTTCGGCGCACTATGCAGTTGGTACAGGCTTCAAATATATCCAATTCTTTGAGCCTACCGAAGAGATCCAAAATAGCGTAGCAGAGTATATGACATCGCTCAAGCCAGTACCAAGTCCATATCTAGTTGATGGTCAATTGTCGGCGAAAGCTCTTGAGGGACGTAAAGTCTTTGAAAAACTCAAGTGCGACGAGTGCCACACGGGAGCATACTACACAGATATGAAGATGCACGTGATAGGTGATGATGTTGAGTTCGAAAGAGGCTGGGATACACCAACTCTTATCGAGGTGTGGAGAACAGCACCCTATCTTTTTGATGGACGTGCAGCTACTATGCGTGAGGTATTCGAGGTGCATAAGCATGGTGTAACCAAGAAGCTAAAAGAGGCAGAGCTGGATGCGCTTGTCGAGTATGTTAACTCATTGTAAAATAACTAAATCAAATATAAATTAATTAAAAAAGCAAACAAATGAAAGTTCTAAACCTATTTGCAATTGCAGCTTTGTCGATCTCTATGGCAAGCTGTTGTTCAACCCCAAAAACAACAAGTGAAACTGCGTGTCAAGGTGACGCGTGTCAAAAATGTGAAAAAATGGAAAAGTATTCAAAAAAGTACACTAACGCCGATTTCTATACAGACGGCAAATTCAACGAGGATGTTGCTATCGAGGCGATGAAGGACATGATTAAATTCTATGGCTTGCCTTTCACAGAGTTTATGGATGCAAACTTCTGGGTTGCTGAGTTCGGTCTTGGTGATTTTGAGAATGTAGGTATGGGTGGTATCTTCTGGGTAAATGACAAAGAGCACGGATATTTCGCTCACGCTATCTATCTTCTTCCAGGTCAAATGATCCCTGAGCACTGTCACCTCCCAACAGATATGCCAGCTAAGCACGAGGTATGGATGGTAGAGAAAGGTTGGGCATACAACTTCTCTGAGATTGGTGAGGCTACTCCAGACGCACCAGCGGTACCAGCTGCTCACGGTCCAGTAGTAAGCAAGAACTTTAAGGTTCAACAAGTTGGCGACATCATTCCATTGGCAAAATTGGAGTCATGGCACTTCCTAATGGCTGGTCCAGAGGGTGCAATTGTTGACGAGTGGGCTTCATACCACGATGGTGATGGTTTGCGTTTCACTAACAAAAGCGCAACACTTTAATCCCCTTAAAACCAAAAGACGACCCAACCACCCATTAAATTAAAATAACCTAAAATGAAAAAAATATTTATTCCAGTACTGCTTTCGGCGGCAATAATCACTCAAGCCTCCGCGCAAACTTCGTGTGGTTGCGAGTGGATTGATGCAGTCGTAAAGAATAAGGCTGAGTTGCGTGAGCGAATCAGTGAATCTGGGACTATTTTAGCCTCTACAACAGTTAAAAGTGGAGATAAACTACAAAAGCTAGTCGTTGATCTTAAGGGAGTTGATCAATTCTCTTTGGTCGCGTTAGCTGGCGTAGATGGTCTGTGTGGTGATGAGGTAGTATTCGTAAATGGATACTTCGTTACCACAAGCGGAGATAAAGAACCTTTCGATGAGGTGCGCACTGCATACTCAGCATCGGCTGTTGGAGGAGCAAAAACAAATAGCAACCTCGACGGTGATGTTATCACAGTAGCTGGCACAAAACATCTTAGAGGTGCAGCCTGCCACGCTAACGGTATCCTATCTTATAGTCTCAAAGGCAAGTACGCTAGCCTAGAGGTATTGGTAGGTATCGACGATAGCGAAAAAGGCGGTTCAGCTTGTGTGCAAGCTGTTAACTACTCACCAAGACCCTCGGTGACAAGACTAAAGAATCAATTCCCATCTGAGATCTTGGTTCTTAGCGAGTTACTTTCATATCAAGATGTTTGGATGGCTGAAACTGAGGCTGTTACCGAGAGAAATGCTGCTGAGGCAATCATCGCAACTTTCCCAAAGAAAGACTACTACACAGCTAAGGTTAACGCAATCGAGGCTGAAGCAGATGTTGATGTAAAAATCGCAAGCTACCTTAAACTCCTTATGGAGCTTCAAGATGTTGTAAACATTCACAAAGAGATCGCTTGGATCAACCTTGAGGCAACTCAAAAGGCTTTCGATGATATGCAACGTTTCGATGGTTTTGATGCTGCTTCAGCGGGTGCTAAACTCGACGAGCTTAAGGCTTTAGTTGCTGCAGGATTCGATGGCATCTATGAGCAAGATGAGGCTGCTTTGGCTGCTCTAGCGAAGGCTAAGTCGCTCAAAAAAGAGATCATGTTTGCCAACCCATTGTTGGATCCAGACCGCATCATTATGGCTAGATACAATTTGGGTGAGAAGGCTCGTGCTGCTAACGCTCCACAGCTAGGAACTCAAAACAACAACTGGACAAACCAAGAGTCTGCCGCTAGAGGTGGTTTCGATGCTGAGATCTTCGAGATTTCGAACCTTCGCGGTGAGGAGTATGAGACTCGCACAGTCTTCGAAGCACCTCACACATCTTCTATTGCCGACCTTAAGCTACACTGGGATGGCGATCGCGTGATGTTTACAGCCGTTGACGAGTCTAAGAAGTTGAATATCTGGGAGGTAAAACTTGACGGTACTGGTTACAGAAATATGATGCCTTCACCTGAGGATGATATCGAGTTCTACGATGGTACTTATCTTCCAGATGGTCGCGTTATCGCTGTTTCAAATATCGGTTACCAAGGTGTGCCTTGTGTAAATGGTAATGACCCAGTAGGTAACATGGTTCTTTACAATCCTAAGGATGAGAGCTATCGTCGTCTTACTTTCGATCAAGATGCTAACTGGCACCCAACAGTAATGCACAACGGTAAGGTTATGTATACTCGTTGGGAGTACACCGATCTTATGCACTACTACTCTCGCTTTGTAATGTCTATGAATCCTGATGGCACTGAGCAGAAGGCTCTTTATGGTAGTGGCTCGGCATTCCCTAACTCTACGTTCGACCTTCAACCACTTCCTGGCCACTCGACAGCTTTTGTAGCTACCGTTTCTGGTCACCACGGTGTTGCTCGTTCGGGTAGAATGTTGCTTTTCGATCCAACAAAATCGCGCAAGGGAGACGAGGGTATCATGTATGAGATTCTTCACAGCGATGGTAACATCGACACCAAGGCTCGCGATAGATTGGTTGATGGCGTATGGCCTCAATTCGTTAAGCCAATGCCATTGGATGATACATACTTCCTAGTTGCTGCAAAGTTGTCTCCATCAGACCTTTGGGGTATCTACCTAGTTGATATCTTTGACAATATGACTTGCGTTTACAAGCAAGAGGGTGAAGGTTTCATCAGCCCAATTCTTGTAACCAAGAAGGTGACTCCTCCATCTATTCCAGATCGTGTAAATTTGAACGAGACTGAGGGTACCGTATTTATCCAAGATATCTACGAGGGTGAGGGTCTTCGCGGTGTGCCACGTGGTACAGTCAAAGAGCTTCGTCTTCACACATATGAGTATGCTTACCTTCACACAATTTCAGATCACCACTGGCACGGTATCCAATCGGGTTGGGATCTTAAGCGTCGTCTAGGTACAGTTCCTGTCGAGGAGGATGGTTCGGCTATCTTCAAGGTTCCTGCAAATACTCCTATCTCGATCCAACCTTTGGATGAGAATGGCGCTACTATCCAATGGATGCGTAGTTGGCTTACTGCTCAACCAGGTGAGGTTGTATCTTGCGTTGGATGTCACGAGGATCAAAACGAGATTCCAGTTCCAAAGCGTGTTATTGCATCTCAAATCAAGCCTCACGAGATCACAGTTCCTGAGGGAGGTATTCGTTCGTTTACCTATAACTTGGAGGTTCAACCAGTTTTGGATAGAGCTTGTGTAGCGTGTCACGATGGCGATGCTGCGTTCGATCTTACTAACCAAGGTGAGGAAACAGTTGGTGGTCGTAGATATGGTAAATCTTACCTAAATCTTCACCCTTATGTTCACCGCCAAGGTGCTGAGGCAGATATGGCAGTTCTTCAACCATATGAGTATCACGCAAATACAAGTGAGTTGATCCGTATCCTTAAGAATGGTCACCACAACGTTGAACTTACTGATGCTGAGTGGAGAGTTCTTTACAACTGGATCGACTATAATGCTCCATACTTGGGACAATTCGATCACAATCCACATACTCCAGTCTACTTCGATAAGGAGTACAACCAATACGAGAGACGTCTTGAGCTAACTCGTAAGTATGGTGTCGTAGAGGGTGGCGATTGGAAAGCTGAGATCGCATCTTATGCTGCTCTTCTAGAGTCTAAGGGTCCTATCGAGGCAACTATGCCAGAGCGTTTGGCTCCAGTTAAGGAGAAAGCGGTTAAGGTTAAGGGTTGGCCATTCGATGCAGCTACTGCTAAGCAAAAGCAAGCTGCTGCGGGTGAAACAACTATGGAGATCGAGGTTGGTGATGGCGTTAAGATCAAATTCGTACGTATCCCAGCTGGAGAGTTCGCAATGGGAAGCTACCGTGGAGTAGCTAACAACAGTCCAGTGAACAAAGTTAAGATCGACAAAGCGTTCTGGATGGCCGAGGTTGAGATCACAAATGAGCAATATGGCGTTCTCTGCCCAGAGCACGATAGCCGTTATGTTGACCAATTGTGGAAAGACCACGTACACGATGGATATCCAGCGAACTTGCCAGAGCAACCAGTTATCCGCGTTAGCTACCTTCAAGCGATGGAGTATTGCCAAATGCTTTCTGAGCAAACAGGTCTTAACGTTACGCTTCCTACCGAAGCGCAATGGGAGTGGGCTTGTCGCGCAGGTAGCGATAGTGACTTCTGGTATGGTAACCTCAATAGCGACTTCGGTAAGATGGAGAATATGGCTGACAAGACTACATTGTTGATGGCAGTATCGGGTGTGGATCCACAACCAATGGCTGACAACAATGTCTACAAACCATACTTTGCGTTCCTTCCAAAAGATGAGTCGGTAGATGATGGTGCAATGAACCAAGTTGATTCTAAGAATTACATGGCAAACCCATTTGGTTTGTATAGTATGCACGGAAATATCGCTGAGTGGACTCGTTCAGATTTTGTTCCTTATCCTTACAAAGCAAACTCGAAGGAGACTTCGGAGTACAAAGTTGTACGTGGTGGATCGTATATCGAAAGAGCGAAATTCTCGACAGCATATAACCGTAAGGCGTTCTATCCTCACCAAAGAGTATTCAATGTCGGTTTCCGTGTAATCATCGAGGATTAATAAACAAATTTTAAGATTTGGAGTTCGGTTAGTTAACGCTAGCCGAACTTCAACTTAAACTACGAAAAAACCAAAAACCTAATAATAACTTTAAAATTAATTAATTATGAGAACTTTACATCACATTGGAATTCCAGTGAAAGAAGTCAAAGAGGGATCGGTATACAATGAGGGTCTAAGCGTATGGCTTACCGATATTGATGCTAGCCCAAACCGTATCGAGTTTTTGAAATTCGAGCCAGGTTCATGTATGCCAGCAGTTGTTCAAGAATTGGCTCACATTGCCTACACTGTTCCATCAATGGAAGAGGAGCTTAAGGGTAAGAAAGTTATCTTTGGACCTGTTGAGTGCGACGAGCACCTAACTATTGCCTTCATCGAAGAAGAGGGTATTTCACTAGAGATCATGGAGATTAAATAATTAAATTAACGGAGGATAAAATAATGTCAGAAATCAAAACAAAGTTCATCAACGAACCAGAAAATATCACAGCAGAACTTCTTGAAGGTTATGTAATGGCTTACTCAAGCCAAGTGAAACTTGCAGCAGAGAATATCGTAGTTAGAGCAAACCCAAAATCAGAGGATAAAGTAGCGATCGTTACTTTGGGTGGTTCTGGTCACGAGCCAGCACTTAGCGGATTCGTAGGTGATGGTATGTTGGATTGCTCGGTAGTTGGTGACGTTTTCGCTGCTCCAGGTGCTCAACGTGTATTCCAAGCTCTTCAACTTATGAAGCGCGAAGCAGGTATCTTGCTAGTTGTTCTTAACCACTCGGGTGATATCATGAGCGCTAATATGGCTTGTCAATTGGCCGAGAGAGTTGGAATTAAAGTTAAGCAAGTTCTTACATATGACGATATCAGCGCAGGTGTTGGTACTCCAATGATGGATCGTCGTGGTTTGGCTGGTTGTGTACCTTTGTGCAAAATCTTGGGTGCTGCTGCCGACAACGGTATGTCACTTGACGAGCTAGTTGAGCTAGGTGAGAAATATTGCGCTAATGCAGCTACTTTGGCTGTTGCTATGCGCTCTTGTACTCACCCACAAAATGGTGCTACTATCACTAACCTTCCTGACGGCGTGATGGAGATCGGTATGGGGCAACACGGTGAAGGTGGTGGCGGTGAGTCTAAGTTGGTTTCAGCTGACGAGACTGCAGCTACAATGGTAGACCTTCTTTGTCAACAACTCACTCCTGCTGCAGGTAGCAAGATGATGCTTATTATCAATGGTGTAGGTGCTACAACTCACATGGAGCTTAGCATCGTTTACCGTAAGGCTCACCTAGAGCTTGAGGCTCGTGGATTCGAGGTTGCTTATGGTCGTATCCAAGAGATCCTAACAGTTCAAGAGCAAGCTGGATTCCAAATGATGATGGCTGTGTTGGATGATACACAAGTAGATTACTTGAAGAACTACTCATCGAATGCTCCTTACTGGACAACTATTGGTAAATAAACTAACCCTAACTTAACCTATATCTAATTAAAAAAAACAATGACACAATTATCAATTGATACTTTCAAAGTGATGTTGCAAAACGCACTTACCAACATCAAAGCTCGCGAAGATGAGTTCTCACAATTGGACGCAGTTATCGGTGACGGTGATCATGGAACAGCTATCGTGACAGCTCTTTCTTGCATCGTTAAAGCTTCAGAAAAAGGCACAGAGTTCAAAGCAATGCTTTCAGACATGGGTATGACTGTAATGTTGGAGGTTAGCGGCTCGACAAGTACACTTCTTGGTGCACTTTTCTTGGGTATGAGCGACGCAGCTACTGGAACCGAGCTTACAGCTAATGGCGTTAAAGCTATGTTCGCAGGTGGTTTGGCAAATGTGAAAACTCAAACTAAAGCGATGCCTGGTGATAAAACTATGATGGATGCATTGGTTCCAGCAATCGACGCTATGAACGCTTGCGAGAGCGATGATATCAAAGAGATCATCTCGGCAGGTGCAGCAGCGGCAGTTGCAGGCGCAGAATCAACAATCGCAATGAAGGCTAACTTCGGTCGTGCTCGTAACTACGGTGAGAAATCAATCGGTTCTATGGATAGTGGTGCTGCTTCATGGAGCTGCCTATTCTCTTCATTCGCTGAGGCAATTTAAGAAAACAACAGAAAATCTAATTAAAAAAATCAAAACAGAAAAATGGCAGATTTAGATGATTTGAGAGAAGGTGCTAACTTTGGTCTAGGCCAAGCTGCAGCACAAACTTCTTTCCACGTAAAGGGAGCAGAAAATATGGCATGGGGTATGAAAGATCGTCTTTCACGTATCTTCAGACCTTCAACAGGTAAATCAGTAATGCTTGCTTTTGACCACGGTTTCATTATGGGACCAACATCAGGTTTGGAGCGTATTGATCTTAGCATCGTACCTTTGGTAGAGTATGCAGATTGTATCATGGGTACAAGAGGTATTATCCAATCTTCAATCCCAGCTTCGTCGAACAAGCCTATTTGTCTTCGTTCGGATGCAGGTACAACTATCCTTACTGACCTTAATGACAACGTTATTATCGACATTGAGGATGCAGTTCGTATGAATGCTTCGACTTTGGCTATCATGCTAGCTATCGGTGATGAGGCTCACGAGGCAACAACAATTGCTAACCTTTACAAAATGGTTGACAAAGCTAGTCGCTACAATATCCCAGTTATGGGTATCACAGCTGTTGGTAAGCAAATGGCTCGCGATGCTCGTTACTTCGGTCTTGCTTCACGTGTTGCTGCTGAGAATGGTGCAAATATGGTTAAGACTTACTATTGCGACGGTTTCGAGAAAGTTGTTGCAGCTTGTCCAGTTCCAGTTGTTATCGCTGGCGGTAAGAAACTTCCTGAGCTTGAGGCTTTGGATCTTTGCTACCGCGCGATCAACGATGGTGCTGCTGGTGTAGATATGGGTCGTAACGTATTCCAAAGTGAGTTCCCAACAGCGATGATTCAAGCTGTAAATGGTGTGGTTCACGATGGTCTTACTCCTGCTCAAGGATTCGAGATGTTCCAAGATCTAGCTAAGTAGTATAAAAGAGTATAAGAAGGGTGCTGTATGTTTTTACAGCACCTTTTTTTTAAACCTGACAAAAATAGATAGTTATGAAATTAGTTAAAATTTTACTTCTTACCTGCATTGTACCTCTATTCGCAATGTGTTCGAGTGAGCCAAAACCCGAGAAGTTACTTATGTGTGGTTCTGGTTGGCCTAAAGTCGTAATGATCGACAAGGATACTAAGACAATCGAGTGGGAGTATCCCGTAGAGAAGGGTTGGGAGTGTAATAGTGTAGCATCGCTTGGTGATGGCAACGTTTTGTTCGCTTACAAAAAGGGTGCAAGAGTTGTAAACGCTGAGAAAGAGACAGTTTGGGATTTTACATGTCCCGATGGTTGTGAGCTTCAATCGGTTCGCGCACTAAAAAATGGCAATGCACTTTTGGCATGGGGTGGTCACCCTCTAGCAGTTTTGGAGGTTGATGGTGCTACTGGCAAGGAGATCTCACGCACTGAGTATGAGACTGGCGTGGAGAGTACTCACAGCCAAATTCGCCAAGTCAACGTTGATGACGATGGCAACTACATCGTTCCAATTATGGCTCTCAAGCAACTCCACATCATCACGCCTGCAGGTGAGCTAGTGCGTAAGGTGGATGTTGGAGGAAATCCATTCACAGTTGAGCAAGTCAAGGGTGATATCTATATGGTTGCAGGTGGCGACAAGCACATTCTTCAACAAGTTAACATCAAAACTGGTGAGATCCTTAAGACTTACGAGTCTACCGATATCGAGGGAACTTCGTTGTTCTTCGTGGCTGGCCTAGTCTCTCAACCAAACGGAAACCTATATATCTGTAACTGGCAAGGACACAGCAAGGGGGCCGTAGGTCCTCAATTCATCGAGATCAATGGTGCAGGCGAGATGGTCTGGAGCATCGACGACAACGAAACTTTCGGACGTATCTCGGGAGTTTCATTGGTGAAATAAAGGTTTCATACAAACATAAAAATAGCTCGATCTGAAAATGATCGAGCTATTTTTTTATCTGGATAAATGATCTATTATTTCACGCTATTCTCGTAAGCTACGCGAAGTGTAACAGTAATCCAACCGAAGATCAAACCTACTAGACAGTAGATCAACTCAGTACCAGCAGCATTAACAAAAGTTGTAGCAGCACCAGCAGGTTGGAACGTCATAATTGCGAAGTAAGCACCAGCACCAACAAACAGAGCAGGGATCATAACCTTAACTCTCTCGAGGCAGATCACAGGAATAACCAAGATAAGAAGTGAGAGTGGAGTAGCCCAGAACGCAGGAACGCCCGAAGAAGCTAGGAATCCAGCAAATGCGATAATGGCAATAGATCCGATGATACCAGCGATGTAACCGATCAAAACTTGAATACCGCCCTTGATGTTGCAGCCAGCCAAGAAGTAAAGTGCCCATGCTTGGAATGTTAGCCATCCGAAGCCGCTACCAGCGATAAAGAAGTCACATGATCCTGCTCCTTGAAGCACCTGGTCGATAACTTGAACGATTGTAGCAAGACAAGCGATAATGATCGGAATAACGATAAATTTTGAAAATTTCATAGTTAGATTAATTTAAATGGTTAGTTCTTAAGTAGGGTAAAATAATTATTGGTGTGTTTTTAGGAGTGCTATTGGAGATGAGATTTTTTTGCTATTGAATCGAAAATATAGTTATTCTATATTGAGATTTAATAGTGAAAAATCTCGCTCCAAGAGTGCTGTTAAAAATATGGCAATAATTGTTTTACACTACTTATTTTAACAAAAATAGTAATTTAAATTAAAATAGACAAGTATTATGGCTGAAAATTGCACCTATATTATTAAACTTTATGGTTCTTGTTTTGTCTGTCTACTGCTCTAGGCAAAGTGGTAGAATATTTATTATTCTGTGAGGATAAATAGTAAAAAATAGAGCTGGTCGATAATTGAGAATTAAATAAAATTTGCTATATTTGTACACCTAACTTTTGTTATGTACAACCTAAAAATTTAACTAACCTAGATTTAAAAATTATGAGAAAATTAATAACCACAGCGTTATTTTCACTCTTTGCCTTAAGCTCGGGTGTGGCCTTGGCTCAAAATGTTGAAGTCATAACCACCGCTTCAGCCGAAACATTCGATCCATATTGGAGCAAGTGCGTTGGTGCTGGACGTGCCAACGAGGCTCTTAGAGCTGGATGGTTGGAGCATATGGAGCTCTCGCAAAAGAATTGCGGATTCGAATATGTTCGTTTCCATGGTCTTTTCCACGATGATATGTTCCCGATGGTTGAGCATGGTGGAAAGATTGTCTACAACTGGCAATATATCGACGATGTGTTCGATCGTCTTTTGGATCTTAACGTTCGTCCATTTGTCGAGCTAGGATTCTTCCCTAAGCAGATTGCTGCCGAGAATAGCAAGACTTGCTTCTGGTGGAAAGGTAACGTAACTCCTGCGGAAACAACCTTCGAGGAGTGGCACAAATTTATCAAGGCATTCACTCAACACTGTGTTGATCGCTACGGAATCGACGAGGTATTGTGTTGGTATTTCGAGGTGTGGAATGAGCCAAACTTGGCTCCAGCATTCTTCGACGGTACTCGTTCTCAATACTTTGAGCTTTACAAACAATCGGTTTTGGCTATCCGTTCAGTAGATGAGCGTATCAAGGTCGGAGGTCCATCGACAACAAACTTTGTGGCTGATGGTCGCTATGACGAAGATGTGGTTAACAACGAAAACTTCAATAGCTTGATGGGAACAGCAGATCTTAACAGTTTGAAGTGGAAAGGTGTTTGGATTGAGGAGTTCTTGGAGTATTGCGCTAAGGAGAATCTTCCAGTTGACTTTATCAGCTGCCACCCTTACCCAACCGATTTCCCATTGGATCCAGTGGCAGGTAAGAATCGCGATGTATCGCGTTACGCAGGTTCTGTGGTTGACGATATGACTTGGCTTAATGAGGTTCTTGCTGCGAGTGCATATCCAAATGCTGAGATTCACCTTACAGAGTGGAACACTTCGCCAAATAGCCGCGATGCAATGCATGATAAATTGCCACCTGCAACCTATATCGTTAAAGCAAACTTGGATTGTATTGGCCTCGCTAACTCGCTTGCATTCTGGACTTTCACAGATGTATTCGAGGAGAAGGGTGGTGGTCACTCAATCTTCCACGGAGGTTTCGGTATGATCAACTACCAAGGTATCGTGAAGCCTAGCTATCACGCTTACAGAATGTTGAACCAATTGGGAACAGAGAAACTTTACTCTGACGATATCCTATTTGTAAGCCGCAGAGCAGGCTCAGGAAAGGTTGTAGCTTTGGCATATAACTACCCAGATGAGTACGCTAGCTCAGTTCCACGCGGTACAATGAACGTTGATAATGGTAGCTCGAAGCAACTCAACGTGACGCTAACTGATTTGAAACCAGGCGCAATGTTCAAAATGGAGATCTTGGACAAAGAGAGCGGAAACATCTATGCATATTGGGAATCAATGGGCAAACCAGAGCCTCCAACACGCGAGCAAGTGAAGATGATGAAGGATTACGCTGAGAATCTTAGAACAATCACTTTGGTAGCTGACGAGAATGGATCGCTTACAATCGACCACGAGCTTACTCCTTGGAGTGTAGTTTTGATCGAGCAAGTGAACTAAGAAGTGAATAATTAATTTTATGGGAGTGACTCGTAGGTTTAGGCTTACGGGTCACTCTTTTTTTATTGCTCATCACGAAAATCAAAAAGAACAATTATGTCAATTAGCTTTTTTTCGTTATCTTTGCAATCTTATATGTAATTAATTATCAATAATGAATATAGAGTCATTTATCACACAAGTAGCTGCAAAATCACTTGTAGCACTATACGGAGAGCTTCCTTTAGAGGAGGTGCAGATCCAAAAGACACGTAAAGAGTTTGAGGGCGATTACACTTTGGTTGTCTTCCCGCTATTGCGCCGTAGTCGCAAATCTCCAGAGGCTACCGCTCAACAAGTTGGTGAGCATATCGTTGAGAATAACACGGAGTTTAGCGGTTTCAATGTCGTTAAGGGCTTCCTTAACCTTTCGCTTTCGTCGTCGTTCTGGGCTGAGTGTTTCAACCAAACATACGCAACAGTTGACTTTGGTCGTGCTGCCGATAGCGGTCGTACGGTGATGGTCGAGTACTCGTCGCCAAACACCAATAAGCCACTTCACTTGGGTCACATCCGCAACAATCTGTTAGGTTACTCGGTGTCGCAAATTTTGGCAGCTAATGGTCACAAGGTGATCAAGGCGAACTTAGTTAACGACCGCGGAATCCATATCTGTAAGTCGATGATCGCGTGGCAGAAGTATGGCGACGGAGAGACTCCTGCATCGTCAGGGATGAAGGGTGACCACCTGGTTGGGAAATATTACGTGGAGTTCGACAAGCACTATAAGGCTGAAATCAAGAAACTTGTGGGTTCAGGCATGAGCGAGGATGAGGCTAAAAAACAAGCTCCGATTATCTTAGAGGCTCAAGAGATGTTGCGCAAATGGGAGGCTAAAGATCCTGAGGTCTACTCGCTTTGGGAGATGATGAATGGCTGGGTTTACGAAGGTTTCGATGTGACGTACAAAGCTCTTGGAGTGTCGTTCGACAAGGTTTACCATGAGTCTCAAACCTACCTTTTGGGTAAGAGTATCGTTGATGAGGGTCTCGAGAAGGAGGTCTTCTTCCGCAAGGATGATAACTCGGTGTGGATCGATTTGGAGAGCGATGGATTGGATCAAAAGTTGCTGCTTCGTAGCGATGGAACATCGGTCTATATGACTCAAGATATCGGAACTGCGTATAGCCGTTTCGAGGAGAATAAGCTCGATGACTTGATCTATGTAGTTGGTAATGAGCAAAATTACCACTTCCAAGTGTTGAAACTTGTCTTGAAGAAGTTGGGTAATTCATGGAGCGACAACATCACTCACCTTTCTTACGGAATGGTTGAGCTTCCCGAGGGAAAAATGAAATCTCGTGAGGGAACTGTGGTCGATGCCGACGATCTAATCGCTGGTATGATTGCCTCGGCACGTGAGATTTCGCAAGAGGCTGGCAAGTTGGATGGATGCAGCGAGCAAGAGATCACCGATATCACCACAACTGTCGGAATGGGAGCACTTAAGTACTTTATCTTGAAGGTTGATCCAAAGAAAACAATGTTGTTTGATCCTAAGGAGTCGATTGATTTCAATGGTAATACAGGTCCATTTATCCAATATACTCACGCGCGTATCTGCTCGATCAAGCGTAAAGCCGCTGAGGCAGGAATCGAGTTTGCGGGTGATGTGAAGTGCGAACTAACTTCGGACGACATTAGCTTGGTGAAGGCAATTGCTGACTATCCAAATGCGGTGAAAGCTGCTGGAGATAACTGCGCTCCATCAATCATCGGCGCGTATGTTTACGACTTAGCTAAGGAGTTCAACGGATATTATCACGATCACTCAATCCTTAAAGAGGAGTGCACGGAGACTCGCAAATTCCGTCTGCAACTAGCCGATCAAGTAGCTAGCATAATCAAGAGCGGTATGGCGTTGCTAGGTATAGATGTGCCGGAAAGAATGTAATAAATGAGATTATCTCAAAAAAAAGAGGGTGACTAATAGTTTTAAAACTTATTAGTCACTCTTTTTTACTCGCTTAAGAAAGCATCAATAACTTTTTTCAACGATCGCCATTCGATTAGGAATCCATCGTGTCCAAAGGCTGATTGTATCTCGGCATACTTGGCCGATGGAATTTTCGAAGCCATATATTTTAATTCGCTTGGCGGAAACAAAATATCACTTCCGATCGAGACAGTTATAGTTTTTGCCTGAATGCTGCCAAGCGCTTTGGTCACGCCACCACGGTTGCGACCCACATTATGCGAGTCGAGCATCTTGGTCATATAATAGTATGAATATGCGTCGAACCTGTCCGAGAGTTTCATTCCTTGGTATCGCTGATATGTCGCAGCTCTTTGAGCGCTGATGCAATTATCATCCTCCTCTTGCTGCGTTGAGTTGTAACCCTCGTATGAGCGATATGAGATAAGGGCCATCGAGCGTGCTGCGCGCAATCCCTTTGTGCCACCCTCTAGTGACTCCTGCTTCTCGAAAGTGTGATCAGCCTCGATCGCCATACGTTGCGACTCGTTGAATGCTGTTGCCCAAGGTGTTATTCGTTCATTGCAAGCGATAAGCACGAGCTTTTCGATTGTCGAAGGCTCCATTATTGCCCACTCCAACGCTTGGAATCCACCCACAGAACTACCCACAAGCAGGTCGACATTCTCGATACCTAAGTGCTTGCGTAGCTCGATGTGAGCTGCAACAATATCGCGAACGGTGAATTGCGGAAAGTCGAGCGGTGCACCCTCCCAAGCTGCTGGTCCAGTCGAACCGTAGCACGAGCCGATCGTGTTGGCACAGATAACGATATCTCGCTCAGTGTCGAAATAGCGCTTTGGACCTACTAACTCTGCCCACCACTCCGATGGGTCGGAATTGGCAGTGAGTGCGTGACATATCCAAACTATGCGGCGCCCTTGCGCGATGGCCTCAGCGATAGAGTGCGGATTTACAGACGAGTGATAGACTAAGCGCACCGTCGGCAACTCTTCTCCACTCTCCAGCTCTAGGGGGCTATGATGATCATACGTATATCTTTCCAAGCTCATTCTATTCTTAAATATTTGTTAGTGCTTGCTCAATATCTGCCTTAATATCCTCTGCGTTCTCGATTCCAAGTGAGAATCTTAGCGCCGTTGGAGCTATGCCCGAAGCTGCTAGAGCCTCCTCGCTAAGTTGCGAGTGTGTGGTGCTAGCTGGGTGAGTGATCAAGCTCTTGTTATCACCAACATTGGCCAAGAATGAGATCATCTTGAGTGACTCCACGAACTTAGAAGCCTGAGCTAAAGTTCCTTTTATGCAGAACGTTAGCACGCTACCATATCCATTTTGTAGATACTTTTGAGCAGCCTCGTAGTTCTCATTACCTGGCAATCCTGGATAGTTCACCGACTCCACAGCAGGGTGTGCCTCGAGCCATTTAGCCAACTCCAAAGCATTCTCGCACATTCTCTGAGCACGAAGTGAAAGTGTCTCGACACCTGCCAAAAGCAAAAATGCGTTGAATGGACTTAGACAAGCGCCATAATCACGCAACCCCTCGGCACGCAAGCGAACCGCCAAAGCTGCTGAGCCAAATGCTTGATAAAAACTAAGCCCCTTGTAAGCAGGCGAAGGCTCCGTGAAGCGAGGGAAACGGCCACTCGACCAGTCGAAGTTGCCGCAATCGACAACAACGCCTGCGATAGAGTTTCCATGTCCACCGATCCACTTTGTAGCGGAGTGAATAATGATATTTGCACCTAATTCCTTTGGACGGCACAAATATCCACCAGCTCCGAAAGTATTATCCACGATAAGTGGAATTAAGTATTTCTGGCAAAGTGCCGAGATCATCTCGAAATCGGGAATATAGTAATCCGAGTTACCGATGCTCTCCACGAAGATTCCTTTGGTATTCTCGTCAATTAACTTCTCGTAATCCTCCTCAGTGCGACCCGAAACCAAGCGCGACTCGATCCCCAAGCGAGGTAAACTAACTTTCAATTGATTAAATGTACCGCCATAAAGCGATGGGCAAACCACGAAGTTGTCACCAACCCCCGCCAACGCTTGGAAAACCAAGAATTGAGCTGCCATACCCGAAGCTGCCGCAACTGCTGCAACGCCACCCTCGAGGGCTGCGATACGCTCCTCGAAAACCGCAACTGTTGGGTTTGATAGGCGAGTGTAGATATGGCCTGGAGCCTCTAAGTTGAATAGGTCGACAGCGTGCTGTGAACTTTTAAAGGCGTAAGATGATGTTTGGTATAGAGGTGTAGCGCAGGCTCCCGTCTCTGGGTCGTTTTGATGTCCTGCGTGTACTTGAAGTGTTTCGAAATGTAGGTTTTTCATATGTCTATTATACAATCATGGGCATAACATAGGTTATGTATTCTCATTTTAACAGTTTAATATCTATTGATTTTTGCGAGTAGGTAGGGCTAAGCTGCTTAACCTCAAACCAGGGTAAGAAATATGTGCATCTTAGCGACGCATTCGCATGTTATACATATACATAACAACACCCACCTTTGATTGATGGGGTATAGCAACTGAAATATTGGGCAGATCAGCCGTTTGGTATGTAGTTCTTTTAAACATATATAGCGCAAGATATGAAAAAATTTTATATATGCCAAATTTTTGAAAAACTTTTTGGCTTTACTATTATGTAAATAGTTGCAGCTAAAGTGATTAGCTGCAACTATTTATTAGTATCCTTTTTTCTTAAATTCAGCCGTTGGGATCATTACCTCATACTCGGTATTGCCACCATTCGCATATTCGTAGCTGCGAATCCAGGGGTTTAAGATTCTAAGCTGACGATAAGTAGTGCCATGCTCAGCAGCGAATTTCGACCAATCGATATTCGATTTGCTAACCTTGACAACCTTATAATTTTGGAAAGGCTTAAATTTATCACTCTCCTTAAGCTCGAAGTTAAACTTCTCGGGAGCAGCACAGATAACCTTGAAGCTAAGAATTCGTGGAACATATCGCATAGTCTCCTCGGGAAGGTACAAATCCCAATAGTCGTTGACTCCTTGTGAGGTCATTCTGCGCGACACACCCGCCTGACCAGCATTGTACGACGCTGCGGCAAGTGTCCAACTTCCGAAACGCTTGTAGGCACTCTTTAAATATACACACGCCGCACGAGTAGATTTCTCGACATGGTAACGCAGGTCGGTGTTCGAGCCAGTCTCGAGAGCGTAAGTGTCGGCAGCCGATGGGATAAATTGCCACATTCCTGCCGCTTTGGCTGGTGAATAAGCGTTTGGATCTAATCCACTCTCGGCCATAGCCAAATATTTGAAATCGTCGGGAATACCGTACTCCTTTAAAATAGGCTCGATAACGGGAAAGTAGCGCGACATTGCACGCAAAGTGAGCATAGTTCGAGTGTGCATACAGCAAGTTGTTAGGATCTCGCGATCAATGGCCTCACGTACGTAACCCAAGTTGATTGGCACCTCTTCGCCTGCGAAGTATAGCTTTTCGGGAAGCGGGTGAATCTTAACTGTGCTCGATTGTGCATTAATAGATGAAACACCCAGCACGATTATCGAAAGTAATAAAAGTAATTTTTTCATGGTTGTTAAAAATTATATATATTGTTGATTTTGCCGAAAAAACTTTAAGGCGGGAACAAAGATAGTAAAATATAACTATATTTGTCGCGCAAATAAAAAAAGATAATCCAAACTGTAATGAAGAACAATTCCGCACCCTTGATGGGTATCCTCCTCTCACTAAGTATCTGCCACTGTTGCAATGATGCCTTGCAAGCTGTTGTAACATCGCTTTACCCTCTAATCAAGTCGGAATTGATGCTCGATTTTGTGCAGATTGGTATTATCACACTCTGCTACCAAATGTCCGCCTCGGTGCTTCAACCACTTATGGGTCTCTATTTGGATAGCAAGCCAAATCCTTGGTTTATCACCTTGGCTGCCTGCTTTACCTTTACGGGATTGGTCACTTTGGCCTACGCTTCTTCGTTTGCCTCGGTAATCTTCGCGGTGATTTTGGTGGGTACAGGCTCTTCGATTGTTCACCCTGAGGCTTCTCGATTGACCTCATTGGCTTCGGCTGGTCACAAGGGGTTGGCGCAGTCGATCTTCCAAGTGGGTGGAAATCTGGGTAGCTCGATTGGTCCTCTCTTAGTGGCTTTGATCACCCCTTATGGTCGCGAGAATACAACCTTTATCGCGTTGCTGTCGTTTGTCGGAATCGCAGCAAGTGTCGTGATTGCACGTTGGTACAAGGGGCTTTTGCTTAAGCAGAGAGCCGAAAATGGAGTGACGGAGAAAAGTGCAAAATTGGCGCAGCCAGGAGATAAAAATTGGATTCCCAGACCATATTCTAATCGCCGTACATATTTTTATATAGGAGTGTTATTGGTTCTGATCTTCTCGAAATATGTCTATATGGCCAGCATGAGCAGCTACTTTACCTTCTTTATGATTGAGAAATTTGCCCTTAGTGCTCAATACTCTCAATATTCGCTCTTTATCTTTATCTTCTCGACCGCCTTGGGAACTATTCTCGGAGGGCCAATCGGCGATAAGATCGGGCGAAAGTATGTTATCTGGGCTTCGATCTTGGGCGCAACACCATTCTCGCTTCTTTTGCCTCATATGGGGCTCACGTGGACACTTATTTGCAGCTTCGGTGCTGGATTTATGCTCTCGTCGGCATTCCCGGCGATTGTGATTATGGCACAAGAACTCCTGCCTAATCGCTTAGGAATGATCTCGGGATTGTTCTTTGGTTTTGCCTTTGGAATCGCGGGAATTGCTGCGGCTATCTGGGGCGTTTATGCCGATGCACATAGCGTTCAGGCGGTGTTTAACCTAGCTGCGTTTTTGCCTCTTTTGGGTGTTGTTGCAGTTTTCCTTCCGCGTCGATAGCTCTACGCTAACTCGAGTGCCATCACATAATCATTGGCGTAGTATCCATTGCCAACATGCTCGTCTGTTCTACGATCTGGGTGCATACCCATCTTGGTGTAGAAACTAATCGCGCGAGCGTTATAGCGATTTACATTGAGTTCCAATAAACACTTCTCATCTTGGCTATGTTCGCGAGCGTAGGCGCAGGCAAAATCGAATAGCTGCTTGCCTAGGCCACTTCCGTGAGCGCTTGGTAGAGTGTAAATCTTCTCGATATAGTAGTGGTTATCACCTAGTTGACGCACTGCAACATATCCGCTTGGTATGCCTTGCGAGTAGGCGATAAAATAATTGTGACCAGAATTCATCTGTTTTTCGATATTGGTAGGCGAGTACATCATATCGAACATATATTCCATTTGACCTTGCGAAAGAATCTCGCTGTAAGTCACTGGGAAAATCTCTTGAGCTAAGGAGTTGATTAATGCTACATCGGATAGCGAAGCTCGTTTAATATCAATCATAAATCTGTATTTTGAAATTCCTTTATAACAATCCTGCTTCGTAGTAAAGCACGATCTGTTCTATAATATCATCCTCTTTATTTTCGCCATATTCAGCCTTGAGGTCTTGGCCAAAAATCTTTGATACGCCTTGCCAAAATCCAGCGATAAAACCACCTCGGAATTCGTGGACGATGTTGTAGGCTGTATACTCTGTTTCGCGGTCGATAAGTCGTAAAAGCACACGTCCCTGCGTTCGATTCATCTTTTTAAGCACGGGGGTATACTCGTCGATTATCGCGTTGTAAACCTCTTTCACATAAGCCTTTTGCTCTTTTTTTGTCTTGAGGCTAGCTAACTCATCCTCCATGTCAGCCATCATATCTTTGGCGGTTTGAGCCAGAGGGTAGGTCTTCTTTACAGCATCGACCAAGCGCCAATATTTTCGCTTATCGAGCCCTTTGTTGAACACATACACAGGCAGAATATGAATGTGAGGTATACGCTCACCATCCTCCACAATCCACTCTTGATGCCAATGGCCCTTAGGGGTTCTCTCCTGAGACATAAGCTCGGGAGATATGGCCATAAGTAGCAATGTGAGTAATATCCACCTTTTCATAATCTAACAAATTTGATTACCTTTGTGCAAATATAATAATTTTAAACGTAAATATTCAACTTTATCATGTTAGAAATAGGATTAACTTTTCAAAGTACAATAACAGTAAACAACAATAATACCGCTATCGCATTAGGCTCGGGTGATTTAGAGGTTTTTGCAACCCCTGCAATGATCGCACTTATGGAGAATGCAGCGATGAAGGCTATTGCAGGTGAGTTGGAGGAAGGTTCGACAAGCGTGGGTACTGCAATGAACTCATCGCATGTTAAGGCTTCTAGCCTTGGTGCTCAGATAGTTGCAACGGCTGAGGTTACCTCTGTCGAGGGTCGCAAAATCACTTTCAAGGTTGAGGCTCGTGACGCGGATGGACTAATCGGTGAAGGGGAGCACACTCGCTTTGTGGTCGACAAAACCAAATTTATGCAGAAAGTAAAGAGTTTATAGCGCTAAAATTCGATATTCTCTCTTATTTTTGTTACTTTTGCCTCTAAAATGAAATATTTTGTATGTTTGATAATTTAACAGATAGATTAGAACGCTCGTTCAAGATCCTCAAAGGTGAGGGTAAAATCAGCGAGATTAATGTTGCCGAGACTCTCAAAGAGATTCGACGTGCACTTATCGACGCCGATGTTAACTATAAGGTAGCCAAGACTTTTACTGACGAAGTTAAGCAAAAGGCAATCGGTGCCGAGGTGCTTAAATCGGTGAAGCCAGGTCAAATGATGACCAAGATCGTTCGCGATGAGTTGGCTCAATTGATGGGTGGTACAACCGTCGATATCACTTTGGAGGGTTCGCCAGCGGTGGTCTTGATCGCTGGACTTCAAGGTTCTGGTAAGACCACATTCACAGGAAAACTTTCGTTGTTGCTCAAAACCAAGCGCAATCGCAAGGTGATGGTTGTTGCAGGTGACGTGTATCGTCCAGCAGCGATCGACCAATTGAAGGTCCTCGGTGAGCAGATCGGTGTTGAGGTTTATACCGAAGAGGGTAACACAAATCCAGTTGAGATTGCCGAGAATGCGATTAAATATGCTCGCTCGAAGGGCTACGACACAGTTATTGTCGATACAGCGGGACGTTTGGCTGTCGACGAGGCGATGATGCAGGAGATCACAGCGATCAAAGCTGCGGTAAATCCTTCGGAGACCCTTTTCGTTGTCGATTCAATGACGGGTCAAGATGCAGTGAATACTGCTCGTGAGTTTAACGATCGCCTGAATTTCGATGGCGTTGTCCTTACCAAATTGGATGGTGATACTCGTGGTGGTGCTGCTATTTCGATCCGTTCGGTGGTCAACAAGCCTTTGAAGTTTATCTCGAGTGGTGAGAAGATGGATGCTATCCAACCATTCCACCCTGAGCGTATGGCTGACCGTATCTTGGGAATGGGTGATGTTATCTCGCTTGTCGAGCGTGCGCAAGAGCACTACGACGAGGAGGAGGCTCGCAAACTCAAGAAGAAGATAGTTAAGAACCAATTCGATTTCAATGACTTCCTTTCGCAAATCGCGCAGATCAAGAAGATGGGTAACCTTAAGGATCTGGCTGGAATGATCCCAGGCGTAGGCAAGGCGATCAAAGATGTCGATATTCCAGACGATGCATTTAAGCAAACCGAGGCGATTATCTACTCGATGACCCCCGAGGAGCGTGAAAAACCAGAGATTATCAACGTGAAACGTCGCGAAAGAATTGCGAAGGGTAGCGGAACAACCTTGGCGGATGTCAACCGATTGATCAAACAATTTGATGACACACGCAAGATGATGAAGATGGTAGCGGGCGGCAAAATGAAGATGCCAAATATGCCAAAAGGAAGAAGAAGATAGAATTAAAAAAATAATAATAGGGTAGAGACTACGTTATTACCCTATACATTTATAAGACCGTTGCAAGGCGGCGAAAATTCAAAGATACCGCAGAGAGCTCTTCAGTCACATACTTTAAGTATGCTCCTTCAGAACCCTCTACGCCATCTTTAAATTTTCATCCACCTATCAACGTTCTTTAAAAAGGAGCAAAACTTGCGTTTTGCAAAGGTTTAAAAATATAAAATTAAAAAATTGACAACAAAACATCGCTCAGGATTTGTAAATATTATCGGCAACCCCAACGTGGGTAAGTCAACTCTAATGAACGCTTTGGTTGGTGAGAGATTATCTATCATCACCTCAAAGGCTCAAACCACTCGTCACCGTATTATGGGAATTGTCAATGGTGACGATTTCCAAATTGTCTATTCCGACACCCCAGGTATCCTCAAGCCAAATTATAAACTTCAGGAGTCTATGATGCGCTTTGTAACGGGTGCCGTTTCCGACGCAGATATTCTAATCTACGTTACCGACACTGTCGAAAAGAGTGACCGTTCGCAAGAGATTATCGAGCGTATTGCTCTAAGTTCAACTCCAACGATCCTTGTTATCAATAAAATTGATCTTACAACCCCCGAAGCACTCGATATATTGGTTAGCCAATGGCAAGAGCGACTCCCTAAAGCCTTTATCGTTCCAGCATCGGCCAAAGAGAGTTTTAATATAGGTGGCTTATTCGACAAGATCGTCGAGCAACTTCCCGAAGGTGAGCCATTCTACCCGAAGGATACTCTCACCGATAAAACCCTGAGATTCTTTGCAACGGAGATCATCCGCGAGAAGATCCTTACCAACTACGATAAGGAGATCCCATACTGCTGCGAAGTGTCGATTGACGAGTATAAAGAGGAGATGAATATCGACCGTATCTCGGCAACGATCTACGTAGCTCGCGACTCGCAAAAGGGAATTATCATCGGTCACAAGGGCGAAAAATTGAAACGAGTTGGTACTCAAGCTCGCCTGGATATGGAGACATTCCTCGACAAAAAGGTCTTTCTTCAACTCCACGTCAAGGTGATGGACGATTGGCGCAATAGCGATAGACAACTCAAAAGGTTTGGTTACGACGAGTAGATAAATAATAATTTACCTTCTCATGCGTTAGTTTTACCAAAGCAGAGAAAAGACGGAAGAAGTTATGTTAAAAAAACGCACTATAATATCGACACTTTTAACACTCGTAGTAATTTTTATTAGCGTGTTGCCTCTCAAGAGTCAATACAATAAACACTACTTCTATTGGGTGGGGCGTGATTGTCTTATGAAGAGTGACTATTATGGTGCAATTGACGTGCTCAATTCGCTTCTACGCTTCGATGACGATGCCGTTGAGGGTTATTTCCTTCGCGGTATTGCCAAGTATAATCTCAACGACCTGTTGGGTGCAGATGCCGATTTCACAATTGCCATCGAGAAGGATCCAGTCTTTACTCAAGCCTTTGTAAATCGCGCCATAACTCGCTCACGACTAGGAAACTACGATGATGCACTTCAAGATTTCGAGGAGGCAATTGAACTGCGTCCTGATCAACCAAATCCATATTATAGCCGAGGCGTAACGCGCCTTTTGAATCAACAAGCCCAAGAGGCGATAAATGACTTTGACGAGTTTATCAAGTATGAGCGAAAGGTGGCCGATGCCTATATAAACCGCGGTGTGTGCTACCTTCAACTTAGCGATACCCTCAAGGCAATGGAGGATTTTAACACCGCCGTTAGAACCAATCGCGAGAGCGCAACGGCATACAATCGTCGAGGTACGCTCCATATGCAACAAGGGCGTTTGGATCAAGCCGAGTCGGATTTCGACAAGGCGATTATCAACGATTCGACCAATCTGCTCAGCTTCTTCAATCGTTCGCTAGTCTACAACGATACGCGACGTCCAACTATGGCTCTCAGTGACTTAGATCGAGTGATCGAGCTCGATTCAACAAGCTCATTGAGCCACTTTAACCGCGCAATTGTCCGCACGCAAGTGGGTGATTATAACCGCGCATTGGAGGATTACGACAAGGTGGTGAGCTACTCACCAAACAATGTATTGGTCTACTTCTACCGTGCCAATCTACTTACCCAGCTAGGCGAAATCGAGAAGGCCGAATCGGATTACACCCACGCGATTGACCTCTATCCCGACTTTGCCAACGCCTATATGTATCGAAGCGATATCCGCATGATGCTCAACAAGTCGAAACTGGCGATGGCCGACAGGAAAACGGCAGAGCGCAAGATCGAGGAGCATAAATCAAAACTCAAGGATAGCACCTACTCGATCTACTCCGACACAACTTACCGTTTCGATAAGCTACTCTCGTTCGATAGCAACTTCTCGGGTAGCCGCTTCGAGAATCTCTCATCGACGGCAGGTAAAGGAAATTCAGTCAAACTCATTCCACTTTTCCGCTTTACGCTGGATCATCAAGATCGTGATGCACTGCCCGATCTGCAAGTTTATCGTACGGATCGCATGGATGCATTTGTCGAGTCGGTTGATAACGAATATTTGGTGATAAACGAGGGTGTAACGACTCTTTCGAGTGAGCGACTAGTGGAGATTAATAGTGAGTATGCTGCCAAATTACGCACTGCTGATAGCAACTGGAAGCAACTCTTCGAGAGTGCAATGTCGCAAGGGCTTATCAAGCAATATACAAACTCTGTAAACACTTATAGTGAGGCGATTAAGCTAAATCCGACAAATCCATTTTTATATCTAAATCGCTCGACAACGCAAGCCGAAATGATCGACTTTATCTCCTCGATCGACAACTCATACCAACGAATTTCGATTGATTCAGACCCAGCGAATCGACTTCGAAACAATCAAGTGCGTACCTATACCTACGACGAGGCTCTGGACGATATCGAGAGCGCGATTAAGCTCTACCCAGATTTTGCCTACTCATACTATAATAGAGCAAATCTACGGGCTCTATCGGGCAAACTCCCCGAGGCTTATGAGGATTACACCAAAGCGATCGAATTGTACCCATCCTTTGCCGAGGCGTACTACAATCGCGGCGTTATCCAAATCTATATGAAGGATACACGAAAAGGGTGTATTGACATCTCGAAAGCGGGAGAGTTGGGAATCACTCAGGCGTATGAAATCCTTAAGGAGTACACTTTTACCGAAAACTAACATTTAAATAAATGAATAAACAAATTACACAAAGATTAAATGACTCTGCAACAATGCGTTGGGGAGCCTTGGGAGTAGTTGCCTTCACTATGATGGCAGCATACTTCGTCAATGACGTTATGGCGCCTATGAAGGGACTCCTCGAGAGTGGTATGGGCTGGAGCAGTAGTGATTATGGCTACTATACTGGTGGTTATAGCTTCCTAAATGTATTCCTTTTGATGCTTATCTGGGGCGGATTTATCCTCGATAAGTTTGGAGTGCGTTTCACGGGTAAACTTTCGACAATCTTAATGGTTGCAGGTACTGCCTTGCAATATTATGGCCTTACGGTGTTGGTTGACAATCCAACGATGATTTTCGGTTATAGCCTAAGTGTGAATGTAGCCTTTATCGGTTATGCAATCTTTGGAGTAGGTGCCGAGGTAGCAGGTATCACCGTGACTAAAGTTATTGCTAAGTGGTTTAAAGGCAAGGAGATGGCAACCGCAATGGGTGTTCAAGTTGCCTTGGCTCGTATCGGTTCGCAAGCAGCTTACGCCTTGGCTCTTCCTATCGCAAGCCGATTGGGTATCACCACTCCGGTGTTGATCGGAATTCTACTTTTGCTAGGTGGTATGGTTGCATTCTTCGTCTTCTCGGTTTGGGATAAGAAGCTAGATAAGCAGATTAGCGATGAACCATCGAGTGGCGATGAGGAGGAGAAATTCTCGTTCAAGGATGTTGTGAGCGTGGTGAAGAACCCAGGATTCTGGCTTATCGCTGTGCTTTGCGTGTTATTCTACTCGTGTGTATTTCCGTTCCAAAAGTTCGCAACCGAGCTTATGATTCTAAAATATGGTGTGAATGCCGATTGGGCGGGCTTTATCGCAGGTTCACCAGCTTTGGGAGCTTTGATCCTTACGCCTATTTTTGGTAGCTATATCGACAAGCGAGGTAAGGCGGCTAGCATCATGACGCTCGGAGCAGCTATGCTTATCGTTGTTCACGCAGTTTATGCTATTCCTTCAATCCACTCGGCATGGGTTGCAGTTTTGTTGATGCTTATCTTGGGCGTTGCATTCTCGTTGGTTCCATCGGCAATGTGGCCATCGGTTGCTAAGATCTTCCCGTCGCACCAATTGGGTACTGCGTATGCTTTGATCTTCTTCATTCAAAATATCGGTCTTTGGGGTATCCCAACTCTTATCGGAAGTGTCTTGGCGAAATATTGTATTGTTGGCAGTGAGGAGGTTGTAAACGAAGTAACTGGCGCAGTGGAGAGTACAAATATTTACGACTATACCCTTCCAATGATTATTTTCACATGTATCGCACTCCTTTCGCTCTTTGTGGCCTTGGCACTCAAAGCGATAGATAAGAAAAATGGATATAATCTTGAAAAAGCGAATATCGAGAAGTAATTTCTTAGAACTCTAGAGCTCAGAGATTTAATTAAAAATTTGTTTATCTGCCATTTTTTTATTATTTTTGCCACATAGGTTAATTCATTGTATGACATTGACCTAATATAATTAAGAAAAATTTTAATTAATTAATCAGATGGCAGATACAAAAGCAACATTTTTTGGACACCCTATGGGGTTGTCGACACTCTTTGCCACCGAGATGTGGGAGCGTTTCAGTTACTATGGAATGCGCGCACTTCTGGTTCTGTTCCTAGTTTCAGGAATCGACGCAGGTGGATTTGGATTGAGTAATGACGAAGCATTTACGATCTATGGAGTTTTCACATTCCTAGTATACGTGACACCTCTAATCGGAGGAGTTTTAGCTGATAAACTTTTAGGTCAGCGCTCAACGATATATATTGGAGGATTAACCATGGCGTTAGGTCAATTCCTATTGGCTTTTGCGGCGATCAATGGCGATAACCTCGAGGCGCGTCAATTCTGGTTTTTTGCAGGACTTGGAGTTTTGATCTTGGGTAATGGATTCTTTAAGCCAAATATCTCGACAATGGTTGGTCGCCTTTACGACGATAATGACCCTCGCAAAGATGGTGGTTTCACGATCTTCTACATGGGTATCAACCTAGGTGCGTTTATCGCTCCTCTAGTGGCTGGTTATCTAGGAGAGAATGTTGCTTGGCAATATGGCTATCTTTCGGCTGGTGTCGGAATGTTAATTGGTGTTATTTGGTTCATTCTCCGTGCTGAAAAAACATTGGGACACATCGGAATGCCTCCAAAATCTGATGCTTCGCGTACATCTCTTGCAACGGCTGATTGGACAAAGATTATTATCTATGTAGCGGCAATGGTGGCAGGTGTTGTAGGCTTTATGAAGGGTTGGGGAGCTCTATCGGAGATGATCCAAAATGTTATTATCTATGCTGTGGGTATCGCAGGTGGTGGTTATCTTTTGGTTTCAATTATCCGTGGTACCGAGAACTCTGACCAATGGATGAGAGTTGCTGTGATCCTTGTTCTTGCTTTCTTCAACATCTTCTTCTGGGTAGGTTTCGAGCAAGCGGGTACAACATTCAATATCTTCGCACTGGAGAACACTAATCGTATGGTCTTCGGCTTCGAGATTCCTGCTTCATGGTTCCAAGCTATTAATGCTATCTTTATCGTGGCTCTAGCTCCAGTATTCTCACTTTTGTGGGTTGCCTTAGGTAAGAAAAAGCTTAATCCAAAAACTCCATTCAAGTTCGCTTGGGGTATGTTGCTTCTTTCGGTTGGCGTTGCTGTGATGGCTGTGGCTGATACAATTTCGAATGGTGGATCAGAGATCGTTAAAGTATCTCCATTGTGGTTGACGGGAGTATACTTTATCTTCACTATCGGTGAGCTATGTATCTCTCCAATCGGACTTTCGATGATCACTAAACTTTCACCTCCAAAATTGACCTCTACACTTATGGGTGTTTGGATGTTCTCATTCGCAGCTGGTAACTTCGGTGCTTCGCAAGCTGAAAAACTTTCGGGCGCTGTTGAGTCAGCTATCGGTCAACCAGTGAATGTGTTCTGGTTCGTTTCGGCAATCACTGCCGTTGCAACCGTTTGTCTATTCGCTCTAGGACCATGGCTTAGCAAGATGATGAAGGGTATTAACTAATCGTCAGTTTTGATAATATGAAATAGGCTGCTCATTTTTGTGAACAGCCTATTTTTTGTTTGTATATTGCAGGTCTTCGATCTGCTCGCCCTCTGCGCACTTTTTTTTGTAAAAAAAGTGCTTTTTTAGGAGGGAGGGCGATGGCTAGGGGACTGCCTCATGCCGGCGGGCACCAAGCAAGCTTGGATACGGAAAACGAAGTTTTCCTTATAGCCCTCTTAAGCGAAATATTTATAGAACAAAGGAATAGTCTCAACCCCCTTGTCATATTGATTCAACCCATAACTCTCATTTGGAGAGTGGATAGCATCTTCGGCCAAGCCGAATCCGATAAGTAGCGACTTGATGCCCAAAATCTCCTCAAATCCACTAACAATAGGAATCGAACCACCCGAGTAGAATGGCAATGGACGCTTGCCAAATGTATCAATAATAGCCTTTTCAGCCGCCTGGTAAGCTGCCATATCGGTCGGTGAAACGTAAGGCATACCACCATGTAGAGCCTTCACCTCGACTTTAACACTTGCGGGAGCTATACGGCGGAAGTGGCGCTCAAAAAGCTCGCTGATCTTGTGGTAATCTTGGTTTGGCACCAGACGCATCGAGATCTTCGCTGAGGCCTTAGATGGAATAACCGTCTTGGTTCCCTCCTCGGTATATCCACCCCAAATACCATTCACATCGAGTGATGGACGAATACCAGTGCGCTCGATTGTGGTGTATGTCGCCTCACCCTCCACATCGTCGATGTCGAGTGCTTGCTTGTACTCCTCGATCGAGAATGGTGCCTGGTTAAATGCGTGGCGCTCAGCGGGAGTAAGCTCCATAACATCGTCATAGAAGCCCTCGATTGTGATGCGACCATTCTCGTCAACGAGTTGCGACACAAGGCGCGTTAGGACGTTAGCAGGGTTCGCCACAGCACCTCCGAAGAGTCCCGAGTGAAGATCCTTATTTGGTCCAGTAACCTCGACCTCCATATATGCCAAACCGCGCAAACCGCAGGTGATCGAAGGGGTGTCCATCGAGATCATCGAGGTGTCAGAAACCAAGATGATATCAGCCTTAAGAAGCTCCTTATTCTCGCGGCAGAAGCCATAAAGACTTGGGGAGCCGATCTCCTCCTCACCCTCCAACATAAACTTCACGTTGCAAGGAAGTGAATCTGTAGCACACATCGCCTCGAAGGCCTTGAGGTGCATAAATAGTTGCCCCTTGTCGTCGTCAGCTCCGCGAGCATAAATGCGACCATCCTTGATCTCTGGCTCGAATGGATCTGTTGTCCACTCTGAGCGAGGGTCAACTGGCATCACATCGTAGTGACCATAGACCAAAACGGTTTTTGCCGCAGGGTCGATAATCTTCTCGCCATAGACCACAGGATTCCCTGCAGTTGGCATAACCTCGGCCTTATCGGCACCAGCCTTCAATAGGCCTGCTGCTAACCACTCGGCGCAAGTTACCATGTCGCCCTTGTGCTCCGATTGTGCACTAATCGAAGGAATGCGAAGCAATTCGAAGAGTTCCGAGAGTGCCTTGTCGCGATTCTCGGTGATATACTTTTGTACTTTTTCCATAATATTTTAGTTTAAATTTTAGGTTTTATTCAAGTCCGCAGATCTCTTTCATCTCACCGATAAATTTCTCTGCTAAAGCGTCTGCCTCCTCTTGGCTACCCGCTTCGGTGTAGATGCGTACGATGGGCTCGGTGTTCGACTTACGAAGATGCACCCAGCTCTCGGCAAAGTCGATCTTCACACCGTCGATGTCGGTTACCTGCTCCGAACTGTAACGAGTTTTGATCTCCGTGAGCAGCGCATCAACGTCGATCTTCTCGTTCAACTCGATCTTATTTTTCGAGGCGAAGTACGCAGGGAAAATCGCACGAAGCTCACTCATCGACACTCCACGCTTAACAAAATAGGTGAGGAATAGAGCTACGCCAACCAACGAGTCGCGACCATAATGCAACTCAGGGTAGATAATACCTCCGTTACCCTCGCCACCAATCACAGCGCCCGTTGCCTTCATCATCTCCACCACGTTCACCTCGCCAACTGCCGAAGCAGAATAGGAACATCCGTGAGCTAGAGTCACATCGCGAAGTGCACGCGAGGAGCTAAGGTTCGATACCGTTGCACCCTTTTTGAGCGTCAAAATATAATCGGCAACAGCTACCAAAGTGTACTCCTCGCCAAACACCTCACCATTCTCGCAAACTAGCGCTAGGCGGTCAACATCAGGATCGACAACGATACCCATATCGGCACCCTCGCGACGAACAATCTCCGAGATTTCGGTTAGATTCTCGGCCAATGGCTCTGGGTTGTGAGCAAACTCTCCAGTAGGTTCGCAGTTGATCTTGATAACCTCGCAATCCATTGCTTCGAGCAGAGCTGGGATAACAACTCCACCGATTGAGTTTACTGCGTCAACCACGATTTTTAGCTTCCTTTCACTGACTGCCTTAAGGTCAACAGCCGACATAGAGAGCACTTGAGCGATATGAGTTGGGTTGAAATCTATGCGCCCTTTCACGCGACCGATATTGTCGATTGATGGGTATTTATATTGCTGATCTTCTGCGTATTCCAAAATTTGCGAACCTTCGGCTGCGTTCAAGAATTCGCCCTTTGAATTGAGCAGTTTTAATGCGTTCCACTGTCGAGGGTTGTGCGACGCGGTGATAATAATTCCGCCATCGGCAGAGTATGTGATAACGGCCATCTCGGTGCCTGGTGTGGTGCACATTCCGATGTTGATTACGTCGATGCCGCACCCCATCAAAGTACCCTCGACAAGGTCATTTACCATCGCACCCGACAATCGAGCATCGCGACCAACAACAACTGTTAAACGTTTGTCGGGAGTTCTTTCGGTGAGCAATCGAGCGTAAGCGGTTGTGAATTTGACAACGTCGATGGGAGTGAGGTTGTCGGCTATTTCACCTCCAATGGTGCCTCGAATACCTGAAATTGATTTTATTAATGCCATTATATTGACTGTATTAAGATAAAATTATCAATAATTATTTTGAATTTCGATGTAAATATATTACTTTTATGCCAATTATAAGAATCTGTTTAAGTTTTTTTCGCTAAAATTGTTAAGAGAGATGTTGCTTTAATTTTCGCTCTTTACAAGAGGCGCATAGCAATAGCTATGTAACGAGTGTAAAAAGCGAAAAGTGAAGTGACAGATCCTTAACAAATTAGATGAAAGAAATTTAAACAGATTCTAAAAATTTAACACTAGAAAAAGATGAGAACAATTCCCGCGTCAGAACTTATCATAAATGAGGATGGTACAATATTCCACCTTCACCTGCTTCCTGAGCAAATTGCCGATGTCGTAATTTTGGTAGGCGACCCTGGTCGTGTGGCTATGGTTGCATCGTTTCTCGACTCAATTGAGTGCAACGTTTCAAACCGTGAGTTCAATACTATCACTGGCTCGTATAAGGGCAAACGTATGTCGGTAATGTCGACAGGTATTGGCCTAGGAAATATCGACATTTCGGTCACCGAACTCGATGCATTGGTCAATGTTGATTTCGCAACTCGCCAAGAAAAGGCTGAGAAACGCCAATTGACTCTAGTTCGCTTGGGTACTTCGGGAGGTCTACAAAAGGATGTCAAAGTAGGCGATTTTGTCTTTGCACGTACCTCGATTGGTTTCGATGGCCTTTTGTCGTTCTATGCTGGTCGTGATGAGGTTTGTAACTTGGATATGGAGGCGAAATTTATGGAGCACACTTCATGGAACCCGAAACTTCCAAATCCGTACTTTGTCAATGCCCACGAGTCTCTTTTCGAACTTTTCAAGGATTCAACTCGTGAGGGAATCACAATCGCTTCGCCAGGTTTCTATGCTCCGCAAGGTCGCTACGTTAGGATATCACCCGATGATCCTCACCTTAACGAGAAGATCGAGGCCTTCGAGTACGAGGGTCGCGTGATTACCAACTACGAGATGGAGAGTTCAGTTTTGGCAGGTCTTTCGGCTCTTATGGGTCACCGTGCTGCGACAATCTGCACCATTATTGCGCAACGTATCGCTCAAGATGTTAACACCGACTATAAACCATTTGTGAAGAATATGATCCAAATGGCATTAGATAAATTAGCTACAATTTAAAAAAGAATATAACAGTTATGAAATTTTCTGTATCAAGTTCAGCTCTACAATCCCTTTTATCATCAACAGGAAAGGTTATTAGCAGCAAAAATACACTTCCTATCCTCGATTATTTCTTGATGGAGATCTCCGACGAGAAACTTCAAGTGACCACTTCGGATCTTGAAACAACTCTAATCGGTTCGATTGAAGTCGATAGCCAAGGTCAAGCAGGCTCGTTTGCAGCCCCTGCAAAATTGCTTTTGGATACCCTTAAGGAGTTTGCCGAAATGCCTCTTTTGATCGAGGTTAACTCTTCGGATTGGGAGATCAAACTTAGTTGGAAAAGCGGATCACTTTCAATCCCTGGAGCTAATCCAGTGAGCTATCCTCAGCTTCACGCAATTGGCGAGGAGAGTCATCAAGCAACTTTGGAGTCGTCAATGCTTTCGAGCGGAATCAACAAGACGATCTATGCAACGGCCGACGATGAGCTTCGTCCAGCGATGAATGGAGTCTTTATCAACTTCGAGCCTGAGACGATCACTTTCGTGGCTACCGATGCTCACAAGTTGGTTAAGTATACAGCTCAGGTGACCAACTCGTTCACTTCGTCGTTTATCCTGCCTAAGCGTCCAGCGAACTTGCTTAAGAACTTGCTTTTGAAGGAGGCAGACGATGTTACAGTAACTTTCGATTCGAAGAGTGTTATAATCAAGCTTTCGAGCTATACGATGGTATGCCGCCTAATCGAGGGTAACTATCCAAACTACAACGCGGTGATCCCAACTAAAAACCCTAACAAAGTTTTGATCGACAGAGTGGAGTTCCTTAACTCGATCAAGCGTGTGGCTGTCTGTTCAAATCCAACGACAAACCTTATCCGATTGGAGATTAGCGAGGATTGCATCAATCTAACGGCTCAAGATCTTGACTTCTCAGTTTCGGCCAACGAGTCGGTTTCGTGTAGCTACGATGGTCAAGGGATGTGCATCGGATTTAAATCGACTTTCTTGGTGGAGATTCTATCTAACACCGAGACTCCAACCGTTGTTGTCGAGCTTGCCGATTCAACTCGTGCGGGAGTATTCAAACCAGTTTACGATGAGCCTCGCGACAATGAGACTCTCATGCTGTTGATGCCAATGATGATTAACGCATAAGGGTCGAGAGAGCTTTCTCGATGTCAAATGCGCTGATAAAATAGCCTATTTGTGTGGCCAACCAAACCTTATAAGTTTGTTGGTCACACATTTGTGATTTAAGCACAAATAAGTAAATTAACAAAAAATCAATGAAATTAAATCTTAAACGACCAATAGTCTTTTTTGACTTGGAGACAACAGGAGTTGATACCTCTAAGGATAGAATCGTAGAGATCTCTATGGTCAAAGTCACCCCTGATGGTGAAGAGATAATTAAAACTCGTAAGATAAATCCTCAAATGCCCATCCCGCCTTCGTCGACCGCAATTCACGGAATCACAGATGAAGATGTTAAGGATTGCCCATCATTTGCCCAAATTGCACGCTCTTTGGAGAAGTTTATTGATGGATGCGATTTTGGCGGATTCAACTCGAATAGGTTCGATATGCCAGTGCTAGTTGAGGAGTTTATGCGAGCAGGTGTAGAGATTGATTTCAAACGTCGTAAATTTATCGACGTGCAAAATATCTTCCACAAGCTCGAACAACGTACACTGGTTGCAGCGTATAAATTCTACTGCCAAAAGGATCTCACTAATGCCCACTCGGCCGAAGCTGACACCTTGGCAACATACGAGGTCTTGAAATCTCAATTGGATCGTTACGACGAGTTGGAAAATGATATTGATTTCCTTGCTAAGTTCTCGACTCACAACGAAGCTGCCGATTTCGCAGGAAGAATAATCTTCAACGAAGAGGGTGTGGAGGTCTTTAGCTTTGGAAAGCATAAAGGTGTTTCGGTTGCTCAAGTGTTCGAACGCGAACCAAGCTACTATTCATGGATGATGAATGGCGATTTCCCACTCTACACCAAAAAGGTAATCACAGAGATTAGATTGCGTAGTAAACTTGACAAAAAATAGAATAGATATGAAGAGGGTTGCTTTAATTTGTCTGCTGCTGTTAAGCGTTGCCACCGCGGCACTTGCAGTGACTAAGTCTCAGGTTGTTGTCTATATCAACGGCCAGAGGTTTTATATCCATACCGTGGAGAGTCGGGAGACAATATATTCGATTGCTAAAACTTATGGCGTTGCCGAGCAGACGATCATTGATCTAAACTCAGCGGAGCTAAAAGCTGGCGAGAATATCAAGATACCTTTCGAGGTCACAGCCTCTGAGAAAAAGGAGCTTAGCGCGTTGCAAACGCTCAAAACCTTCTCGCGACACAAAATCAAGAAGGGCGAAACTCTCTATTCTATCTCTCGCCAATACGAAATCTCGATAGATACGATTATGGAGGATAACCCCACAATTGACCCTATTGCGCTCCCTGAAGGGTATAGACTTCTGATTCGTAAAAAATCTGTTGGTCGCACATCGGAGAAGGTGAATCAAACGGAGTGGAAGGAGTATCAAGCTGATTTGAACCTTACCACCGAGTCGGATGGATATAAATATCATATCGTGCAGCAAGGTGAAACGATCTACTCACTCTCGAAAGAGGGCAATATCTCGGAGCAGGAGTTTGTGGAGCTAAACTCATTGAGTGGAGGACTTAAAGCGGGTTCGATAGTTAAAATCCCAGCTACCGATCTTCAAGAAGATGAGGCGGATGATGAGGCAGAGGAGCAAGAGCCAATGGAGCAAGTCGATCTGCGTTCATTGCGCTATGGCGAGAAGCTAAAGATTGCGTTGCTTCTCCCTTTAAGCAGCGATGGTAAGGTAAATCGACAATTTGCCGACTTCTACAAAGGTTTCGAAATGGGAATTAAGCGAGTGCAACAAGGGTGGAATCGTGAAATCGAACTCACGCTATACAACACCAAACGCGACAGCAGCACCATCGAGCAGATCATCCAAAGCGAGGAGTTCGAAGGGACAAACCTAATTGTGGGGCCAGTCTACGAGGAACTACTTTCGCCAGTTATTGCCTATGCAGAGCGTACTCACACACCAGTAGTCTCGCCACTTGCATCGCTTAAAGAGAGCCAGAGCAGTGTCTTGTTCCAAATGGCACCTCCTGCATACAACAAATTCGATAAGGTCGCCAAGATGTTGGACAACACACGTCACGTCACCTTGATCTACACCGATAATACCGACACTCAGTTCGAAGAGAGCATTATGTCGCTTATGGGTGATCGTCCATTCGATCGTCACAAATATGTCTACGAGCATCCAACAGTAGTTGCCGAGAAGATCGCAAACGATAAGAGCTCAGCAGGAGACCTCTCGGGCTTTATCAACAACGATAAAGATAACACCATCGTGGTGATGGCATCGGGTGAGACCGACGTTGATAGAATCCTATCGGCACTTTCGTCAGCGCAAATAAACATCGTGGCTCGTGGAGGCAAAGCACCTCGATACGAAGTGTTGGGCAACTCGGAGTGGAGTCGTTACCAAAATATCGACCGCACGATACTTTTCAAAAATAACGTGGCTCTACTTTCGTCGTACCACGCAAAGCGTGACAACCTATCGGTGAGACGATTCGATAGCGAGTATATCAAGAAATATGGTGCGATTCCGTCGCTCTACACCTATCGCGGTTACGACGTAGCAGTGATCTTTGGAGAGGGTATCTACTCCGACATGGATTACAGCCTCGAAGGCCGATCATTCACACCGCTTCAAAGTCCTTATCGTTTCGAGAAAGACCCCGAGAGCGGCATCCACACCAACACCGAGTGGATAAGAGTAAATTACAATAATAACTACACAATCACCATCGAATAGCCATGGCATACAATCCAACAATAATTCCCGAAAAGACAATCGAGAGACTCAGCGAGTATCGTCGGTCGCTTATGGCCAGCCACAAGATGGGTATTACTAATATCTTTTCGCATATCATCGCAGGTATTCACGGCATTACTGCGGTGCAAGTTCGTCGCGACTTTATGCTTATCGGCTTTTCGAGCGACAACAAAAAAGGGTATGACGTAAAGGAGCTCATTGATTTTATCAGTAGTATCTTGGATAGCGACTCGATGATCAAAATTGCAATCCTAGGAATGGGTAACTTGGGTCAAGCGGTAACGAAATATTTCAATGGCAAGGGTTTTAACCTTACCATCACTGCCTCGTTTGATGTTGACCCAGAGAAGGTTGGCTCTACAATCGATAATATACCATGCTACCATATGGATGAATTTCCGCGTATTGCCGAGGAGCAAGATATAAGCCTTGCAATCTTTTCGTGCCCAACGAAAATCGCCTCGGAATTGGTCTTGCCAATTGTCAATGCAGGTATCAAGGGCGTGCTGAACTTCACATCGACTCCGCTAAACTTCCCTCAAGGAATCATCGTCGAGAATTACGACATCACAACGCTTCTCGAGAAGATCGCCTACTTCGTAAAGGAGGGTGAGGAGAATGCAAACGCGTAACAATTACTTCAAGCTATGCAGATTTTTAAAGGCATAGAGTCTATCACAGGCTTTGGCGCCACTGTCATCACTGTCGGTTCGTTCGATGGTGTGCATAAAGGTCATTCGTCACTACTTGAGCTGCTTACTGCTCGAGCTAAGGCTACGGGGCACAAGAGTGTTGTGGTGAGTTTTTCGCCACATCCTCGTGTGACGCTTGGTCGTGCCGAGGGTTTGCAGCTGCTGACAAGCGATAGGGAGAAGGCGCAATTCTTGGAAAATCAGGGTGTTGATGCTCTGCTGCTCTTGGAGTTCAATGATGCCTTTAGCGCACTTAGCTACCGCGAATTTCTGCTCGATTACTTGCAAGCGCAGGCAGGCATGGAGGAGATAATAGTAGGCTTTAATAACCATATGGGTAGCGACGCTGGCTCTTACGATGATCTAGTGCTCTTGGCCCAAGAAAATAACTTTGAAGTGACTTTATTCGAGGAGTTTATCCAACAAGGAGAGGCGATAAGCTCCACTCTCATCAGGTCGCTTTTGTCAAAGGGTGAAATCGAATCGGCTAATAATCTCCTCTCGCATCCCTATCTTATAATAGGTGAGGCGGATGAGAAGGGTAGGGTACACCTCGAAGAACCTTTGAAGCTGCTGCCTCCTGCGGGAATCTACTCAGCTCTGGTAAACCATCGTGAAGAATACGTTACGATCGATAGTGAAAAGAGAGTTAAATGTGAGCAGAAAAATTCAACTGTGAAAATCAAATTACTGAGCAAAAATGAGAAATAATCAAACAGAGGAGAGGGTAGCTATCACCACCCACGAGTACAAAATGAGAACCTGGTATTGCCATACTGATCAGATGGGAATTATCCACCACTCGAACTATATTCGCTACTTCGAGGCGGCGCGTTGCGACTTTATGCGTGCATTGGGCCTCTCGTACGCCGAAGTTGAAGCACGTGGAATTATGATGCCAATTTTGGACGTCTCGTCACACTACATCTCACCGCTCTACTTCGATGAGGATATCACAATCAAAGTCTCGTTGTACGAAGAGCCCCGAGTGAGAATCACCTTCCACTACGATATTATCAACTCCGAAGGCAAGCTAGTTAATCAAGGTTCGACAACTCTGGGCTTTATGTACTCCGACACTCGCCGACCAACGCGTGTTCCAGAGTGGTTTTTAAATATGATAACTGGGCGAGGTTAATCCCATATTTTGTTTGATCCATCCGCCTGGCACACAATTTGAGTCAGTGTAGAGTGTTAAAACTCAGCACAATGGAAAACAAGCAAAAACTCACAACGGTGTCGGGACGAATGGTTGCCGACAATGAAAACATTCAAACAGCAGGTCCTCGTGGGCCACTGGTGGTGCAAGATCCATGGCTAATCGAAAAGTTGGCTCACTTCGATCGCGAGGTGATCCCCGAAAGGCGTATGCACGCTAAAGGCTCTGGAGCTTTTGGCCGCTTCACCGTCACGCACGACATCACGCAATATACCAAGGCGAGCATCTTTGCCGAGGTTGGCAAACAAACAGACTGCTTCGTGCGCTTCTCGACCGTGGCAGGTGAGCGTGGTGCAGCCGATGCAGAGCGTGATATTCGAGGCTTTGCCATGCGATTCTATACCGACCAGGGCAATTGGGATCTTGTGGGCAACAACACTCCAGTCTTCTTCTTCCGAGATCCGATGAAGTTCCCCGATCTGAACCACGCCATCAAGCGTGACCCAAAGACCAACCTGCATAGCGTGAATAACAATTGGGATTTCTGGACGCTTCTCCCCGAGGCACTTCACCAAGTGACGATAATTATGAGCGACAGGGGCATTCCAAAATCATATCGCACGATGCACGGTTTCGGAAGCCACACATATAGTTTTATCGACAAGGATAATCGCCGCACATGGGTGAAATTTCATATGGTCTCGATGCAGGGGATCGAAAATATGACAGATGAGGAGGCTGCAATGATCATTGGCCACGATAGAGACTCCCATCAGCGCGACCTATACGAAGCTATCGAGCGAGGTGACTATCCACGTTGGGAGATGAAAGTGCAACTTATGAGCGAGGAGGAGGCCGAAAGGTATCGGATCAATCCATTCGACCTTACTAAAGTGTGGTCACACAAGGAGTTTCCGCTGCACGACGTAGGTGTGATGGAGCTAAATCGAAATCCTGAAAATTACTTTGCCGATGTGGAGCAAGCTGCATTCAATCCGATCAATGCGGTGGATGGCATAGGCTTCTCGCCTGACAAGATGTTGCAAGGTCGATTATTCTCGTATGGCGATGCGCAACGATATCGTCTTGGCGTGAACCATCATCAAATTCCTGTCAATCGTCCTCGCTGCCCGATGCATGCCTATCACCGTGATGGAGCAATGAGGGTCGATGGTAATTATGGTTCGACAATCACCTACGAACCAAATAGCTATGGCGAGTGGAGCGATTCACCTGAGCTAAAGGAGCCACCCTTGAAAGTTACGGGCGATGTGTATAACTACAACGAGCGCGAATTCGACGAGGATTACTACACTCAGCCTGGTGACCTCTTTAGATTGATGACCGCAGAGCAGCAACAAGTACTCTTCGAGAATACTGCTAGAGCGATGGGGGATTGCGAACTATTTATCAAACAGCGCCACGTATCGAATTGCTACAAAGCAGATAGTCGCTACGGTGAGGGTGTAGCGCGAGCAATGGGTGTAGCATGCCAGATGTGCGATATGCCGATTCCGATGTAAAAAATAATAGAGCTTAAAAGCCGTTGCAAATTAAAAATGCAGCGGCTTTTGTGTGTAAAATCCGAAAATTTTATAATTTAAGTGAGCCAATCATTCGATAAGCTACAAAAAAATTGTATCTTTGCTTATTAGAAAAACATTTAACCTAACTATTATTATGAAAAATCTTTTTACTCCTATCCCACTTTTGGCTGTTGTGCCAATGGTAACATCGTGTCAGGGAGAGGCTAAAGAGGCAGAACAGCCAAATATCTTGGTTATTTTGTGTGATGATTTGGGAAATGGTGAGCTATCAGTATATGGTCACCCAGTTATCAAAACCCCAAATCTTGACCAAATGGCCGATAAAGGTATTATGCTTACCAACTGCTACTCGGCATCTCCAGTGAGCTCACCTTCACGCGCAGGTCTTTTGACAGGTCGCAGCCCAAATAGAGCTGGTTTCTACGACTTTATCCCTGGTCCAAGTAAGTCGGAGGATTGTCGTGACTTGGTTCACCTTCAAGCCTTTGAGCAGACTATTCCTGCGATGCTCAAATCGGTAGGATACTCTACTTGCCTCTCAGGTAAGTGGCACTGTAGCTCACACTTCAATAGCGATAAGCAACCACAACCCGACCACTTCGGTTTCGATCACTGGTTTGCAACACACAATAACTCAGCTCCAACGCACCAAGATCCAACCAACTTTGTGCGTAATGGTGAGAAGGTGGGTGACCTAGAGGGATTCAGCTGCCAATTGGTAGTTGATGAGGCTATCAGCTGGCTTTCTGCTCGCGAACAAAATGAGGAGACCAACCCATTCTATCTTCAAGTTTGTTTCCACGAGCCACACGAGCCAATCGCTTCGCCAGCAGAGCTTACTGCTGAGTATATGGATAAGAGCATCAACGAAAACCAAGCTGAGTACTACGCTAACGTAGCCAACATGGATCAACAAGTTGGTCGCTTGATCGAGTATCTTGAGAGCAAAGGATATAAAAACACTATCGTTTATTTCTCGTCTGACAATGGTCCTGAGACACTTAACCGCTACTCACGTGCATTTCGCTCGTATGGTACAACAGGTGGCCTAAAGGGTATGAAGCTTTGGACAACTGAGGGAGGTTTCCACGTTCCTGGTATCATCTATCCTATCGGTATGGAGATGTATAGAGGAAAGTCAGATGCGATTATCTCCTCTCTTGACCTTATGCCAACCTTCGCGGAGCTCTCTGGCGCTGCACTTCCTGACGTAACTTTGGATGGTGAGTCGTTTGTGTCACTTCTTAAGACAGGTGAAAAAGCGCGTGTTAAGCCTCTAACTTGGGCATTCTACGATGCACTCAACGACCACGTTGTTGCAACTAGAACCGAGGATTGGAAGATCTTGGCTCGTTTGAACAATGGTGAGGAGTATCTACCTAAGTTGCACAACCTTTATGTTGGTAATATCGACTACGTTAAGAGCTTCGAGTTAACTGATTTCGAGCTTTACAACATCAAGGAGGATCGCAATGAGACAACAGAGGTTTCAGCTCAATACCCTGAGGAGTTTGAGAAGATGAAGACTCTTATTAACCGTGAGTATGGTGCATTGCTTGACGGTAGCCACATTTGGTCACGCCCTGAGTAAGTTTTAGCTTATCAGTTTATATATTTTTCCCTTGGAGAGCTTGATCGCTTTTCGAGGGATTTTTTTTGCTAGTTTACTGAACATCATCCTAGAGACTACCTTGGCACGTCATCCCAGACTTGATCTGGTATCTACAAAAGCGAGTGGTTATCAGAAACTTATGCTAGCAGAGGTTGTAGATCCCAGATCGAGTCTGGGATGACGGGAATATATTTATTTGCAGATCTGTGATCTGCTCGCCCTCTGCGCACTTTTTCTTCAAAAAAGTGCTTTTTTAGTAGGGAGGGCGATTGTGAGGGGACGTTGGGGCCTGCGCCTAATGCCGGCGCGGGCACCAAGCAAGCTTGGATACGGAAAGCGAAGCTTTCCTTACAATTCGACTTGGGGAAGTTTTTGCGAAGCAAAAAAATAAAAAATGTTTACTATTAGACGTCGAGCTAAGCTCGAAAGACTAATAGTAAACATTTTTTATTCGATGATCTGAAAGATCAGCGCCCCAAGACGCAAGAAAGACATAGCTCCGCGGGGAGCACCCCGCCGCTGTCCGCGCAGGACAGTAAGAAGCCTGACAGTAAGAAGCCAGCCTAACTCATTTGCTCAATATTCCAAACAAATGCACGTGACCCCTGCATCTTAGTCTTCTCGTCCATCTTGCGGAGAGCCTCCAAGAGTGGCGCAACCTTCTCGTCCTCGACGATTGTCATAATCGAAGAGTTCATAGATGGCCATGTGTGAGTGCCGTGGTGTGGCTCACCATCTGTGCTGCCGCGACCCTCGGTCAAGGCCCACTTGGTGAATCCGCGGATCGATTGCTCATCGAGGATCTTGGTGATTCTCTCGGTAAGAGCTTGATTATATGATATAAATACTGCTTTCATCGTTTTATCCTATTTTTTATTTTTTACAATGCTGCTGCTGCCTCCTCGGCCTCGGCCTTTGCTGCCTTTTTCTCCTCGCGACGGATCTTGTGATTCACAAAGATCGAGTAGAAGATTGGCACAACAAGAAGCGTAAGAAGTGTCGAGAAGGTAAGACCACCGATCACGGCAATACCCATCGGCTTCCACATCACACCACTAGCATCACCAGTTGTAGCCATCGGCATCATACCCAAGATCGTTGTGAACGATGTCATAAGCACTGGACGTAGACGACTCTTACCACCCTCGATTACCGCGTCGTAGACTTTCGATCCACGCTCCACGAGAAGGTTCATATAGTCGACCATCACGATACCATTCTTAGTTACGATACCCACCAACATAATCGCACCAATTAGAGCGATAAGCGAAAGTGAAGTTCCAGTAAGCCACAACGCTAGGATAACTCCAGTGAAGGCCAGTGGAATAGTGAACATAATGATGAATGGGAATAGAAGTGACTCAAACTGAGTTGCCATCACGATATAAACCAAAATCACGATCAATAGGAACAGCACTCCAAGGTCGGCAAACGACTCTTGTTGATCCTCGATAGTACCACCGATCTCGATGAATACACCGTCTGGTGCGTGATACTCGTCGATGATAGTTTGAAGGCCTGTTGTTACATCACTCAACGCTACGCCATCACCCATCGTTCCTTGAACCGAGATGATACGTTGACGATTCTCACGCTCGATAGATGGAGCAGCCTCCACAGTTGTGATCGTTGCAACGTTCTTTAATGGAATCTGCTTGCCCATTGCCGAAGTGAGTGAGATATTCTCTACATCACTGAGTGACTCGCGGTAAGCCTCATCGTAACGAACGATAATGTCATACTCGTCACCATCCTCGCGGTAGGCGCTAGCCGTTAGACCATTGATACGGTTACGTACTGCCGAAGCAGCTGTAGCGTATGAAATTCCATAATACGATAGCTTCTCGCGGTCGAATTTAACGTCATACTCTGGGCGAAGATCCTCGCGTGATAGTTGCACGTCACGAAGTCCAGGAATCTGTTTTGCAAGCTCCTTAAGCTCGTTAGCCACAGCATTTGTCACATCCATATCGTAGCCAATTACCTTGATGTCGGCTGTGCTAGTACCAGTTGGACCAGATCCACCACCAGGAGTTAGCGAGTAGTCGCGGATCTCGGGGATAGCTGCCAAATCCTCACGCAGAAGATCTGCAACCTCGAAGATTGAACGATCACGTTCATCGGCAGGTGAGAAACGGAAGGTATAGTTGATAATGTGCGAACCAGTTGTAGTCATCGCCGAGTATGCATCGTCCGAAGAGTTAGCTCCAGATGAAGCTGAAACGATAATAATCTCAGGATACTTCTCGTAGATGATATTGTCGATCTGGCGTGCAATCTTAGCTGTGTACTCCACCGAAACATTTTGCTCCATCTTCACCACTCCCGACATACGGTCATTATCGGCCGTAGGGAAGAAGTCTGTTGCGATCTTGCCAGCACCCACAACCATTATCGAACCGATAAAGGTTAGCGCCACGATAGCCATTGTGATTCTGCGGTGAGCAAGAACCAGGCGAAGCATCGCTGCATATGCTCTATCCATCCAATTTAGTGCCTTGTCGATTGGCTTGTATACAATACCGATACCTTTGTAATCGTGTACACCACCCTTACTCGAAAGTACATACGCCGAAAGCATTGGTGTAAGAGTAATAGCCGCAATTGTAGAGACCGAAACCACGATAGTTACAATCCAACCCAACTCGCGGAACATAATACCAGCCATACCCGATAGCATAGTAAGTGGAAGGAACACGGCAACAACAACCAAAGTTGTAGCGATAACCGACAACCACACCTCGTTGGTTCCATAAATCGCAGCCTCCTTAGGGCTCGATCCCTTCTCGATGTGAGTAGTGATATTCTCGAGCACCACAATGGCATCATCTACCACCATACCGATGGCAATGGAGAGTGACGAAAGTGAGATGATATTAAGCGTAGAGCCCGTGACGTAGAGGTAGATAAACGAACATATCAGCGAAACGGGTATCGTCAGACAGATAATAAATGTCGCTCGCCAACGTCCCAGGAAGACCATAACCACCAAGATCACAAAGATAAAGGCGTACATAATAGTCTCAGAGAGCGAATTGATACTATTGGTGATCTCCGAAGAGCCTTCATAGATAACGTCAATCTTTACATCGTCTGGAAGAACTGCCTGAATTGCTGGCATCTCGTCCATAATCGCGTTAACGATGCTTACCGTATTGGCTCCCGATTGTTTTTGAACCATCACACGAACACCCACTTGGCCATTGATTCTCTCATCCATAGTCGATGTCTCCAACGTGTCACGAATTACCGCTACGTCCGAGAGTTTCACTGTGCGACCACCGCGGTTTGAGACTACAATGTCACGAAGCTCCGAACTGCTGTTGAACTCACCATCCGACTTGATGCTGAAGGTGTTGTTACCCACATCGATAGTACCTGCTGGGATGTTGATATTCTCCGATGCGATAATAGCACCAATCGACTCAATCGACAATCCATAAGCGTCGATCTTGCGAGGGTCAACATTAACTTGTACCTCACGCTCAGGAGCACCAGTAACGCTCACTGAACCCACTCCGTCAATACGATTCAGAGTGTTTACCATATCATCATCCAAGATTTTGGCCAACGCTTGATAGCTCTCCTCGGCAGTAACCGAGAACATCAATACTGGCATCATCGAAGTTGAGAATCTAAAGATGGTAGGGTAGTCTACCTCGTCTGGAAGCATCGACTGTACACGGCTAACTACGTCACGAATGTCATTGGTGGCATCCGCCAGGTCGATTCCATACTCAAACTCAAGGGTGATTATCGAGTAGTTGTCCGACGAAGTTGAGGTCAACTCCTTAAGGTCATCCACCGTGTTGAGGTTATCCTCCAGCACACGCGTTACGTTGGTCTCGATATCCGAGGCGTTAGCTCCTGCATAGGTGGTAATTACCGAGATCGTCGGAAGGTCGATCTCTGGGTATTGATCCACCGCAAGATTGTTTAGCGAAAAGAGTCCCATTACCGCAACTCCGATAAATATCAGAACGGTCGAGATGGGCTTCCTTACGGCACTTTCATATATATTCATATTCTTAAAGCTCTAGAGTGAAATTATTGAATTTGGATCTCTGTTCCGTTTGTGATGCGTGAAAAAGCGGTTGTGATAACCTCTTCGCCAGCCTCTACACCCGACAAGATGTCATATTTTGAACCTACCAAACGGCCCAAAGTTACTGTGCGACGCTCAGCTACACCACCCTTGTTCACGAAGATGTAACGATCGTCAGTTCCAACTTGCTTTTGAACTGCGATATCTGGAACTGTGATAGCATCCTTGCTGCTCATCGCAAATTTAGTGCGGCCGAACATTCCTGGACGAAGGCGCTCCGATGAGTTTGGAACAGTCACCTCGACAGAGAATGTACGAGTATCTGGGCTGATTGCAGGAGCAATAAGGCTCACCTTACCCTCGAAAACCTCACCTGGATAGACCTCGGTTGTAAGCTCTACGCTCATTCCCATCTTTACATTTGGGAAGTATATCTCAGGGATGTCTGCCGTAACTTTCAATTTGTCGATCTGCATAACGTTAACGATTGGCTGCGAGATAAAAAGGTTACCAGCCTCGGTGTTACGCGCTGTGATAACTCCGCTGATAGGTGTTATCACCTCGATATTGGTCTTCATATTCTTTGCAACCTCCTCTTGGATCAACAAATTTGTCTTTGCTTGATCGAGAGTTTGAAGCGAGATACCACCAGCGTTGTATACCGACTCAATACGCTCGTAATCGGCACGTAGGTTCTTTAGCGATGTCATCTGTTGGTTGTATTGCGTTGGGTCGAGTGTTGCGATGATCTGACCAGCGCGAACTTTATCGCCAACCTCTACGTTGATTTTGTCTACTCTTACGCTCGAAGCTGCTGGAGTAACCATCACCTCTTTGTATGCCTTGATCTCCGAAGTGTAGATCTCCTCGATCTCGATAACCTCGGCTACAGCCACAGTTGAGGTGGTTGTAACCTTCTGCACCTCTGCAGTTTCAACAGTTTTTTGTTGCTTTGTTCCGCAACTTGCAAACGCCGCTAGAGCAAATGCACAATAAATAATTCTTTTCATCCTTGATTTATATTTTTAATTTTCTTTTCCAATAATCTTATCATAATCGCATTTTGCCGATAGGTAGTCGTATATCGCTTGCGAGTAGTTTAGCTCGGCTTGAGTTTGCGACAACTGCGCTGAGTTAAGCTCCAACATTGTACCTACACCTGCATCGTAACGAGTTTTCGAGATCGAGTATGCTTTCGATGCTTGACCCATTGTCGCCTCTTCGGAGAACATCTTCTCGCGAGCGGTGAATAGGTTGCTGATTGCAGATTTCAACTCTACAACTTTGCCCTGCTCGGCGTAAATTCTCTGGATCTCGAGCTGCTTCATTTGATTCTTGATCTGCTTAGCTTTATTTACGTTTGTAAGTCCCGAGAAGATTGGAATCGAAAGAGATACTCCAACACTAATCGGAATTTGACCGTAATACTCCGTGCCATTTGCAGTGAATGAAGAGAAGTCGATTACAGCTGATTCAGTTCCGTAGTAAGTTGCACTACCGTAAGCTGCAAGAGTTGGTAGACGAGCTGAATTCACTAGGCGAAGTTGATCGGCTAGTAGTTGAGATTGAAGCTCTAGAGTCTTAAGATCACTATTCTCAGAAACATCTACCGAGAGCTTGTCACCACCATTAAATACAACGTCACGCATCTCTTCGAGTGATCCAACCAATTCAATCTCAGCATCTTCTGGCAAAGATAGATACATCTTCAAAAGAAGCTTCGAGATCTCAACCGAGTTGCGAGTTTGAACGATCGTAGGTTGAAGATTGCTATATTGAACCTGTGCTGTAAGTAGGTCATACTCAGATGTTAATCCATTATTGAACATCGTTTGAGTATCATCCACACTCTTTTTAGATATTGCTGAACTCTCCTCTAAAACCACCAATGACTGCTCAGCTAGAAGCGTATTGTAGAATGCCTTTTTAACCTCTGAAGCCAAGTCGATCTTCGATCCGCGAGCCGACTCCACAGCAGCTGCCATTTGAGTGCGGTTTAAAGTAAGCGTACGTGAAATAGCTGGCGCATAGAGAGGAATCGAAAGATTGGCAGCAGCCGAAACAGTCGAAGTTCCATCGGCCGAAATCTGCATACTTTTCGACATCTGTTGCGCTACAACGCTATAATTATAATATGAGTCGATGCTTAGCGAAGGTAGGTAGTTACCCTTGGTCTCGGCCAAAACATAATCGTAACGCTCGATCTCCATATCGGCAACTATAATTGTGGGATTATCGCTTAGTGCGATTGCCACTGCCTCGTCGATTGTTAATTGCAACTGTTGAGCTGAAGCACCCAAAGATACCACTAGGGCAGTTGCGGTAATAAATAGTTTTTTCATTCTAAAAAGTGATTTATTTTATTATTTCTTATTTTTCGCTAAATATTCGTCGATAGCCTCAACGCCTTTAATTGTGCTTATTCCGCGGATGTAATTTATAAGTACCTCTTGGAATGCATCGTTAATTGTCATCTCGATGGGAATGTTGATCATATCGTTGTTCTCGGTAATTCCTATTGCAATGTATGAGAACATATTCATCGTCAAGTCGATGTTGATGCGGCTGTCGATATATCCATCTTCAACACCAATCTTAATCGAGTTGGCAACGATCTTACGCTTTATATCGGCCTTGTCGCTCAAAATCCTCTCGTTTACCTTTGGGTAAAAATGGCGCAGTGAGTTTCGAATTTGCCAATTAACATCGGCATTTTTGCGAATCTCCTCCATCACGATTAATATTGCAACCAGAATGTTTGGTGCATTCTCGGCAGCCTTATAATTGCTATGTTCAAAGAGCTCGAAGTGTTCGCGTGCCGCCAAGAAGATCAACTCCTCTTTGTCGCCAAACTCCTCGTATAGTGTGCGTTTTGATACATGTGCTGCGCGAGCAACGTCGTCCATCCTTATAGACTTAACTCCAAGGGTGACCATCATTTTTCGCGCGATTGTTATAATCTCCGTTTTTTGTTGTGCTTCCATTAATCGTTTTTTGTCATTTTTTAACGCTGCAAAGGTAAGCAAAAAACTCGAAAAACCAAATGAGTTTTCTAGTTTTTCAAGTTTTTTAACACTTTTTTAATCTTTAATCGAAGCAGGTATTGCGATTATTGGGTGATGTTGCGATACAGAGAGGTGAGCCTGAGTTGCAAGTGCTGCACGGCGTAACGCTTGCGCGAAAGAAGCGTATTGATTGGAGTTTGAGTAGCTTGGGCGATCTCCTTGAATGAAAAGCCTTGGAGTTCAGTTAGTTCAAAGATTGTGCGTTGCTCCGAGGGTAATTCCTCTAAAGCTTTGTTCAACTCCTCACGGATCATCGAGCGTGCAATTTGGCTCTCGGGATCGAAGTTATAGTCACCGTTACTCGATAGTAGATCGAAAAAAGAAAGATTAATTACCTCGCCATCTTGATTTTGCAAAACCAGTGGCATTCGCTCCTCGCGTTTTTTGCGCGAATTATCGATTATTTGGTTGCGAGTGACTCGGTATAGCCACGATGAGACATTCTCGATAAGCTCATCCTCGCCATCGGCCACAATGAATTTGTAGAATACATCTTGGAGCAGATCCTCCGCATCGGAAGGTGAAGCGGAGCTCTGCTTGAGGATGAAATTCTTGAGCGCTGCGGAAAATTGTCGGAAGATCGACTCCGTGCGACTCTCTTTATTCATTGTTTGCTTCTGTCGAGCCATTCTCTTTTATGTAGTTTTTTATATATTCTTGCTTTTCGCTTTTCGACATTCTTTTGATTTTGTCGTGAAGATCTGGATTTTTACCCCATACTCCTCTGCGATAAGGAGAGTTTGAACCTCCCATCTTGCCTAAGAATAGACGCGAGAGGACGATCAAGCCTAATGCTTGCCAATAATTAACCACGCTCCAACCAATAACTGTTGGAATTATCGCATTCCAAAGCAGCATCACCGCAAGTGAGATTAAGGCTAAAAATAGAATCGTGATCAAGATTCTTATTACTATTCGTTTCATATTATTATACATTTCTAAGCGAGTACTAATTTTATAGCATCAAAGTTACACATTTTTTTCGTGCATTTGCCACATCCTACGCAATTTGCTAAGTTTGCGACAATTGCCTCTCGTTTCGACATATCCATCGAGAATACTTCGCGCTTGCAATGGCGAACACATTCACCACAACCGGCACATTTATCCGATATAATTTCCAGAGACACAACTTCCTTGGGTTTCTTAAATCTCATCTTTAGGTTCATCATTAAACTCATAATTTTTCTTTTTTTTGGTTTTTAAGAGAGCGTATGCTTACCCTCCCTTCACCATTGTAGACGAACCAGCGAGATTTATATTTTAAAATGGCACGAAAAAAAGGTTTTAAAAATTCCGAAGAACCCTTAAAACCTTTTAGAAATATGTATATCAATCGAACTACTTAGTCACCTTCTCCAACCACTTAACCATAAATAGCATAGTGAACATCGAAAGCAGACAAGCTACAATAAATACTGTCCAAGTCAACCAAATTGGAATGTGCTCGTAAAGAATAGCACCAATAAAGAGAAGTTGGTTACCTAGAGCCGTTGCTGCTAACCATCCACTCTGCATCAAACCTTGATATTGTGGAGGTGCAACCTTCGACACGAACGAGATTCCAAGAGGCGAGATAAACAACTCGGCAATGGTCAAAATAATGTATGTTCCGATCAAAAGCCATGGAGTAACCTTAGCCGCTTCTGGCAGGATACCGATTGTATTTACAATCTCCTTTCCAGTCTCAGGGTTGATGCTCTTTGCGAAAAGAGTTGACCAAAGTGGAAGATCCGATACGTATGAACCGAATGCCATAACTGCAAAGCCAGCTGCTGCGATACCCATACCCACTGCGATCTTGCGTGGAGCACTCATATTAAGTACATTGAATAGAGCAACGATAATTGGAGTGAGCAACACAACACACAATGGATTAATCGATTGGAAAACCTCGGCACCCTCGATAGTTGTAAAGCCAAGATCAACTTTCATACCTTGCAACTGAGTAAACTCCTTGGCAAACATCGTAAGGGTCAAACCATTTTGGTGGAACGAGAACCAGAAGAAGATAACAACTCCAAACACTGCCAAAAGAGCGTAGATGCGTTGTTTGATCTCAGAGGCTGACATCTCGGGAAGTGAATCTGCGTTACCTTGTGCCACCTTAGCCTTTTGTCCACCAGGGAACAATTTTTGGTTAGCAACAAACACCGCAATCGAGATACCCATAGCGATAACAGCACACATAAATGCATAGTGGAAACCAGTGGTAAATACTCCAAGGTAATCAGACGCAAACTGAGCCATCTGGTCAGCACCATATCCAAACTTAGCAGCGAAAGTAGTAGCTTGGTTTAAGTTATCACCCTCCAACATATTCGACATAATACTGTGACACCATGCAGGAGCATCAGCATTATACTCAAAACCATTGCTTTGTAGCCACCAGTTACGAACACCTACGGCCAAAAGTGGAGCGAAAATAGCACCAACATTGATAAACATATAGTAGATCGAGAAGCCCGAGTCACGCTTAGCGTCATACTCCGCATTGTCGTACATCTTACCAACCAAGGCTTGAAGGTTACCCTTGAAGAGTCCATTACCCAAAGCGATTACAAACAATCCAACGCAGGTCACACCATAGAGCGAAAGGTTGTAGCTAGAGGCTGGGACAGGTGTAGATGATGGAATCGAGATCATCACATAACCCAGAGCCATCATTACCAATCCAGCGAGAATCGTGCCTTTAAAATTTTTGGTTTTGTCGGCAATGATACCTCCCACGACCGATAGAATGTAGATTGAAAAATAGAACGTTGAGTAGATAATTCCCGATGTTGTTCCATCTAGTCCATACTTCGATTGAAGAAATAGAACCAATATCGCCATCATCGTGTAGAATCCAAAACGCTCACCCATATTGGCCAGTGCGGCAGCAATAAGTCCTTTTGGTTGTCCTTTAAACATACGAAAAAGTTTTTATTAATTTAAGTTAAATGAAAATTAGTGGTACAAATATAAAGTTTTTTTGTATATTTGCTTATCTAAGACAACATAAATTATGGAAAAGCAGAAAAATAGACTCCCTTTAGTCGCTTCAGACGAGTGGTTAGTGCCCGTTGAAGCTGAAATTAATTATCGACATGAACTCTATCAAGAGCATTTAAGCGATATCGTTGCGAGCTCAGGCTCGATCGTTGACTATGCCAACGGCTACAACTACTTCGGTTGGCAGCGAGACGAGATGATGAAAGGATGGTGGTTCCGCGAGTGGCTGCCTGAAGCTAAGGATGTCTATATTTTCGGAGAGTTCAATAGTTGGCGACGTACCGAACTAAGGTTGAATAAAGACCAAGCAGGTGTTTGGTCAATCTTCCTGCCCGATGCAATTTACGAATATCGCCTAACGCACTACTCGCTCTACAAACTCCATATTAATGGTGATAATGGTTGGAATGACCGTATCCCCGCATACGCCAAACGCGTAGTTCAAGATGATGTAACCAAAAACTTTTCTGCTCAATTCTGGTTGCCGCAACATTTTGACTGGGGTGATGATGCCGATTTTGTCCCTGTCAAAAATGGTCAACTCCTAATTTATGAGGCTCATGTGGGAATGGCTCAAGAGATGGAAGGTGTAGGTTCATACCTTCAATTTGCCGATGATGTGTTGCCAAGGATCAAAGCTAGCGGCTATAACGCAGTGCAGTTGATGGCCGTTGCTGAGCACCCTTACTACGGTTCGTTTGGCTATCACGTTGCCAATTTCTTTGCTCCATCGTCTCGTTTTGGAACTCCCGAAGAGCTTAAAGAGTTGGTTCGCAGGGCTCACTCGATGGGTATCGCTGTGATTATGGATGTTGTTCATGCTCACTACGTTAAAAATCTCAATGAGGGTATCAATGCTTTAGATGGATCGGATCACCACTACTCGAAAGCGGGTGATATTGGCTACCAAAAATATTGGGATTCGATGATCTTTGACTATGGCAAGCAGGAGGTGCAACACTTCTTACTTTCGAATATAAAATATTGGTTGGACGAGTACCACTTCGATGGTTACCGCTTCGATGGTGTGAGCTCGATGCTTTACCACCACCGTGGATATGTCGATTTCGATTGTCGTGAGCGCTTCTTCGACGAAGGTGTTGATCGTGATGCTATTGTCTACCTTACTTTGGCTAATAAGTTGGTGCACGATTATAACCCACGCGCTATAACCATCGCCGAGGATGTAAGTGGTATGCCTGGCCTATGTGTTTCTATTGAGGATGGTGGAGCAGGATTTGACTATCGCCTAGCTATGGCAATTCCAGATTATTGGATCAAGATTCTCAAGGATCAAACCGACGAGGAGTGGAATATTTACGATATGTGGAACATTATGACCTCGCGCCTTGCAGGAGTCAAGACAATCGCCTATGCCGAGTCGCACGACCAAGCGATGGTGGGTGACAAGACAATCGCCTTCCGTTTGATGGACAAGGAGATGTACTTCTCGATGAATCGTGAGTCGGAGAGCCTTATTGTCGATCGAGGAATTGCACTTCACAAGATGATCCGCTTGATGACAATTACAACTGGTGGTAACGCATACCTTAACTTTATGGGTAACGAGTTTGGTCACCCCGAATGGATCGACTTCCCACGCGAAGGAAACGATTGGAGCTATGCTCACGCTCGTCGCTTGTGGTCGCTCTCGAAGAATGGCCTCTTGCGCTACTCTTTTTTGGGGGCATTCGACCGTGCGATGATCTCGCTGGTTAAACGATCTAGGTTGCTCACGGCAGGTTATCCTTATTCGGAGCAGATGGATGAGCAGAACAAAACGATGGTCTTTACACTTCGTAACTTGTTGTTTATCTTTAACTGGCACTCGACAGCGTCGGTACCTGACTATATCGTCAAAGTTCCTCGCGCTGGAAAGTATGTCTCGGTTCTTTCGACCGATGAGAAGCGTTTCGGAGGTCAGCAACGTAATGAGATTGGTGATGAGTACTTCTCGTATAGCGACGAGAATGGCTGTCACTACATCAAGATTTACAACACCTCTCGAACCGCGATGGTTTTCAAAATTATGAAATAGAGAATGAAATTAACTATACTGGGGAGTGGCACCTCGCAAGGTGTTCCAACAATTGGATGCCGTTGCGAGGTGTGCCTTTCGTCAGATCGGCACGATAAACGTCTGCGTAGCTCGGCTATGATCGAGGGTGACGATTTTCGCTTTGTTATCGACGCTGGGCCAGACTTCCGCTATCAAATGCTGCGTGCAGGAGTGTCGCGAGTCGATGCCATTCTACTTACGCATGAGCATAAAGATCACGTTGGTGGCATCGACGATGTGCGAGCGCTCAATTTTGTCGACTATCCGACAATTCATAGGATCGAATTCTATGGTGAGGAGCATACACTCTCGACCGTGCGCAAGGATTACGACTACGCTTTTGCTGTCAACAAATATCGAGGAGTTCCCGAAATTGAGCTCATCACCATCGACCCTTCGCAGAGTTTCTTTGTCAAGGGTGTTGAAGTTGTGCCTATATCTGGAGAACATTCACCTCGATTTCGCTCGACTGGTTTTCGAGTTGGTAGGGTAGCTTACATCACCGATTTTAGCGCGATTGCACCTCAAGAGGAGGCTAAGTTGAACGGGGTAGAGGTATTGGTGGTCAATGCTTTGCGTTATGAGCTACACCCTTCGCATTTTAATGTTGAGCAGGCTCTTGAGTTAATTGCTCGAGTAAAGCCAAAAAGAGCTTATTTAACCCATATGTCACACGATATTGGACTCCACAAAGTGGCAAATGCAAGGCTACCCGAGGGGGTCTTTTTAGCGTACGATACTTTAGAAATTGAAATATAAAAAACAAAAAAATATGAAAAGTGTAAAAGGAAAAGTTGTAGTTGTAACGGGAGCATCATCGGGAATTGGAGAGGCTCTAGCGAAAACATACGCAGCGGCTGGAGCTAAGGTTGTCTTAGCTGCTCGTCAAGAGGAAAAGTTGCAAGCTGTGGTGGCCGAAATTGGAGCTGCTGGTGGCGAGGCGATCTACTCGGTGTGCGATGTAGTGAAGGCTGACGAGTGCCAACTTTTAATTGATAATGCCGTTGAAGTGTATGGTGGGATCGACATTTTGATCTGTAATGCAGGTCTTTCGATGCGTGCGCTGTTCGATGATGTCGATCTTTCAGTGCTGCACCGCTTGATGGATGTAAATTTCTGGGGAACAGTGAATTGTGTGAAATATGCACTTCCATATCTTCAAGCTACGCGAGGCTCGATAGTGGGCGTCTCGTCAGTGGCAGGACTCCACGGTTTGCCAGCTCGCACAGGCTACTCAGCCTCGAAATATGCGATGACTGGATTCTTGGAGACTATCCGAATCGAGAACCTTAAAAAGGGACTTCATGTAATGATCGCATGTCCAGGCTTCACAGCCTCGAACGTTCGTTTCGCAGCTTTGACAGCAAACGGAACCTCGCAAGGCGAAACACCACGCTCAGAGGAGAAGATGATGACTTCAGAGCAAGTCGCCAACATAATCATGCGCGACACAGCAAAGCGCAAACGCCTCTGCTTGATGGAGTTCGATGGACGTGCAACGCACCTGGTGAAGAAATTCTTCCCTAAATTTCTCGACAAGATGTTCTACAACGCAATGGCTAAAGAGCCAGATTCACCTTTGAAGTAAAGCGATTAGATTACGATTCAATCTCGCAACCTGCGCAGTTTCCGCTACAACCCACATCGTTGCAGCTCACACCCTGCTCATCGGTGCGAGACTCTTGGACTGCGCAACGAATACCGAGGTTCTGCATATTTTTGTTTGTTGCGATCTCAGAATCAACAAAGTGACCTTTGACCATAAGGGTGATCGAGAGGCCAACAACAAAAATTGCAACAGCACCTACGCAAAAAAGAAAGACAAATAACCAACTAGGCATAACTTAACAGTTTTATAATTTTGAATTACCGCTACAAATGTATATATTTGTAGGGTAAATTCAAAATTTTATTGCTGTTATGAGGATTGTTATTGCAGGAGCTGGAGAAATGGGTAGTCACTTGGCAACGATGCTAAGTGGTAATGGTCACGATATTACCGTGATTGATAGCGATCCAAAGCTTTTGGTCGAAGTGTCGAGTCTGGCGGATGTTATCACCGTTGAGGGTGACTCGACCACCTTTGCTACGCTTCGTCGTGCAGCAATCCGCAAGAGCGACCTCTTTATTGCGGTGAACCATGCCGAGAATGACAATATTGTCTCGGCAGTATTAGCCAAGCAATTAGGCGTGAAAAAATCTATCGCCAGGGTCGACAACAACGAATATCTAGAACCCAATAATAAGGAGATTTTTATCAATATGGGCATTGACTACCTTTTCTATCCCGAAAAGGTGGCGGCACGTGAGGTGATCAATTTGCTGGGTCACTCGTCGATAACCGAGTATGTCGACTTTTCGAGCGGTAAACTCTCATTGGTGGTCTTCCGCCTCGATGCCACCTCTCCGCTTATCGGTCGCGAGTTATCGGGTTTTGCCGACGACGACACTCCACTAGCTTACCGCACAGTGGCAATCAACCGTGGAGGCGAGACGATCATTCCGCAAAAGGATGAGGTATTTATGGAGAGTGATTTGATCTACGTTATCACGCGCCAAAACGCAATCGACGAGCTGATGGGTCTTTCGGGTAAAAGCAATATCGAAATTAAAAATATGATGATCTTGGGTGGCTCGCGAATTGGTATCAGAGTTGCAGCAGAACTCCAAGATAAGGTCAATATCAAGTTGGTCGATTACAATGCCGAGAAGGCCTATCGCCTAGCTGAGCAGTTGGACAAAACGTTGATCATCCACGAAGATGGCCGTAATACCGAAGTGATGCTCGAGGAGGGTCTAGCCAATATGGATGCCTTCGTTGCGGTGACTGGACGAAGCGAAACTAATATCTTGGCGGCAATGTTGGCCAAGAGAATGGGTGTGAAAAAGGTGATCGCCGAGGTGGAGAATCTAAACTATATCAACTTGGCCGATAGCATTGGAATCGACACGATAATCAACAAGAAGATGGTTACCGCCTCGAATATCTTCCGCTTTACGATGTCGACCGATGTGCAGGCTATCAAGTGTTTAACGGGTAGCGAAGCCGAAGTATTGGAGTTTATCGTGAAGCCCAATTCGCCAGCTACAAAGCGGCCAGTTCGTGAATTGTCGCTTCCTGGTGACACGATTATCGGTGGTATAGTTCGTGGAGATAAGGTCTTTATCGTCACTGGAAACACCGTGATTGCACCTTACGATAGGGTGGTGGTCTTCGCAATGCCGAAATCAATTAGTAAAATCGGCAGCTTCTTCAATTAATTTTTTCGCAGTTTTATGTCTTTCAAGCTCTCCATAGTTAAACCCTTTGTGATGCGACGCAGTAGCGCCATCGACAGAATGCGTTGCCGACCTTTAGAGGTGCAACGTGAAGTGTTTGGTGAGCTTATGAGTAATGGAGAGAAAACAAAATTTGGAGCTGAGCACAATATCTGTGAGTCGATCACCTATGAGAAGTTTTCGTCAAGAGTTCCCGTTGTCGATTACCAAGCGTTTCAACCATATATCGAGCGGATGATATCGGGAGAAAAAGATGTCACCACACCAGGTCGCATCTCGATGTTCGCACGCTCGTCGGGCACAACAGCTGCGCGAAGTAAATATATTCCGATCTCATCCAAGGCCTTCTACAACAACCATATGCGAGGAATGAGTGACGTAGGAACAATCTACAACACACTTTTTTCAAACTCTGAAATCCTTTCGGGCAAGGTGCTCACGTTGGGAGGTTCGGCACAAACGGAGAATAATTACTTGGTTGGCGATTTGTCGGGAATTTTGGTCAAGCGGTTCGCAATTGGTAGCGGATGGTTTCGAATGCCGAGGATGGAGACAGCTCTGCTCACCAATTTCGAGGAGAAGTGCGAGAGAATTTGCCAGGAGTGTATAGATGAAAATATCACGTCATTTGCGGGTGTCCCCTCGTGGAATCTGGCGCTTATGAGTCGTGTGTTGGAGTATACTGGCAAGAGTAGTATTCGCGAAGTGTGGCCCAATATGGAGCTCTTTATCCATGGTGGAATCGAGATGACCCCTTATCGCGGAGCTTTTAGTGCCATTGATGGAGGTGGGATCAACTATATGGAGACTTACAACGCTTCTGAAGGGTTTTTCGCCATTGCTGACGATCTTACGCGGGGCGATATGTTGTTGATGCTTGATTACGATACCTTCTACGAATTTAGGTCGGGTGACAAAATAGTGCCTCTGGAGGGGGTTGAGTTGGGTGTTGTCTATGCTCTGATTATCACCTCGTCGAATGGCCTGTGGCGTTACGAGATCGGAGATACCATTGAGTTCACTTCGCTTGCACCTTATAGGATACGTTTCGCGGGTCGTACTCGCCAATATATCAATGCCTTTGGCGAGGAGGTGATTGTCGAGAATGCCGACAAGGCAGTGGTTGCTGCGTGCCAAGCTACTGGGGCTGTGTTGAGTGATTATATGGTTGCGCCTCGATTTATGGATGTTGGACAGAAGGGGTGTCACCAGTGGCTTCTTGAGTTTATCCGTGAGCCGCACGATATTGAGACATTTGCTCAAAAGTTGGATGATGAGCTTCGCCATATCAACTCGGATTACGATGCCAAGAGGCTTTCGACCCTTTCGCGTCTCGATCTGACGGTTCTCGCGAAGGGGACTTTCCTAAGGTGGATGCGAGAAAATAGTAAAAATAAGTTGCCACGACTCAGTAACGACAGGAAGATGATCGAGCAGGTGATCGAGTGGATTGAAAATGATAATAAAAGGTAGATAATTATGTATATAGCTATTGCTGGAAATATAGGAAGTGGTAAAACCACCCTTACCGAGATGTTGACCAAAAGGTATAATGCGCAGGCCTACTTTGAAGAGCCTAATAATCCTTATATCGGTGATTTCTATGAAGATATGAGTCGTTGGTCGTTCAACTTACAGATCTATTTCTTGAGTAGTAGGATCCAACAAACCAAGGATATCTACACCGAGAGCGTTACGCGAGGTTCGTATCTAATCCAAGATCGAACCATCTATGAGGATGCCCACATCTTTGCCGATAACCTCCATCAAATGGGGCTTATGAGCACGCGCGACTTTTCGACCTATATGAAGACTTTCAACCTCTTCTCGAGTTTCGTCCCCAGGCCCGATGTCTTGATCTACCTCAAGGCGAGCGTCAAGACCCTTACGGAGCAGATCAAAAAGCGAGGTCGAGATTACGAAGCCAATATCGACGAGGAGTACTTGGTGAAGCTCAACGATAAGTACAACAACTGGATCGAGAAGATCTACAATGGCAATCTATATGTTGTCGATATGGATAAAAACGACTTTGTCGAGAATCCAGAAATTTTTGAAGCTATTTGTGCAAAAATAGATTCTATGAGTAAATAAGTGAGCTTGAAGTTCGCACAAAAAAGATTAAATGTCAGAGATACAACTACCTCAAATTTTTATAGATAGAGTAATTAAAGATTTAGGCGAGCAGCAGGCTGAGGCGCTTTTCGAGGCTCTTGCCACCGAGTCGCCAACCTCCGTGCGATTGAATCCTTATAAGGCCTCGCCAATTGACGAGCGTGCAATCGGATGGAGTAAATATGGCTTCTATCTCGCTGAGCGTCCCTCATTTACCTTGGATAGCGGCTTCCATGCGGGCACTTACTACGTTCAAGAGGCGAGCTCGCAATTTGTGGGTCATATCCTCTCGTACCGTAACGTCGAGGGTGCAAGAGTGTTGGATATGTGCGCTGCTCCAGGTGGAAAATCTACGCTCTACTCGACGCTAGTTGGCCTTGAAGGTTTGGTCGTAGCCAATGAAATTAACCGCTCGCGAGCCTCGGTCTTGGCCGATAACGCAAGAAAATGGGGCTTGGGAAATATCGTGGTTTGTAATAATCGCGCTGAGCACTTGGCTCAATTCGAATCGTGGTTCGATGTTGTGGCTGTCGATGCTCCTTGCTCGGGTGAGGGTATGTTCCGCAAGATGGAGGGTGCCGTTGAGGAGTGGAGCGAGTCGAATGTGGCGATGTGCGCTGAGAGGCAAAGCGAAATTTTGGATAGTGCATGGCAGTCACTCAAAGCGGGTGGCGTGTTGATTTATAGCACTTGCACCTTTAATCATGCCGAAAATGAGGGCATTTTGGAGCGCTTCATGGAGGGGTATGGTGAGCAGGTTGTTCAGTATGAGCAAGTCGAGTGCGATGAGAAGTGGGGTGTTGTCTGCGGCAGAGTAGGTGAATTCCAAACCTTTAGATTCTTCCCTCACTTAGTCGAAGGTGAAGGACTTTTTGTAGCGGTAGCCACCAAGAGCTACGATGCAGGAGGCAAAACCCGTCAACCAAAATCGCGAAAGAAGATCTTCTCGACAATCGACAGAAAATCGCTCAGTGAGGTTGCGCAGTGGGTTCGTCAGGCGGAATTCATGACCTTCTTGAATGTTGCCGACACGATGATCTATGGCTATTATAGCGCCCAAGTGGATGCTATAAGAAGCTTGGCCGAGTCGCTCACCACGATCTATTCAGGCGTTGCGATGGGGCAAATTTTCAAAGGGCGCTTGAAGCCTGATCCAGCCTTGGCACTCTTTCATGACCTTAACCGCGAGGTAGTTAATCTTGCGGAGCTTGATAATTCCGATATTTTATTGTATCTTCGCAAACAGGAGCTCTCGGCAGAGTTATTCGAAGAGGGGATCAATATCGTTTCGGCAGGTGGTCATACTGTGGGCTTTGTGAAACGCATTGGTGCGAGAGTCAATAATATGTATCCAAACTCTTTGCGAGTTTTAAAACAAGAGAAATAAAGCAATACTATGGAGGTAAAAAAGATGTTCTATACAATGGGCGAAGTTGCTGAGATGTTCGATGTGAGCACCTCTCTGATTCGCTATTGGGAGGGTAAGTTCAGTGTTATCAAACCCGTGCGCAACAAGAAAGGCAATCGACTCTTTACGCCTAAAGATATCGAGAATTTCAAGCTGATATACCACCTTGTAAAGGAGCGCGGAATGACTCTAGAGGGTGCTCAAAAGAGTATCAAGGCTGGAGTTATGCCCGCGAACAAAGAGGTCGAGCTGATGGATAGGCTTCTCAATATGAAGTCGCTGCTCTTGGAGGTGCGCGAAGTGCTAAAAGAGGGTGAAAGCGAGGATCAAGCTGAGGCGTTAAGAGCCTCTGAAGCTGAGTCGATTGATACTGAGATAGATGAGGAGTATGATGACCTTGAGGAGTATGACGATGATGAGCACGAGGATAATCCAGATGCAGAGCAATCGAGCAAACCTCGCAGACGTCGCAGAAGCAAGGGTCAAAGCGAGGAGAAGGAGCTTTTCGCATTTTATGAGCAAAAATTGTTTTAAAAGAGATGATAACAATTAAAGATGTAGCTAGCGCGATTGAGGAGTTTGCGCCGCTCAATTATCAAGCATCGTACGACAACGCTGGTTTGGTCGTGGGTCGATCTAGCAGCGAGGTGCGAGGAGTATTGCTCGCAGTCGACGTTACCGAGGAGGTCATTGAGGAGGCTAAAGCTGCGGGTGCGAACCTTATTATAACGCACCATCCGATAGTTTTCCACCCTTTGAAGCGTTTTAATTCAGAGGGTTATGTTGAAAGGTGTGTCGAGGAGGCGATCCGTTCGGATATTGCGCTCTATGCATGTCACACAAATCTAGATAGCACACCTGGGGGGATGAGTTGGAGGTTGGCTACAATGCTTGGTCTCGAGAATTTAACTCTGTTGCAATCCACTTCGTCGGAGGAGAACGTAGGTTTTGGAGTTATTGGTGAGCTCAGTGAGCCGAAGAGTTTCGATGATTTTATCGAGTCGATGGCATCAAAGCTTTCACTCTCGGCTATTCGTTATAGTAAGCCTATTGAACGAGCAGTGAGTCGAGTGGCTCTATGCACAGGCTCAGGAGGATCACTAATGTCGACAGTAAAGAAGAGTGGGGTAGATCTATACATCACCGGAGACCTTAAATATAACGACTTTATGGAGCCTACTGGTGAGTTTACAGTGGTGGATATTGGCCATTTCGAGAGCGAATATTGCGCAATTGATCTATTATTTGATATTTTATCAAAAAAAATGTTTAACTTTGCAGTTCGCAAGAGTGAGGCCTCTTGTAACCCTATCTATTATAAGGGTTTTAACAAATGAAAATTTAATAGTAAAAGAGAATAGCATAAGTATGGCAACACAGAAGAAAGTAGTTGAGGCTGATTATTCGATGCAAGAGAAGATCGTAGCATTGTATGAGCTTCAAAAGATTGACTCTCAGATCGATGAGATTAATATGATTAAGGGTGAGCTTCCACTTGAAGTTCAAGATCTTGAGGATAGCCTTGCAGGTCTTACGACCCGTATCGAGAATATTAATTCTGAAATCGAGGATGTTAACCAACTAACTAAGCAACGTCGTCGTGAGATTGACGCAGCTAAGATCAGCATCACAAACTACAAGGAGCAACACAACAACGTGCGTAACAACCGTGAGTTTGATGCAATCACCAAGGAGATCGAGTATAAAGAGTTGGAGATCCAAGCTGCTGAGAAATATCTTAAGGAGTACACTGTGACTCTAAAGGCGAAAAAACTTCTTTTGGACCAAGCTACCGAGGATATCAACGAGCGTCAGGAGGATCTTAAGGTTAAAAAACAAGAGTTGGATAGCATCGAGGCAGAGACAGCTTCAACAGTTGTTGAGTTGGAAGGCAAGGCTGAGGCAGCTAAGGTGAAGATCGACGAGCGTTTGTTATCGGCTTATGATCGTATTCGTGGCAATGTGCGTAACGGTTTGGCTGTTGTAATAGTTAAGCGTGATGCGTGTGGCGGATGTTTCAACCGTATCCCACCACAACGCCAGGTAGATATCCGTCACGGAAAGAAACTTATCGTGTGCGAGTATTGCGGACGTATCTTGGTCTCTGACTTCGATGCAGATGCTCAAGAGTAGAAATTTCTTCTATACCATATATAATAAGGGTAATTGATCTTAATGGTTAATTATCCTTATTTTTTGTTTATTTAGGCTAAATATTTGATAGTTAGCTACTTATATTGACGTGTAACCTAAAGTAACAGCAATTATACAACTATGTAACCTCTCTTTAATAGACGTGACACTTTCTTAACAAGTATGAAATAACAGTGTAACAACTTATCCTCACTTTTGCAGCGTGAAATTAAACAAAAGTAAAAGTGAAGAAAATTAGAGAAATTCTTATGGTCGTGGTGATGCTTTCAATGGTGGTAGCGTCGCAAGCGGCAACAATCAAAGGAAAGATCGTCGACAAAGCAACTAAAGAGCCTCTTTTTGGAGCGACAGTTTTTGTTGTAGAGACAAACCAAGGTGCAACAACCGATTTCGATGGCAACTTCGAATTGAAGCTAAGTCGCGGCGAAGCAACCCTAGAGTTTTCATACATTGCTTACCTAACGCAAACAATGTCGATCGAGGTAAACGCAAAGACTCCAGAATTGGTAATCGAGTTGGAGGAGGATGCACAAACAATTTCTGAGGTTGTCGTAACAGCTCGTAAGAATCTCGAAAGTGAGGCAACACTTCAAAACGAAAGAATCGCTTCGAACGTAGCAATCGAGAATATGGGTGCTAAGGAGATGTCGATCAAAGGTATTTCGAACGTTCAAGAGGGGGTTAAGAAGATCACTGGAATCTCGGTTGCATCATCTGGTCAACTAGTAGTTCGTGGACTTGGAGATCGTTACAGCGTCACAACTCTTAATGGTCAACCGATCGCTTCACCAAACCCCGATAATAAACTTATTCCACTCGATATCTTCCCTTCGTCGACTGTGAAAAATATCACTGTAAGCAAAGTTTACAACGCTGCGTCATATGCCGATTACTCTGGTGCTCACGTAGATATCGCAACTAAGGATCTAAGCTCGGATGATTTCGTATCGTTTGGATTCAAGGTAGGTGGAAACACAAATACAACATTCCAAGATTTTTACCGCATGGATAACGTGTCACTCTTCACTCAATCGAAAGTGTCACAAACGGTAGTGGATGACATCTTGGCAGGTGGTGACATCAACTCATATATCTCATCGAACGGATTCCCATTCGACACTTCGTTCAACGTAAATAAAACAAACGCCCTTCCAGTCTTTGGAGGTAACGCAGCGTGGGGTCACGGTTACGAGGTTGGCAACCAAAAGCTAAGCATCCTTCTTTCGGGAGGTATTAGCAACGACCGCCAAACGGATAGCGACTCGGAGTATCGTCTTTACGAGGCAACAGGAGGCGTGACCGATGAGTATGTAGGAACTAGCTACGAATCGTCGCTTAAGATCGCAACTCTTGGAAATATCGGAATGACACTTCGCGACAACGATCGTATTGGCTACACATTCTTCTACGCTCGCAACGCTAGCGATGAGTACTCTTACCGCCGCGGTACCGACTACGAGGATGGTCTAGATATGGTTTTCAGCAACAGCGTAACACACATCTACAAACTTGCAACACATCAACTTAACGGAGTTCACGAACTGGGTGACGCGTGGTCTGTAAACTGGTCAGGAGCCTACACTACAACCTCTGCCGATGAGCCAGACCGTCGACAAGTTGCCTACTCGGAGAACAGCGAGGGAATGTTAAAGGTATTCACCGACAAGACAAACTCTACAATGCGTTACTACGGTACCCTTAACGAGGATGAGTACAACGCAAATCTATCATCAACTTACAAATTCGGAGATGCTCACAAAATTACCTTTGGAGCTGCATATAAAGATAAAGTACGTGATTACGTAGGTCGTCGCTACTATTATACTTTCAGCCAAAAGTACGATGCTGTCTCTCAATATATCTACTCTGATCCATACTCGGCAGATAGCTACCTAACGGTTGACAATCTAAAGGAGGGAGTATTCTCAATCTCTCCATCGTACCAAGCTAAGGATTGCTACGACGCAGCGAGCACAATCGCTTCGGCTTACGCTTCACTCGATCTAGGTTTTGCAGATGCTTGGCTTATCAACGCAGGTTTGCGTTACGAGAAAGCAGAGCAAACTGTAAACTACTCAACAGGAAGCGCTTCAGACTCACGTACATACAAAACTGACGACCTATTCCCAGCACTTAACGTAAGATACTCATTCGACGAGAAAAACCAATTCCGTGTGGCAGCTTCTCGCACCGTGACCCGCCCATCGTTTATCGAGATGGCTCCATTCCAATACCAAGAGTCTTACGGATCGGCTCAAATCGTCGGTAATGCCGATGTGGAGAATGGTTACAACTACAACCTCGATCTTCGTTACGAGACATTCTTCGAGGGTGGTGATATGTTCTCAGTTACAGGATATTACAAATACTTGGACTCTCCAATTGAGCGTGTTCAAACAATCTCGGGAGGTGGTGAGCTACACACATTCTACAATGCAGACCAAGGTTTGGCTGCTGGAGTCGAGATCGAGGCTCGCAAGACCATTTCGCAAGATCTTCGATTCAATGTAAACGGTTCGTATATGTACACTAACGTTGCTCTTTCGGAGGATGCTAGCTACACCAACCCTAACCGTGAGCTGCAAGGTGCATCGCCATATCTTTTGAATGCCGATCTTACCTACACCCCATACCTCGATGATGAGGGCCGTTCGATGAGCATTGCACTTCTATACAACCTTCAAGGTCCACGTATTCACGCTGTTGGTACTGCAAACCGTGGTGATGTATACCAAATGACAGTTCACTCGCTTAATTTCAATGTTGCATATAGCATCACAAAGAATATCCAAGTTTCGGCACAACTATCGAACCTACTTAATCGCGACGATATCTACAAACAAGAGATCGCAGGCGAGAATGTAATTGTCGAGAGCCACAACTACGGAATCGGTGGAGAGGTCGGAGTATCGTTCAAATTCTAAGAAACAAAACAAAAACAATAAAAACAACAAACATTTAAACACAAAAAAAGGTTATGAAAAAGAATTATTTAATGCTTGCAGCTGCTTTTGCACTTTGCGTAGGTGTAACAATGACATCATGCTCTGAGGAGTCAAATGAGAATGAAACACCAGTGGATGAGACAACTTTCACAGTTGCTGATGGTGAGTTTCTTCCAGCGGAGGTTATCGGCACAGTTACTATCGCTTCAGGCGCTTCAGTACTTCTTGATGGTGGTCTTCACGTTAAAGATGGTGGTGTTCTAGTTATCGAGCCAGGTGTAACTATCACAGCTCAGTACGACGTTGCAAACACCGACTACATCTTCGTTGAGCAAGGTGGTATGATCGAGGCTGACGGTGGTGATGCAGAGGGCGTTATCGTTATGACAAGTACCAAAGAGGAGTTGGGTGCTTGGGGTGGTCTTCACATCTGTGGATATGCTCCAATCAACTCTGGTAGCGATTCTCTTTCTGAGATCGAGTCACTTCCTTATGGTGGTTCTAACGCTGACGACAACTCTGGTACACTTCGTTACGTTCGTCTTGAGTACACAGGTTACTCATACTCTGAGGAGCAAGAGTGTAACGGTGTTTCATTCTATGGTGTAGGTGCTGGAACAACTGTTGAGTATGTACAAGCTTACCACGGTTCTGACGACGGTTTCGAGTTCTTCGGTGGTACTGTAAATATCAAATATTGCGTTGTAACTTCTTGTTCTGACGACTCATTCGACTGGACTGACGGATGGTGTGGTAAGGCTCAATTTATCGTAGCTTACCAACAACCAGTTTCTGAGATCGGTTTCGATTGCGATTGTTTGTTGGAGTGTGATAACAACGGTAATGACAACGTAGCTACTCCAGCTTCTCACCCAGTAATCGCTAATGCAACTCTTGTAGGTAACTCAAGCTCAAGCAAAGGTGACGGCGTGATGTTGAAGGCAGGTACTGAGATTGAGCTTTACAACTCTCTTATCACATGCAAAACTAACACTCTTTACATCAAGACTACTAACACTGACGCTCAATTGGCAGCAGGTGTGTCGATCCTTTCAGGAAACTACTTCTCATCAGACATGACAAACTCTAGCGATGCTAAGAGCTTCACAACTGATATGCTTATTGCAAGTAACGCAATCGACTATGTTTCAGCTCTTACCGAGAACTACGTAGGTACAGTTGCTGGTGCAGTTGACTTCGCAGGTGACGACTTCTTCACAGTTGTTGACTACGCAGGTGCAGTAGTTGAGGGTGACGATTGGACTGCTGGTTGGGTTAAGTAATTTTAATCGAACGATTTATACGAAAATGAGGCTGACTTATCAAAAAAAGTCAGCCTCATTTTTTACATTAGCTTTTTAACAAGCCAAAAGAACTTGTACGGTGCATATTTCAGCGGAAGATCAATCCACGTTGGTGTGGTGACAATCGAGCGACGATTGCTAAACGCTAGGAAGCTCTCTTGACCATGATACTTTCCCATACCACTATTTCCGACTCCTCCGAATGGAAGCCTCTCGTTTGTGATATGCATAATTGTGTCGTTGATGCAGCCTCCTCCTGAGGTTGTATTTTTTAGCACCTCGTCGCCACTACCTCCAAAGTAATAAAATGCCAAAGGCTTCTCGTGCGAGTTCACATAGGTGTAAACCTCGCCGATCTCCTCGAAGGTCATCACAGGAAGTATCGGTCCGAAAATCTCCTCTTGCATAATTGCCGAGGTGGGCGTAATCCCCTCGATTATCGTTGGTGCAATATATCGCTCTTGTGCCGAGCACTCTCCTCCAAAATAGATATCACCTTGGCTTAAATGTCCTCGCAATCTATCGAAAGCAGAATCGTTGATAATTCGAGGATATACTCGGCTCTCACGAGCATTGTCACCATACATTTTTACCACTGCCTCCTTGATCCTTGCAAGCAATTGATCCTTGACCTGAGAGTGAACAAAGAGATAGTCGGGTGCGATGCAAGTTTGTCCACAATTGAGAAACTTACCCCACGCAATGCGCTTTGCAGCAACATCAATGGCGGCATCCTTGTCGACAATGCAAGGGCTTTTGCCTCCAAGCTCCAAGACGAGTGGAGTTAAATTATCGGCAGCAGCACGGCTTACAATTCGACCCAACGATGGGCTTCCAGTGAAGAAGATAATATCATATTTCTGCTCTAAAAGCATTGCGTTTACCTCGCGCCGACCCTGCACAATGTCGATATACGAACTCTCGAAACACTCACCAATTATCGTCTCGATGATCTTCGAAGTGGCACTCGACGCAGGTGCAGGCTTCACCATGGCGCAACATCCCGCAGCAATAGCACCTACAAGCGGATTTAAAGTGAGCTGAAACGGATAGTTCCAAGGGGCGACGATGAGCGCAACGCCAAGCGGCTCATAAACAATTTTGCTCGACGAAGGAAAAAGAACCAATGGAGTCTTAACCTTTTGTGGCCGAGCCCAACGGCGCAAATGTTTTATTTGATTATTGATCTCGCTCAAAACAATCGCGATCTCAGTAAGGTAACTCTCCTCAGGCGACTTATGCAGATCGCTCCACAAAGCTGCCTCAATATCTTTTCTGTGAGCAGTTATTGCAATTTTTAGCTTTTCGAGCTGGCGCAAACGGAAATCAATATCTTTGGTTGCCCCCGAGGCAAAAAACTCTTTTAAAGCTATCACGCTCTTTTCGATTCTCTCTTTCATAGTGCAATGCGTTATTTTCGACCCGTAAATTTGTCCATTGTGTTATATATTCCAAAAACTTTATCAGCCAAGAAGTCGAAACCTCCGATTGATAAAATTCCCTGCGATAGGCGGGTGAAAGGGTAGAGTATCCAATATATTGATCGCAGTTTTACGTTGCGCTCAATCGAGCGGATGATCCTCTCGGCAGCCTTTTCGGGCTTGAGAATAGGGATTCTCGATTTTACACCATCGAACATTCCTGTGTTGATGTAATAGGGCATAATGGTCGTTACGCGCACCTTTGATTTTGACTTTTTTAGCTCAACTCTTACGCTGTCTGACCAACCTATTACAGCCCATTTGCTAGCTGCATAGACGCTCATATTGGGATTGGCAACGTAGCCGGCCGATGAGGCGATATTACAAATATGTCCTTGGTCGCTTGAGATCATCTCATCTAAAAAGGCCTTTGTGACATACATCGCACCGTTGGTGTTGATCTTCATTGTTCTATCAATATCGGCTATTGTATGGTCAGCAAAGCTCTTACCAACGATTATTCCTGCGTTGTTTATTACGATGTCGATCTTGTCAATATCAGCCTTAACTTTGGTGGCGGTTTGAAGAACAGCTTCGGAGTTGGAAATGTCGACGCAATATCCTGATACTGAGCCTAGTCTGGATAGCTCCTCTACACTTCGATCAATCGCATTTTGGTTGATGTCCCAAATAACTACGTTGGATCCACGCTCTAGTGATTTTCGTGCCATGATATACCCGATGCCAGAACATCCGCCAGTAATTAGCACGTTTTTAGTTGAAAAATTACTCATTGTTTTGTCTCTTTGTTAAGGCAAAGTTACAAATTATGATCATAAAAACAAATCAAAGAGGTATTTACTTACCAACCGCCACCCAAAGCCTTAAACAGATCGACATAATTTATATATTGCTGAACAACCAACTCGACAAGCGAAATTTGCGACGAATACAACTCCCGCTCGGCATCAATTACGCTCAAATAATCGCCAAGTCCGCTTCGATACATAGCCGAGGTGTTCTCGACAATTTTTGTGTTGGCAAGCACCAAGGCGGTCGAAGCGCTAGTCTCTCGTTCGTAAGTGTCGATTGTCACAAGTGCACTCTCCACCTCGCTGAGAGCCTCTAAGATCGACTGCTCGTAACCCTCGAGACTCGCCACATATTGCTCGCGTGCCACAAGCTCCTTGCGACGAAGTGCACCCCAACTAAATATTGGAGCGATAAGCTCGCCCGTTCCAGTCCATAAAAGTGGATTGCCAGAAGTGAGCCCCTTGAGCGAGTATGCAAAGACTCCTCCGCTACCCGTGAGCGTGATCGAAGGGTAGCGCTTGGCTCTATTGACGCCCACATTTGCAGCAGCCTGAGCCATCGCAAAGTAACTTTTCATCACATCGGGACGACGTTCGAGCAGCGATGAGGGCAAGCCAACGGGAATCGAGAATGGAAGTGAGTCGTTGATAAGAGCCCAACCGTTGTTATTCCAATCGACCTCTTGAGGCCTCTGTCCCAAAAGCGTATCGAGCGAAAGGGAGGTCAATACGACAGCTCTGCGAAACTTCTCCATCTCGCTTTTTGCCGCATATACTAAGCTTTTTGCCTGCATCAGATCGGTGCCGTTACTCATGCCGTATCGGTACATTGAATCGACAAGTGCGGTCGCCTTTTCTCGAAGTTTATAGCTCCGAGTGGCGATGTGCAGGCTTCGCTGATATTGCAAAAGAGTAAAGTATGAAGTTGCCACCTCGGCCGAGAGTGAAAGTTCTACACCTCTAAGTGTCCACTCCTCTTGAAGCAACGATGCCGCAGCCATCTTCCGAGTGTTGCGAAGCTCCCCAAAGAGCGAAAGCTCCCAACTCAGCGCAGGTGCTATGGTATACTCCTGCACCGTGGTTTGATCCTCGTGCGTGAGCTCGGCGATAGTCTCAAAGGTTAGCGAGGGTAAAAATTCAGCCTTTGCCACACGGAGATAGTGGCGAGCAGCCTCAACGTTAGCCACCGCTGCCGCTAAATCACGATTTTCACTCAGCGCTTGATCGACAAGGTCGTTTAAGGTCGGATCTCCAAAACTCTCCCACCAGCGAGGGTTGATCGGCTCGTCACACTGATAAAATCCATCGCTATAAATATACTCCTCGGGCAATTCAATAGATGCTTTGCGAAGCCTTAAAGAGCAACCCACAAGGCTTAGAGCCACTATAAAAATAACTAACTTTTTCATTTTTCGCTCCTCCTTTTCTCGCGTAACTTATCAAAATTTGCCATCTTGGCAACCATATAAAATAGAGTGGGGTAGAGGTAGATACCCACCAAAGTTGCTACACCCATTCCTCCAACAAGCGCCACGCCAATAATATTTCGAGCCGTAGCGTAAACCCCCGAAGCAAACACCAGCGGTGTGACTCCCAAGATAAATGCAAAGGCGGTCATGATAATTGGTCGAGCTCTCAATTGAGCCGCTTCCAATGCTGCCGCTCGAAGATCCTTTCCCTCCTCGAAGAAGCTCCGTGAGGCGTATTCAACGACTAAGATCGCATTTTTGGCCGCCAGAGCGATAAGCATTATTAGCGAAATTTGCATATATACATCATTGACATAGACCGCATTAAGAAGATGCGCCGCGCCAACTGCCACGAGTGCTCCAAGAATTGCAATCGGCACTCCAAAGAGAATCGCTAGAGGCAACCCCCAAGAGTTGTAAAGCGCCGAGAGCACCAAAAATACAAAGGCCAGAATCACAACATAGATAAGCCAACTATCCTTCGATGAGGCCTTTTGTTGATAAGAAACCCCACTCCAAGCGATGCCAATATCCGATGGCAGAGAGTCCTCAGCAATCTGCTCGACAAGCTCCATAACCTGCGTCGATGAGGCCTTATCACCAGGGATCACCGTGAGCCCAATCGAGCGGTAGAGATTAAATTGCGATACATACTCTACACCCGTTGTCTGCTCGATTCTTGCAAAGGCACTTATTGGAATCTCATCGCTTGAGCTGTTCTTGACGTAAAAATTATCCAACAACTCCTCATCTGCTCGATATTGCGGTTCAGCTTGAATATATGTTTCGTATAATCGGCCAAAGCGGTTGAAATGGTTGATATAACCGCCACCCAATTGTGCGCTAAGCTCCGTGTAGAGTGTCGAGAGGTCGACACCTAAATTCAGTGCGTGTTCCCGATCAATGACAATTTCGCGTTGCGGGATTCCATGGCTGTATTGTGTTGTTACTTTGCTAGTTAAGGGGCTTTTATCGAGCAACTCGATCATCTTCATGGTTTGAGTGTATAGATACTCCTCGCCACGTCCCTCGATATCCTGCACCTCGAAAGTTACTCCCGAGGTGAGTCCCAAACCTGGGATTGCGGGAGGAATAAATGCGTAGCATTCTACGTTGCTAAGTTCGACATACAACACCTCGTTGAGCTTCTTGGCAATCTCGGCCGAGGTCAACGTGCGATCAGCGTAATCGACCAAATTCACGAAGATCATTCCGCACGAAGATGTCGCCACACCCGCGATCATATTATACCCAACAGCGAACGAAGTGTCGTAGACCTGTGGCAGAGCTGAGATAATCTCATTGACCTGGGCGATATATCTCTCGGTCACCTCAAGCGAGCTGTTTTCGCTAGCTTCGACCATCACGATCAGATATCCTTGATCCTCTTCGGGAAGGAATCCTTGTGGGAGCTTATCCCAAATAAGGGCTATTGCACCGATGATAACAGCCACAAAAATAGCTGTAAGCATCAAATGCTTCGAGAGTGAATTGATTGATTTCGTGTAGCGGCCAAGAAATGAGTCATATAACCGATTAAACCATCCGAAAAATCCAGTAGTTGGCTTTTCGCGCTTCTTTAGCAACAGCGAACTCAATGCAGGCGAAAGAGTCAAAGCATTAACCGCCGAGATGATAACCGATAGCGAGATGATCGCAGCGAATTGCTCATAAAGCAAGCCCACAACCCCTCCCGCCATCGAGATAGGAATAAATACTGCCAGCAGCACAATCGTGGTGGCGATAATCGGCGATGAAACACTCTTCATAGCAGCCACCGAGGCCTCCTTTGGTGAGAGCCCCTTCGAGATATTCACCTCGACAGCCTCCACAACAACTATTGCATCATCTACAACAAGTCCAATAGCCAAGACTAGTCCCAAGAGCGAGATAATATTGATCGAGAATCCCATCACTGGAAACAAGATAAATGCACCGATGAGCGAAACTGGAATGGCGATAAGAGGGATCAAAGTAGCTCGCCAATTTTGCAAAAAGAGATAGATGATGGCGATAACCAACAGCAGTGCTATGAGCAGAGTGCGGAAGATATCCTTGATTCCCGCAACTACGCTAGTGGTGGTGTCGACAATGGCTGTGCAGCTAACGCCATCGGGAAGTTTTTCGCTTAGCTTCGCCAGAGTCGCCTTGACATTTTTGCCTACCTCCACAGCGTTGCTGCCAGGGGTTTGGTAGATCATAAGCATCGAGGCGGGATTCACCCCATACGTCGAGATCACTTCGTACTCCTCGCTACCGAGCTCTACGCGTGCGACATCTTTTAAAAATATCGTCTCGCCATTGTCGGTGGTTCTGAGGATTATCTCGCCAAACTCATCGGGCGTCGATATTTGAGGTGGAAGGGTTAAAGTGTATGTGAGTTTAGTCGAAGCAGGTGCTGGTTGACCTCCGATCTTTCCAACAGAGTAAACTTCCGATTGCACCTCGATTGCCGACTCGATCTGCTCGATAGAGATATTATAATAGCTCAAACGCTTAGGGTCTAACCATACTCGCATAGCATACTCACCAGAACCCATAATGTCGACACTACTCACGCCATTGATCTTCAAAAGTTCGTTCTGGAGATTGATATAGGCGTAGTTGGTAAGAAATGAATCGTCGTAACGACCGTCGCTATGCAAGGCATAGACCATCAAGAAGTTAGGTAGAGTTTTTTGCGTAACCAAACCCTGATCCGTAACGCTCGCAGGAAGTGATGCCGTTGTCGAAGATAATCTATTTTGTGTTAAAATTGCATCAATATCGGCATCGGAACCAATCTCGAAGATCGCTTGAAGGCTCATCGAACCATCATTGGCGCTTGTGGTCTGCATATACAAAAGATCGCTCACACCCATAATCGCTTGAGCAACGGGAGTGGCAACTGTGTTATTGACCGTTTCGGCATCTGCCCCATAATACTCTGCCGTGACCTCTACCACTGGAGGTGTGATGTCGGGATATTGCTCAATCGCTAAATCAGTGATAGCCAGTGAGCCCATAAGCACCAACGCAATGGCTATCGAAATAGCAAAGATTGGCCTTGAAATAAAAAATTTACCCATACTCTATAATCTATTTAGCAGTTGTAGAAGCAACCTTCATTCCATTACGAAGTTTCATCACGCCACTCACAACGATCTTATCACCCTCTTCTAATCCCGATAAAATGGCCCACTTCTCACCAAAGCTATCTCCCAGGCTAACCTTGCGCCATTGTGCTGTACTGTCGGGGGCAATAATCCACACTGAATTTACCCCTTGCAGTTGGCTCACAGCGGTTTTTGGCACAGTAATCTCACCCTTTCTCTCTCCGATATTGGCAGCTACTCGGGCAAACATACCCTCTTTTAATTTAAGCTCAGGATTGGGAAATTTTACTAGGATAACTACTGTCGACGAGCCTTGCGGGGTATCTTTCAGAGTGTAATAATATTGACCTGGATACTCATACGTGGTGCTGTCGGTGAGCTTCATCGAGATATCCGATAGGAGATTTTGATTATCAAATGATCCTTTCGTTGAGGAGGATGTAGCGTTGAGATATTTCGCTGTTGCGATTGGTAGCTCGACACAAATAGTATCCATCTGTGAGATAGTGCAGAGCTCACTCTCGAGTGTTCCTGGTCCTATATAATCGCCCCTAGAGGCTGCTGTCTTTGTCGCTATGCCGCTGATCGGAGAGTAGATTTTGGTATACCCGATCTCAAGTTGAGCGCTGCGCAGAGCCTCCTCGGCCGATTTTGTCGAAGCTCGAGCCGCCTTGTAGGTTGCGTTATATTGATCCAGATCACTTTGGCTAATGGCCTCGATCGAGGCCAATGGTTTTGCTCTTTCAAAGTTGCGTTGAGCTAAAACTTCCGATGCTCGAGCCGACTCCAACGATGCCTTTGCCGAGTAGAGCGATGTGGAAAATGTCGAAGGGTCGATGGTGAAAAGCAGTTCGCCTTGCTTCACAGGTGCACCACCAAGGTAGTGGGTCTCGAGAAGAAATCCATTGACTCGAGGTTGGATGGTCGCGTTGTTCAACGCTTTGATTTGGCTTGCAATATTGATCCGATGGTAGAGTGAATCGACTTTGACCGAAATTACCTCGACTTTTGGCTCTGGAGCTCGTTTCTTATTGGTTTGCTGATCTTTGCACGACGTTATGACAAATAGTACTGCGATAGATAAAATTACTCTTATTTTGCTCATTTGATAGTGGTTTTTCTGTTTCGAGAGTCAAAAAACATACCGTTATCACCTCATTATAAGCAAAAAAACCAAATTTTATTTGAGATATTATTTGCAATTATCATTTTTTGTATATCTTTGTGTCAAAATAAATTCATTAAATAATAAAAAATTGATTTAACATGGAACAATTATTGGCTCAAATCAACACACAAGTTCAAGAGTTCACTGTAAATGCAGAGGCTCAAGTTACAAAAGGTAACAAAGCAGCAGGTACACGCGCTCGTAAAGCAGCTTTGGAGATCTCTAAATTGATGAAAGAATTCCGCAAGCTATCGGTTGAGGCTTCTAAATAAGAAGTGCACACGAATAAAAAAGCTACCGTTTGTCGGTAGCTTTTTTTGTTTTATGTGGTATGGGCTAATCGTCCAAAGCGTTCATTAAATGCAATCTTTCGATCTGTTCGATCAGCTCGTCAGCCTCTCGGCATGAAACATAATACCGATCATCGTAAATGTCAATTATCTCGACTAAGTTCTGCCATTCGGTAGCGTAGAGACGAACTCTTTCCCATGTGCTAAAGTCAATATAGTATCCAAAATATCCAAAAAAACCTTTGCTGCCGAAGATCGGGAATAACCATCGACACTCGCTATTTTCAACCTTCTGGATTGCGGCGATCTCATCAATTTGGAGCTCAACAATCTCCAAAACACAATAAATAGTGAGTGTCTCATCGTTGACAATAATTTTTCTGGGAATCGAGATCACCACCAAGGCGATAAGTGCAGCTACGAGCGAAATGAACCATGCCGAAAAGAATCCTCCGACATACATATATATCATCCATGCGCCGATTGCCAAGAGTATCGTTAGGCAAACCGCGGTTGTTATAAGGCTCTTTCGATCGCTATTGTATTTATAACTCCTCTGCTCTTTCATTCTGGCTATCTAAGATCATTTGCGCGTAGATCAAATCCTCGCTAGTGGTAATTTTTATATTTTTTTTCTCGCCTTGACACAACTCAACTCTTTGGCCTGAGGCTTCAACTACCGATGCGTCGTCGGTAAATTCGCTACTGTACTCTTGTTTGTATGCTCTTTTAAGCACTAGAGTATCAAATATTTGGGGCGTTTGAATAGCTCTAAGAGAACTTCTGTCAAGCGCTTTAGAGTCGTCACCCTCGACAATGCGGATCGAATCGCTGATCGCAATTGCAGGAATCGCTGCGCCAAATTTCGCAGCCTCGTCAGCGCACCGTTTCGCAACCTCCTCACTACACAATGGGCGTACACCATCATGCACGGCGATAATGTCGATTTGCTCACTCAAAGCCTCAATTCCTGCCTTTACCGAGTGAAAACGCTCTGCTCCACCCTCGATAGTTTTATGTTTTGCCACTTCGAATCTAGCGGACAAATTCCCCCAAAATTCGATATGCTCCTTGGGTAGAACAACCACTATCTCAGTGGGTTTAAGCGCCGTAGACATCGCGTTGATCGAGTGTGCCAACACAGGGCTCTGCCCCAAAATTCTAAACTGCTTGGGCATATCGCCACCCATTCTTACCCCTTTGCCGCCAGCGACTATTACTACTCCTATTTTAGGCTCTATTCTACATTCCATATTAATTTCTTTCCAAAACCGAGCGTGTTGTCGGTGTATTTAATCATTTTAGGCTCAATGGCCCATAGTGTTAACTCTGCAAGTGCTGTATAGGGGAATTTCCCGATATAGCACTTGCTATCTTGCTTATCAGCCTCTACAACCTTGCCTGTTAATTGTACTCCTTGGATGCGTCCCACTAGCTTGGTCTCCCAGACAATCGAGGCTGCAACCATTGAATTTTGGCTCATCTCCTGGCCATGTCGCGTTGTCAAAGCCGAGGTAAAGACGAATCTATTGCGCTGAGCGTCATAGGCAAAAAATGCGTTAGCGCAATAGGGAGTATTATTTACTGCCGTGGCCAAGGTTAGCACATGGTGCTTCTTGATAAACTTTATTATTCTCTCATCCATCGCTTTACTCCTCCTCAGTCTCTTGAGTTTTAACAACCTTCACTGAGTCCAGCTGCGTTACATACTCCTCTGTCGGAATTGTGCCCTCTAACTCGCCAATAATCTTTGATTTAATAAGTTCGAATGCCGCCTTATTCTCCTCCTTGATTGGCTCTTGAGGCTCTTGAGGGATCTTGAGTGGGTTGATCGGCGTGCTACCTTTCCAAACTCGATAATCTAAGTGAGGGCCAGTCGATGCACCTGTCGAACCGACATATCCGATCAATTGACCCTGCTTTACGCGAGTTCCATTTGCAATACCCTTGGCATAACCCTTCAAGTGAAGATAGCCAGTGGTCATATTGTTAGCGTGTTTGATTTTGAGGGTGTTACCACCTCCGCCACCCCAGCCTTTGAAGATCACCACACCATCGGCTACCGAGTGAACAGGAGTGCCCGATGGAGCTGCGTAATCGACACCTGTGTGAGCTCGATAAACCTTGTAAATTGGGTGAAGTCGCGCCGTTGTGTAGCCCGAACTTATTCGAGTATATTTCAGTGGTGCTTTAAGCATCTGCTTGCGTAGACTCGCACCGTCAGCCTCCCAATATTGCAGGGTGCTATCCTGCACAAAAGGAATAGCGTAGTACTCCCTATCGCCATGATCGAATTTAGCTCCCCAAACTCTTCCGATGCCAACCGAAATAGTATCCTCTACAAACCGCTCCTCGTAGATCACCGTGAAGTTGTCACCCTTTTGGATCGCGAAAAAATCAACTGTCCATTGGTAAATATTCTCAATTTCAGAGGCTAGAGCAAATGGTAAATTGGCATCCATTATTGCGCCCCACATCGAACTTTCGATCACAGCACTCTTTTTGTTGCGCTTAATGGTGGTCGGTTTTACCCCCTTGTAGGCGTAGATCGAGTCGGAGGCCATCGCAAAGACTACGTAGTTGATTTTATCCTCCTCGTAGACCAGATAGTCGAGTTTCGAGCCCAAAGAATCTTGCTTAATGAAGACCGTATAAGAGTTTCCTCCACGGATCTTATTGAGAGGAAGAACCTCCTTGGTCGCTTTGTCGAGCTTGTCGATTTGGAGGGCTGAAACTCCATATCCGTTGAGGATTTTGCCCATTGTCTCACCCGATTTGATCTCCGATTTTTCTAGAGTGTAGTCGTCGGATAGGATTCCAAAAGTTCTGTTTTCGACAACTTCGACCTCGATTTCATCCGCTCCTTTTGTCTCGCTTATCTCACTACAACTGCCCATAAAAAGTGAGAGTAGTAAGAAGGCTGTATTTTTTATTTTATTATTCATTCTTTATTTTTGTGTTATACTTTTAGGGTATAATATCCGCAAAAGTAGTAAAAATGTATAAATAATTTTTCATATTAACTTTTTTTATTCAACTTTTAGCTCTCTGTACGCTCTTTTTTTGAGGATATAAAAATTATTCGTATCTTTGACAAAGATTTTTTATATAGTAAAACAACGTTTAACCTATGCTTAAAGCAGTTCTTGCATCGATTTATAAATCCGCAATTCAGTTGCGGCATCTGCTTTATGATAGGGGTTTGTTAAAGATCTACAAGTTCGATATTCCAATTATTTGTATTGGCAATGTCACTGTTGGCGGCACAGGAAAAACCCCAATGGCAGAGCTTGTTATTTCGCACTTTGCAGCAGATCGAAAAGTTGCAGTTCTCTCGCGCGGATATGGTCGCAAAACCAAAGGATATATCGAAGCTCAAACCACCTCGCACTATCGCGAAATTGGTGACGAACCGCTTCAAATTAAGTTGAAATATCCAGAAGTGGTTGTGGTAGTTTGCGAAAAGAGGGTTGAGGGAATACGCCGAATTCAAGAAGAACACCCCGAAGTGGAGCTGATAATAATGGATGATGGTTTCCAACATCGAAGTGTCGAGGCGCTGATCAACATCATCACGGTCGATGCTACTCGCCCAATCGAACATGATAAAATGTTGCCCAAAGGAACTCTGCGTGACATCCCCGAGGCAATTGATCGAGCTCACTACTTTGTTGTGACTAAATGCCCGATTTCGATGAGCCCCATAGAGAGAAGTTTGATATTTAAATCGTTGAAACATTTTGCCTATCAAGAGGTTTATTTCACTCGATATATCAATTATCGCCCCGAACCACTATTTCCGCACGAAGGCTCTAAGATTCTCAATCGTGAGTCGAAAGTGATTGCCGTATCGGGATTGGGTAATCCGCAACCATTTATTGACTCGCTTGAGCGGAACTATAATCTGGTTGATAAGATTAGTTACAACGATCACCACGTCTACAAAATACGTGACCTAAGGGAGATGAACGAAAAACTTTTGGAACATCCCGAGGCAGTTATTGTAATCACAGAAAAGGATGCAGTGAAACTTAGAGTGCCGAGCAAAATTCCGCCAGCTATGCGCAAAAGGATCTACTACATCCCTATCCAGATAAACTTTTTAGATGTACCAGTAAACTTATTCCTAAAACAATTAGAAGATGATATTAGAGAAAATCAAACAAACAGCGGCACATATTAATGACAAATGTCAAAATTTTGCCCCAGAAGTGGGTGTTGTTCTAGGAACAGGACTCGGCAATTTCGCAGACCATATCGACGTAAAATACTCGATCGAGTATGGTGAAATTCCAAACTTCCCAGTTTCGACGGTTCAAGGTCACAAAGGTCGCTTGATCTTTGGATATATCGGCGAGAAGCGTGTTGTAGCGATGCAAGGTCGTTTCCACTACTACGAGGGTTACTCAATGGAGCAGGTTACCTTCCCAATTAGAGTGTTGAAATTCTTGGGAATCAAGAATCTTTTCGTGTCGAACGCTTCGGGCGGAATCAACACCTCGTTTAGAGTTGGCGACTTGATGATCATCACCGATCATATCAACCTTATGCCAAATCCACTTATCGGACCGAATATCGAGGAGTTAGGGCCACGTTTCCCAGATATGCACGACTGCTACAACTCAGCACTTATCGCCAAGGCAACCTCTATTGCCGATGAGCACAATATCAAATTGCAATATGGAGTCTACGTAGGTGGTACAGGTCCAACTTTTGAGACCCAAGCTGAGTACAAATATTTCAAGGCTATCGGTGGTGACACTGCTGGTATGTCGACTGTGCCTGAGGTTATCGTGGCGCGTCATATGTCAATTCCAGTTTTCGGAGTCTCGGTTATCACAAACTGTGGCCTGAGCGACGAGATTGGCGATCATGAGGATGTTCAACGTCAAGGAGCTAAGGCTGCTGTGAGGATGACAACTCTTTTCTCGGAACTTATCAAACAACTTTAAACTATGATTAACAAGGTCATCTTACTAGGAAATGTAGGCGCCGATCCCGAAGTTCGTACTATCGAGAGTGGCGCAAAAGTGGCTCGGATACGTATGGTGACTAGCGAGAGAATCTTCAATCGCCAGACCAACGAATCGCGAGAACACTCGGAGTGGCACACTGTGATTATGTGGCGCGGTTTAGCGGACGTGGCCGATAGGTTTGTGCGCAAGGGTTCTCAGATATATATTGAGGGCAATCTCCGTACTCGCGATTGGATGGATAAAGATAATGTGAAACATACCACAACAGAGGTGGTGGCCACCGAGATGAAACTCTTGGGTAGGCGTGCCGATAACCCCGCGGCTACTAATTCTGCTGCATCTTCAGCGCACACACCTACAAATGCACAAGTTGCAACTCCAGCGGAAGATCCAGACGATCTGCCATTCTAGAGTTGCAACCTGCAAATTTTAGCGAGTGATTGGTTATTTATTGCGAATCTCTACGCGACGTATTTTTCCACTTATCGTTTTAGGTAACTCTTCGACAAACTCCACAATGCGTGGATATTTGTATGGAGCAGTTACCTTTTTTACATGGTTTTGAATCTCTTTGGTTAGAGCCTCCTTATCATGATCTTTGTAGCTTGCAGCCAAGACGATTGTCGCTTTGACCACTTGGCCGCGTACCTCGTCGGGTACTCCAGTGATAGCGCACTCAACAACCGATGGGTGAGTCATAAGAGCACTCTCCACCTCGAAAGGTCCGATTCTATAACCAGATGATTTGATCACATCGTCGGCGCGTCCCACGAACCAGAAATATCCATCGGCATCTCTCCATGCCACGTCACCCGTGTAGTATAGATCACCTGTGTAGACCTCGGCTGTAAGCGCTTGGTCACGATAATACTCCTTGAATAGTCCCAATGGACGTCCATTGTTGCAACGAATAACGATCTGACCTTGCTCTCCATCCTCGGCCGAGCGACCATCAGGAGTCAATAGATCAACATCATATTGAGGGTTTGGTATTCCCATCGAACCTGGTTTTGGCTCTACCCAAGGGTAGGTCGCAAGGGTTAGGGTAGTCTCGGTCTGTCCGAACCCCTCCATTAGCTTAATGCCAGTTTTCTTGTAAAACTCCTCATAAACAATAGGGTTCAACGCCTCACCAGCGATGGTGCAATAGCGAAGTTTCGAGATGTTGAATTGAGAAAGATCCTCGCGAATAAGGAAGCGGAAGACTGTCGGAGGAGCACAGAACGAAGTGATTCCGAACTTCTCGATCATCACCAAAATATCTCGAGGCTCGAACTTATCGAAGTCATAAACAAAGACATTTGCGCCAGCGATCCACTGTCCATACAGCTTACCCCACACGGCCTTACCCCAACCTGTGTCGGCAAGAGTAAGGTGGAGACTATCGGCACTCAAATTGTGCCAATATGAGCCCGTGACGATATGCGCCAAAGGATATGTGAAGTCGTGAGCAACCATCTTTGGGTTCCCAGTTGTGCCCGATGTGAAGTAGAGTAGCGAGATATCGTCGTTGCTATTTGGTGTCGCTGGAGCTGTGAATGGCTCTGCACTCTCAACGCCTTGGTGGTAATTCAACCATCCTTGAGGTGTCTGCTCCTCGCTTCCAATGGTTACTCTATGGAGAAGCGTTGGACACCCCTCCACAGATTTATCAACGTGTGATGTGACAATCTCATCGCCAACTGTTACGATCATCTTGATGCTGGCAGCGTTACACCTAAATATAATGTCCTTCTCGGTGAGTAGGTGAGTGGCAGGAATACAAACAGCGCCAATCTTGTGAAGTGCGATGATCGAGAACCAAAATTCGTAGCGACGCTTAAGGATCAGCATAACCATATCGCCATGCCCGATGCCAAGCGAGGTGAACCATGCGGCAGCCTTATCGCTCTCGCGCTTAATGTCGGCAAATGTAAAATCTATATGTTCCCCCTTGTCGTTTGTCCAGCAAAGAGCTTTTTTAGTTGGGTCGGTTTCAGCCCACTTATCTACTATGTCATATCCAAAATTGAAATTCTCTGGAACTTCGACCTTAAAATTTTCCATAAAATCACTTTGCGAAGCGAAGGTGGTCTGTTTTAAATATCTTTCTAACATATTTTCGTCGGGTAAGTAGTGTATAATTTAATTTGCACTAAATAATAATGGTAAGCAGAGTCAAAGTTTTATCGTCAAGGGCTTTGAGCACGTGAGGACGCTCGGAGTCAAAATAGATACTATCACCCTCCTCTAAGATCAACTCCTTGCCATCAATTATAATCAACATCCTACCCTCGAGAACCATGCTAAACTCCTGTCCCTCGTGAGAGTTCGATGTAGCGATATCGTTGTTGTTTGGCATCACCTGCACCAAAAATGGATTGGCTTTGCGAGAAGCAAAACCTGCGGCAAGTGATTGGTATTTGTAAGCCTCTCTGCGGTTAACAGCTGCTCCAGTACCTTTGCGAGTCAAGAAATATGAACTCATATGAGGTTCCTGGCCAAACATCAATGTGCTCATCTCGATATTATAATGTTTGCTAATCAAGTAAAGCATTCCCACTGGAATATCGGTCGTTCCAGATTCATATAGCTCGATTTGCTCAGCTGTGACGCCGCAAACTTCTGCCACTTCACTTCTCTCGAGATCTAGAGCATCTCTTAACCCCTTAAGTCGCAAGGCGATATCTTTGATATGTTCGTTCATAGTGTTAAAGTATAGGTGGTTTTTGACTAAAAAATTGCTGTGAAAAAGGAGTAGAGTCAAAAAGAATTGCTGTTAACTCTCCTCTCCGCTGACAAATATACACAAAAAATGAAAAAATGGCTACAAAATAGCTTAAAGCGTGGAATATTTTATTTTCGCGGCTAATCTCCATTGAAAAATTCAGCGCGATACTCCTTGGGACTTTGCGAGGTATGCTTCTTAAAGTATTGCGAGAGGAATGATGCGTTTGGAAAGTTTAGCTTCTCGGCAATCGAGCTAATTGGGAGCTCTTTGTTTTGCAGTAAACGCTTAATGCTAACTATCGTGTAACTGCTTATCCAAGCAGAAGCGGCTCTACTCGAAACCCTCTTTACAACCTTCGACAGGTGGCTAGGGGTTATCATCTGCTTATGAGCAAAATGTTCTAGAGAGCGATCTAGAGGCTCTTGGCTGTGGAGCTGGACGATAAAATTATTGAAGATCACATCGTCGCGCGAACCTTCCATCTCAACTTTGGGTGTGCTATGGTGGAATAGCGCAGCAATCTCATAAATGATTATCTTCAATATTGCCTCATTGATCTCTGTTCGAAGTGGATGGTCACTTTTTGCGCTCTCGTCAAGAAAGCGATCTATAAGCGTGAGAATCTTTTCAGCCTCCTCTCTTTGGAGTGATATACATGGGTTGTTTCTAATGGTTGTGATGTAGAAGCTGCGGTTCGAAATCTCGGTGTTAATCAGCGTGTCGATATCAACTCCAAAGATCACACCATCGAAATCATCGCTCGGTGAAAAAGCATGAGCAAAGGAGTGGGGAAAAGCAACCATCAAATCCCACGCCTTGATACTATACTGTCGAGAATTGATCACAACGCCACTTTCGCCCGAAGTGCAGATCACAAAGCCGCCAACTTCAAGGTGCACAGGAACTCCCTCGCGAAGTTCGTTGAACTCCGAGGTTCGACCAGTGATATAGTTCATTCGAGTAGGCATAGCGCAAATATAGATATAATATTTTGAAAAGCACCCCCAATAAAGCAGGAAAAACCCGAATTTGAACATTTTTAACCTAAAAGTGAACTTTTTACCTATCGTAAGACTCTATACCTTTGTGTCGTGAAAATTTTACGAAAATAATAACGATAAATAGATGAGATTTTTAAAGAGTTTAATTTTAATTGTAGCGCTAAGTTTTGTAGCGTGTAAGAGTGATGTGAAGCGAGCAGATGCTCCTCGACGAGTTAAGTGCGAGAGTGCACAATTGGCAAGTGATAACTTTGAAACAGGCACTTTCCCAGGTAGGGTCGTAGCTGCGACGGATGTAAATTTAGGCTTTCGAGTGGCAGGTATTGTAGACGAAATTCCACTCGCCGATGGTGCTTATGTTCGCAAGGGTGACGTTATAGCTCGCCTAGATAGTCGCGACTATGCTCTGCAACTTCAAGCGACCCAAGCCGAGTATGATGCAATCAAAGCCGAAGTTGATAGAGTCGTTGCATTGTATGCCGATGAGAGTGTTTCGGCTAACGATTACGACAAAGCAACCAATGGATTACGCCAAATAACTGCCAAACTGGAGGCGCATAAAAACGCACTTTCAGACACCGAATTGCGTGCACCGTTTAATGGATATATCCAAAAGAGCAACTTTGGCAAAGGTGAAGCTGTCGCTGCTGGAACTCCCGTAGTGGCTATCATCTCATCTTCGACACCCGAGGTCACTGTCGATATCCCTGCTGCATACTATCTTAAACAATCTGATTTCCAGAGTGCAACAGCTGTGATCGACCTCTATGCCGATAAGAAATTCAACCTCAAACTAAAAGGTGTGACACCCAAAGCAAACCTAAATCAACTCTACAAAATGACCTTCACCCTAGAGGGTACAGAGGGTATCGTACCATCGGCAGGAATGAGTGCAATGGTCGAGATCAACTACACGGAGAGTGACGAAAAGAGCTTGATCATCCCATTCTCGGCTATCGTAGAGAGTGATGGTGTGAGCGAGGTGTGGGTTGTAGCTGACAATAAAGTTCAAAAGCGCCAAGTAAAGGTCCTGGAGATCAAAAGCCAGGGCGGTGCGGTGGTTCAAGGAGAGCTTAGCGAAGGAGAGTTGGTTGTTTCGGCAGGTGTCAATAGCCTTAAAGAGGGGCAAGAGGTTACTCTTTTAGAGGAGGCTTCAGCATCGAACATAGGTGGAATTAAGTAGCGAGAAGAAAAATTATGAATATAGGAAAATGGGCACTAGCCAATTCTCGGCTAGTCTATTATTTCGTGGTGATATTGGTTGTAGGCGGAGTGATGTCGTACTACAATATGAGTAAGTTGGAGGATCCTGCGGTCAGTGTTCCTCAAGCGGTTGTTGTCACCACCTTCCCTGGAGGTTCACCACACGATGTTGAGCTTCAAGTGACCGACCTTTTAGAGAAGGCGATCTTCTCGATGAATGGAGTCGATAAGGTTGAGAGTCGTTCGTCGGCCGATTTGTCGATCATCACGGTTCACCTTTTGAGCACCGTTCCCGATAGCGAGATGGAGCAATATTGGGATATCCTGCGACGTAGAGTAGGCGATGTACAGCGCAATTTGCCTGCGGGAGTCTCGACAAGCGTTGTGGTTGATAACTATGGCGATGTTTTTGGTATGTTCTACGCCTTGACCTCGGATGGTTGTTCGAATAAGGAACTAAGCGAATATGCTGAGCTTATCAAGCGCGAGGTGCTTACCATAGATGGAATTTCTAAGGTTGAGCTCTATGGAGTAGCTTCACCAGTTATCAATATCTCGATCTACGAAGATCGAATGGCAACTTTGGGAGTCTCGCCAGCCGAAGTGATCCAAACCCTCAAAGGGCAAAATCAGACGATCTACTCTGGAAATTTCGAGAGTGGCGATCAAAGAATTCGAGTGAGTGTAAATGATCGTTACCGCACAGTTGAGGATATCGCCAATATAATTATCGCGGGTCACCAAGCTGATCAAATGCGATTGAGCGACATTGCCCTAGTCGAGGAGAGTTATGCCGACCCAGTGCGCAATGCTCTCTACTACGACTCTGCACCAGCCATCGGAATCTCGATTTCGGCGCTCGAAGGGACAGATATCACAAAGATTGGAGCAAAAGTTGAGGCACTTTTAGCTCAGCTTCGCACCACGCACCTGCCAGTTGGTGTGGAGTATAATAAAGTCTTTTTCCAACCCGAAAGAGTTGCCGAGTCGATCAATACATTCCTATTGAATCTACTCTGCTCGGTAGCTATTGTGATCATCGTTTTGATGTTTACGATGGGGCTCAAGAGCGGAGTGTTGTTGGGAAATACGCTGGTTGTCACCGTGGTAGGCTCTATTTTGTTCCTTTCAGCCTTTGGTGGTACTCTGCAACGTGTGTCGTTGGCTTCGTTTATCCTTGCGATGGGTATGTTGGTCGATAATTCGATCGTTGTTGTCGATGGAATCCTTTTGGATTTGAAGCGTGGTAGACTTCGTAGTCGTGCCCTTACAGATATTGGACAAAAAACCGCTATGCCACTTTTGGGAGCTACACTAATCGCGATTTTGGCATTCTTCCCGATCTTCCTTTCGCCCGATACCACGGGTGTTTACGTGCGAGATCTGTTTGTAGTTTTGGCTGTTTCGCTGCTGCTTAGTTGGATCCTATCGCTTACCTTGGTGCCGCTGCAAGCTAAAAAACTTTTGGTCGATTCCACGGTGAAAGAGGAGTCGAAGATGGCTCGCAAGATGCAAACTGGATTAAGAAAGGTTCTATCTTGGACACTTCACAATCGAACAATCTCGGTCTCGTTGGCTCTTGTGTTGGTTGCCCTCAGTGGTTGGGTCTATTTGATCTTGCCGCAGAGCTTCTTCCCCGATCTTAATTACAATCAACTCTATGTTGAGTTCAAGATGCCCGAAAGTTACTCCTCGAAAGCGACTCGCGATGCCCTGGACTCGATCACCAACCACTTGATGTCTCAAGATCAGGTGACACACGTTACAGCTTCGGTTGGAGCTACTCCAAGCCGTTATAACTTGGTGCGCAGTATCGCCACGCCAGCACTTTCGTATGGTGATCTAATTGTCGAGTATGTCGACGAGAAGAGCCTTGTTGAGTCGATACCTGCTCTGCAACAATATCTTACGGATAACTACCCAGAGGCTTACGTGAGGGTGAAACGCTACAACTTGATGTATAGCAAATATCCAATCGAGGCGATGTTCAAAGGCCCCGATCCAGATGTCTTGCGCGATTTAACTATGCAAGCTCAAACGATCATGGATCAGTGTGACGACATTACCCTAATCACCTCGGATTGGGAGCGAAAAGTGCCAATGCTGGAGGTCGATTACACTCAACCTATTGCACGATCTTTGGGTCTCAGTCGCCAAGATGTAGGAATCTCGCTTCTCGCTTCAACCGAAGGAATTCCAGTTGAAACGCTCTATGATGGCACGACAAGCCAAACCATTTTGGTTAAATGTGTCGATAGCCAAGGTCGCCCAATCGAGGCGTTGGAGACAGCTCCGATTTTCTCGATGATCCCATCGCTCTCGTCGCTTGGCATGGAGACGCTTCAAGGGTTAATGACTGGAGCCATCTCACAGCAGGATGTGATCTCGGATCTGCTCTCGACAACCCCTTTGAGCCAAACTATCGAAGGGATAAAGCTGAAATGGGAAGATCCAGTGGTTATTCGCCACAATGGTCAAAGAGCGATGCGTGCTCAATGCAACACTCTGCCAGGCGTAGGTGCCGAAGATGCTCGAAAGCAGATAATCGAGTCGGTCGAAGCGATCGAGTTGCCTTCTGGTTACACTCTTAGTTGGTTAGGTGAACACGATGCTAAAAGCAGCTCAATGAAGTATCTTTTTGCTAATCTGCCGCTGGCTATTGTGCTTATGATCGGTATTTTGATTATGTTATTTAAGGATTACCGCAAGCCTGCTATCATTCTGCTCTGTGTGCCGCTTCTGTTCGTGGGTGCTGTCTTCGGAGTGCTTATTTCGGGTAAAGCGTTTGGATTTGTTGCGATCTGCGGTGTTCTGGGACTTATCGGAATGATGATCAAAAACGGAGTGGTGTTGATGGATGAGATCAACTACCAAATTGGCGAGGAGGGTAAAGAGCCTTTCGAGGCGCTTTTGGATAGTTCGGCTATCCGTTTCCGCCCTGTGATGATGGCTTCGCTCACAACAATCTTGGGTATGATCCCGCTTCTTCCCGACGATATGTTTGGCTCGTTAGCTGCAACGATCATGGGTGGATTGCTTGTCGGAACCGTTATTACGCTTATCTTTATTCCGATCCTCTACTCAATTTTCTTTAAAATTAAAATGCGATAATCGTGATGAAAAAGATATATAAAAGTGCGCTGTTGCTCTTGCTACCACTTGCGACAATAGCTCAAGGCGAAACGATAACCTTGGAGCAGTGCCGTGAAATGGCTCTCGAAAATAGTTTCAACCTAAAATCCGCTGAGCAGAAGATTTTAGCCTCAGAAGATATGCTAAAGGCATACCAAACTAATAACCTGCCAAACTTCTCTTTCTCGGGAAGCTACCTCTACTCGACCCTTTCGCTCAGCGAGGCGATAACAGGTGGATACTTGCCAACCTACTCGCCAGATCTTATAACTGGCGAGCTTGTATCAAACGTTGTTGGCTATGCCGATGATGGTACTCCGATCTTTAGTTCGTACGCCTATATGCCTGATATATTGTTCGATATGGAGGTGGGTTCGGTGCTGTCGGCAGGAGTTCAAGCCATGCAGCCAATCTATATGGGAGGTAAGATTTCGACTGCCACAAAGCTAGCAAAGTTGGGTGTCGAGGCTTCCAAGCTGGACCAAACCCTTAGTCGTGCCGAGGTTATCTTAGCCTCTGACCAGGCGTTTTACACCTACCTGAAAGTTGAGGAGATGTTGCGTGCTGCGGGTGCCTATCGCACGGTTGTCGATGAGTTTTACCGCCAAGTTGAGAGCCTGCTGAAAAACGGAATGTGCACCAAGAATGATTTGATGAAGGTTCAAGTGAAGGTAAACGAAGCGGAGCTAAATCAGATGAAGGCTAAAAATGGGTTGATCCTCGCGCGAATGAACCTTTGCTATATTATAGGTTTACCGATCTCAACGCTCGAATTGACTCTTGTCGATAGTTTTAATGGGCAGCAGAGTGTAGATCCAACTCTTGATGTTACCTCTAGAGCAGAGTACGAATTGTTGCAAAAGAGTGTCGAAGCAAAGGAGTTGGAGGTGAAGTTGGCTAAGAGTGACTTTCTGCCATCTGTTTCAGCCTTGGCTTCGTATAGTTATATGAATGGCATGAAGCTAAATAATGAGACTCTTTTGGGTTCGCGACCATCATTCACTGGTGGCGTTATGGCGAGTATTCCAATCTTCCACTTTGGCGAAGGTCGTCGCAAAGTGTCGGCTGCTCGTCGCGAGGTTGCCATTGCCGAAAATACTCAGGCCGATTTGGTTCAAAAGATGACGCTCGAGTTGATGCAATCAATTAACGCTTATAACGAAGCGCAAGCGCAAGTGGCTCTAATGGAGCGCACCGTGGAGCAAGCCGAAGAGAATTTGCGCCAAAGCAGCAAGCAATATGCCGCAGGTATGGAGACAATCTCCGATAGCTTAGAGGCTCAAGCACTTTGGCAAAAAGCTATGAGCGACTTGGTTGAAGCAAGAAGCAATCAACGCTTAGCCTATGTGCGTTATTGTCGTAGTCGAGGCGAGGAGTTTTAAGAATAACAATAATAGTGGCTAGCAAGTATTTTTACTTGTTAGCCACTATTTTTTATCGGGAAGTCGAATAACATGGTTAGTTTTGGGGCTTCCCTCGACTCTCAAACCGCAGCGTACTAAAGTACGTGAGGATTTGAGAGTCGAGGGAAGTGCCGAAAATGACCGTGTTATTCGGCTTTCATGCAGTTACTTGCTCTTCTTCAGCCCTTTCCGAGCTATGCGTGTCTTATATGCAGCTCTCATCTTCGCAGCGCCTGAAACAACTTCGCCCTTCTGGCGGTGACGTTTTTTGCTTCTAATCAACACATCACCCTCCTCGGGTTTGCGTCCTTTGAAGGTTACCGAGTAAGCACCAATTGGCCTCTCCTTCTCCTCTTTATCACTCATCTTCTCTCTCTTGAAATTATTGCTTAAACTACTTGCACTCCACTCTTTAAAGAATTTGTGCGCTGCAAAGGTACAAAAATTGTCAGAAAATAGTATCTTTACAGCGTATAAACGTGTGTAAATTAATCTTTAGGGGTATGTTTTTTAATTTCGATATGGGTTTTAATGATCTCGACGTGCAGTTGAGCGACCAGCGACCAGCCATAGTAATTTCAGCAAATATTATAGAGGAGAATTCAGCGCTTCATTACGCCTACTCTCAAGCTGTTGTCGATGCAGGTGCTACGCCCATTATTGCGCCAGCTAATTGCGATGTTAGCTCGGTTATCTCGCTTGTGCGCAGAGCCGACGGTCTGCTGCTAAGCGGTGGTGCCGATATTGATGCTCGCTATTTTGGTGAGGAGAATATCCCCGATTTGACCGATCTAAATGCGCAGCGGGACTACTACGAGATGATGCTTCTTCGTGCAGCCATTGATTGCGGAGTGCCGATTCTGGGTATCTGTCGAGGCTGTCAAGTGGTCAATATCGCTCTGGGTGGTTCGATCTATCAAGATCTTCCCTCGATGTACCCTGGTGAACTTTTAGCCCACTCGGTCCTTGTGAACAAACACCTACCTGTCCACGATATAGATATTCTCGAAGGGTCGGTGTTGCACCAAATCATCGGCAGTACTCGCTTTGCTGTGAATTCGCGACACCACCAAGCGATCAAAGATATAGCACCACAGTTGCGAGTCACGGCAACCTCAAGCGATGGGGTAGTGGAGGCTGTCGAGGGCTATCCAACTCATAAGATTCTAGCTTTGCAGTGTCACCCCGAAAACTTAGCTACCGATGGCGCTTCAGAGGAAATGAAGCGACTATTTGCCTTCTTTGTCTCGGAGGCAAAACTCTATCAAGAGGCCAAAAAGATACATCATCTTAACCCAATCATCGACTCGCATTGCGACACCCCGATGCTCTACGAAGAAGGTGGTTTTAACTTCGCTCGCAGAGACAGCGCAGCAAAAGTCGACATCGTAAAGATGGGCGAGGGAAGGTTGGATGCAACAATAACGGTTGCCTACATATCGCAAAAAACGCCCAAGAGTGAGGCGACTGCCAAAGCGCGCTCTCTGCTTCGTCGCTTTAGAGCCGATATGGAGAAGATCAGCGAAAAGGTTACAGTGGCTCGCAGTGTCGAGGATGTCGCGAAAGCCAAATCGGCAGGCAAAAAATGTGTAATGTTGGGCATCGAAAATGGCCTTGCAATTGGTGACTATCTTTCGAATATCGACCTTTTCGCAAAGGAAGCTGTCGTCTATATAACCCTTTGTCACAACGGCGCAAACCAAATTTGCGACTCGGCCGTAGGTGATGAGGTGTATGGTGGAGTAAGCAATTTTGGTCGTCAGGTGATCGAGCGTATGAACTCGTTGGGCATAACTGTCGATATCTCGCACACATCCGAAAAGAGCACACTTGATGCCTTGAAATATAGCTCACAACCTATAATCGCCTCTCACTCATCGTGCAAAGCTCTTTGCGCTCATCCTCGAAATCTTTCCGACGGCACAATTAAGGCGATTGCCAAAGCGGGTGGAGTGGTGCAAATTTGCGGATATAGCGGCTTTTTGCGCCGAGGTGACAATGCGACGATTGCCGACATAGTAGCTCATATCGAGCATGCCGTATCGCTTGTCGGATACGACCATGTGGGTATAGGTTCAGACTTCGACGGAGGCGGAGGAGTCGAGGGGTTCGATGGAGCGAATGACTTTTTAAACCTCACCGTGGAGCTGCTTCGCAGAGGTCACAGCAGCGAGGATGTCGCCAAGATAATGGGCGGAAATATCCTTAGAGTACTTTTGTCGAATAGTAAACAATCGCAATTATGATACTAAATTATATTTGGGCAGCATTCTTTCTAATCGCCTTTGGTGTCGCTGCAATTAGCGCACTGCTAAGTGGAAATAGTGAACTCTTTTCAGCCATGGTTGATTCAACGTTCGACTATGCTAAATTGGGTTTCGAAATCTCGATTGGACTCACTGGCGTGTTGTGCCTCTGGTTGGGTGTGATGAAAATCGGTGAGGATGCTGGTGTGGTCAATATGCTCGCTAGGCGTGCAGCACCTCTTTTCGGCAAGCTATTCCCCGAAATTCCCAAAGATCACGCAGTTACTGGAGCGATGTTTATGAACTTTTCGGCCAATCTCCTAGGGTTAGATAATGCCGCTACGCCAATCGGATTGAATGTAATGCAGCAGCTTCAAGCGTTGAATACGAAGAAGGAGGAGGCGAGCAATTCGATGATTATGTTCCTCATGATAAACGCCTCAGGATTAACCCTTTTGCCCGTGACCGTGATGATGTATCGTGCGCAGATGGGTGCTGCAAACCCTGCCGATGTGTTTGTGCCAATTATGATTGCAACGGGAGTCTCGACGATAACGGCAATTGTACTTACGGCACTGCGCCAAGGTATCAATCTGCTTCAAAAGGAGATTGTAATTCCAGGAGTGGTCTTTATCTCGATCATCTCGCTTATCACCTACCTATTTACCTCTAGTGACAAGGAGGTGATGTCGAGCTACGCAACGGTGATCTCGAATCTTTTCCTAATGGCGATCATCTGCTCGTTTATCGCCATTGGCCTTTTTAGGCGAGTAAACGTCTATGAAAGTTTTATCGAGGGGGCAAAAAAGGGCTTTTCGACAGCTATTACCATTATCCCTTATCTTGTTGCAATATTGGTTGCGATAGGGGTGTTTCGTGCTTCGGGAGCAATGGATTATATTATAGGTGGTATCTCCTCTGCGATGGAGTTCATGGGGTTAAATTCCGATTTTACAGGTGCTCTGCCAACGATTCTAATGAAGCCGCTGAGTGGTAGTGGTGCACGAGGTATGATGATTGATGCAATGAATAGCTACGGCGCAGATTCATTTGTCGGTAGGCTCTCGTGCATTGTTCAAGGCTCTACCGACACAACTTTCTACGTCGTAGCTCTCTATTATGGTTCGGTGGCGATCCAAAAGATCCGCTACACCTTAGTCTATTCGCTTTTGGCCGATTTGATGGGTATAATCACTGCGATCATACTCTCGTATATCTTCTGGTAGCTGCGGTTATTTGGTCAAAGCGTCGATTCTCTCCGAAAGTGCTCTGGTGCAAACTGGGCAAAAGGCATCGGGGTTAAGTGTGCGCATCATGCAATCCACCCATGGTCGGTAAACGCCATCCTTGAGATATCCGCCACCTTCGTAAACGCCCAATTTATCTTTGTTCTCCTCACATTCCTCAGTTGGAATTGGAGTTCCCTCTGCGAGCATACTCTTCCAAGGTTTCTTATCGAAGTCAGCAAGGGTAGTTAAATTCTCCTCCCATGGCTCTACACCTGGACGGTAAAATGGACTGTCGTAGTTATCCGCTCCAACATACTCGTCGGCTAGACCCACAAACAAGTGACCAAACTCGTGAACGTAAACCTTGCCTGCAAATGAAGGGTCACCAGCGGCACTAATTCCATAGAAATTATAGATTCCGCCACCACCATATTTCTTGGTATTCGCAAGCACATAGATCACATCGTAAGGGACGTTTGCCGCAATGTCGCGAACTCTTTGCAGGTCATCAATCATGATATATCGCTCAGAATCAAACGTATAGTACTGTGATCCTAGGGCAGTCTCTTTCCAAATATTCTCACCTGGCATACTTGCTCCCGACTCTTTCGAAGGACTCCATACGCCTCTGATATTGAACTCTTTTTTGCGACTCTTGAATGGTTCGTAGCTAAAAAACTCCTTGGCAAATACTTCGCAATCGGCATAGAATTTATCGCGATTTTGCTCTGTGTAACCCTCGGCAAGTATAACGATGTCAACTTTTTTTGCCGCTGCACCGCTATAAACTACCTCGAAACTCTCCAATGATGGGTTCGAACGGCGAATCCAATAGCTCGATGGATCAACTTGATATTCGAAAATTTTCACCCAATTATTCTCTTTATCACGCGAATTAATCACAACCTTTATCGGATTTTTCGGAAAAGGCATCACAACCGACTCCGCGTAGCTTTTTTGTGTCGTTTGAGCCTCTTGAGTGGTCTGCCACTCGGTGAATAGAGTGCAGTATCCTTGCGAGTAGATCAGCTTGTTGGTTGCTGCGTCGTAGACCAAAAGTTTCTGATTTCCAAGATCTTTCTCGTCTATGCAGCTATTTGGATTGCCTGCCCAATGAGGCTCTTCGATAAGCTCCTTGAAGAAGACGTGCTCGCTGGATGCATCACCGCAGTGGTAGTAATCTAGGCGCAAGGTTTTAGGTAAAAAATAGTCGCCAAATTGCGCAAAGGCACTCGAATAAATGCCCACAAATAAGAGTAGTAGGATTGCTGTTTTTTTCATCGTTTTTCGGTTTTTGAAGCCGTAAGTTACGAATAAATATTTATTTATGCAATTTAGCGGCAATATTTGAGTCCTGTATTATCCACTCTTTTACCTCTGTAAAACCTCTATATTTGTGCAACTTAGCCTCTTTCTATCCTTAGGAGAAAATAGGTAACGTTTGCATATAATATTTTTGCAAATAAATGCTTAAATCTTATTGTTATTTATAAAACAATTGTCTACCTTTGTGCGTTACAACAAATAAATAAAGTAATTCATAAACGAAATAGCATGGCAGCTACTAATAATGTAATGATTGTTCGTCACCGACTTATGACCGAGTTGGTGAAACTATGGAGCAAGCGAGAGATGGTTGAAAATATTGACCGTCTGCCAATTGAGCTAAGCCCTCGAGGTTCACGACACAGAGGACGATGCTGTATTCACAAGGAGCGTGTGGTGTGGAAATATAAATCTTTCCCACTTCTAGGATTAGATATGACTGATGAATTCGATGAAACTATTCCTCTTTCATTCTACGCACACAAAGCAATTGAGCGTGCTTCGAGCGGACAACCCAAAGATAATATTCTATGCGTTATCGACGAGGCGTGTTCGTCGTGTATCCAAATTAACTACGAGGTGACAAGTCTATGCCGAGGTTGTATCGCTAGAAGTTGTCAAACAAACTGTCCTAAGGGAGCAGTTCACACTCGCGGTGCCGATGGTACAGCTTGGATCGACCATGACGCTTGTACAAGTTGCGGAATCTGTTACAAGAGCTGCCCTTACCACGCTATCGTCTATATCCCAGTTCCTTGTGAGGAGGTCTGCCCAGTGAAGGCGATCAGCAAGGATGCTAACGGAATCGAGCGAATTGATGAGTCGAAGTGTATCTTCTGCGGTAAGTGTCTGAACGCGTGTCCATTTGGTGCGATTTTCGAAATTTCGCAAGTGTTCGATGTGTTGCAAAGGATCAGAAATGGTGAGAAGCTAGTTGCGATCGTTGCCCCATCAATCTTAGGTCAATTCGACGCGTCGATCGACAGAATCTATGGAGCACTTCTCGAAATGGGCTTCCACGATGTGATCGAGGTTGCGCAAGGTGCGATGGATACAGTGAGTCACGAAGCACATGAATTGTTGGAGAAAATCGAGGAGGGTCAACCATTTATGACCACTTCGTGCTGTCCGTCGTATGTTGAACTTGTGAACAAACATATTCCAGATATGAAGAAATATGTCTCGTCGACAGGCTCACCAATGTACTACACTGCGCGTATTGCCAAGGAAAAACACCCAGATGCAAAGGTGGTCTTTATCGGGCCATGTGTCGCAAAGCGCAAGGAGGCTCAACGTGATGATCAGGTTGATCTAGTCCTTACATTCGAGGAGATCGCTTCGGTCTTTAATGGCTTGTCGATCAATCCTGAGATTAGTATCCCATATCCAATGAAGTTCACCTCGGTTCGCGAAGCTCACGGTTTTGCTCAAGGTGGCGGAGTTAGTGGTGCGGTAAATGCCTTCTTAAAGAGTGCAGCTGTTGGAGCGCTTCAAATTGCCGATATCAATAAGAAAAATATAGCCCTTATGCGTTCGTACGCAAAGAGTGGAAAATGCCCAGAGAAGTTCATCGAGGTGATGGCCTGCGAAGGTGGATGCGTTGCTGGTCCGAGAGGAAACGACAATATCCTAAAGGCTAAGAAACGATTCGCCAAAGAGCTCTCATTACAGACAAAGAGCTATGCAGACCCGCAAGTGGATTGATCAACTCTCAGAGCAAGGCACGCTACCCGTTGAAGGATATCGTGCTTTGTTAGAGAGTGTTGATGCGGAGCTGAGTGACTATCTCTTTAGCCGAGCTAGGGAACTCACGGAGCTAAATTTTGGTCGCCAGGTCTACGTTAGAGCCCTTATCGAGATTACTAACCGCTGCCGGAACAACTGTCTCTATTGCGGAATTCGAGCATCGAATAGAGAGGTTGAACGCTACTCGCTGAGTCGAGAGGAGATCCTCGAGAGTTGCCGCATTGGCTACGATTTAGGCTTTAGAACTTTCGTTTTTCAAGGAGGTGAAGATCCCAAAATGAGTAATGAGTGGATTGCGGAAACGGTATCTCAGGTACGCCAGAAATACACCGATGTTGCAATTACCCTCTCGTTAGGCGAAAAGCCTAGAGAAGTATATCAGCAATTTCTTGATGCTGGAGCGAACCGCTATCTTCTGCGACATGAGAGCCGAAACGCAGAGCATTACAGCTTCTTGCATCCCTCGACAATGTCGATCGAGAGCCGATTGCAAGCACTCGATGATCTTAAAGCGGTGGGATTTCAAACGGGCACAGGCATAATGGTCGGCTCACCTGGGCAGAGCATCGAAAATATTATCGAGGATATCGAATTTATCGAGAGCTTCAAGCCCGAGATGATCGGCATAGGCCCATTTATTCCCCATCACGCAACGCCATTGGCCAAGTGTGATGCAGGAAGTGTGGAGCTAACCCTGAAGCTAATCGCCATTTTCCGCTTGATGCACCCAAAGGCTTTGATTCCCTCGACAACAGCTCTGGCAACGTTAGCCGAGGATGGTCGAGAGCGTGGAATCTTGGCAGGTGCTAATGTGGTGATGCCCAACGTGTCGCCTCAATATGTAAGAAGCAGCTATCTGCTATATGATAATAAAGTGGCTTTTGGAGCTGAATCGGCCGAGGGTTTATCTCGCTTAAGTGAACGTTTGTCGGCAATTGGATACTCTATCAATTATGGTAGAGGTGATTATAAAAAGTAGGATGCAAATGTATAATCCAAAATCAAATATCGCCTCGGAGTTTATCTCTCATGACGAAATTATAGATACTCTTGCCTTTGCAGAGGCCAATCGAGGTAACCACCAATTGATAGAGTCGGTGATGGCTAAGGCCGCTGAGGGTAATGGGCTTACTCACCGTGAGGCGGCTCTTTTGTTGGAGTGTGACGAAAGTCAGACGATAGAGAATATTTTCGCTTTGGCCTCTGGGATTAAGGAGCGTATATATGGTCGCCGCATTGTGATCTTTGCGCCGCTATACCTGTCAAATTACTGTGTCAATGGCTGTGTCTATTGTCCATATCGACTTAATAACAAGTTGGTTACACGTCGCAAATTGACCCAAGAGGAGATCCAATCAGAGGTCATTGCGCTTCAAGATATGGGGCACAAACGCCTAGTTTTGGAGACTGGCGAAGATCCTCGAAACTCCCCGATTGAGTATATATTGGAGTCGATCAAAACGATATATTCGGTGAAACATCGCAATGGTGCAATCCGTAGAGTCAATGTAAATATTGCAGCGACAACGGTCGAAAACTATCGACTTCTACACCAAGTAGGGATCGGAACATATACACTTTTCCAAGAGACTTACCACCGCGAAAGCTACGAGGCGTTGCATCCGACAGGCCCTAAGAGTAACTACGATTATCACACCGAAGCGATGGATCGTGCAATGCAAGGTGGGGTAGACGATGTGGGTCTGGGTGTGCTTTTCGGACTTAATACCTATCGCTACGACTTTGTCGGAATGATGATGCATAATGAGCATTTGGAAGCAGCCTATGGCGTTGGATGTCATACAATTAGCGTCCCGAGAATCTGCTCGGCAACGGGAGTCGATAAGGCCGATTTCGACAATGCAATCTCCGATGAACTCTTCGAGAGGATAGTCGCTGTGGCGCGTATCACTCTGCCTCATGCGGGAATAATTATCTCGACTCGCGAGTCGCAACAAATTCGCGAAAGGGTGCTGCCTTTGGGAGTCTCGCAAATCAGTGGAGGATCGAAAACTAGCGTCGGTGGTTATGTCGATGGTGCAAGCGACGAGGCGCAAAACTCTGAGCAGTTTGATATTAGCGACAACCGCACGCTCGACGAGATCGTTAGCTGGTTGGTCGGAGCAGGCTACATTCCTAGCTTCTGTACGGCCTGCTACCGCGAAGGGCGCACTGGCGATAGATTTATGTCGCTGGTAAAAAGTGGAAAGATCGCAAATTGCTGCACTCCAAATGCGCTGATAACACTTAAGGAGTACGTAGAAGATTACGCCTCTGAGCAGACCAAACTAGGTGCTGAGCAGCTTTTAGACGAGCTCATGGAGACTATTCCAAGTGTAAAAATCAGGGATAAGGTAGCTAAGAATCTCATAGAGATTAAGGCTGGAAAACGAGATTTTAGATTTTAAAAAAGATAACAAATTAATGCTATGATGAATTATATTGTAGGTTTGGGTGAGGCTCTATGGGATGAGCTGCCAGAAGGAAGAAAAATTGGAGGAGCACCAGCAAACTTTGCTTATCATGTCTCTCAATTTGGTTACAATGCCAAGATTGTAAGCGCGATTGGTGACGACGATCTAGGCGCCGAGATGGTTGACCTATTTGGTAAGATTGGATTGAATGCTCATATCGAGAAGGTGCCATATCCAACTGGATCGGTAACCGTAGAGTTGGATGATGACGGTGTGCCGTTGTATGAAATTCACAAGAATGTCGCTTGGGATAATATCCCCTTTACCGCTGATCTGGAGGCTATTGCCGCAGAGACAAAAGTTGTTTTCTTTGGATCGCTAGCGCAAAGAAGCGAAGTGTCGCGCGAAACGATCAATAAATTCTTGGATGCAATGCCTTCTGAAGAGGGACGTTACAAGATTTTTGATGTAAACCTTCGCCAAAAATATTACTCTAAGGAGGTTCTTCACAGCTCAATGCAGCGATGCAATGTCTTGAAAATCAACGATGAGGAGTTAGTCTCGTTGAGCCGAATGTTTGGCTATCCAGGTGCCGACCTTAAAGATAAATGTTGGCTTTTGATGTCGAAGTATAACCTCGAGATTTTGATCCTTACTTGCGGCGTAAATGGAAGTTACATCTTTACTCGTGGTAAACTTTCGTTCCTGGCGACCCCTAAGGTGACGGTTGCAGACACTGTTGGTGCAGGAGATTCATTCACTGCTGCCTTTGTCGCTTCGCTGCTTGGTGATGGTGATATCCGTGAGGCTCACGTGCGTGCTGTCGAAGTCTCGGCATACATCTGTACTCAACGTGGCGCTATGCCAAAATTGCCAGCGGAGCTACTTGAGAAATAAACGGTTATAAAAATTATGAATAGCTCGCCCAATGCAACTCGTCTGCACGTAGCCATCTACGGATGTCGCAACAGCGGAAAATCATCGCTTATCAACGCCATAACAGGTGAGGAGACTTCGATTGTTTCGCCCATTGCCGGCACAACCACCGATACTGTCGCGCGCTCAATGGAGCTGCATGGTATTGGGGCAGTGCTCTTTATCGACACCCCTGGCTTTGACGACTCGGGAGAGATTGGAGGTATGCGAGTTGAGCGTACTCGTCGCACGACCCAGAGAACCGATATCGCTTTTTTGCTTTGCAATAGCGTGGATCTAAAGTATGAGCGTGAATGGCTCAAAGAGCTTCGAGCCAGTTCGGTGCCAGTAGTTCCGATAATTAGCAAAGTAGATGTTCGAGAAGACCTTGCGACTTTAGCTCAGGAGGTCGAAAAGCTCTTTGGGGAGTCTCCAATCCTGCTAAGTGTAAAGGATGGAGTCGATATTGATGTGATCCGCGAAGCGATTCTCGGGAAGCTAGATCCTAATGCGACAGAGAGAAAAATCACAGCTGGATTGGTCGAGAAGGGTGATGTTGTGGTGTTGGTTATGCCTCAAGATCCTCAAGCGCCCAAAGGGCGAATAATTTTGCCACAGGTGCAGACTCTGCGTGAGTTGTTGGATATTGGAGCTATTGCGATTAGTTGCACTACCGAGGCGTTAGAGGCAACTTTAAAGACCCTTTCAGCTCAGCCAAAACTTATTATCACCGACTCGCAAGCATTTCGAGAGGTCTATGCGCATAAGCCTCCGCTGACTCTGCTAAGTTCATTTTCGATCTTGATGGCAGCCTATAAAGGCGATATCGTTGCTCTTTCGGAGGGTGCTCAGGCGATCGAGTTGCTTACGCCACAATCGAAGGTTTTGATTGCCGAGGCGTGTGCTCATGCTCCAATGGCCGAGGATATCGGGCGTGTGAAACTACCCAGAATGTTGCGCCAACGTGTAGGTGAGGAGCTTACCATCGACATTGTTTCGGGGCGGAATTTCCCCGAGGATCTATCTTCATATTCGCTGATTATTCACTGCGGAGCCTGTATGTTTAATCGTAAATATATGATGCACCGAATCGAAAAGGCTAAAGCGGCAGCGATCCCAATAACCAATTATGGAGTGGTGATAGCCTATATTCAAGGGTTGGATCTATCGACTCTCTCATCGCAACTATCTATTTCGAAGTAGTGATATAGTTCGCTGTTATATAAAAGATTAAGGATGACTAACAAGTATTTTTTACTTGAAAGTCATCCTCTTTTTTTTGTGGAAAGTCGAATAACGAGGTTAGTCGGCTTCTCTATGTTGCTTACTCCTCGATAATCACGCGGAAACCTACATTATATACTCTCTGGTGTGGGAAATATCCACGACGAGAGTGTGATGTTGCTCTCTTTGGACGATCTAGTGACGATCCTCCGCGAACAACTTTATACTCAGCCTCCTCTTTGCTCTTACCATAAGGGTAAGGCAAGTAATCCGAACGAGTCCACTCAGCAACGTTTCCGTGCATGTCGTATAGTCCAAATGGATTAGCCTCGTAGCTAGCGCCTTGAGTTTGGATCAAGTTACCATCATCCACGCTCTCCTCCTTAGGTAGGAATGTGTAGTGCTTATACATCGCATTGTTTGGCTTCATTGGCTGTGGGTCCATACCTGCAACAGCGAACAAAAGCGTTGTCTTGTCAGCCATATTCTCCTTTGTGCCGAAGTCTGAATTTATTGTTCCATACCAGAAGTCGGTGTCAGTTCCTGCGCGACAAGCCCACTCCCATTGTGCCTCGGTAGGTAGAGTGATCTTAAGACCTGTTTGTGCGCTTAGTTGCTCGCAGAATGCCATTGCCTCGTTCCAACTTACACGAATAACTGGCTGCTCTGGCAAGAATGCTGGGTAACCTGGGTTGATGTGATCCTTCCATTGTTGATCCATATAACGGCTCGAGTGGTCAGGATAAAGGACATTATATTGCTCGTTCGAAACCTCGATCTCGCCCATCCAGAACTCCTTGCCGATCGACACTTTACCCTCAGGCTTAGCATCGCTCTCACCACTGTTACTTCCCATAACAAACTCTCCAGCTGGGATGCGAACGAAGTTCATCTTCACACCATTGCCGATCTCGATAGTCTTTTTGTTAGGATCTGCCTCAGCTACAAATGGCCAATTCTTAGCCTTTGCCTCTTTGAGCTTCTTCTCCTTTACAGCCTCTGGCATCTCCGCCTTGATCTCGCCTTGACTCTTAAGATACTCTGCATAATCGGCAGTCTCCTGTTTCCAATCAACGCTCGCACCATTTGCATATTTATCAGTTAGGTAGATACGTCTTTCGTATTGATCCTGACCCTTAACTGGGATCTTTTTAGGTGTGTTGGCATTGAAGAAACCCTTGTCTGGTGCGTTGAAGTCGATCCAGTTGTACAATGCTCGCCACTCCTTATCGGTAAGCTCCACATTGTAGTGACCTTTCTTTAGCATACGCACAAGCTCACTTGTGTTAGGGTGATACTCATATGGGCTCAACACTGGTTGATCTCCCTCACCTCCTTGACGGTGGATATATGGGTGGAAATTCAAATATGATTGACCAAAACCAAACTTATCCTTAGTAGTGTCTGAAAGATCGAACGCCATACCTCCATCGTGACAAGCCACACAAGCACGATCTAAGATCGGTTGGATCTGTAAATCGAATGTCATTGGACGTGTGCCACCCTCTGGTGCTGTCATCTCGCGAGGTGATATCGCTGAAGCTATAACGCGCTTTGGTATCGCAATTTGGTTTTGATCCTCGTGGCAGCCTACACACGAAACGATCTCTCCTGGCATAGCGGTAAACCAACTTCGCATCCATTGAATCGCTGCACCATCTTCGCCGACTGGCTGGATCGCAATAGGGGTGTTAGCAGGCACTTTGAATAATGCCGAACCATCCTCCTCGATTGGAGCTGTGCCCAACAGACGTTTGATATCCCAACCTGATTGGATTCCGTGCCAGTTGTGATCCGAAACAGTCTCTAGATAAGCATACTCGTATGCAAAGATACGTAGCTCTTTGACAGTTCCGCGAGGTACTCCCGGTAGACCCTCACCCTCGTAAATATCTTGGATAAAGATAGTTGCCTCTTTGTCGCTGAGGTTTACTCGATCTGGAATAGTTGGAGGAGTTTGAGTTGGACGAAGTGCCAATGGAGAGATAACACCCTCACCTTCGGCCTCGTAAAGACAAGTTACATTATCGAAAACGTCGACCAGGTAAACTCCCCAAAGTGACTCCGCAGTAAGCTTTGCAGCCACCAAGAAGTACTTATCGTCGAGTGGCATAGGCTTGATAAATTGAGGCCATACATCGTCGACCAACCTATCTTTAAGAACCTCCTCGATCTCCTCGCCGCGATATGGGATCTCTTGAAGCATACCTGCTGCACCCTTGCGAGATTTTTTAGGATCGAACAAAATAAGGCGACCTGAACGAGCTACACCGTGGTGACCCGATACGATACCGACAAATGCCGATGAGTGACCTGGGATAGACTCCATATCAAAGACACTATTTGGGAACATATAACCGCTTCCATATAACGCTCTTTGCTCTGAACCATCTGGGTTCATCGTCATTACGATACGCGAGTAGTAGTGCGTAAGGTCGGTATACTCCCAACGAGTATACATCACCTTACCATCGTTTGTGATAGTTGGATTCCAGTTTGCATCTTGGTCGAATGTTAGACGACGGAAATTCATCGTCTCAGGCGTATAAAGAACCATATTACCCACAGGGTCAAGTCCATTTACACAAGGCACAGCTTGGTAGCCAATATTTGAAGTGATGATGATACGTCCATCAGGAAGATAAGCACCATCGTAGAACTCGATATCCCCTTCTGGTATCTCCATAAGTTTCTCAGCGCCACCATTTTTCAAGTCAGCCTCGAAGATATTCCAACGACCATCCTCTTGGATTCCTGTAAACATCGCTTTTTCTGCATTCCAGTGCATGCGAAGGTCAGAAATCGGAGTATCTTTAGTTGGCTTGTATACGGTTCGTAGTTGTTTGTCACCACTCGTCACACCCGAAAGAACCGACAAATAGGCGTCGTAATCAGCGCGTATTGCAGACTCTTGGTTACTATAATTGCTAATTTGTGTACCGAGTGAAGGCGACATAATTGTGCGAGCCGAGCTGCCGATTTTGTAACGAGCCATCAAGATATCGGTATCTAAGAGTGGATTTGCAAAGATCAACTTATCGCGAAGCTCAAGTGTCTGCTCAGCCTTTTCGATATATGAAACATCACCCTTGGCGATTGCGCTTTTCACCTCAGCAAAAGAGGCTGCGAGAGTATCATAGTTAGCTTTATTAGCCGCATAATCGAACGAAGAAACTGACTTCATATCTTCAAGATAGAGTGCCAAAGCCTCTAGGTTTACCCACTTTAGCTTCTCGTTCAATTCGCCGATCTTCAACATCTCCTCCGTAAGGCTGATGTATGCAATAGCTTGTGCCTCAGCATCCAATGTGCTATACTCCTCGATCTTTGCGCGGTAGTAATCCTTGTTTACAGTTGCTTTGAATTCCACAACTCTGTCGGCGATATCCTTTTCAACGTTTACACCTTCGGCAGGGAATACATACTCATCGAAAAGCGTGCGCGATTGATACAAGAATTTCTGCATCTGTGCGCTATGTTCAGGGGACATCGTCTCAAAGAGAATATCCTCATCGAGGCGAGCATCGAGAAAAGCGATGATAACGCTAGTGACCACACGACCACCATCCTCGGCACCGATCATAGTTTCGATACTCTTATACTTGCCATCTAGCTGATATACAATTTTACCCTCTGCTTGAACGCAGATTCCTTTCTCATATGAATTGCCGTTGATTGCAATATTTCGGTTGTGACCTCTATTGATATTGTAAACAGGCGAGTAGTCGTATCCAGTCTCAAAAATAGGGGTAAGGTCGGTCAAACAAACCTTGTTTCCATTGTAATCAATAAGCATTGGATCGGCAATAGCTGCGAAGTCACCAACGTTTCCATCACGAGCATCGCTAACTGTGATTATAAATTTCTCAACACCCGTGAGGTCAAAAGTAACCTTCTCAGGATCTGTTTTCAATCGTTTTACTTCGCTGTAAAAAGGCTTGACACCTTCGATCTGCCCTGCGTCAATTTTCTGGCGCAACTCGACCACAGCCTCTTGCCATGTTTTTGCACCCTTAGTCTGAGCAGAGAGTGGCGTAATGGTCACTAGAAGCATCAGAGAGACAAATAGTTTTCCGATAAATCGCATAAGATATTAGTTTAGTTGGTTTTATATTTTAATTATATTAGGTCAAAATAGAGCATTGCTCACACAAAGATACTATTTTTTTGCTATAATTATAGTAATATGGATCATTTTATAAGTTAATTTTTTACCGAAAAGCGCAAAATATACATAAAATCAGGCGGGTAACTAATCTAGATTTAGAATTAGTTACCCGCCTGGTTTATTATTTTCTTGCGAGAGTCTCTACTTAGCTCTCTCCCAATAGCAACGTTTTGGTGAAACAATGCTGCCATCAGCCTTAAGATCCTTCATAGCTTTATCTACTACTTTGCGATCTAGACCCGAAAGCTCAGTGATTTTACCTGCGTTAAGTGGCTCACCTGCTGCTGCCATAACCTCTAATACCTTTGATTTTTCCATAGTTCTATTTTTTATTGATTTAACTTTCTTATACCACAAATATAGAGATAATTATCTAAACCTCCGAATATTTTCGATATTGATTTTTTATTGCGCTATAAGCCGATCTTATCGAGCCCTTTTAAGCTCAAAGCAATGCGCCCCCTAGAAGCGTCAACCTCTATCACCTTTACCGTTAACTGCTCTCCAAGGCGGAGAACGTCGCTAGGCGAGGCTACGTATCTATCGGCAATCTGCGAGATATGGATCAATCCATCCTGTTTGATTCCAATATCGGCAAAGGCCCCAAAGGCGGTGAGGTTGGTCACCATCGCAGGCAAAACCATTCCTACTCTCAGATCGTCGATCGAGCGTATAGAGCTATCGAAACTAAAGCTCTGAAGCTCGTTTCGAGGGTCTAATCCTCTACGCTCCATAGCCTCTAAAATATCGTTGATCGTAGCCTCTCCAGCCTCTTTGGTGGTATACCTCTTAGGGTCGATCTTCCCTCGGAGCTCTTTGCGCGATAATAGCTCCTCGAGCGAGGCTCCTAGATCTTTGGCCATTCTCTCGACTATATGGTACGATTCTGGGTGAATTGCGCTATTATCCAGAGGATTAGCCCCATCCTTAATGCGTAGGAATCCAGCCGCTTGCTCAAAGGCCTTAGCTCCCAATCGTTTAACCTTAAGTAGCTCCTCTCGTGAAGAAAACCGACCATTCTCGCTACGATACTCTATAATATTTTGAGATAGTGACTCGCTCAACCCAGAAACGTGCGTTAAGATCTGCTTCGAGGCGGTATTAAGGTTTACTCCAACTCGATTCACGCAGCTCTCAACCACCACATTAAGCCTCTCTTTGAGCTTCCCCTGGTCTACGCTATGCTGATATTGACCCACTCCGATAGACTTAGGATCGATCTTAACAAGCTCCGAAAGAGGGTCCATAAGCCTTCGTCCAATGCTCACAGCTCCTCGAATAGTGACATCCTCATCGGGGAACTCCTCTCGAGCGACCTGAGAAGCAGAATAGACGCTAGCCCCATCCTCGCTAACCATAAAAACGTCGACTTTATCGGCGAACTCTATCGAGCGGATTAGCTCCTCGGTTTCGCGACCAGCGGTGCCATCACCAACGGCTATCGCTTGGCTTTTATATCTTTGGACCAATTGCTTGATTTTGCCTCTTGATTTGTCCCATTCTCCCCGAGGCGGATGAGGATAGATAGTGCATCGCTCCAAAAGATCACCCTCTGAGGAGAGCACAACCACCTTGCACCCAGTTCTAAATCCTGGATCAATGGCCAATACTCGTTTTCCGCCCAGAGGCGATGAAAAGAGCAATTGACGCAGATTCTCGGCAAAGATCGAAATAGCTCCATCATCGGCTCTCTCTTTTGTGAGAGTCATCACCTGACCCTCGATTGAAGGGTAGATAAGGCGCTTAATAGAGTCGGTTATGGCCTTGCGCATATAAGTGGCTGTTGAGGAGTCTCGGCGGATAAATTGGCGCTCTATTTGAGAGGCTAGATCATCTTTGTCCACGACGATACTCACCTTTAAAACCCCTTCGCTTTGGCCTCTAAGCATCGCTAAGACTCTATGAGAGGAGATCTTGCGTAGAGGGGTAGAGCAGTCGAAATAGTCGGAGTATTTCACCTCTCCTTCGCGCCCTTTGGCCACTTTCGAGCAGATCATTCCCTTCGAGAGAAACGCTCTTCTAGCCCCTTCACGCACCCTTTCGTTCTCCGATACCCGCTCAGCGATGATATCTAAAGCACCCGCTATTGCCTGGTCTATATCAGCGATGCCACTCACAACGAAGCGGCTTGCCGATCGCTGAACATCACCGCTTCGTTGAGCCATAATGATATTGGACAGAGGCTCTAAACCAGCCTCACGAGCCACAGTAGCACGGCTTCTACGCTTGGGCTTATATGGCAAATAGAGATCCTCGAGGGTGGTGGCGCTCCAACACTCCTCTATCTTTTGGCGCAGCTCAGCGCTTAATTTGCCTTGGCTCTCGATGGTCGCCAGGATAGTCTCACGGCGAGCCACAAGGGCGGTGTATTTGGTCAGTAGCTCCTTGATAGCACCCACTTGAAGCTCATCGAGAGCTCCCGTTGCCTCCTTACGATAGCGGCTAATAAATGGTATTGTCGCACCATCTTCGAGGAGCTTAATAGTATTCGAGACACTCTGCTCGGTGAGCGAAAGCTCTTTTGAAATTATATCTTGAATCATAAAATCCTTTAAATTATCTGGTTTACCCTCTTGAGAATCTAATGGTTAGCCTCTACTTTTCTTGAGCTATAATCCTTATTTCTACTCTGGCGAGTGTAAAGATAACTTAAAATTTATAATTCATAACCTATAATCCCAACTTTTTCCAGAATTGGTTTAATGCCATTTTTAGTTTAGGGTGTCTCTTAAAGGGACACCCTTTCTATTACTCCTCTTTTCTTATATATTTGGAGTCTCCCACACTTTAGTCTGTGAGCAGCTGATCGTTACCGCTTCGCTGCCGCACATAATTGTGAATTCGCCCTGCTCTAAGCGCCATTTATTATCAGCTCCTACGAAGGCTAGCTCGCTCGCGGCTAGAAGTAGCTCAACGCTCTGGGTCTCGCCTGGAGCTAGTTCCACCTTTGTGAAGTTGCGTAAGCGGCGGTTGTCGGGCGATATAGAGGCCACTAAATCGCTTGAAAAGAGCAAAATAGGCTCCTTGCCTTTAACCTCTCCGCTGTTGGTTACGTCGACCGAAATAGTGAGAATATCATCAGCATTGAAGCTAGTTTTATCAACTTTAAGGTTGCTATAATCGAAGGTCGTGTAGCTCAATCCAGAGCCAAACTCCCACTCTACGTCCATCACCGAATCGTAGTTATAATTGCCATCCATCTGGCCAATATTCTCGCAAGGCTTATAATCGTAGGTCATAAGCGAATTAATGTGGCGAGGATAGGTGAAAGGCAATTTAGCGCTAAAATTAGCATCTCCTGCCAAGAGCTCAGCCAAGGCATCACCACCATAATTGCCTGGAAGCATTATGTCGACAATAGCGTCGGCAAGAGGCACTAATTCGGCAATAATACGAGGACGACCCTCGTTGAGGATCAAAACTAAGGGCTTTCCGCACTTCGCCAAGGCTTTGACTAGCTCTTTTTGATTGGTCGATAGGTGCAAATCGTTAAGGTTGCCAGGGGTCTCACAATATGAGTTCTCACCGATGCAAGCTACGATAATATCTACGCCTCGAGCAGCTCTAACGGCTGCCTCGATATTAGGCTCATTCTCCTCCCACCAGAGAGCTCCTGGGGTGGTTTTATAAGTCACTCCTGCCTCATATGCGACATTATTTTCGCCAAATTTATTCGCCATAGCCTCATAGATAGTGTTATATGCCGTAGCGCACTCATCGGCCTTATCGCCCTGCCATGAGTATGACCAGCCACCGTTTAGCGTTCGCATCGAAGCGGCATTAGGGCCTGTGAGTAGAATTCTAGTCCCCTTTTTAAGAGGCAATAGATCATTCTCATTTTTGAGTAATACTTGCGACTCAATTGCCGAGGTCAATGCCACAGCTGCCGACTCCGCGCTAGCAAACTGATCATATTTCTCGATATCCCAATAAGGAGCATCGAAGAGCCCTAAACGATATTTAAGGCGCAAAACACGTCGTACAGCATCGTCAATACGGCTCATAGGCACCTCACCCTCCTCGACCAACTCACGAAGATAGTCGCAGAAACTCACCTCGTAAGGCACCATCGACATATCAATACCAGCATTGATCGCAAGCTTAATCGCCTCCTTTTTAGTCGCCACAACCCTGTCTCGAGTCGCCACATTATTAATATCAGCCCAATCGGTCACAATCAAGCCATCCCAAGCCAAATCCTCCTTGAGCCACTGAGTCAGATACTCAGCATTGATATGAAAAGGCACTCCATTATTAATCGCCGAGTTGACCATCACCGAAAGAGCTCCCGCACGAATACCCTCCAAGAATGGGGCAAAGTGCTTCTCACGCATATCAATGTCACTAATCGAACTAGGAGTTCGATCCTTCCCCGAAACAGGAGCTCCATAGCCCATAAAGTGCTTTAAGCAAGCGGCAACGTTATACTCTCCGATATTATTTGGATCATCCCCTTGGAAACCCTCGATAGCCGCACGTCCCATCTGAGCATTGAGATAGCAGTCCTCACCATAATTCTCCCAAGCACGAGCCCAACGAGGATCACGACCAAGGTCGACAACAGGAGCATAGGTCCAAGGAATACAACCCGCTTTGGTCTCATAGGCCGAAATCTGAGCCGACTGCTTCACCAAATCGCGATTAAACGACGCTGCCATATTAACCCCTTGAGGAAACATCGTACCATCGAGCGTGTAAGTAGTGCCATGGATCTGATCAACTCCATATATACAAGGTATGCCCATCGTCTCGATCGACTTATCCTGGATTATTTTGATCGTCTCAGCCCAAACTTCCTTGGATTGCGCCACACCAAATGGCACGTTGAGAATCGAGCCCACTTTATACTTTCCGATCACCTCGTCGATCTTAGCCTCGTCAATGGCAAAGGTATTGGGGTCGCTGAAGTCGGTGATAACATCAATGGTTATCTCACACATCTGACCGATCTTCTCCTCGAGGCTCATAGAGCTCAAAGTTGTTTCGATTTTCTTCTCCAACTCACTATCATGCGCAATCGCAGGGTTGGTTTTTGGTGTTGAACATGATAGGGTAGTGACGATCATAAGTATAGGGAATAGTCTGTTCATGGTGGTGTTTGTATTTCGGGTTAGCAAATAATTTTAGTCTTGCGATATAGATCGCGGAACTCTTTTGGTGTTATGTTTTTACGCCGTTTAAATGTTCGATTGAAGTTCGAAAGGTTGTTGAATCCGCAACTAAAACAGATCTCTTGGACTGAATCAGTCGTGTCGACGAGCATACGTGCAGCAGCTCCGATACGAATGACGATCAAGTAATCCGAGAGAGTGCGTCCGGCACGAAGCTTAAAGAATCGGCTAAATGCCGAAGGGGTCATGCCCGCAATTTTCGCTAATCCAGTCAGGGTGATCTCTTCGCGATAATTGGCGGCAATATAAGCCTCCACTTTGGTGATCCGTCGAGAATCGTTGTTGGGCTTCGTATGAGTAAAGGCGGTGTTGCTTAGCTCACGGCTCTCCTTACAGAGCGATAATTCGTAGAGAATGGCCAAAATTTTTAAGATTTGATAGAATCCCTTCTGCTCCTCGGAAATGCGACTTAGCTGCGAATAGACATTCATTATTGCCGAGAGCGGAAAGACTAAACCTTGCTTAGCGCGATCCAGCATCTTGCGGATTGACTCAAATTGATTGCGCATCAACAGAGAGTCGGAAAAGATCTCGGAGGAGAATTGAATCGTAATCTCGTGGATCGAGCTGGACTGACATTCGCCCTGCTCCCACACATGTTCGAGATTTTCGCTTGCGATAAGCACTAAGTCATAGTCGGATATTGACTCCACAGAATCGCCAACTACTCGAATTACTCCAGCGCCATTCTCAACAAAGTTAAGTTCATACTCTTTGTGGCGATGCAAAGGATAGGTAAATACACTTTTGTTGCGATCAACGATATAAAAACAATCCTTCTGAGAGAGTGGCGAAATTTCATTTATGGAATTATTCATGACGCAATAATATTTTAAATCATTTACAAAGTTATCATATTAATATGTAAATAACAAATAAAAGTTACTGCAGATAGTTAAATATTTTCTACGAAAGCGGTGATTATTTCAATATATCATAATTCTATAGCTTATAGATAATATAATATCATTTTGCCATTCTGTTTTTATTTAGCTTTGTAATACTAATCTAAATGTAATTTAATTATGAATAAGCTATTACTATCTCTCTGTCTAATTGGACTACTATTTTGTGCCTGTAAAAATAGTGAAACTAAATTTGCGAAGGTCGAAAATGGCCAATTTATCGAAAATGGCCAGCCGTACTATTATATAGGTACAAACCTCTGGTTCGGTGCCATTCTTGGCTCTAAAGGCGAGGGTGGTGATCGTGAACGGTTACTCTCAGAATTAGATCGCCTCCATGATTTAGGCGTCAACAACCTACGTGTGCTTGTGGGAGCCGATGGTGAGGGTGGTGTACGCACCAAAGCTGAGCCAACGCTTCAAAAAGCACCAGGAGTATACGACGCTGATCTTCTCGAAGGTCTCGACTATCTGCTCATCGAGATGGGGAAACGCAATATGAAGGCGGTGCTCTATCTCAACAACGCGTGGGAGTGGAGTGGAGGATATACTCAATATCTAATGTGGGCAGGTGAGGGTCAAGCTCCAATTCCCGTAGTCGATGGTTGGGATAAATATATGTCATACGCCTCTACCTTTATCACCAACGAGAAGGCGAAAGCAATTTTCGAAGGCTACGTAACCGATATCATAACCCGCACAAATAGCCTAAGTGGTGAGCGATACATAGACGATCCAACAATCTTCTCATGGCAAATATCGAACGAACCACGCTGCTTTAATCCAGATAATAAAGAGGCATTCGCTCAGTGGATTGGAGCAACAGCAAGATTGATCCGTTCACTTGATCCTAACCATATGATCTCGACTGGTAGCGAAGGTTCGCACGGCTGTGAGGGAGATATTGAGCTATTCGAAAAGATTCACTCTTTCGACGAAATTTCGTATATCAATATCCACATTTGGCCAAAAAACTGGGGTTGGATCGACACTGACGACATGGCTTCGACCATCGAGACGGCAAAGCAAAACACTACTGAGTATATCGCCAATCACATTGAGGTTGCTTCACGTTTGGGTAAACCCGTAGCGCTCGAGGAGTTTGGTTTTCCTCGTGATGGAATGCTCTTTACGCTCGACACCCCAACAACCTTTCGTGATGAGTATTACCAATTTGTATTCGATGCTGTCGTCGCCTCAGCTGCTCAAGGTGGCGTGTTGAGTGGTTGTAACTTCTGGGGTTGGGGTGGTAATATCACACCCTCGAGCGAGAGCCTGTTTTGGCGTAAAGGAGACCCATATTGTGGCGACCCAGCGCAAGAGGAGCAGGGGTTGAACTCCGTATTCACTTCCGATATCACCACTCTCGAGATTATAAAATCGGCAACCTCTAAATTAAACTAATCGTTATGAAAGCAATAGTAAAAACCTTATTGATATATGCTTCGATGGCGTTGTGTATCTCTTGCTCGTCGTGTGAAGGAAACAATAATGGAGCTGATAAAAACGAGAATAATACAAATGACACGGAGTATACACTTTCGCCTCTAAGTGTCGATGGCGTAAATTTGGTCGATAACAAAGGCGAAAAAGTGGTGCTGCATGGTGTGAGCTACGGTTGGCATGTTTTCTGGCCTCGATTCTATAATGCTAAGAGTGTTGCAACGCTTAAAGATTGGGGTGCTAATGTGGTGAGAGCTGCATTGGGAGTAGAGCCCGATGGAGGCTATCTCGACAAACCTGAATGGTCAGCCGAATTGATCTACGAAGTGGTAGATGCAGCGATCGAAAACGACCTCTATGTAATTATCGATTGGCACTCGCACAATATCAACCTCACCGAGGCGAAAGCATATTTTACTGAGGTTGCAACCAAGTATAAAGGAGTCCCAAACGTCATATACGAGATCTTCAATGAGCCCGATTATGAGAGCTGGACCGAGGTGAAATCATACTCGAAACTTGTTATCAAAGCTATCCGAGATATCGACCCCAATGCTCTAATTCTGGTTGGCTCACCGACATGGGATCAAGATGTGCATATAGCTGCCGACGACCCAATCACCGAGTACGATAACTTGATGTATACGCTTCATTTCTATGCTGCAACACACAAGCAAGAGTTGCGCGACAAGGCCGACTACGCCCTAAGCAAAGGGTTGCCGCTCTTTATCTCGGAGTGTGCCGGCATGGAGTCCTCGGGTGATGGCTATCTCGATCAAGAGTCATGGCGTGAGTGGCGCGAATGGGCTGCTGAGAACTCTTTGAGTTGGGTGGCATGGTCACTTTCAGACAAAGATGAAACTTGCTCGATGCTCACAGTGGAAGCAAGTGATTCTGGCCCATGGGACGATGAGGTTCTAAAACCTTGGGCGCAAATCGTCAAGGCTAACCTGCGAGGTGAGGATATAACCGTAGAGGCGGAAGAAGAGGTAGAAACAATGCAGATCTATCTATGTATCGGACAATCCAATATGGAGGGCCAGGGCGCAATCGAAGAGCAAGATCTCACTTGTAGCAATCGCCTTAGGATGATGCCAACAGCCGATGGATACTCCCCCGAGCGAAAAATGGGTGAGTGGAGTGCATGTATTCCACCTTTGAGTGGCCCATACTCTGGCCTGTCACCTGCTGATTATTTCGGCCGCACGATGATCGAACACCTCCCCGAGGATGTGGGTGTAGGACTCGTCACTGTTGCAATTGGAGGTTGCGATATTCGCCTTTTCGACAAGGATATATATTCTAGTTACTTGACCACATATGAAGAGGAGTGGTTCGTAAAGAAAGTCGAAGCCTACGGAGGTAACCCTTATAAGCGCCTTATAGATATGGCAAAAATCGCACAAGAGGATGGTGAGATATGTGGTGTAATCCTTCACCAAGGTGAGACCAATACGGGTGATGCGCAGTGGTGCAACTACGTCAAGAAGATCTACTCCGACATCCTTGCTGATCTGTCGCTCGAAGCTGAAAATGTACCTCTTGTAGCAGGTCAGGTAGTCCCAGAAAGTGCAAATGGCGTATGCGCCTCGATGAATACCATCATCAACACTCTGCCCGAGGCGATCCCCACGGCACATATTGTATCATCCGAAGGGTGTGCCGTCAAAGAGGATTGTGTTCACTTCGACACCCCTGGAATTCGCCTGCTAGGAGAGCGTTATGCCGAGAAGATGCTCGAGGCCAAAAATATCGACAAAAAATAAGAAACAACTTAATTACCAACCCCAAGAAACTACTTTTATGAATAGATTTCTTCTATGCCTATTAAGTATCTGTGCAGTGGCAACCACCTCGGCACAGAGTCTGAAAGGTGTGGTGACATCGCAGAGCGATGGTCAACCACTACTTGGAGTCAGCGTATTTGAAAAAGGTACTACCAATGGTGTAACAACCAATCTTGATGGTAGCTATTCAATCACACTCCAAAACAGAGACGCCACAACTATCGTCTTTGAATATATAGGTTACACTACGCAAGAGATTTCGGTAACCAAAGCGCAAACCTCGCTTAATGTAGTAATGAGCGAAGGTTCGATCGAGATGGACGACGTAGTTGTAATCGGCTACGGCGCAGTGAAAAAGAGCGACCTTACGGGAGCTGTAGCCTCGGTCTTGACCGAAGACTTAAAGAGTGGCGCAATTACCAATGCCGACCAGATGTTGCAGGGAACTGTAGCAGGTGTGCAGGTGACTCAAAATTCTGGTGCTCCAGGTGGTGCAGCGTCGATTCGTGTTCGTGGAGCCTCTTCGATTAGCTCGACCAATGAGCCGCTCTATGTGATCGATGGAATCCCATTTTCGGGTAGCGCAAGCTCAATTGGTTGGGCTGGTGGTGGCACAACGGGTCAAACTACTGTGAATCCACTCTCGACAATTTCGCCTCAAGATATCGTCTCTATGGATGTGCTCAAAGATGCCTCAGCAACAGCGATCTACGGTTCGGCAGGTGCCAACGGTGTAATCATTATCAACACTCGTCGTGGTGCCGAGGGAGCAATGAAGATCAACTACGATGGTCAATATGCGATCCAAAAGGCGAGCAACACCATCGAGATGATGAATCTAAGCGAGTATGCCCAATTCCAAAACGAAATCACCGATCTATACTCGACCCTTTCGCTCGATGAGACCCTGCAAGATCCATCGATCATGGGTGAGGGTACCGACTGGCAGAGCGAGATTTTTAGAGTCGCTCCAATGCATTCGCACGCTCTTTCAATCTCGGGAGGTACCGATAAGCTAAAGATGTCTGCATCGATAGGCTATACCGATCAAGAGGGTACGATCTATGGATCGAATTTCGATCGTTACAATATGCGCCTCAATGCTGATGGAAAGATGCTTAAAAACCTAGAGGGTGGTGGATCTATCGCCTTCACTCGAACCAATGAGCGTATCTCACGCCAAGATGGTAACGATGGAGTCATCATGCAAGCCCTCACGATGCAACCTTCGGTGGCTGTCTATGGTTTCGATGGCGAATTTGCAAGTCCTGAATCGATATATGGCTCGACCTCAAACAACCCATTGTGGTTGGCTCAAATGCAGCAAAATACTTTGACTCGAGATCGCATCATGGGAAACTTCTACTTGCAGTTCAATCCAATCGAAGGAGCTAATATCCGCTCAGAATATGGCTACGATATCAGCAATGGCCTAAACCAAAGTTTTATCCCGACCTACGACTTCGGTAACGGAATCGCCAATTCTCTAAACCAAATGTATCAAAAAGAGGATCACAACCTATTCTGGATCTGGAAAAACTATGCGACCTATAACAAAAGCATTAAAAACCACTCGATCAATGCCATGGCAGGTTTCGAGATGCAAAAAAGCGCTTGGGAGGGAATGTATCTTCGCAAGAGTGGCTTCTCGACCGATGATATCTTTGTGATGACCTCCGATGGAACCTTCGATAGCAACGACGCTTGGAAGGATTCGGCCACCAAGGTCTCAGCCTTTGGCCGTATCAACTACAACTACGACGAGCGCTTCTTGGTGACCGCCACAATCCGTGCCGATGCCTCTTCTAAATTTGGCCCAAGCAATAAATGGGGCTATTTCCCATCGGCAGCCTTCGCGTGGAGAATTTCAAACGAAGAGTTCTTAAAAGGTGTCGAGGTGATCTCGAACCTTAAGCTACGCCTAGGCTACGGAATGGTGGGAAACGATAATATCTCGACCTACCAATATGGAGCAACGATGACAAGCATACTTTCGCCCTATGCTAGCAGCGGTAGCGCCTACAGAGTAAGCAATATTTCGAATCCGAACCTTAAATGGGAGGCCTCAGAGCAATATAATGCAGGTGTCGACTTAGGCTTCTTCAACAACCGCCTAGCAGCAACAATCGACGTATACCAAAAGGATACCAAGGATCTTTTAATGCAAGTCTCAGTTCCATCGTATTTGGGCATCGGAAGCGGCAACAGCATTAGTGCTCCATACGTAAATATCGGTAAAACTCGCAACAAAGGTGTCGATATCGCTATCAATGCTGTCCCAGTCCAAACCAGCGATTTCACATGGACCTCAGACCTAATTTTCTCGAAAAACAATAACGAGGTCTTGGCTCTTAACGACGATAAGCAGGTGATCTCTGGAGGTATCTCAGTCTATTTCAGCTCAGCCTTTAGCTCAGCCTCACGCATCGAAGTTGGTCAGCCAATGGGCGTATTCTATGGCTATGTCACCGATGGCTACTTCAAAGATGAGGAAGATGTGCTTAGCTCAGCCGTTCAAGTCGAGGATGGAAGCAGACCAGGGGTGAACCTCTACGATAAATACTCGGGAGTATACGTTGGCGACATCAAATTCAAAGATCTCAACGGCGATGGAGTGATCAACGACAACGATAAGACGATCATAGGCGATCCGAACCCCGATTTCACTTATGGATGGACCAATAAATTCGCTTACAAGAATTTGGATCTAACTGTTGCCATCAATGGCTCGTATGGAGGTGATATCCTAAATATCGCACGTTATCGCACCGAATCGCTAAGCAACGCCTGGGACAACCAAGCAGCATCGGTGATCGATAGAGCGAATATCCTCTATGATGAGAATGATGCAGCCTATCTTTCGAACGCGTCAACAGCCACAGCACCACGCTTTGCACCCAACGACATCAACGGAAATAATCGCATGAGCGACCGTTGGATCGAAGATGGTAGCTACCTACGTATTCAAGCCATCACTTTGAGCTATAACTTCCCAGCCTCAATGATAAAGAGTCTGCGCATGAACTCTCTCAAACTATATTGCACTTTGCAGAATCTATACACCCTCACCTCTTACACGGGTTACGACCCCGAGGTTGGAGCATATAACCAATCGGCATTGATGCAGAGCTACGATATGGGACGTTACCCAACACCAACAATGTATATCTTCGGTGTAAACATCGGCTTTTAACCACTTAATACTTTAGATCAATGAAAAAAGTAATTATATCAACATTAGCACTATTTAATCTATTGGCGGTGAGCTCGTGTAGCGAATTCCTCACAGTGGACCCAGTAGATAAACAGGTTAAAGAGAGCTACTACACATCCGAGGAGAGTGTAATGGCAAACACCGCATCGCTCTATGGTCTTGTTTGGTGGGATTTCACCAACCGTTTTATGTATCAAGGTGGCGATATGTTGTCAGGAGACCTTTTCTATACCTATGCCGAGGAGGGTCAATTCTTCCTCAACACCGTGCAACCTGAGAACCTTTATAGCCTCCAAGGTTGGAATGGTCTGTTTAGGGTGGTCTCTTACGCAAATAGTATCATCGACGATATGCCCGATATGGCTCGCGATAATAATGTCAGCGAAGAGGTTATCACCGAAGCGTTGGGTGAAGCGTATCTCTTCCGTGCCGTAGCATACTATTATCTTACGGAGTATTGGGGTGATGTACCTATCGTCACCAACCCAACAGATCTTATTACTTCGGGTAATACCGAGGATATGTATTTGCCTCGCAACACCCACAGCAGCCTCTATCGCTTTATCTGCGAGGATCTCGACAGAGCAATTGCGGCTCTACCCAAAACAGCCTCTGAGGCAGGTCGTGTGACCTATTACTCGGCTCTTGGATTCAAAGCTAAGGTTTGCCTAACTCGTGGTTGCTACGAGGGTGATGCTCAGTATTTTGCTCAAGCTAAAGAGTATGCTCAGGAGGTGATCAACGATGGTCCAACGCTATTTGGTGACTACTCGACAATGTTCGATGCCTCGGCCGACAACTGCTCTGAGTCGCTTATCGCTGTTCAATGTATGACTGGCGGATATGGTTACGGCAATAGCCGCCCAATCGAGTGGGGACGTCGTGATGCTCTTATCGGCACTAGCTGTTGGGGGTCGGGTAAAGGTCCAACGCTCTCGTTGCAAGAGCTCTTCGAGGAGCACCCAAATGATGGTCGTCGTCAATGGGTATATATGCAGCTTGGTGACAAGTATCCACTTTTGGGAGACTACACCTACTATAACTACTACTCTGAGAAGGATGACTACTCGGTTTGGATCGACCAGCTCAACTTCACTCGAGCTCACGCCAAGAAGTATGTGATTAATTCCGAGGGTGGTACTCTGATCGGTACTGGACAAGATGGTGAGAATAATCTCTATTTGTTGCGCACAGCCGACGTCTATTTTGTCTATGCTGAGGCTTGCTTAGCTGGAAATCTTAATGCAACACTCACCGATGCTACTGCACTGGGTTATGTCAATGCAGTGTTGGATCGTGGCAATGCGAGCTACAACGTCTCGGAGCTTACATATATGGATCTTATCAAGGAGCGTCGTCGTGAGTTTGCCTTGGAGGGTGCTAATTGGTTTGATATTAAGCGCTTGGCTTATATTGACGAGCAAGCAGCGTTGGATTATCTCAACGGTATGTATCGCGATAAGCAGTGGCGATTGAACTACGAAAAGCTAAACGAGGCAACTGGTAACGCCTACACCAACGAAGATATCTTCATCTACGGCAACAACCAAGATTACTATACTCGTGGTTGGCTATCGGAGATCGACGCAGAGGATTGGACCGATGCTGGTACCAACGACAATATCAACACTTCGAACCGCTCGGGTGTTATCACTCTTACCTCATCGTCACTCTATATCGACATCCCATCGGATGCTACTACCAATGCGCCTATCCTTTTGGAGGAGCCTGTTGATTACTATCAAGAATAATTAAAGGAGATACAACTATGAAAAGAATATTAAATAGTGTTTTATTGCTTGGGGCGCTCACCATGGGGTTCTTCTCATGTTCCCAAGACGAAGATGTGGCTAGTGGCTCTGCACAACCCATCATTAAATATACTCGCGCTATAGAGTCCGAAAAAGCAGATTCACTTATCGTGGGAGGCTCAATGGGCCAAACTATTGCAATTATTGGCCAAGGTCTCGAGGATGTGTGTGAGGTAAAGTTCAATGATCAGTATGCACTGCTCAACCCTGTTTATGTAACCTCGGAGGCTATTATCTGTACAATCCCTGCGGTTATGCCAACCGTTGTCGACAATCTTCTTACAGTCTACACAAAAAAGGGTAAGAGCTGCACAACAGATTTCGCCGTGACAATTCCTTCGCCTACCGTAAGTTCGATTAGTTGCGAATGGGCTCCCGATGGAACGTCGGCTACGATCTACGGAAAATCGTTCTATGCTCGCGAGGATGGCACAATCGATGTGCTGTTCCCAGGAAATATGGCCGCTAAGGTTAATTCGTTTGATGACTATGAGATCAACGTTACTGTTCCTGTGGGTACTCAAGCGGGTCTGATCTCGGTTGAAAACGATTACGGAAAAGGAAACTCTCAATTCACTTTCCGTGACTCGGAAGGCATATTTATTTACGGTGACGATGCCGCCGAGTGGAATAATTGGGGTCTGTCGGGCTTTAGCGACGTTGACCCTTTGGATGGCGCCTATGTAACCCTTGTGGGTGCTACTGGCTCGTGGGCTTGGCCTGCTAATGGAATCCAATTATTCTACGTCAATCCTACTGGTGCGCCTCTTGTTAGCGAGGGTAGTGTTTCGGACTATGCCCTGCGCTTTGAGTGTCGCAGCTACGAATGGCATGATACGCCAATGTTGGTTTGGTTCGATAACGATGCTAGCCACGGTGTAGATACTGGTTTTGCTCAATATCACTGGCGACCATATCTAACAGCTCCCGACAATAACTACGTCACAGATGGTTGGGTCACTGTCACCATGCCTTTGGCGGAGTTCGTTTATAGCAAAGATGAGAGCGAGACATCGAGAAGTATCAGCTCGCTGGGCGAAGTGGTCAACCTTAGCATAATGTTCTTTGGGGCTACCGACACCGATGCGACCTCGTTTGATCTCAATTTGAATATTGACAACGTTCGCTTAGTTAACATTAAATAATTAAAGACAAGGATATGAAAAATTTAATATATAGAGCGTTAGCACTCTGCTGCTTGCTCTGGGCGATAAGCAGCTTCACCGCTTGTCAAAGAGACGATAGTTCACTTACCTCAACGGTTGAGCTCTACGCCTTTGGCCCAACGCCAGTTCTTCGTGGTGGCGAGATTAGCTTCCTAGGCGAGAACCTCGATAAGGTCACCGAGATCATCCTTCCTGACGACATCTCGATCACTGATATCAAGGTCGAGAGTAGCGAAAAGATCACCATCACTGTGCCTCAAGAGGCTACGGTAGGCTATGTGACATTGAAATATTCAGGTGGCTTTATCACCACACAAACGATGATGGGTTATACCGAGCCATACTCGATTTCGTCTATCTCGCCAGTCGATAGGGCTGTGCGAGCTGGAGATGAGATCACTATTTCGGGCGACTATCTCAATAACATCACCTCGGTAGTATTTGGAGGTGGTGCGGCTGTAGTATCTACTGAATTTATCTCGCAGGATCGCTATAAGATCGTTACGCTGCTTCCCACTGAGGCTATCTCTGGAAAGCTCTACGTCGAGGATTTTGATGGCAACCAGCTCTATTCCGATCAGGAGCTTCTTGTTGAGCAGCCTACGGTTAGCTCAATTGCACCGCTTACAATAAAAGCAGGTGAGAATCTAACAATCAAGGGCGAAAATCTTGATCTTGTGGCCTCTGTTGAGTTTGGTGGAGCCCAGATAGCCACTGAGTTTGTTAGCCAAGGCGCAAATGAGGTCGTTGTGGCTTCTCCTGCAGCAATGGCCGATGGTGCAATCTTGATCACCTCAATGGCTGGCCAAGTGGTTGAGAGTGAGGATGCTTTGGAGTGTATCGTGCCTACGGCTCTTACCGTTGAGGCTGAGGAGGGCTTTAAAGCGGGCAATATAGTGACTATTTCGGGTGACGATATTGATTTGGTGACAGCTGTTCAGTTCTCGGGAAGTGCTGTGGCTAGTGAATTCACCTTAGAGGAGTCGATTAGTGTTGTGATCCCTGCTGAGGCTACCGATGGGGCTATTACGCTCACTACAGCGGCTGGCAAGAGTGTCGAGACGCCTCAGATAACCCTTATTCAGCCAGTTGTTGTATCGTTGGAGTCGATTGATATTGTCTCGGGAGAGGATATTGTGGCTCACGGTCGTGATCTCGATCTAGTCGTGTCGGTTACCCTGTCGGGCGCTGATATGGAGTTTGCTTATGACTCTTCTACTGGTGATATCATCGTTTATACCACTCGCGAATCATTGAGCGGAGATCTTAAATTTATCACCGCAAATGGCACAAGCATCCACGTCACAACTATGACCCTCACTCCTGATTCGATCGTTACAGTGAGCTCAATGCCAGATAGCGCAAGCGTTGGCGATGAGATCACAATCCAAGGTGCTCAATTCAACAAGATCGAATCTATGTCGATCGGAGGCTCTAAAGTCACCGACTACATCGCTCGCTCGGATAGCTCAATGACCTTCATTGTTCCCGAGGTTGAGGCAGGTGTTTATAATCTTTCTTTTAACCTCACAACGGGCGAGACAGAGTCATCTATTGGCGCGATAACCGTTGGCGTAGTTATCAACTACGTCACCATTTGGGAGGGTAGCTACTCGGCAGGTTCATGGTCAGCAAACTTAGAACTTTCGTGGGGTAACAAACCTTCAGTGTTCGAGTCGATTCCTTATGGCGCAACCATCGTGTACCACTTCACAAATGTTGGTGTTGGCGGAGAGGGCCAATTCAAAGCGGGCAACCCTAATGGATGGGCTCCTTGGGATGGTCTCCCTGTAAATGAATGGGGTGTGGTAGCTCTTGAGGCAGGAGCTGAGAGTTATGAATTTACACCTTCCGATGCTGTTATTGATGTGATGCGTGCCAATGGTATGATCTTCCAAGGTCAAAACTACGATATGTACAAAATAAGCTACTATTAATAGTCAACCAATGTTAAGAGACTTTTTCAATAAACTACTTATAGCCACCGCAGCATTGACTACGGTGTGCTGTGGTGGTTGCAACTCCGAGAGAGGAGCAGACGATGATATTTTAAACGATCCGCTAGAGATTGTAAGTGTAAGCTTAGAAGAGGGCTCAACAGTGGAGGTGGATCTTGCAAAGATCGACATTAAGTACTCGGCTCCAATCTCGATCGTAAGAGAGAGTGCGATAACGTTGACCGATGGTAATGGCGGCAGCGTGGGATTAAGCATCGCAGCCAACAACCTTCTGCTCTCAATTTCACCCGCCGAGAGTCTCGAATATGAGAGCGATTACACCCTCACACTTCAAGCTGGTGCTGTTGAGGCAAAGAGCTCAGGTGGGCAATCTGCCAAATACACCCTCTCATTTAGAAGCGAAGACAAGCCTTTTGTTGTAGATCCTGATGCACAGTTCGCAATCACCGAAGAGTTGATAAATCCAAAAGCGAATGCCGAGGCCATAGCCCTTTACAACTACTTGCGTGAAGGTTTCGGAGTGAGAAGCCTATCAGGTGCAATGTGCAAATACACAGTCCAATCAACCGAAGCGGAGTGGATGGCCGAGAAGAGTGGAAAATACCCAGCAATTCTCTGCTACGACTTTATGAATATGACCCGCGAGTGGAGTTGGGATGAACCCTACTCAACGATGATCTCTTCGGCAGAGGAGTGGACAAAGAGTGGCGGAATTGTAGCTGCAATGTGGCACTGGCGCGATCCATCGTTTAAAACAGATGCTTTTTACTCGATGAATACTTCCAATAGCGAGCGTACATCGTTCGATGTTTCGAAGGTGCACGACATCTCGTCGGATGAATACAAAGCAATGGTGGCCGATATTGATGTGGTTGCCGATTATTTGAAACAGCTCCAAGATTTGGGTATTGCTGTACTGTGGCGACCTCTGCACGAGGCGCAAGGAGCATGGTTCTGGTGGGGCGCAGGAAGTGCTGGCGACTGCAAGGCACTTTGGAATTTGCTCTATGATCGACTTACTAACCACCACAATCTCAATAACCTAATTTGGGTCTGGACAGTAGATAAAATGGATGGTGCTAACAATTGGTACCCAGGCGATGATATGGTCGATATCTTGGGGACCGATATCTATGGTACACCTACGCACGATTCTCGGCGTGACTATTTTGACTTTGTAGCAACGATAGGCTCGCACACCAAACTGGTTGCTCTAAGCGAGTGTGGTGCGATACCCTCACCAGATAATATGATCGAAGGAGGCGATACATGGTCGTGGTTTATGCCATGGGTGGGCGATTTCACTCAAAGCGACACATACAATGGAGCTTCGCTGCTTAATGAAATTTTAAACTCAGACTTTGTTATTACGCGAGACGAAGTTGAGATAGAATAGTGAGAGTTAGAAGAGATAAAAAGAATTTGTTGAGTTTTACAACCTACCTGCAATATCCTCTCTTTTAAGTAGTGTAAAACAATTATTGCCATATTTTTAAAAGCACTCTTGGAGCGATATTTTTCACTATTAAATCTCAATATAGAATAACTATATTTTCAATTCAATAGCAAAAAATCTCATCTCCAATAGCACTCTTAAAAACACACCAATAATTATTTTACCCTACTTAGGACTAAATAAACTTAGAAAAATAGATGACTAATTTAAATTTCAATAAGCGATTGGCTCAGCTCAAAGCAGAGCATGAGACACTAATCGCGCGAAAAAATATTGCAACTTCAACTACAAATGGAGTCTATCAGCGCTATGAGTATCCAATCCTCACAGCCGACCATACGCCACTTTTCTGGCGCTACGACCTCTGCGAAAAAAGCAATCCATTTTTGATGGAGCGCATCGGAATCAACGCTACGCTTAACTCTGGCGCAATCAAATGGAATGGTAAATATATCCTTGCGGTGCGTGTCGAAGGAGTCGATCGCAA